>NZ_JBYFCH010000005.1:0-381635 GCF_057652295.1 Runella sp. R5_40 | reverse complement strand
TCAGTATCTAGTTACCATTGAGTAATCGGTTTGACTCCTTCATTACCAAATATTATTTCGCAAAGGTAAATCTACAATGAGTAACCGCTTGCACGGAATGTGCTTTCGGTTGCTCACAACCGAAAGCTTGCGCCGAGGTTTAATTCGCAGCGGGCTGCGGTTATGAATAACCGCTTGCACGGAATGTGCTTTCGGTTGCTCACAACCGAAACCGTGGTCACTCATAACCACGAAAACCAAAATGAGAAAGCGTAGTTTTAATTAAAAAAGACCAATGGAAATCATTAAAAATAGTTTTTGGATAGTCGCTTTGTTTTTGAGTCTGATAGGATGTACATCGGCTCCTGACCGAATTGGCGATTTAGACCTAAAAAAATGGCGCAGCGACCGTGGAGGTTGTGAAGGCATTCGTAAAAACCAGCTTGCAGATTTTAAAAAAATAGAATCACAACTCCTAAATAAGCACATTGATGAAGTGGGGCAGCTACTGGGGCGTCCCGATATTCATCAGCTAGGAGGTCGTGATCAAAAATTTTACGTCTATTTTTTTGAAAAAGGGACTCACTGTACCGACATCACCAAAAAATCAGAGGGGCAGAAAGTGATACTTCGTTTTAATGCCATCGGTTACTTAGCCGAAGTAACACACCAGACGAAACCGTTGTAAAACGACGGTCAATTCTTCAAAAAGCTCAACACATAAGTAATGATTTCTTTCCGTTGGCTTTCATTGGCGCTGTCATCCATATTATTGTGGATGGTATTGGGAAGCGGTATGACTGTTATACCATAGTTCTTTTGCTCAGCAGGAGTTGGTAGTACCCCCTCATCGGCGGGTTGGTCGCTCGAACGCAAGGAGTAAATTTGTGGGCGACGAGTGCGTGGAAATGGCATTCGTCGATTATCCAACGAAATCACTTTGGTGATTAATTTGGGGTATTGATGAGCAAAAAGCACCGACATATCGCCCCCATTAGAATGCCCAATCAATGCTACGTGTCGGTAATCAGCCTGAGGAAGGCGTTTTTTGAGCTCGCCTAACACAAAATGAATGTTAGTGGCACCACGCTCCCAATTTGGCCGCCGAACTACCTGAGGAACCCCCGTCAGAGGCAATAAATCATCTGTAGGAAGCTCGTGTTGGATGCTTGCTACGACGTAGCCCGATGCTGCCAACGCTTCTGTTAAATAAGAATAAGCTCGATTATCTCCCCCTTTATTGAAGCCGTATCCGTGGCTTAGTATTACCACTTTGGCCTTTTTCAACGAGTTGGGAAGGTAGAGCTCAACAGGAATAGCCCGATTTCTAGTTGCATCTAAAAACACGACACTGTCTTGTTTAAAAGGAGCGGATTGGGCAAAAGTGACAATTGAGAGGACAATCAGGCTGAAAACTGAAACAAAATATCGCATGGAGAAAATGAGGGACGGCTGTTTTGGGGCGAAGATACTACTTGCCCAAATGGAACAAAAGTAGTCGTTTCGGTTTCATCAAAATTTAATGGATAAGTTCATTAAAAATTCACAAGAAATTTGCCGTTGTAAATAATTGTCTATAAAATTGTAAGTAAAATAATAATTAGTAAAGCAATTAAATGTTTTGCACTTCATCAACAAACGTAAACTTAGTGCTCAATAGTCTAAAAATCAGAAAGATATGAACAGTGTAGTAGCAAATTTTGAAGAAGCAGTAAAAGCAACCACCGATTTTTTGCCGCTCAACGGGACTGATTATGTGGAGCTGTATGTCGGAAATTCCAAGCAAGCTGCCCATTTTTTTCAGACAGCTTTTGGTTTTCAACCCTTGGCGTATGCAGGTTTAGAAACGGGCCTTCGCGACCGTGAGTCGTACGTGTTGGTACAAGATAAAATTCGATTGGTGCTGACGTCGCCGCTTCAGGGTGGTACCGAAATCGGGAAACACCTCGACAAGCACGGCGATGGTATTAAAGTGGTCGCTTTGTGGGTGGACGATGCACACTATTCGTTTGAAGAAACCGTCCGCCGTGGAGCAAAGCCCTATTTTGAACCCGTAGTGGAAGAAGATGCGTTTGGGAAAGTGGTACGTTCGGGTATTCATACGTATGGGGATACCGTTCATATTTTTGTGGAAAGAAGTCAATACAAAGGCGTTTTCTTGCCAGGTTTTAAGTCGTGGAATCCTGCCTATCGCCCCGCCGAAATTGGCCTAAAATACGTGGATCACATGGTAGGAAATGTGGGTTGGAACGAAATGTTGCCTTGGGTAAATTTTTATGCCAATGTAATGGGTTTCAATCAGTTGGTGTCGTTTGATGACAAAGACATTTCGACCGATTACACCGCACTGATGAGCAAAGTGATGAGCAACGGCAACGGGCGAATCAAATTCCCCATCAACGAACCTGCCGAAGGAAAGAAAAAATCGCAGGTAGAAGAATACCTAGATTTTTACGGTGGAGCAGGGGTGCAGCATATTGCGGTGGCTACGGATAATATCATCGAAACGGTGACCGAATTGCAAAACCGTGGCATTGAATTTCTACGCGTGCCCACTACCTATTACGATGATTTGCTGTCGCGCGTGGGTCACATTGATGAAGACCTAGCACCTTTACGCAAGTTAGGTATCTTAGTGGACCGCGACGACGAGGGGTATTTACTTCAAATTTTCACCAAACCTATCATGCCTCGCCCGACCCTGTTTTTTGAAATTATTCAGCGGAAAGGAGCGAAGTCGTTTGGTAAAGGAAATTTTAAGGCGCTGTTTGAGGCCATCGAGCGTGAGCAAGAATTAAGAGGAACGTTGTAGCACCTAACAGGTAAAACAATGCAGCAGGACTTTAATAACTATTCGCCCAGCGATCACCAAGTGTGGAGGACGTTGTTTGAGCGGCAAATGGAACAATTGCCGCTCATGGCGAGCAAAACATACCTAGAAGGAATCAAAAAAGTGGGATTTGTCGCCGACCGTATCCCTAATTTTGAAACCGAAACCAATCCCCGACTACGGGCGCTGACGGGTTGGGAGGTGGAGCCTGTGACGGGTTTGATTCCCAAACGTGATTTTTTTGAATTATTGGCCAACCAAAAATTCCCCGCTTCGACTTGGCTACGTACGCCCGAGCAGTTGGATTATTTGGAAGAGCCCGATATGTTTCACGATACGTTTGGACACGTTCCGCTGTTGGCGCACCAGCCGTTTTGTGATTTTATGTCGGAGTTAAGTAAAGTGGCATTGCGGTGGCTCGACGTCCCCGAAGCCATTGAGCAAATCGGTAGTTTGTATTGGTACACCGTGGAGTTTGGGTTGATAGAAGAAGAAAACCGACTCAAAATTTACGGAGGGGGTATTTTGTCTTCGATTGGGGAAAGTACCTATTGTCTCCGCGCGGATGTTCCCAAAATTCGTTTTGATGTAAGAGCGCTTTTAGCCGCTTCTTACCACATCGACCGATTTCAAGACCATTATTTTGTCATAAATTCTTTCGATGAATTGTATCGTTCAGTGCCTGATATTGAGGCTGTTTTAACGGAAATGCACTTTTTGGTGTAAAAAAATATAAGTTTTTTTGCGAAAAAATTTGTTTTAAATATTTCAGAACCGCTATATTTGCGCCTCGATAAACGACAAACCAACGCGGTTTTAATTTATCGTTCAGCCTTTAAACGGAGAGATGGGTGAGTGGCTGAAACCAGCAGTTTGCTAAACTGCCGTACTCGCAAGGGTACCGAGGGTTCGAATCCCTCTCCCTCCGCTTGCTTGAAATAGCAGGAATCGGGATGTAGCGTAGTCCGGTCATCGCGCCTGGTTTGGGACCAGGAGGTCGCAAGTTCGAATCTTGCCATCCCGACAAAAAAGCCTTCCAACTTGGAAGGCTTTTTTTATTTTCTATAGCTTCATTTTTTACCCGCAGAAACCCCCTGAATAATACAAACGCAGATGGACGCTGACAGAAGACTTAATGAGTTTTTTCAGCGTCCATCTGCGGGTTAAATCTGCGAAAGTCTGCGGGTAAAACCTTAACCAAACTTAGCAAATACGCTACTTGTTTATTTTTTGTTATTTGTAAAATATTGATTATCAGTATTTTGAAAAATAATTTCAAAGAAATTTTAAGAAAAATAACCCACTTCAAATCTAACCGCTGACCAATCGCCGTAAGTCTGTTTGTAATTCAACATTTGAACAATCCATAAAAAAACCAAATTACAAACAGAATGAAAAAGCTAGTAATGTTGCTCGTGTCAGCGTTTATTTTCAACGCATCTTTTGCACAAGAAAAAACAGTTGAAGTAGGTGGAGCTCCTATGTATCCGTCGAAAAACATCGTGCAAAATGCAGTTAATTCTAAAGACCACACGACGCTTGTCGCAGCCGTAAAAGCCGCTGGGTTGGTAGAAACTTTGCAAAGTGCAGGTCCATTTACAGTTTTTGCTCCTACGAATGCTGCTTTTGACAAATTGCCTGCGGGAACGGTAGAAACACTCGTAAAACCTGAAAATAAAGGTACGCTCACTACAGTGTTGACTTATCACGTAGTGGCAGGTAAAATGGATTCAAAAGCAATTGCAGCTGCTATCAAAGCAGGAGGTGGAACGGCTACGTTCAAAACTGTACAAGGTGGAACGTTAAAGGCAATGATGAAAGGGAAAAAATTGGTTCTTACTGACGAAAAAGGCGGTATGTCAACAGTAACAATCAAAGACGTGTATCAAAGCAACGGCGTGATTCACGTTATTGACACAGTCGTAATGCCAGGATAGGTAAGTGCGGATGGTTGGCTTACGGCCTGCGAGCGGTGGATAATTTCCACCGCTTTTTTTATTTTGTGTCAACTAAAACAAACTTCCCTGCAATCCTCCCTTTTCAAATTCAATAAGCCATTTTTTGCGCCAAAGTCCACCTGCATAACCCGTAAGACTACCGTCGGAGCCAATGATGCGGTGGCAGGGCACAATGAGCCAAATGGGATTTTTGCCATTGGCGGCGGCCACGGCACGAATGGCTTTTTCGTCGCCTAGTTGCCGAGAAAGTGCTAAATAAGAAGTGGTGCGGCCAAAAGGGACAAGGAGTAAGTCCTGCCAAACGCGTCGTTGAAATTCGGTTCCTTTGGGATTTAGCTTTAGGTCAAAAACTTGACGTTTCCCTTCAAAGTATTCTTTTAATTGGGCTACACAGCTCTGAACTACCTCACAGGTTGGGGCTTCGACGGCAGGAAAGGCATCGTTGGTAATGGTCACTTTTTGGATGCCTTCGTCGTCACCTTCAATGTGAGCTACTCCGAGGGGCGTTTGCAAATACGCAATAGACATGGGTTGTAGTTGATAAAATTGAAATAAAAATAGGTTTTTTTTGCATATAATCGTAATTTTGCGCGCAAATTTTTTAAAACAACTTACTATGTCTGCTGTTGTAGAAACGGCCAGTGTTTTGGCCGACCGCATTAACGCGTTAGAAGAGTCTTCTACGTTGGGAATGACCAAAAAAGCGCGCGAACTCGCCGCACAAGGTCATAAAGTGATTAGCTTGAGCGTTGGTGAGCCCGACTTCAAGACCCCCAAGCACATCTGCGAAGCTGCAAAGCAAGCCATCGACGAAGGCTATCACGGCTATTCGCCAGTGGCAGGTTATGCCGATTTGCGCAAAGCCATTGCTGATAAGTTTAAGAACGAGAATAATATAAATTGGAAACCTGAAAATATCGTGGTTTCAACGGGGGCGAAGCATTCGTTGGCTAACGTGATTCAGGTATTGGTAAACCCAGGCGACGAAGTGGTGATTTTGTCTCCATATTGGGTGAGCTATTCCGAAATGGTGAAGTTGGCGGAAGGGAAATCGGTGATTGTGGATGGTAGCTTTGAAAATGATTTTAAAGTAACACCTGAGCAATTGGAAGCGGCCATCACGAGCCGTACCAAAGTAGTAATGTTTGCTTCTCCAAACAACCCAACGGGTTCGGTATATAGCGAAGAAGAACTTCGTGCGTTGGCAGCGGTGATTGCAAAATACGAAAATGTGTATGTATTGGCCGACGAAATCTACGAATACATCAACTTTACACCACAAGGTCACTTTAGTATTGGTTCTGTAGCCGAAATTCACGACCGCGTGGTTACGGTTAACGGAGTTGCCAAAGGATATGCCATGACAGGATGGCGCATTGGTTACATCGGTGCAGCTAAATGGATTGCCGATGGGGTAGAAAAATTACAAGGCCAAGTAACTTCTGGAACGGGGTCAATTTCACAGCGCGCTGCGTTGGCTGCCATCACAGGACCTAAAGATGCCGCCAAAGAAATGTGCGAAGCCTACGACCGTCGCCGTCATTTGGTGGTTGGTTTGTTGAAAGAAATTCCAGGATTCAAAGTAAATATGCCACAAGGTGCGTTTTATGCGTTCCCTGACATTAGCTATTATTTCGGTAAAACGGATGGTAAAACGGCCATCAACGACTCGGATGATTTCTGCATGTGGTTGTTGAACGAAGCGTTTGTGGCCACAGTTGCAGGTTCTGGTTTTGGAGCACCAAACTGTATGCGTATCTCAACGGCTGCTTCGGACGAAAACTTAACCGAAGCATGTCGTCGTATTGCAGAAGCCGTAGCAAAATTGTATTAGTCACAGACTGCGACTGACGAAAATACGTGTACCCCGAGAAAGCAAACGCGCTTTTTCGGGGTCTTTTTTTGCTATTGCTTTGGAAGCTTTTTAAGAATGGCTGAATCAATATAAAACGTACCAAAAGGAATAAAGCACGCCAGTAAAACTTTCCAAGTTACCGTTCGGAAAGGCCAACGTTGTTCAAGGCTTATTTTGAGGGTACTAAAAACAAAAAGTACAAAAAGGATACCATGGACAGGGCCAATGGCTTTTACCCAACTTGGATCATGCGCTATGTACTTGAGCGGGACTGCTACAAAAACAAGCACCAGTAGAGAAATGCCTTCCAAAAAGGCAATAAGCCGTAACCGACCTACGGAGGTCGTGAAAAAAGAGCTCATAATGTAAATGTTAGAAAGTTCTAAAAAGTGGTCGAGTAGAGAGCGGAGAAAATGGCCAAGGTATGGCAATAAAAATAACCAAGAGGGTCAATCCAAACCAGAAAAACATGGTTTTGAATTTATCGTGGTCGGTGACTTTTCGTTTTGCTAACGCCGAACCGATGGTGACAAGAACAACCGCGATAAACATTAGCAATGGATGAATCAATCCGAAGAATGTTAAATCTAATTGTTGAAAACCCATTCGGATATGTTTCAAAAAATACATTGCCATCGGGCTTTCGCTGTAAATCCATAAGCCGAGCATCAATTGAATATGGGCCATAGTAGCTGTCCAATGCCGAAAAGCGTTATCGGCTCTTGTGAATGGACGGGGTTGGCGAATTCCTAAATAAGCCCTAATCAGGGAGATAACTAAGCTGGCGACGACCAACCAACGAACCGTGGAATGTAGAAATAAAAGAAGTGAGTACATAAATCTTTTTTTGGCAAAGGTCGTTGCTAACCGAATACAAAAGTAGGACGAGAAAAGCCGATATTAGGACAAATCAATCCTTTTGCGAAACTCAAGCGGACTGACTCCCACGTATTTTTTAAATAGCCTACTAAAATAAGAAGCGTCTAGTAAGCCAAGTTCGGTAGCAATTTCACTGATACTCAGTTTGCTTTGAAACAGGAGCACTTTGGCCTCCAGCACGAGCGTTTCATCTATCCATTTGGAGGGAGATTGGTTTGTAACATCACGAATAATTTTGTTGAGGTGGTTGGGGCTAACGTGGAGTAATTCGGCGTATTCACTCACAAGATGTTTACTGCGAATGTATTGATGTAAGAATGCTTTGAAGCGATTGGTTAGGTGTAAAGACGTCGTGCTTTTTCCTTGTGCCAGTGGTTGATAAGCCGTATTTAACTCGCACAGTGCCGCAATAAAATAGGGCTGAATCAACGAACTTCCCAAGCCGTATTGTTGGTATTCGAGCTGTACCCGTTGAAAAAGCATTGCTAAAAAAGGGGCGCTTGACGGCTCTGGGCAAATGATGGGGTTGCCCCAAAGCGTAAGAAACTCAAATTGGTCAATCAGTTCTTTACTGCCAATTTTACCAATGAGAAAATCACTGTTAAAAACCGCGATGTATCCTTGATTTTGCTCGTATTTGTCGTAGGAAAAGACCTGTCCAGCGGGTACAACAAGGCATTCGTTGGCTTGAATGCAAACATCGTGGAAGCCAATTTTCATGGTAGCTTCCCCTGACGTTAAGTAAATAAGCGAGTGCGTAGTGGAGCGAGAAGCGGGAACGGGTAATTTAGACAGTTTTATCAATTCTTGCACATCTACAATAAAGAAGCGCCCAAAGTCGGGGCGCATCATTTCTTGCAGCGGAGGCTCAGGCTCAAAATACCTATCGACAAATTCGTAGGTCGAAAACGTTTTTATTTTTTTTGACACGGCACTTGTCTCGTTTATTCGACGGCTTCTTGGTACCATTTTTCAAAATTGGCAGGAGCCTGCCAAGGGTGTTTTGGTTCGTAATAATTCCAAAGCGCTTTTGCTACCTTTCTAAGTAAAACATAACCAGCGTTATTGGAGGTCCAACTTTCGTCTTTGTTGTTTTTGGTAATGACACAATACACGTACTCTCCGTGAGGCGCATGAACCAAGACGGCTTCTGAGCGAGAGCGATTGACCGCGCCATTTTTACAGGCCGTTTTGATTTCAGGGGGAAGTTGCGAAAGCCCTTCGCCGTCCCAATATTGGCGGGTTAAGTTACGGTACATACGGTCGGAGGCATCGGGGCTAATGGCTTTTCCCGTCCGAATCATCGCAATGAGTTCGGCCATTTCGCGGGGACTGGTTTGTCCCCAGCCGTAACGCGTGCGGTTGGCTTCGCGGCCAGGGGTTCGCGAATTGACTCGGGTGGCCGTGAATCCGTTTTTGTCCAACCATTCGTTGATACTTTTGCCACCTCCCGCCAAGGCTTGACACCAAAGACTGCCTGTGTTGTCGCTGACGGTTTCCATGAGCATTACCACTTCGCTCAGCGGAATTTTGGCGCCGTCTTTGAGTGAGCCCACAATCCCATCGTCGTAGTGTAACGAATCTTTGTAGGTAAGAATGGCATTGTATTTTAACTCACCCTTACTGATTTTGTCAAACAACCCGCACTGAATCGGTACTTTAATCATGCTGGCGGTAGGAAACAGCGTATCGGCATTGATTTCGACGATTTTGTTGGTTTTCAAATTCCGAACGTAAATCCCGACATCGCCTTCATGCCCCTTGATGAGTTCTTGAAGTAGCGCCGTAAGTTTTTTGTCCATTTTGGGGTTACCAATTGCGGAAGGCTGAGCCGATGCTGTAATAATACCGCAAAGGCAAATGATGATAAGAAAGGAAAGGCGAGTTGATGAAAACATGGGTTGGTGTATTGGGAATTAAAGTGTGCTTTCGGTTGCTCACAACCGAAATAGTGCGCTACGTTAGTGAACCAACGTGGTGGTTTCGGAAAGCTGGTTATTCTCAAAATCTGACAGGTTTTGCAACGTCACTTGGGCGATTTGCGTGAGGGCTTCTTCCGTAAAAAAGCCTTGGTGCGCCGTAATCAGCACATTTGGAAAACTCATCAGTCGCATGAGCATATCGTCTTGGATGATGCTTTCCGAAAAATCATTGAAAAACAAATCGGCTTCTTGTTCATAGACATCAATGCCCAAATATCCTAATTTTCCGTTTTTTAGGGCATTAATAACCGCTTTGGTGTCGATAAGCCCGCCGCGACTCGTATTGATGAGCATGGCGTTAGGTTTCATTTTTTCGAGCGACTCGCTGTTGATGAGGCGATTGGTTTGGGGCGTAAGCGGGCAGTGCAGTGAAATTACGTCCGACTGGGCAAATAGCTCGTCTAATTCCACAAATTGAACTCCAGCATTGATAAGAACAGGATTGGGATGAATGTCATAAGCCAGTACTTTGCACCCAAACCCTTTCATAATGAATGCAAAAGCCTCCCCAATTTTTCCTGTTCCGACCACGCCGACGGTTTTTCCGTACAAATCAAAGCCCGTGAGGCGTTCCAACGAAAAATTCCCTTCACGGACGCGGTTGTAAGCTTTATGCGTTTTTCGATTAAGCGTCATGATGAGTGCTACGGCGTGTTCGGCCACGGCGTGAGGCGAGTAAGCAGGTACACGAACGACGGCAATGCCCTGTTTTTGAGCCGCTTGAAGGTCCACATTGTTGAAACCCGCACAGCGTAGGGCGATGATTTTGATGTTTCGCGCGGCGAGTTGCGCAATGACTTCAGCGTTGAGTTGGTCATTGACAAAGACGCATACCCCGTCGTAGCCGTTGGTCAAATCAACGCTTTCGGCGTTGAGGGGATTTTCAAAGTATTTTAACTCATGGTATGTATTGTAGCGGTTAAAATAGATTTTATCGTAGATTTTTGAACTGAAAAATGCAATTTTCATACCTTTTGTGTGACTTAAAACTAAAATAACGGTCTAACGATTTGCAAGGACTTAAAAAACACTTAGATTTGAGCCTTGTGAATCAAATATAGTATAAACCAAACAAAATCTTTTTCAACCATGGGACTCATGTCATTTTTTAAGGGTGTTGGAGAAAAAATCTTCGGCAAAGACGAACCAGCTGCAGCACCTGAAAAAGTTGCGGAACTCAAAGCAGGCGCGTTGTTACAACACGTAAAAACGTTGGGCTTGCCTTACAATAAACTTATTGTAAAAGTTGCGGGTCACACCGTTATTATCGAAGGTGAAGTTGCGAAACAAGAAGACGCTGAAAAAATCGCGTTGGCAGTAGGAAACGTTGAAGGCGTTGAAGCTGTTGATAACAAAATGGAGGTAGCTGAACCAGCTCCAGAGGCTCAGTATCACACAGTTGTAGAAGGTGATTGGCTTTCTAAAATCTCAGCTAAGTACTACGGAGACCCAATGAAGTACGAAATTATTTTTGAAGCAAACAAGCCAATGTTGACTCACCCTGACAAAATTTACCCAGGTCAGGTGTTGCGCATTCCGCCGCTTTCATAATTCAACTTTCTGAAAGTTTTAACCCAACTTCCCGAAAGTTTTGAACTTTCGAGAAGTTCTCCACAAGCCCTTCTAAGCGTCATTTCTTGGAAGGGCTTTTTTGTTGTTACTACCCCCAAAAAAGTGAAACTGATTTTTATCATGGTTTGGGTTAACAAAAAGTCATAAAAGGCTAGTGGGAAAATGATTGTTTTGAGAACAAACATTTTAACCATCGTCGCACTATGACAAAACGTATTTCTTCCTCGACACCCATTGCGGCCCCAAGCCCCGCGTCAGAATCGGTAGTTGCTAGTTCCATTGTTGATGTAAATGAAGTGGATGCGTCCATTCAATTGTCCGAACTGCGCAACCTTCGCACCAAAAAAGACCTGTCCGATTTATTTAAACGCAACAACTCTGATCCCCGTAAAGTGCTGGAAACCATTCGCTACGAAGAGGAATTGGAGAAATTACAAATCGAACTAGTAAAACTTCAACGTTGGGTACAGGCCAAGGGAAAACGGATTGCGATTTTGTTTGAAGGGCGCGATGCGGCTGGAAAAGGAGGAACCATTCGGCGATTTACGGAACACCTCAATCCCCGTGCGATGCGGGTGGTGGCCCTACCCAAACCGACTGAAGAAGAAAAAGGTCAATGGTATTTTCAACGCTACGCCAAGCAACTTCCCAACCGTGGCGAAATTGTTTTTTTTGACCGAAGCTGGTACAACCGCGCGGTGGTTGAGCCAGTCAATAACTTTTGTACGGAAGGACAATACGATATTTTTATGCAGCAAGTGCCTGAGTTTGAGCACATGTTGTACGAAGACGGACTTATCATTATCAAGTTTTGGTTTTCGATTTCCAAGGAAGAACAGTTGAATCGGTTCAAATCGCGAAAAGCCAATCCGTTGAAACAGTGGAAATTAAGTCCCGTAGATATGCAAGCGCAAGAAAAATGGACGACGTACACGAAGTTCAAAGAACAGATGTTTAGCAAAACGCACACTTCGTTTAGTCCGTGGATTATTGTGAAGGCAAACAACAAACAAAAAGCGCGTTTGGAAAGTATTCGGTATGTATTGTCCATTATTCCTTACGAAGGAAAAGACAAAAGCGTTGTTTCACTCTATCCCAATCCTAATATCATTACGCGTTTTCACCGAAATGCAATGACGGTAGATTAATAGCTATCTTCCCGAAAGTTTAAAAAACTTTCGGGAAGATATTAAACTTTCGGTGAGGCTTTTCTCCTCCGATACGCCTGTAATTGTTTCAGCGGAAAAGGCAGGTTATTGTAATGCAGCACTGAATATTGTTCGGGCTGAGCACCGAAGGAAGCATAAAACGAGGCAATGGATGCCTTTTCGGGACTTTCAAAGTCGAAAATATAGCCCGAGTTGGCGTAGGTTTGAAAGAGTTGATCAATCAACAATGTACGCGCGTTGCCTTTGCGCCCGACGGGAGAGGCGGCGTTGAACAAATAAATAATGCGCTGGTCGTGGATGGCAAACAGCGCTCCAGCCTCTATTTTCCCGTCTTTGAGCGCATAAATAAGGCGCGCGGCTTTTTGGTGTCGCAATACTCCTTCCACCTTGCGTAGTAATTCGTAAGCCGTTTCGGCCACGCCCCCCTGAATGTTGGCAGCATGGTTTTCTTGAAATAATTGTATCAGTGGGTCAATGTCTTGGTTCTCGGTGATTTCCCACCCAAAACGAAGCGCCCGTTGTAGGTTCATCCGACGGTCGGGAGAATAGCGTTGACGGAGGGTAGGATAGTGCGCATCCAGCGGAAAAAGGTGCGTGTAGCAGTGCCGAAGTTCAAATTGTTGGGGAAATTGTTCTCCCAAAAACCGCCCCGAATAGCTAGAAACGTACCGAAAATGCGTAGAAAGAGCTTCCAAAAAAGCAGCTTGCACCGAGGTAAGCTCGACCGAAGGTGCAGTGAAAATTCCTAAAAATTGACAGTAAAATGGCTGTTGGACTACGTTTAACCCCCATTTTTGCTGAACAGGCAACGGCATGATGGCCTTCCAAATTCCTTCTTCTTCCCAAACCAATGCCTGCCACTGCGGCGAAACCACCTCCAAATACCACGAATAGGCATACACGACCCGCTGCGGGGAAGCCGCAATAAAAGCATCCCAACGGCTGAGGGAAAAATCGGTATGCGGGAGGAGGTGGAGGTTACCCAAAATTACTCCGAATTTTTTGGAGCGCTTCTTTGACTGCTTCGTCTTGTTCCATCAAATCACTGATGGTCTGTACGGCGTGAATGACCGTGCTGTGGTCGCGGCCGCCAAAGTGATAGCCAATGGACTTCAAGGACAAATCGGTGAGTTCTTTGGCAAAATACATGGCCACCTGACGCGGAAATACCAACTCTTTTTTACGGCTCTTGCTTTTCAAATCGGCGATGGTCACGTCGTAAAAGTCCGATACAATGTCCTGAATCGTGTCGATGTTGACTTCTTTTTCTTCGGTAGAAACAATGTTTTTCAACACGTTTTTGGCCAATTCAAGGTCAATATCGCGGCGAACAAGCGATGCCTGCGCCATAAGGGAGATAATTACGCCCTCAAGTTCGCGAACGTTGGTGTTGACACTGTGCGCCACGTACTCAATCACACTTGCCTCGATGTAAATCCCCTCGGCTTGGAGTTTGCGCTGAATGATGGCAATCCGCGTTTCGAGGTCGGGTTGTTGGAGGTCGGCCGTAAGTCCCCACTTAAAGCGCGAAAGCAAACGGTCTTGAAGTCCTTGCAATTCACTCGGACGGCGGTCGGAGGTCATGATGATTTGACGTCCCGATTGGTGCAAGTGATTAAAAATATGGAAGAAAGTATCTTGCGTTTTTTCTTTGCCCGACAAAAACTGCACATCGTCCAAAATCAACGTATCCACCCGCATGTAGAAGTCGGTGAAATCTTGCAGGGTGTTGTTTTTGATGGCGTTGATAAATTGGTTCGTAAATTTTTCCGAAGAAACGTACAACACCGATTTGTCGCCAAAATGACCTTTGATGTGGTTACCGATGGCTTGTACCAAGTGTGTTTTGCCCAATCCTACACCGCCATAAATCAGAAGCGGGTTGAACGAAGTAACGCCTGGGCGCTGGGCCACGGCCATTCCAGCCGAGCGGGCCAAACGGTTGCAATCTCCCTCGATGTAGTTATCAAAACTGTAATTGGCATTGAGAAACAAATCCAACTCCGTCGTATCAATCCCTCTCACGGGCGGTGGAGCAGGCTTTCGGGGTTCGGAAGCTGCTTTCTGACGCGCCTCGGCCGCTACGGGCGAGTTGGTCGTCGGAACGTGCACCTTAATTGGCGGCTGGCGGTCGGTGCCTGTGTCAACAATGATAGAGTATTCGAGTTGTCCTTCACGGCCAATAGCGAAATCGAGTGCGCGTCGAAGAACGTGAATATAGTTTTCTTCGAGCCACTCATAAAAAAACTGACTAGGTACTTGTATGGTCAAAGTTTTCCCATCAAGCCGAAAGGGAACAATCGGCTCAAACCAGGTTTTAAAACTTTGTTCGGAGATATTTGCCTTGATGACTTGCAGGCATTTCTCCCATACCTCATCGACTTCGCGGCGTAATTGATAGTTCACTCAACTCTATTTTTTGGACAAAGGGCTGCAAAATTAGGGAAAACTTACGCATAAACAACAAGCAGGAGGTGCTGATTTTTGTCAGAAATGCAGTTTTTTTGCAAAAAATCATGGGTTTTTTGCGCATCTATATCTATATAGCAGCAAATCCAGCACAAGGCTTGAAACGGAAAGTTATTCCCTCTATTTTTACCCCATCGTTATAAAATTATTTTTTCTTTAAAAAGTACCAAACTTCATGAACTTACCTCTTTTCTCCGAATTTTCCCCCGCCTCCAAAGAAATTTGGAAACAACAGACCCTCAAAGACTTAAAGGGAAAGGATTTTGAGGCAACCTTGTTTTGGAAAACGGCGGAAGGGATTGTGGTCGAACCTTACTATGCGGCGGAAGACCTTGTGGACGAGCGTTTTGTGGAAATACAAGCCTGCCAAGTCAAAAATACGGGTTGGCTCAATCAGCCACAAGTGGAAGTAGGGGAAGAAAAAGCAACCAATGCACAACTTAAGGCACTACTTCAAAAAGGAGTGGATGCGTTGACGTTGGATTTGGCAAAAAATAAAAAAATAGAACTGACAAAATTGCTCGATGGGATAAAGTTGAGCGAAACGCCCGTTTTTTTTCAAACAGGAGGACGAGAAGCGGCCACCGTTTCGGAATTACTCCGATTGATACCTTACCAAATGAAAGGCGGTTTGGCCGACGACGGCTTGGCGCGTTGGACGCAAACGGGGGAACTTTCAGCCACGTATTTTGAAGAGTTGGCCAACTGTATTCGACAAACTCAAACATCGCCGCAGTTTCGGTCGGTGTGCGTGAGTAGTCATGCGTTTCATAACGCAGGAGCCAACATTGCCCAAGAGCTGGCCTTCACGCTTTCATCAGCAGTGACCTTCCTAGATAAACTTACCGATGAAGGTCTTGCGGTGGAGGATATTTTGCCAAAAGTATATTTCTCCTTATCCATTGGTACAAATTATTTTCTGGAAATCGCCAAACTCCGTGCACTGCGGTATTTGTGGGAGCGAATTTGTGGGCAGTTTTTGAAGGAAGAAGGTACCTCCTTGCGTCGGTATGACAAAGCGAACTGCTACATCCATGCGCAGACATCGACGTTTTATGAGGCAGCCACCACGCCCAATACCAATATGCTACGCGCCACGACGGAGGCCATGAGTGCGGTTATGGGCGGTTGTGATGCGTTAACCGTACACGCGTACGATGCAGTTTTTCAGGAAACGGACGAGTTCTCAGAGCGGATTGCTCGGAATATTTCCATTTTGTTGAAGGGGGAAAGTTATTTAGACAAGACTATTGACCCTGCGGCGGGAAGTTATTACCTCGAAAACCTGACGCTTCAATTGGCCGATGCGGCTTGGGCATTGTTCTTGGCTATTGAAGAAAAAGGTGGGTTTATGGAGGCAATTGCCCAAAATTTTATTCAAGATGCCATTGAGGAGAATTTCCAACAAACGCTCAAAGCTTTGGAAGAAGGGAAACGTGTGATGGTGGGCGTCAATAAATTTAGGTTTGATGATGGCACCGTTGTGATACCTCCCGCCATTGATGAAAAGTCCATTCAATCAGCGTTTAAATTACTTGTCAACCGTCGAATTGCCCAATCGTTTGAAGTATAAAAGCTAGGATAGAATGACCACACCAGATAAAGTAAGTCGGTATTTACAAATCCTGCTCATGGGGGCAGTGATTATGTATTTCACCAAAGTGATTAGCATTCCGATGATGTTTGGGTTACTGATTGCGATGGTACTTTACCCGCTTTGTCGGTGGCTTGAACAACGTCGTTGGCCTCGTAGTGCTGCCATTGCGGCGTGTCTTGCCATTGTGTTGGTGATTGGCGCGGGCTTGGTTGGAATTATGGTGTGGCAAGTGGTCGAATTACGGCAGGAACTACCACGATTGACGCTGAAAAGTGACAAGATATTGGTTGATTTTCAACAGTGGCTCACGACGAAATGGCATATTTCGCTTGACATGCAAATCAATTGGCTGCGACAGACGGCTAATAATTTGGGCAGTCGATTGGGAGCAGTGCTGTTGGGGACGGTCAATGCGACGGCAAGTTTACTGTTCAATTTGGTGATGATACCGCTTTTTACGGCCTTGTTTTTAAGCTACCGAGAACTGTTGATGCGGGGCTTATATCAGCTTTTTGGCGATGCAAACCGTAACCGAGTAAGGGTGGTAGCGATGCAAACGGTAGATACCTATTATAACTACATCAAAGGCTTGCTCTTGGTATATTTGATTGTTGGTATTCTCAACAGTGTGGGCTTGGCCATTGTGGGGTTGAACCAAGCGATTTTGTTTGGTTTTATTGCGTCCATTTTGACCATCATTCCTTACGTTGGGATTGCGATTGGGGCGTTGCTGCCCATTTCGGTTGCTTGGATGATGCACGATTCTATTTGGTATCCGTTGGGTGTGGTGGCGGTTTTTGGCATCGTTCAGTATTTGGAAGCCAACGTCATTTTTCCTTGGGTGGTAGGCGTACAATTAAAGGTAAATACGCTGGCGTCGGTAGTGGCGTTGTTTTTGGGCGGGGTTATTTGGGGGGTATCGGGCATGGTGTTGTTTTTGCCTTTTGTGGCTATTTTAAAGCTCATCGCCGATAATGTGGACGAGTGGAAACCCTTAGCGACGTTTTTAGGGCCTGATAAATAAAAACCCATCTGTGTGCATCCGTACGAAAAATGGTATGAATTAACATTTGAACTATAAATTATGAAACCCAACTTCCTCAACATAGAAAAAGAACTAGCTACTTCCTTGCGTCAACATGACAAACCGCAAGAGGGGTTAAAACCCTTCGTTACCGCCGAAGGCATCAAAGTAAAAACAACTTTTACCAACGCAGACGTAGCCGATGCCGAACATTTGGGGTTTGCGGCGGGCATTCCTCCCTTTTTGCGCGGTCCGTACAGCACTATGTACGTGATGCAACCTTGGACGGTGCGCCAATATGCAGGTTTTTCAACGGCGGAGGAGTCCAATGCTTTTTACCGTAGAAACTTAGCCGCAGGGCAAAAAGGACTTTCAGTGGCGTTTGACTTAGCAACGCACCGTGGGTACGATTCCGACCATCCAAGGGTGGTGGGTGACGTAGGCAAAGCAGGGGTAGCCATCGACAGCGTGGAGGATATGAAAATTCTTTTCGACCAAATTCCCCTTGACCAAATGTCGGTTTCGATGACCATGAACGGGGCCGTGGTGCCGATTATGGCCTTTTATATTTTGGCCGCCGAAGAACAAGGCGTTTCTCCCGAACAGTTGGCAGGGACGATTCAGAACGATATTTTGAAAGAGTTCATGGTGCGCAACACCTACATTTATCCTCCCGCGCCAAGTATGCGCATCATTGGGGATATTTTTGCGTACGCAAGTCGTTTTATGCCCAAATTCAACAGCATCAGTATCAGTGGCTACCACATGCACGAAGCGGGCGCACCTGCCCACATTGAGCTTGCTTATACATTGGCCGACGGGTTAGAATACATTCGTACGGGCTTGGAGGCGGGTATGGACATTGATGATTTTGCGCCGCGTTTGTCGTTCTTTTGGGGGATTGGCATGAATCATTTTATGGAAATTGCCAAAATGCGCGCAGGACGGTTGTTGTGGGCAAAAATTGTGAATCAGTTTTCCCCAAAAAACAAAAAATCGCTGGCATTGCGTACTCACTGCCAAACCTCAGGCTGGTCGCTGACGGAGCAAGACCCGTTTAACAACGTGGCTCGCACGGCGATTGAAGCGATGGCGGCGGCCTTGGGTCATACTCAAAGTTTGCACACCAATTCGCTCGACGAAGCCATTGCTCTACCTACTGATTTTTCGGCGCGGATTGCTCGGAATACCCAATTGTATTTACAAAATGAAACGGACATTTGCCGCGTGGTGGATCCGTGGGGAGGGAGCTACTATGTCGAATATTTGACCAAAGAATTGGCTGAAAAAGCGTGGGCGTTGATTGAAGAAGTGGAGCAAATGGGCGGAATGACGAAGGCGATAGAGGCGGGCCTTCCCAAAATGCGCATTGAAGAAGCGGCCGCCCGCAAACAAGCCCGCATTGATAGCGGCAAAGATATTATTCTGGGTGTCAACAAATTTAAACCTGACTCGGAGAAGGCGCTGGATATTTTGGAGGTGGATAATCAGGCCGTTCGAGTGTCGCAAATTACGCGATTGAATCGTTTGAAAGCCGAGCGCGACCCCGAAAAAGTACGAGAAGCGTTGGAAGCCATTACGGAGGCGTGTCATCGGCAAGGAGGAACGGATTTTGACTCCAATTTGCTCAGTTTGGCCGTAAAAGCGGCGCGTTTGCGCGCAACTTTGGGAGAGATTTCGGAGGCAATGGAAAAAGTTTTTGGAAGATATAAAGCCGTGATACGTTCAATTTCAGGAGTATATAGTGCGGAGGTTTCGGACGATGAAAACTTCCGTTTGGCCCGCGAGATGGCCGACCGTTTTGCCGAACTTGAAGGGCGTCGTCCGCGTTTGATGGTGGCCAAAATGGGACAAGATGGCCACGACCGTGGTGCCAAGGTAATTGCGACGAGTTTTGCCGATTTGGGTTTTGACGTGGACATGGGGCCGCTGTTCCAAACCCCAGAAGAAACGGCTCGCCAAGCGGTAGAGAACGATGTGCACGTAGTAGGAGCGTCGAGCTTGGCAGCGGGGCACAAAACCCTCGTTCCACAATTAATTGAAGAACTCAAAAAACTAGGCCGCGAAGATATTATGGTGATTGCGGGCGGCGTGATTCCTCCCCAAGACTACGATTTCTTGTACAAAGCAGGGGTAAAAGGTGTTTTTGGCCCAGGGACAATTATCTCCATTGCTGCTCAGAAGATTTTGAAGGAATTGATGGGAGAGTAGAGAGAATAATAGGAGGATATTCTGTACTAAAAATATAATAAACTCGTTTGTAATAGAGTCTGTCTATTGCAAACGAGTTTATTGTTTAATGAGAAAAATAGTATGAAGAATTTTTTATACATCCTTCTTTTTCTTGCTTTTGTGAGTTGTAAAGACTCTGATGATCAAGGAACTATTCCGTTGAATCCGAATGAGCCGTTTGGCGCGCGCTACCAAGTCATGTTGAACTATCATATAAAAGTAATAGATTATGCCAACGGCTATAAGTCGTATTGGGTAGAAAAAGGAGGGAATCAAGCGGTGGTTCTATTTACATTAGAACCAGGTGCCGACAGAAGTTGCTGTGATAATGGTTCTCCTTTTATTGCCTTTGAAATAGACCCTAACCAACCCAAGTTTGAATATACTACGCCACAACAGCTTGAAAATGCGAAAGCAAATACAGGTTTAACAAACAGTTTTGCGGGGCCTCAGTCGTATGGATTAAAAGACGGAAAAGTGAGTGGTGTGAAAGTAACACCCAAGGAATGGCAAATCACCATGGATATTCCTCAAAAAACGAATAGCTTTTACAATGGTATGGTGGTGAAAGGGAATTTCGTTGAAATATAAAACCTAATTTCCTGCAAGAAATGCAAAGTAAATGGATGCCTTTAGTTTTGACACTGTGCTTAGCGATGGTATTAAGCTTGCTTGTCTCAAAATTTAAGAACTGGAAGTCGAGAGAAAATTTTGGTACTGCATATAACGACGAACGAGAAGGTTTGGGGATTCCTCCTATTGGCCGTAAATGGTATTTTTCAACAGACACTGTAAAAGTCCATAATATCGTCAACCTACATTGGTTTAAATATGAAAACCCAGAAAAGGTAATTTATAATTCTACCATATTGCCTCAGCACATCAGTAAAACAGTAGTTCTGACCAATGGCAAGCGTTCGTTGGAGCGTGATACCTATTATTTCAAAAGCAATGGAGTGTTTCAAACGTTGACCTTGAGTTATGATTTTGACGAAAAAAAATGGGGTAGTTCGTTGGAAGTAGATTACAACGCGGATATTTTGATGGAGATGAATGCCGAAATGACCGAAAATCTGGAAGAAATATCGTTAAATAATGAGGTGACTCTTGAAATTAGAAATCGGGTGATAAATGAAGTATCAAAAAAATACCAGCCCACAATGAAGGCACCTTCTAACACTTATTTTGAAGTAAATGCCTTACAAAAAGCCGATAGCATTTTGGCCAGTTGGAAACTACGGCGGGTTGAAGGTTAAAAAATGCAACTCTCAAACCTGTAGCCCCGTTAGCATTAGCGGGGCATTTTTTGTTATTTTGAGACGTACTGATTTTCTAAAATAGACTTCCGCCCCATAAAAAATTAGAAAAACCACTTTCGGGACGATAGCGGCCAATGAGCTGACAATCTCCAACTGATAATTGTTTTGTCCGATCTGTTAACGTTTTGAGGTCGTATGGCGTGCAGGTCTCTTTTACTTCAAAAGCTATTTCTCCGTTTAAAATAAAATCAATCTCTGTACCAGCACTTTTTTCAAAGTATTGAATTTTCCCCAGAGGTTGCAATTGATTGGCAATCTTGTTTTCGAACAAAGCTCCGCTACTGACTTTGCCACAAACTTGAAGTAAGCCCGTGTCAGAGAAGTACATTTTGGGTTGTTTACTAATTTCTTTATCAATTCCGTTTGTTAAGGGGGAAATGGTCTGAATAAAGTAAGTGTATTCGAGAAGGTGCAGATAATCTTTTATCTTGTGGCGGTTAAGCCCCGTTAAGCTTGCAAGTTTGGTATAATCAATTCGACTACCTACTCGATTAGCCAATAATAAAATGAGTTTATACAAACTATCGCTCACAGAGAAGTCGGATAATAGCTTAATATCAAGCTCAATATAGGCATTCAAAACGTCTTTGAGGTAGTCGATTTTATCCTGATGGGTATCGGCAAGAACAACCTCAGGAAATCCACCGAATTGGATGAATTCTTCGTATAGGTCGTGCCATAAATCAAAATAAGTGGGTAAGAACGGCCGAAATCGCTCACTCAGTAAACGATTTGCATCAAAACCTTTGAAAGTGACAAACTCTTCGAAGTCAAGTGGCCACATCTCAAAAATTTGCTTTCGGCCAGCTAAACTTTCCGAAAAATGATTTTTCAAGTAAAACGAACTCGAACCTGTTACCAAAAATTTTATGTCATAAGTATCGTATAGACTTTTAATTACGCTTGTGCTGTTGGGGACAAGTTGAATTTCATCAAGAGCGAGTACAGCAGGTTGTTTTAGGTTGAGCCCTAATGCGACTAATCCTCGTTCAATGTCATTGTATGATTGTTGGTTGAAAAGGACTCTGTTTTCAATACGCTCGAAATCTAGGTATAATTTGTTTGAATGGGTTACGTGGTCGAGTAAATAGCGTAAAGCTGTGGACTTTCCCACCCGCCTCATGCCAGTGATTACCGTAACTTGCCTTTTGGGTAAGTGGGTTAATAATTGCGAAAAAGTTTTTCTATTGTACATATTATCGGAATTTATGTATAAATATATGACAAAAATTCCAGAATTGGCATTTAATAAACAACTATTAGTAATGAAAAGGAAGGAAAGACACGGTTTGGATGGCTAATTGTGACTAGGGCGGTCTTGACCGTCAGTTAAATTTAAACCTGATACCTCCGTTAGCAATAGCGAGTCATTTTTTGTTATTTTGAGACGTATTTGATGCTCATCTTACAAAAGGTAAATGAGTACAAAGCAAATTTTGGGTAATGGATTTTTACTTAAATGTATCAAAATCAGAGGCCAACTTTTTAAAAATGAACAATTAACGAATTTTCAATGCAACAATACCACGACTTACTTCGCCATATTTTAGCCAACGGAACCCGTAAAACTGACCGTACGGGCACAGGAACCATTAGCGTGTTTGGCTACCAAATGCGTTTTGATTTACAAAAAGGTTTTCCTTTGGTCACAACCAAAAAAGTCCATACCAAATCAATCATTTATGAGCTGTTGTGGTTCTTGAAAGGCGATACCAATACCAAGTACCTCAAAGACCACGGCGTAAGCATTTGGGATGAATGGGCGGATGCCGATGGCAACTTAGGACCCGTCTATGGAAAACAGTGGCGTAGCTGGGAAGCTCCTAACGGACAGGTGATTGACCAGTTTATGGATGTGTTGAAACAATTGAAAAATAGCCCCGATTCTCGTCGGATTATCGTTTCGGCCTGGAATCCTGCGGATTTGCCAAAAATGGCGCTTAGTCCTTGCCATGCCTTGTTTCAGTTTTATGTCGCCGATAACAAACTTTCTTGTCAGCTGTACCAGCGGAGTGCCGATGTGTTTTTGGGCGTGCCCTTCAACATCGCTAGTTATGCGTTGTTAACGATGATGATTGCCCAAGAATGTGGTTTTGAGTACGGTGATTTTATTTGGACGGGTGGAGATACCCACATTTATCTTAACCATTTGGAACAAGTTGAGTTACAACTTAGTCGGGAACCTAAAGAGCTGCCAACCATGAAGCTCAATCCTGACGTGAAGAGCGTATTTGACTTTACATTTGAGGATTTTACCCTCGAAAATTATAATCCTTGGCCAGGTATCAAAGCCCCCGTGGCTGTTTAGTTGGACCTAATACTAAATCGTGATGAAGAATTGGTGGCGTTGTTTGATGGGAGTGCTGTTGCCTCTGTTTGCTTTTGGGCAAATTAGGATTGAGATTGTGCGTCATGCCCCTTTCAAAACGGCTAACCAGCGACTTTTTTTAGCCAGCGATTTTAATAATTGGCAACCTGGAGATGCCGCATTTGAATTTAAACGGGATAAAACGGGCAACTTCTTTTTGGATTTGCCCGATACACTGACCAATTTTAAGTTTAAGGTAACGCAAGGAAGCTGGGGGTTAGTAGAAGGGGATAGCACAGGAAAAAGCCGTCCTGACAGGGTCTATTATCGTTTTGATGAGAAAAATCCAAAATTCCTGCAAATCAGTATTGATGGCTGGGAGGCAAGGGCAATGTATCGTTTTGTGATTAACGAAATCCCCGAAAATACGCCCAAAGATGCCACAATTTACATCACAGGTAACTTTAATAACTGGCATGCGGGAGACGAAGATTTTAGGCTAAGAAAACAAGTAGATGGCACATACCGTGTCACAGTTGCGTCGGATTTACCAAGGCTGGAGTATAAGTTTACTCGTGGAGACTGGAATAGCGTTGAAGGACAGGAAAACGGAAAAACGCGAATCAATCGAATTTTATACCGAGGTCAAATTATTAATAATGAGAATATTGAAGTAAAAATAGAAAGTTGGGAAGACCTTTCGGGGACGTTTCGCTCCATTTCAATTTATGATCTTCTGTTGTTGTTTTCGGCCTTTCAAAGCATTTTATTAATCATTGCCATTACTTCCATGCAAGACTACAACCGACACGCGAATCGTTGGTTGGTGGTTTCGCTGGCGTTTATGGCTGTGGTAGTGGCTATCAAAGTGGTCAGTGCATACCGTGAAGTAGCGCAAGAATATACTAAGATGCTACTTATCCCCGATTTCGCGCTGTTTTTGTACGCCCCACTTTTTTATTTTTATATTCAAAAACTGCTTTTCAAAATTCCCAAATTTCCGCGCCACTGGTGGGGGCATTTTTTATTGCCAGCGGTTCAGTTGCTGGTCTATCTTCCTTTCTTTTTTATGGAAGAAAAGCGCCTTCAAATCAAAATTGTCAACCGTGAAATTGACATTGTTTGGTTGTTTTGGGGAACAGGAACGCTGGCGCTATTGACCAATTTGTACTACTGGATGGTGTGTTATCGCGCCATTCGTTCGTATCGGTCATTAGCTGCCAATCAATCTTCGTCTGAGTACAACCTTCAATACCTTTCGACGGTTTTGGGCTTGCAATTGGTCTGTTTGGTGCTTTGGCTTTTTTCGGGCTTGTTGTTTGGCGTGGGGTATTTTTTCAAAATTGAAACAGTGTCGATTGTCCAAAAAAGTATTGATACCATTTGGTTGGCTTTTTCGACGATTCCCTATTTCCTGGGTTATTTTGCCATTCACCAGCCCGAAATTTTTAAAATTCAGGCCAAACCTCAGCCTTTCCTGAAACCTACCGAAGAGCCAACGGTCACCATTGCATTGCACGATACATTGGCACCCGTGCTAGAAAAAGAGGTGGATACGCTCGAAAATTTAGGTGGGTACAAAAGCAAATTGGAAACCTACATGCTGCAATACAAGCCTTATACAAACCCTGGGTTGACGCTCAATGAATTGGCCCAGAAATTAAAACTTGCCCCTCATTTATTGTCAAAAATTATCAATGAAGGCTACAACAAAAACTTCTTTGACTTTATAAACGAATACCGAATCGAGGAATTTAAACAACGTTTTGAAGACCCGCGCAACAAGCATTTTACCCTTTTGGCGATTGCCTTTGAAGTAGGGTTTAATTCAAAAACGGCTTTCAACCGCGCTTTCAAAAAAATGACGCAACAAACCCCGCGAGAATATTTCTTTGAGGCGAGGATTGAGGATGAATAAGCAGAGTTAGCTTCGTAAATGTGTACCATTTTAATGGTTAGGACGTGCCACCTTCTAAAAGTGGCACGTCCTTTTTTTTGTAATATTCTGATAAATAGTTGTTTATAAAAAATAGTGGCTCTTTTTGTCATTATTGCAAAGTGGGACGACAAGCGGGGTTAAGTATGGTACTTTTGCAAGAAGAAATTGATGAAACGCCATGTTTACTCCATTTCAATCTTTCCAATTATCCAATTTAACTTACATCAAACCCCTATGATGATTTCGATGTACAAGGTTTTTGGCCGAACAAATGTTCGTCTAAATTTGATGATGTTGCTGTGGGCTTGTGTGTCCATAACAACCATGGCGCAGGACATTACTGTGTCAGGAAAAGTCCAAGAGTCCAACGGTTCGGTGCTCCCAGGCGTGAGCGTGTTGGTGAAAGGAACCACGCGCGGAACGCAGACTGACGCCGATGGTAACTTTAAAATTGCGGCGCCAAGCAGCGCAACGTTGGTGTTTAGTTTTGTGGGCATGACTTCGCAGGAGGTGGCCATCAACAATCGCACGCAGCTTTCGGTGACGTTGCAAAACGACAATAAGCAACTCGCTGAGGTAGTCGTGATTGGGTACGGAACGCAACGTAAAAAAGACCTGACGGGCTCTATCGCTTCGATCACTACGGCCGACTTTAACAAAGGCAACATTGCCACGCCCGACCAACTCGTAGCGGGTAAAGTTGCGGGGGTGCAGATTACGCCCAACGGCGGAGCGCCAGGCGCGGGAAGCACGATTCGTATTCGCGGCGGGGCTTCGTTGAATGCCAGCAATGATCCACTTATTGTTATCGACGGTGTGCCTTTGGACAATACCACCATCAATGGCGCAGCAAACCCTCTGAGCTTGATTAACCCCAACGACATTGAATCATTTAATATCCTTAAAGATGCTTCTGCAACGGCTATTTATGGTTCACGAGCTTCTAACGGGGTCATTATGATTACGACCAAAAAAGGTAAAAAAGGCGATGTGATGCGCGTAAACTTGAGTACGCAAGCGTCAGTTGGTCTTAAAACAGGCTTGGTTGATGTACTTTCGGGCGATGATTTCCGCGCGTTGGTCAATAAATACGGTACGGCAACGCAAAAAACGTTGTTAGGTAAAGCAAACACGGATTGGCAAAATGAAATCTATCGTGCGGCAGTAAGTACGGACAATAATTTGAGTATCACAGGGGCATTCAAAAATACGCCTTACCGCGTGTCGGTGGGTTACACCAACCAAAACGGTATTTTGAAAACTTCTAACATGGGCCGCACCTCGGCCTCGGTGGGATTGACTCCGATGTTGTTGGATAATCACCTCAAAATTGACATCAACGTCAAAGCGGCTTCGATTAAAAATAAATTTGCCAACCAAGGGGCTATTGGGGCAGCGGCTTCTTTTGACCCCACCCAACCCGTGTATTCGGGGACGGAAGCGTACGGCGGTTATTATGAGTGGGTAAACGCCGATGGAAAACCTAACACGATTGCGACGCGCAACCCACTTGGCTTGTTGAATTTGACGGACGACCGTGCCACTGTAAACCGCAGCATCGGAAATGCGCAGTTTGATTATAAATTTCACTTCCTTCCAGAACTACATGCTAACCTGAACGTAGGTTATGATGTGTCAAGAAGCGATGGTAAAAAGGTTATTCCTGCTTTGGCAGCTTCTAACTTCAGTAATGGCGGCGAAAAGACGGTTTATACCCAAGACCGCACCAACAAATTGTTGGATTTCTACCTCAACTACGTCAAAGACTTGACAAAAGATACACGCCTTGACTTGATGGCGGGCTATTCGTACCAAGATTTTATGAATTCGACGACGACCATCACCAAGGACGAAGCCGAAACCAAAACCCTCAACGACAGTCCCTACAAGACGCAAAACACCTTGGTGTCGTTTTTTGGTCGGGCCAATTTGAACGTGCAAGACCGTTATTTGTTGACACTGACCCTTCGTCGCGATGGTTCTTCTCGCTTTGCCAAAGAAAACCGTTGGGGAACGTTTCCGTCGGCGGCTTTTGCTTGGAAAATCAGCGAAATGGATTTCTTGAAAAGCTCTAGTGTGATTTCAGACTTGAAATTACGTGTCGGATACGGGGTAACAGGTCAGCAAGATGTGGGACAAAACTTCGCTTATTTGGCACGTTATACTCCAAGTACGGCCACTGCCCAGCAGCTTTTGGGAACAACCTACTACAACACACTCCGCGCCGAAGGCTACAATGCGAACATCAAATGGGAGCAAACGGTTACGCAAAACGTTGGATTGGACTTTGCGTTCAAAAAAGCACGTTTGTCGGGTAGCATCGACTACTACATGAAAAATACGTCTGATTTGTTGAACGTCGTACCAGTAGCAGCGGGCACCAACTTGACCAACGAAATCCTGTCGAACGTTGGTTCTATCGAGAACAAAGGTTTAGAGTTGTTGTTGAACCACAACACCATCAGCCGCGAAGATTTTACGCTAGACTTAGGCTTCAACGCGACTTACAACGAAAACAAAATCACCAAGTTAACCTCGGCCAATGATCCAAATTATAAAGGGGTATTGGTGGGTGGAATTTCAGGTGGAGTAGGAAGCACCATTCAAATCCACTCGGTTGGCTATCCTGCTTCTTCGTTTTTCGTAGCCCAACAAGTCTATGATGCCTCAGGCAAACCCGTAGAAGGTGTGTATGTGGATCGCAACGGCGACGGAAAAATCACGGTGGACGATTATTATCACTACAAATCACCCGCTCCACGCGTATTTATTGGTTTCAATGCCCAAGCGACGTACAAAAAATTGAGCGCAGGCTTTGTCTTACGTGGCAACTTTGGCAACTACGTTTATAACAACATTCTTTCAACCAATGGCGTATTGCAAGCCTTCCAAGGTGCCAATAATTCATTGGGCAACGTTGTGCCAAACGTCCTTACTACCTTGTTTGCGACACCTCAGTATTTTTCTGATTACTACATGCAAAATGGTTCGTTTGTACGCATGGACAACGCATTTGCAGGTTATGATTTAGGGAAAATATTTGGCGGAAAATCGACGGCCCGCCTTTCAGCAACGGTTCAGAACGTGTTTGTAATTACAAAATACACGGGGCTCAACCCTGAAGTGAGCGGAGGAATTGATAATAACATTTATCCTATTCCACGTACGTTTACCCTTGGCTTAAACATCGGATTCTAATCGAAACTTGAAAAAAGATGAAACATTTCATTTCTAAAAATACAGTACTTGGAGGGATTGCACTCGCGTTGACAATGTCCTCTTGTATCAAAGACCTAGACCGTAAGCCGTTCAATGAAGTTACTTCAGCAACGGTCTATAACGACCCTGCGGCCTACAAACAAGTAGCCGCCAAACTGTACGCTGGTATGATGCTGACTGGGCAGCAAGGCCCTGCGGGCGACGACCGTACGAAGGACATCAAAGGAATGGATGAAGGGTTTTCGAGCTATTTGCGTAATTATTGGTATTTGCAAGTACTCCCAACCGATGAGGCCGTGATTGCGTGGAGTGACGCAGGTTTGCCCGAAATCAATTACATGAAGTGGTCGTCGAATAACGCATTCATTCGTGGTTTTTACAACCGTGTCTTTTACCAAATTGCTTCTTGCAATGAATTTATTCGCGAAACCAGCGATGCTAAACTGACCGAAAGAGGTGTTTCGGGGACTATTTTGACCGAAACAAAAGCCCTTCGTGCGGAAGCGCGTTTTTTGCGGGCATTGAGCTACTGGCACGCATTGGATTTGTTCGGTGGCAATGTGCCTTTTGTAACAGAAAATGACGCTGTGGGTTCTGCTCCACCAAAACAAACAAATGCAAAAAGCTTGTTTGAATACATCGAATCAGAATTGAAAGCAATTGATGGCGAGCTAGTTGACGCTCGTAAAAACGAATATGCTCGCGCCGATAAAGCGGCTGCGTGGATGTTATTGGCGAAATTGTACCTCAATGCCGAAGCCCAAGGCCAAGGAAACCGCTACGCAGACGCGGCTACCTACGCCAAAAAAGTGATTGATGCAGGGTATTCTTTGCAAACCAAATACGAAGATTTGTTCAAAGCCGACAATAACACCTCAACGGAGGTGATTTGGGCACTCGCCGCCGACGGAACGCGTAGCCAAACTTGGGGTGGAATGACGTTCCTATGCCATGCACCCGTAGGTGGTTCGATGCCTGCTTCTGCCTATGGAATCGACGGTGGTTGGGGCGGTGTCCGTGTGACGCCGTCTTTTGTGAAGCTTTTTGCTGATCCAACGGGAAAAACGGACAAACGCGCGATGTTTTATACCGATGGACAAAAACTTGAAATCAACGAATTGAGCACATTTACGGACGGATATGCCATGCCTAAGTTTAAAAACGTAACCTCGGCGGGTAAAGTAGGAAGCAACCTAACGCACCCTGATACCGATTTCCCAATGTTCCGTTTGGCAGATGCCTACTTGATTTATGCCGAAGCTGCCGCTCGTGGCGCTGGTGACAAAGCATTGGCGTTGGACTATGTCAATAAAATCCGCGCGCGTGCCTATGGAAGTGCCGCTGGAAACATCACTTCATCTGAGTTAACGCCTGATTTTGTGTTGGCCGAACGTGCCCGTGAATTATCGTGGGAGGGAAGTCGCCGTACGGACTTGATTCGCTATGGTAAATTTACGGGTGCGTCTTATTTGTGGGCGTGGAAAGGTGGCGTTAAAGACGGTGCGGGGGTTCAAGATTACTTGAAAATATTCCCACTTCCATCTACTGACCTAACGGCGAATCCAAACTTGGTTCAAAACACAGGGTATTAGTCCGCTGTGCCTCTGGTTGCTCACAACCAGAGGACGTGATGAAGTGTTTCTGGTTGCTCACAACCAGAAAAAGCGCGAGACATTCATAGACAATAGTCAATAAAAAATTGAAAAGACAAATGAAAAAGTGGTTTCATAAATACGTATTCGCGGTCGTTGCGACGACTATGTTGGCCTCATGCGAAAAAGACGAAATAAAGGCCGTCCTCAATTCGGGGGCAGTGCCTGTGGTGACCCTTTCTTCGCAAACAGTCGTACTGACAAAAGAAAATGCGGACAAAGATGCCTTGACGGTATCGTGGGCAAAACCTGATTATGGTTTTGAGGCACCTGCCAACTACACCGTTTTGATTGACAAAAAAGGAGGTGATTTCTCCAATGCAGCGTCGATTGTGACGGGAACGGAATTGAAAAAGACGTTTAAAGCCTCTGAATTGAACCCGATTTTGTTGAAACTCGGCTTGAAAGCAGCTACCGCTGGCGACATCGACATCAAAGTTCAGTCGTTTTTGGGTGGAAGTACCACGTTAGCATCAACGGTGATGTCCGTAAAAGCAACACCATATTTGGACAAACTTGACCTTTCTACCAATTGGGGAATCGTGGGAAGTGCGACTGTAAACGGCTGGAATGGCCCAGATATGCCGTTCTACAAATCGGATAAAGCCAATGTGTATGTAGCGTACGTAGCGTTGGTGGACGGAGAAATCAAGTTCCGTCAAGACAACAAATGGGATGTAAACATGGGCGATAATGGCGCTGACGGTACCCTTGAAGCAGGTGGTGCCAACATTGTAGTCAAACAAGGGAATTATAAGATTACGTTTGATGCAGGCGCTTTGAAATATACCATTGATAAATTCTCTTGGGGAGTAGTGGGAAGTGCTGCTCCAAGTGGCTGGAATGCACCTGATGCACCGTTGTTCTATGACCCTGCCACCGATCAATGGCGTGCCATTGTGACGTTGAAAGACGGTGAAATCAAAATTCGTCAGAACGAAGATTGGGCGGTCAACTACGGTGACAAAGGGGCCGACGGCACGCTTGACGCAGGCGGTGACAACATCGTGGTAAAAGCAGGTTTGTATTTGATTACGGTTGATTTTAAGTCACTTAAATACACCATTGTTCCTTTCAAAGTATGGGGGGTTGTGGGAAGTGGCGCACCAAATGGCTGGAATGGCCCTGATACGAAATTTACGCCTGATTTTGGTAATGAGGGAATTTGGACATTGAACGGCATTAAATTGGTGGACGGAGAAATCAAATTCCGCCAAAATGATGATTGGGCTGTTAACTACGGTGACGACAAGGCCGATGGTGTAATGGAGGCAGGTGGTGCCAACATCGTCGTAAAAGCAGGAACGTACGACATTGTCCTCGACTTTACGGTGGCGGCAAAACCAACGTATAAATTGACGAAGAAATAACAATTGCATAAGTAACAAACTGAAAACTAATAGGTTGAACTGCAAAGCACCGATGAATTTTTGTCGGTGCTTTTTTCTACTACTTAACTCCTGTACAACCATCATGAAAAAATATAGCTTGTTTTTGTTCTTTATCGCAGCAGTACTGCCGCTTTATGCCCAGCGCGTCGAACCTGCCTTTTGGTGGGTGGGAATGAAAGAACCGCGTTTGCAGTTGCTCATCCACCAAAATAATATTGGTACTACCGAGCCTCAAGTGACCTACGCGGGGGTAAAATTGACCAAAGTGACGCGCGTAAAAAGCCCCAATTATCTTTTTTTGGATTTAACCATTGCAGCTACTACCAAAGCTGGAAGTTTCCCAATCACGTTTAAAAAAGACGGAAAAACGGTGGCAAGTTATTCGTACGAATTAAAAAATCGGGAACCTAATTCAGCTAATCGCCAAGGGTTTACCTCGGCCGACGCCATGTATTTGGTAACTCCAGACCGTTTTGCCAATGCGAATCCCGCCAACGATAACGTGGAAGGGATGACGGATGAAGTTGACAGGGCGGGCAAAGACAAACGGCACGGAGGTGACATTCAGGGAATTATCGAACAGTTGGATTACATTCAAAAGTTAGGTTTTTCGGCGCTTTGGATTTGCCCACTCCAAGAAAATAATCAAAATATGGGCTCGTACCACGGCTATGCCATGACCGATTTGTATAAAGTGGACGCACGTTTTGGGAGCAATGAAGAGTACCGAAAGTTGTCGAAAGAAGCCCAAAAAAGAGGCATAAAATTGGTGATTGATTTGGTGCCTAATCACTGTGGTTCAGAACATTGGTGGATGAAAGATTTACCCACCGACGACTGGGTGAATTTTCAAGGAAACCCTAAAATAACCCACCACGCTCGCGAAAGTATTCAAGACCCTCATGCGAGCGAATACGACAAAGAACTACACGCCAGCGGTTGGTTTGTGCCAAGTATGCCCGATTTGAACCAGCGTAATCCGTTGATGGCCAATTATTTGATTCAAAATACGATTTGGTGGATTGAATACGCTGATTTGCACGGAATTCGGGTCGATACGTATCCTTATTCTGATAAAGACTTTATGAGTCGCTGGTCGCAGCGCATCATGCGTGAGTATCCCCGTTTTAGCATGGTCGGGGAAGAGTGGTCGGTCAATCCTTCGATTGTCGCATTTTGGCAAAAAGGGAATAAAAACACCAATGGATACGTGTCGGAAATGTCAAGTATGTTTGATTTTCCGCTGCAAAATGCCTTGACAGAAGCCTTGAATGAAGATGACCGAATTTACAACCGTGGTTTGGTGAAAATATACCAAACGCTGTCGCAGGATTTTTTATATGCCTCGCCCAATGATTTGGTTATTATGCCCGACAACCACGACATGAGCCGTTTTTACACCCAAATCCACGAAAATTTCGACCTTTGGAAAATGGGAATTTCGTTTTTGCTGACGACGAGGGGCACACCACAAATTTATTACGGAACAGAAGTGCTGATGACCAATCCGAAAAGTGATTCGCACGACGAAATTCGGGGAGAAATGCCAGGGGGATGGGCTGACCATACCGTGAGTGCGTTTACGGAAAAAGGCTTGACGCCTCAGCAGTTGGAGGCAAAACAGTTTATGACAAAAATGCTGCAATGGCGTAAAACCAACGCGGCCGTTCAAACGGGGAAATTGAAACACTTTACCGCCCGCGATGGCCTGTATGTGTATTTTAGGTACAACGATGCCCAAAAAGTGATGGTGGTGATGAACAAAAATAAAGAACCCTTGAAGTTGGATTTGGGCAAATATTCAGAACTACTAAAAGGGGCTTCGACGGCAAAAAATGTGTTGACGGGAGAAACGAATTCGTTGGCCAATGGCTTGACTGTCAATGCGTCGTCGGTACTTGTTTTGGAGGTAAAATAAATCAATGGTATGAAAAAACTCATTTCTATTTTTCTAGGATTGTTGCTGAGCCAGTGGAGTTGGGGACAAGCGTTGGTCTTGAAACCAGAATTTCCCACCGCTGATGGTGAAGTAACGTTGACGTTTGATTTGACGCAAGCGAAAGATAGCCGTAAAGCTGCCTTGATGAATCAAGCCTCGGGGTTGTATATTTGGGCTTGGGGGGGCTCGGATGTATCGAACCGAACGTCCGAATTTGGCCCCGCTGGTCAATCCAGTTTTTCACAAGCCTACGCACCTGGACTGTTGACGCGGGTAAGTGACAACGTTTGGACGATTAAAATTACGCCTTCAAAATACCTGAGCGTGCCTGCGGGAAAAACGCTTCGGTGGATGGGCGTATTGGTGAAAAACGCCAACGGCTCAGGCCAAACCGAAGACTTTTTGTTTAATTTTTACGCTTCTAATCAGTTGTTTGTAAGATTTTCGACTCCGACCGAAAAAACACTTTTTGTCGATGCCAATGCTTCGTTGCGCGTTCGGGCAAGCGCTTCCACGAGTTCTCAGCTCACGCTGACGCTTGATGGAGTGACTGTTGCGTCAGTTAAAGATACGGCCATTTCTACCTCAATTTCGGTGGGGAATACGCCCAATCAGCGGCGAACGGTGAAAGTTACGGCAAGTGCTAATAACCAAGAAGTCACGGATGAATTTTCGTTTACGGTGAGTCCTACCCCTAAAGTAGCGGCTCTTCCTGCTGGACTGAAAAATGGCATTAATTACACTTCGGCTACGACGGCGACATTGGTGCTATTTGCTCCAAACAAGAAGTTTATCTACGTCACGGGCGATTTTAATAATTGGGAAACGCGCACCGACTATTTGATGAATCGAGCCCCTGATGGTCAGGCGTATTGGTTAGAAATCAAAGACTTAACACCTCAAAAAGAATACGCGTTTCAGTACTTGGTCGATGGCGTAACGCCCATCAGTGACCCGTACAGTGAGAAAATCTTGGATGCTGCCAACGATAAATTTATTCCCGCAACGAACTATCCTAACCTGATGGCGTTCCCCGCGAAGGCGTTGGGGAATAGCGCTTCGGTACTCCAAACGGCCCAAGTACCTTACGTTTGGAAAACCACCAATTTCAAACGTCCCGCCAACGAAGATTTGGTGATTTATGAGCTACTCGTACGCGATTTTGTCGATAGTCGTTGGTATAAAACCGTCGGTGATTCGCTTAATTACCTCAAAAAATTGGGTGTCAACGCCATTGAATTGATGCCCGTGATGGAGTTTTCGGGCAATGATTCGTGGGGGTACAATCCCATCTTCCACGCGGCCCCTGACAAGGCATACGGCACGCCCGATGATTTGAAGGCATTCATTGATAAGTGCCACGCCAACGGCATTGCGGTGATTTTGGATATGGTGCTCAATCAAGCCGATTATGAGTTTCCGTACGTAAAAATGTACTGGGATGGCAACCGCCCGTCGGCCGATAATCCCATGTTCAACATTCAAGCTACGCACCCGTTTAGCGTGTTTTTTGATTTTAACCACGAATCCGCCGCCACCAAGTCGTACGTGGAGCGGGTCAATGAATTTTGGTTGAAAGAATACCGTTTTGATGGCTATCGCTTTGACTTGTCCAAAGGATTTACGCAGGTGAATTCGGGAAATGACGTGGCTTTTTGGGGTCGTTACGATGCCAGTCGAATCGCGATTTGGAAGCGAATTTATGACCAAATTCGCAAAACTGACCCGACGGCCTACGTAATTTTGGAACACTTTGCCGATGATAACGAAGAGGCTGAGTTGACCAATTACGGAATGATGGTGTGGGACAACCAAAACGGTGCCGTACGAGAGGCCGTAAAAACGGGGAAAGGAAATTTTAACCGATTATCGTGGAAAAACCACGCAGGTTTTCAAAAACCAGCGGCCATTGGTTATATGGAAAGCCACGACGAAGAGCGAATTATTTACGACGCCATCACCAACGGCAGTGCTGAGGTGAAAAGTGTGGCCACGGCCATTGAACGCGTAAAGGCCGCCGCCGCGTTGTTTTTCCTAACGCCAGGGCCAAAACTGGTTTGGCAATTTGGAGAATTGGGCTACGACGTGTCGATTGACCAAAACGGTCGGACGGGGGCTAAACCCATTCGTTGGGAGTACTTGCGGGATAACAAACGACTTCAACTCTACAATGTGTTTTCGGAGCTTATTCGTTTCAAAACAACTCAAGCAGTCACGAAAACGACAGATTTTAGCCTCCAAACGACCGAAACGGTTAAACAATTGATTCTGAATACGCCGACTATGAAAGTGCAGGTTATGGCCAACTTTGGCCTTACCGACCAAGTTGTTGTTTTGCCCGTAGGCCGTTGGTTCGATTTCTTCTCGGGCGATGAAATCACGGTGACGTCTTCCTTGCCGCAATACGCGTTTCGGGCGGGGCAGTTTCACATACTGACCTCCGAAAAGGTAGCGGTTACCTCGCAAAATACCGTTTCGTGGAAAATTCAAACGATTACCTCGGTAGAACCTTCGTCCAAAGAGACAGCCCTGCAATTGTCGCCTAATCCTACCCAAGATTGGCTAAACGTGGCGTGGGAGAGTGCCTACCGCGGGGAGGTAAGAATAGAAATTATGGATATGACAGGACGGGCGCTGCGCTATTTTTTACCCCAAAAAACGACCAACCAAATGCAGCAGCGCATTTCGGTGAAAGAAGTGCCAGTGGGTACTTATTTCTTGAAAATAGGGGAAGGAACAGCCTCCCAAACCCAACGCTGGATAAAACAATAATTTAAAGGGCTTCGATGTACAGCGCATTGCCGTCGGTGGTGCGCTGTATTTTTTTGCCGTTGATAGTCACCGTAAACTGCACTGGTTCAAAGGCTTCTGCAAATGTGTCTTGGAACAATAGCAACCGTTTGCCCGTTTTGGGATTACGCCACACCTGCAACCACGGTTGATTAAACTTAAATGCCCGAGCAAATTCCCCCGTATCGTTTTGCCAAGTCGCTTTTTGGGTTTTTTGAGTAGAACGTTGGTAGTCAAAAGCATAACTTTCGCGTACTTGACTGCCATCCAAAATGAGTTGATGTTTTGCAAATAGCTCGTGCGCTTGCACCATCGCCGCTACGCCGAGGGCATCTTTTCCCATATAGTCTTCGGCAACTGTGGGGCAAGTGGGCTGGTCGGGACCTTGATAGTCATACACAAAATAGCCGCCTGTATTTTGCGAAACACAAGACAAATTACCGTTGATTTTGGCGTAACGAAGGGCTTGGTACGGGTCGTACGATTGGCCAAAAATCCAGTAGTTGGTATAAAAAACGCGGGGATTGCACAAGTGAACAAAAACCGCATCGCGCACCAAATTCATGGGATACATCACCCGATTGTCTAGTTGCCGAATGTAACCTTTTGAGCCGTGCCCCACCTTAAAACGTCGGGTGTGGCTTCGGCGCGCATCGGAAGGTTTGTCTTCGTACGGCCAAAAAAAGTTGATAAATTTCACCGATGGAGAAGCCGTGAGCGACTTGATATTCAGTATATCGAGGGTACGCAAGTACCAGTTGATGGGCGCTTTCCAAACGTGGGCGGGTTGGTCGGTGGCATCACTGGTATTGACAGTGCTGCTGGTATATCCAAAACCCGTCATAAGCACCACGGGCGAAGGTAGCTGTACTTGCTGAATGTCTTTGGGGTGTTCGTGAAGTGCTAAGTAATCATCAATTTTTTTCTTATCCGCACTCCAATTGTCGTTGGCGTAGCCGTCAAGTTTGAAATTTTTACCTTGAAACGTGAAAGTCAACGGGTCGCCAATCCACGAAAAAAAGAGCTTTCCGTGTTTTTTGTAGATTCTATCCGACAAATCGTACATGGTTTTCCGAAAAGCAGGGTCGCTCATGTCCCATTGCCAACCGTCAGCGGCGGGGTTGGCAGGCTCAAAATCAACAGCAAAGGTGGACGAAGGCAGTCGTTTGGCCAACCAATCGGCAGCTTGGTCGAGCTGACGGGCATCAAATCGGGTAATGCCTCGTCGGTTTTGGGCACGGCTGTGGTTCATCAGTTCGAGTACTTCGCCCGCGTACAAAAGTTTAAAACGATCATCGCTGACGTTCCAGCCCACTTTTCGCAAATTGGCGACGGGTTCATCGAGCGGTTTGGATTCCGAACCGTATTTTTTTTGAGAAGGAAGGGAAAAGGCGGGAGTTCGCTTGAAAATTTTACTGTCTCCCACGGAGCCGTTGTTAGGCCAAAGTGGTTGGGTATAAGCAAGTTCGCTAGTTGATTTTTGTAAGGAATCGCGTACCCAAAATATCACCTCCGATACGGACGAATATTTGGTCTGTCCCGCCACGGTATTCGTTTCTGACGTGAGCCACGCTTCTGAATTGATGTTGTTGATTTCGGCGGTGTATTTTACCAAATGAATCCAACGAGAAGGCTGAATCGGCAAGTCGCTGAGGCGTCGGGCGTCGGTGGCATTGACGCTGCCGTTGAGGGCATAATAGGTAATCCTTCCTTTTTCGGGCTTGGCATCATCGACGAGGTAGAGCCGATGGTCATTTCGCCGAACTACCCGCAGTTGAAGTTGTTGGTCTTCGTAGTTTTTTGGGTCGGGTTCGTGCTCAAAATAAACGATGCTAGCTTGCGAACGCGGCAATTCGGGCAGGAGCGGAGCAGGGGACGTAATGACAGGTTCGGGAGAACTAAACAGGTTATTTCGTTGGTAATAAACCACTAAGCTTACAATTGCTGCGAGCGTAATCCCTATTTTAACCATACGTTTCACGTTAATACCTCTTTCAAGTTTTCTAAATATAACTTTACTGTTTCTAACTGTTCGATGGCCCGATTTATTTTATTCCGTTGACTTCTACCCGATTCTATCAACTGACGAGCAGCGGCCAATTGATGTCCTTTGTACTCGACTAAATACACGATTTCGTCCAAAAGTTCGATGTCACCACGGTTATAAATACGATCACCTCCGCGTTTTTCGGGGCGTAACATGGGAAATTGAGTTTCCCAATAACGTAATTTAGACGTATTTTCAAACCCATAACGCTTGGCTACCTCGTTGATGTCAGAAATTAATTTGGGCTCGGGATAAACGGGTCTTTCGCCCTTGTTTGGAAGCTTTTTCGACTTAGTTATTGCCATAATATTGCAAATAAGTGACCAATCGCTCAAAATTACTAAGCTCGGTTTCGCTGGCAAACTTTAGGAGGTAATTTCGGTAGGTAGTTGCTAACTCAGTGTATCGCGGATTGTCGTTGAGTTTGGCCGCAATCAGTCCCTTGTAACAACGATGGACTTGATTGTAAAGGTATTTTGAAGGCTTGTGCGCCTGACCGTTTAAGATTTGGTCGATGTCGCAAAGTTTAGTGACGGAGTTTAAAAAGCTAAATCCTGAAAGGTTCATAAACTCCATGATGGAATCACAGGCGTCGTTGAGGTCTTCGTCGTTCTGGATTTTATACCGAAAGTATTTTACGTTGTTATAGTTACCCGTCGAAATAATGAGGGTATTGACATCTGCCCGAAAATCAATGAGGTTTGCATTCAAAAATTGCTGGGCAATCTGCTCAATCTGGTCATTACGGCATCCGACGTGTACTTCTACCCAAGCGTCGGCGTCTTTTTGGTATTCCGACACCGAAAAAATGACGTTGACAAACCCCGAAGGTGTATTTTTCCGAAACTGTTTTTTGTCCATCAACAAATGAAATTCTGCTGATTCAAAAAAATCGTAGAGGGCATAATACAACTTAGCTTCGGTGGTTTTAATACTCATAGATAGAATAGTTTAAACGATAACCATTTCCTCACGGAACAAGTTTACGGTTTTGTTAAGTAGTTGCGCATAAATTTTAGTGTATTAGTAGTTTATATCGCTTCGGAGAAGCGCAACCTTTGTAGTAGTAAGGAGAGCCATCCATAAAACCCTTTTGCTTCGGATGGGGCCGCCCGAGCGGAAGCATAACTTGTTGCTTTGTTATGCTTCTCCGAAGCAAAAATTAAAAAAATCTCCTCCTGCTACTACAAATGTTACGCCTCTACCGAGGCTATTTTGAACTACTCTAGAGTTTTTTACTTTATTACTTAAAACTATCCAAACGCGGTTTTTACATCGAAAGTACAACGACTGCACATTTTTTGTAGTGAGCGATTGAAAAAAAATGGCATTAATCAAGAGGGATGCCGTACTTTTGCAAAAAAATCGACAATGAAGTCCACCTTAAAATCCATTATTTTTCTTTGTACTTTTTCTTTGGGTTTGATTATCAACGGGTTTGCCCAAAATTCCCTCACCCAAACCCTCCGAGGTCAAGTAGTAGATGCCGATAACAACCAGCGACTGAGTGGGGTAAGCATCAAGCTCATTGGAACTGAAAAAGGTACATTATCAGATACATTGGGGCAATTTCGACTGATTTCAGTACCTATTGGTCGTTATTCGCTACAAATAAGTCGGGTGGGTTACGAAACGATGGTTTTACCCGAAATTCTGGTAGAAGCTGGAAAAGAAAAAGTGGTAGCAATTTCGTTGAAAGAAACGACCCAACAGCTTTCAGAAACGGTCGTGCGTTCGGCTAGGCCGTCATCCCAAACCAGCCTCCAAACGATTACCATTGAACAAACTCTGCGCTTTGCAGGTACATTTTTTGACCCAGCCCGTTTGGCTACGTCTTTCCCAGGGGTATCGGCGGCCAATGACCAAGCCAACGGATTAGTCATTCGAGGAAACTCACCGACGGGGACGCAATGGCGTTTGGAAGGGGTCGAAATTGTCAATCCTAATCACCTCAGCAACGCGGGTACATTCAGCGACCGACCCACGCAAACGGGCGGTGGAACCAATATTTTGAGTGCGCAACTTATGGAGCGTGCCGATTTTATGACGGGTGCCTTTCCTGCCGACTATGGCAATGTACTGGGCGGGGTGATGGATGTACATTTGCGAAAAGGAAATGACCAAAAACACGAATTTACGGGTCAAGTGGGCTTGATTGGCGTTGATTTTGCCGCTGAGGGGCCACTTTCGCGCCAAAACAAATCTTCTTATTTGGTCAATTACCGCTATTCGTTCACGGGTTTGTTGGCGATGATGGGGGTTAAATTTGGAGGAGAAGACATTAGTTTTCAAGATATAGCCTTCAATCTATCGTTTCCTACTAAAAAAGCGGGACACTTTACCGTCTTCGGAATGGCAGGAGCGAGCAGCAATGTTTTCCAAGCCGAACGCGATACAACCTTGTGGAAATTCCAGAAAGACGGGTACGACATCGAATTTAAAAACCGAATGGGGGCAATGGGCGTTACGCATTCCCTGAATTTGTCTCGAAATACCCTTTGGAAAACCACCTTGGCCGTGTCGGGGCTGGAGACCCGCCGCGAAGGATACCAATTGAACAAAGCTAATTTTGCCCGTAACTTGACCCAAGTAGATGCGTTTCGGAAAACCCGCTATTCGCTCTCAACTTCACTGACGCACAAAATCACGCCTAAAGTTCAGTGGAAAGAAGGTGTGATTATTACGTACCAACAAGATTCAGTACAAATCAGCAACGGTGGGGTATCCAAAGGGAAATTAGAAGGGTTGATTCTTGAACCGTACGTTGCGCTGTCGGGGACATTGGCATCGCGACTTACTTTCCAAGCGGGGCTGCATTATTTGAATTACACCTACAACCAAACGCAATCGCTCGAACCCCGCATTTCTTTCCGTTACAGCGCTACGGGACGGACGGCCTTCACGGCATCGTATGGTTTGCATAGCCAACTCCAACTGCCACAGACGTATTTGTCACTTTTTAACTCGGATGCGCAATTGAATTTGTTTCCCAACAAAAAATTGGGCTTTACTAAAGCACATCATTACGTGTTAGGTTGGGAACAACAATTGACGGCGTTACCAAAACAATCGTCTTTGAAAGTGGAAGCCTATTATCAGTCGTTGTTTAATGTACCCATTGCCCAAGCCAACAGCCAAATCGCAGGCACTAACTCGTTTTCGGCGCTGAATCTCATAGAAGGATTTACCAATGTGGGTTTAGAAAACAAAGGAACTGGACGCAATTACGGGGTGGAAGCGACCTATCAGCAGTTTTTGAGCAAAGATTTCTATGCCTTACTAACGGCTTCTCTGTATAATTCTACCTACAAAGGTCAAGATGGAATCGAACGAAATACGCGTTTTAATGGTAACCATACGTTTAGCTTGGCCGCAGGGAAAGAGTTTCACAAACGGGTCAATCGTACCTTTGGCGTGAACGTCCGAGTGTTATGGCTAGGAGGTTACCGCGATACACCGATTGACGCAGATGCCTCTAAATTAGCAGGACGAACCATTTACAAACCATCGGAACTTTATACCATTAAAGTAAAAGATTATTTCCGTCCCGATGTTCGTATTTTCTGGAAACGCAACAAGCCTAATTACACCCGTACTTGGTCGATCGATATTCAGAATTTGACCAATACCGAAAACGAAGCGTTCAGCTACTACGATACTTACCAGCGTCAGATTGTCCAGCAATTCCAGTTGGGAATGGTGCCTGTGATCAACTACCGTGTAGAGTTTTAGAAAACAGCATCATGGGTAAGACCAAACGCAATGCAGCCGTCGATGTCGGGAATACCTTCGCCAAAATTGGGTGGTTTGAGGGCGAGAAGTTGACGGAAACGGTGTCAAAAATCCCCATAGATACGCTGGAGACGCACCTTCGTGCCAATCCGCCAGCGTATGCAATATTTTCATCAACAAGCCAAGATACCACAAAATACACCGACTTACTGCGTGAATTTGGCGTAACTTCGTTTCAGTTGACCCCCACGTTGGCGTTGCCTATCGAAAAGAATTACGACACCCCTAACACCCTTGGAGCCGACCGCGTGGCGGCGGCAGTGGGAGCCAAAGTGCTTTTTCCCAACGACCATTGTTTGGTCATTGACATGGGTACGTGTGTTACCTATGATTGGGTAAGTGCAACGGGCGTTTTTGAAGGAGGAATAATTTCTCCAGGCTTTCGTATGCGATTTCAGGCCATGAACGCGTTTACTAAAAGGTTGCCTTTGATAGAAATCAACTCAACCGACTTTCAGGTACCAAGTTTAGTGGGAAAAAGCACCCGCACAGCCATGGAAAGCGGCGCATTTAATGGCCTTTTGGCCGAAATGCAAGGGTTTATCGAACGCTATCGTTCCGAACGAGGTGAATGTCAGGTGCTTTTGTGCGGAGGTGACGCACCTTTGTTTGAAAATAGCCTCAAAAATCGCATCTTTGCGGCACCAAATGTAGTTTTAACGGGTTTAAATCGAATTTTACAATATAATATCAATTTACAAAATGCGTAAGCTTTTCCAGTGGAGTTGGGTCGTAGGGGTTTTATTTATTCAATCAAATGTAAAAGCGCAAGGGTTAGGTAATGCTCCTTATTCTGCCATCGGAGCAGGCGAGTTAATGAGCCCTGGCTATGCTCCTAACAATGGAATGGGGGACGCTGGCGTGGCTACTGCAAACCCGTTGTATATCAATTCGCTCAATCCTGCTCTTTTGGTAACAAACCGCTTTACCATGTTTGACGTTGGGGTGGTAGGGCAGTATAAAGGACTCCGTGATGCTAGAGAAGCGCAACGCGATTTTGGCGGAAACATCAGCTACTTGGCCTTGTCATTTCCTGTGGCACCAAAATGGTCGGTTGGGATAAGTCTCAAGCCGTATAGTTTTATCAACTACCAACAAAACTCGTATGCGCGTATTGGTACTTCTATTTATGAAGCCCAGTATGTTTATTCAGGAAAAGGTGGGCTCAACCAAATCAACTTCTCTAATGGGGTTCAGATTACAAAAAACCTGAGTTTGGGGGTAGATGCTTTTTACTTGTTTGGAAACTACAACAAGAGCGTTACTTCGCAAGTGCGTATTGGCGATAGCCGCGACTACATCGTTAGCCGCGACGACCGTATTAATATGAAAGATTTGAATTTTAAAGGTGGTTTGGCTTGGAAACAAAAATTGAAAAAAGACCACTATCTCAACTTTGGCGCAACCTACAAACTAGGCTCAACTGCATCAGCCATTCGTAATACCACAATTGAGGTGCAAAGTAGCAGCAACTCGCCTGTGACAAACCCCGATACAATCGCTCAGACGGATCTAAAAGTAACCATGCCTTCTGCTTGGCGGGTGGGTATCAGCTACGAGTATTTATACCGCTTGACGGTTTCGGCCGACTATGAGCGTCAAAACTGGGCCAATTTTGTAGGAGTAGGAGGTACCAATGAAAACATGAGAAATGGTCAAAGTTATCATTTTGGAATAGAGTACATGCCTAAATTCAATTCAACGAAATACATGGATTTGGTGTTTTACCGTGCTGGTTTTACCTTTAATCAAACTCCTGTGGTTATTGGCACCAAACCTATCGACGACATGAGTGTTTCTCTGGGGGTGTCTCTGCCAGTAGGACGTAATTTTGTGAACTTGATTAACCTTTCGGTTGTGGGAGGGCAGCGGGGTAGTATTTCTTCCCAAGCTTTCCGAGAACGATACGCCCGCTTTGTGATTGGATTCTCACTGAAAGATACTTGGTTCCAAAAATTCAAAGTCGATTAACAACATTCAATGCTCTTTCCGAAGAGCATTTTTTTTCGCCTATCGTTTCGAGTTTTGAAAAAAAATTAAAAATGAGGGGTAAAATGAAAATATTTTTTCAGGCATAAACGCTTTATTATCAGTATATTCGTATGCTTGCATACAAATCTGTGCTAAAAAAAATGAAAAAAAATCTGATAAAAAAACAATTGCTTTTGGAAAGTCTTTCAAAAAAGGCTAATTTTACCGCCAAGATGTTAAGGTGGGTTAATACAACATCTGCAAAGATGCAAATGGGAGATAAACTTTTATCTCCTATTTGTTTTATATTACTTCTCACTTTTGGGATGGCTTGCCAAGAAGAAAAAAAAGCAACCAAGTTTATTCCCTACAAAGGTCCCCTCGAAGAAGCAGAAAAGATAGAAGTACTTTACAGCGAAGAAGGTTTGCTGAAAGTGCGGGTAAAAACCGCCAAACAAATCAAGTCAGGGTTAGACGATAAAATTTTTCCAAAACAAATTTTTGTGGACTTTTTCGGGCCAAACGGCCAGGTGCTTACAACCCTTGTGTCAGACTCGGGTAGGTACGATTCCCGAACGGGTATGTATCGCGTCATTGGAAACGTAAAAGTGGTCAATACCGTGAAGCAAGAGCGATTGCTAACCGATGAGCTTACGTGGAATCCGAATACCAAAAAGATATATACCGAAAAACCTGTCACGGTCGAAAACCAACTGTCAGGGGAGCAATTAAAAGGAATTGGGTTAGATGCAAACCAAGATTTTACCCAATACAGTATTCGGCGACCCACGGGCTTTTTCAACGCTCCAGCGGGAATGACGCCGAATTAATCCATTTGAGAAAGAATATTGAAGACAAGCGAGGAAAAATTAGACTTTCCTCGCTTTTTCTATGTAATTCCATCCCTCCGTTTCTCAAATGAAAAGACGAATTTTTATTCAAAATGGGGCAACAGCTTTGGCAGCTTTGCCTTTGGTTACTTTTGGTTCTACTATGACTCAAACGGCCGATAAACCCGCTTGGCTCGTTGAATGGATTAAAATTTACGATGAGTCAATTGCGAACTACCGTGCTTTAAAAGTCACTGACGCCAACCATGTGTATGCGGGAGGCTACAAAGACGATACCGACATTCCTAATCCGCACACCACATGCGGTTTTCTCATAACGGCATCTATGCTGATGTCTTGTCCAGAATCCAAGCATTATCAATCGCCAGCGCTTTTAAAAGAGATAGAAGCCGCCGCACAGTGTATGTTGAAAATGCAGCATTCGGATGGTACGATTGATTTACTTTCTACGAATTTTCACTCGACGCCCGACACCGCCTTCGTATTGGAAAACATGGTACCTACGTACCGCTATTTGAAAAAAATGTCGCTCAAAGGCCGTGAAAAATCCATTGAGCTGGTCACAACATTCTTGAAAAATGCGGGAGAAGCGTTGATTGTTGGAGGTATCCATACGCCCAATCACCGCTGGGTGGTTTCGGCGGCATTGACCAAACTCAACGAACTTTTTCCAGATGTTCGTTATGTAAAACGGATTGACCAATGGTTGGCCGAACACATCGACATCGACCCCGATGGACAGTACAACGAAAAGAGCACAAATACGTATTCGCCCATTGTCAATCGGTCGTTGATTATTATGGCGAAAGGGCTGCGTAAACCCGAGTTGTTGGAGCCTGTTCGCCGCAATTTAGTGATGACGACCTACTTTGTTCATCCAAACGGTGAAGTAGTAACAGAAGCCTCAAATCGGCAAGACAAAGGGACGATTGGGAATATGTCGCGTTACTATTATTGTTACCGTTATATGGCTTTGCACGACAAAGATGGGCTGATGGCAGCCATGTGTCGTCAGATTGAACAAACCAGCACAAAAGCCCAGTTGGCGGGTTATTTAGACTATTTTCTTGAAGACCCAAGCCTTTGGGACGAACTTCCCGTTAGTAAACCCCTGCCTACGAGTTATGCCAAAGCCTTTCCGTATTCGGGCGTAGTGCGGATTCGTCGGGAGAATTGGGATGCAACCATTTTGGCAAAAAATGCCGCTTGGTTGACCTTCCACAAAGGAAATTCGGTGCTTCAGGCGATGCGAGTAGCGGCTTCTTTTTTTGGAAAAGGCCAATTCCAAACCGAAAAAATTGAACAAGAAGGAGATACTTGGGTGATGACTCAAACGTTGGATGGGCCTTATTACCAGCCAATTGCGGCAGATAAAATTGCCCCCGACGGAGATTGGGACAAAATGCCACGCGCTGATAGACCCCAAAGCGAGGTACAAAAGCTGACATCGACAGTACGTATTAAAGAAGTAGCGGGTGGCCTGGAGGTTCGGGTGGAACTGACGGGAACGGAGGGTGTACCTGTGTCGTTGGAATTGATTTTCAGGGCAGGAGGGGAATTGTCGGGGGGTGTACCGTATGCTAAACGTGCAAATGCGTATTTGTTGGAAGGAGAGCAAGGAACTTACACGTTGAACGGCGACGTCATCCGTTTTGGAAAAGGGCGAGCGGAACACAAAGGCGTTGTACTTCGCGGGGCACTGCCACCAGTGGAAGCCCCAACGGTTTATTTGACAGGTTTCACCCCATTTACGCATACCCTTAGGTTAGGATAATTGAAGTAATTTCTATCATACTAAACGCTTACACCGAATGAAAAAAGAATCAACCGTTTCGAGGAGGGAGTTTGTGGGCAAGGCTGCTTCCGTTTTGGCGGGTTTTACGATAGTGCCACGTTTTGTTTTGGGAGGAACTCGCCCCGATGGCACCAAATACATTGCGCCGAGTGATGTCATTTCGTTGGGTTTTATTGGAACAGGCAAACAAGGACGTGGGCTTACGACGTCGTTTTTGAATACCAACGAAGCACGGATTGTGGCTTTGAGCGAAGTGTATAAAGCAAAAGCCCAGCTAACCCTTGATCGAATTAAGGCGCATTATGAAAAAAACACCCAATTGGGCGCTTATTCAGAGATTCCTGTTTATGTAGATTTTCGGGAGTTGTTGGCTCGTAAAGACATCGACGCCGTGGTGATTGCGACGCCCGACCACTGGCACGCAGCTATGTCGGTGAAAGCGGCGGAAGCAGGAAAAGATATTTATTGTGAAAAACCCCTCGCCTTGACCATACGGGAAGGACGTGCGATGGTGAATGCCGCCCGCAAATACAACCGAGTGTTCCAGACGGGAAGTATGCAACGCTCATGGCCTGAGTTTCGTCAAACCGCCGAATTGGTGCGTAATGGGTACATTGGTGAAATTAAAAGTATCAAAGTAAACGTAGGGCCACCACCGAAATCGTATGATTTGTTGGCTGAAACCATTCCTGAAGGCTTGGATTGGGACAAGTGGCTAGGGCCAAACAGCCCCGTGGCGTTTAATTCAGAATTGGCCCCTCCCATTTCTAAGGATGTTTTCCCCAACTGGAGAAACTACAAGGAGTTTGGCGGAGGCATGGTGACCGACTGGGGCGCTCACATGTTTGATATTGTGCAGTGGGCGTTGGACATGGACAACAGCGGCCCCGTAGAAATAATTGCTCCCGATGGAAAAGACCACCCGTTTTTGACCTACCGCTACGCAAATGGAATTACGATGACCCACGAAAAATGGGATTGGAGCAATGCGATTCATTTTGTGGGAACGGAAGGCGAAATAAAGGTTCAGCGTAAAAAACTAGAAACAACCCCTGCATCGCTCAAAGACAAAGTAATTGGCGACACCGAAAAACACGTTTACAAGAGCGAAAACCACTACAAAGATTTCTTGGATGCCATGCGCAAACGTAGCAAGCCGATATGTGACGTTGAAATTGGTCATCGCACTTCTTCGGTTTGTAACTTGGGTAACATCGCTTACGAATTGAAGCGCCCTTTGCAATGGAATCCTAAAAAAGAGCAGTTTAAAAACGACAAAGAAGCCAACGAACTTTTGGGGCGTTCGATGCGAGCTGAGTGGGGAATAAAAATATAGAAAATTTTACTTGACTCTTACCTTACGTGATAGCCTACATTTGTACAGTCAGTCAAAATGAAGGCAGTATGATACGTTATTCGGTTAAAAAATTGGCAAAATTGGCAGGTGTGAGCGTGCGCACGCTCCATCTGTACGATGAAATTGGGCGGATTCTTGATGCACCTGGTTTCGATTTACTTACTGCGTTGGGAAACCACAAAAAAGCCCTTGAAGCCAAACAAAGCCGAATTGAGACATTGCTTTTGACGATTGACAAAACAATGTTTAATCTAAAAGAAGGTATTATGTTGAAGCACGAAGAATTGTACGAAGGATTGTCGCAAGAAACTGCCGACGCCTATCGAAAGGAAGCCATCGGTATGTATGGCACTGAAGCCGTAGAAATAGCCGAAAAATCGTTGCGGTCGTTGACCAAAACGGATTTTGAGGCGCTAAAAAGGGAAAGTTTAGAAATTGGCAGTGGACTAGCTTCCATGACGGGCAACGACCCGACGAGTGAAGTCGTTCAGCGCCAAATTGCCCGACACTATGAAATAATTCGTAAGTTCTGGGGAACATCAGGTTCGACTGACCCACAAGCAGAGGCGTATAAAGGATTAGGAGATTTGTACGTCAACGATGAGCGTTTCACTCAAATAGATGGTCAACCCAATCCTATTTTTGCGCTATTCATGCAAAAAGCGATGGCCTATTTTGCAGAAACGAAACTGGTATAAAACAAAAAACGGCGGAAACCCCGCCGTTTTTCTTATTTTGGAGGACATTTTTCTAAAGCCGCTTGGACGGTTTCTACGGTCGTAATTTCCGTTTCTTTTCCCCAAGTAGCATAAACATAGGTCATAATTTCGGCAATTTCTAACTCTTTTAAATCAGGGTTTGCAGGCATAGCTCGATTATAGCTTTTACCGTTGACGGTCATGGGTTGATGAACCCCATTTTTAATCCAGCAAATTACCTGATTCTTGTCTTTGAGGTAGTTGGTAGCGAGGGCAGGGTAGAGGTTTTCCAATCCTTTCCCGTCGCGTTGGTGGCAATTGGCACAATGCGTTTGAAACAACGTAAATCCTTCGGCTACGTATTGCTCGTGCTTTATGGCGCTTCCGCCTTGGCACGCGAGTATCAAAACCACAAGAAAACTAGCCAATAGAAGACTCAATTTCATATCAATGCTATTGTTTTTCATCTTTGTACTCTTTACGAAGGCGGTCAATGTCAGCAATTAAGCGTTGCGTGCCCGCTTCGTCGGTACCGTTGTACATGCCTCTCACGCGTTTTTGTTTGTCAACCAACACAAACGCGCCACTGTGAATATACCCACCTGGCGCAGTCGAATCGGCTCCTGCCACGACCAAGTACTGTTTTTCCCCGATTTCGTAAATTTTTTCCCGTGGCCCCGTCACAAACATCCATTGGGTGCCAGATACGCCCAAATCCTTGGCATATTCTTTCAAAACTGCGGGTGTATCGTGGTCAGGGTCAATGGTGTGCGACAAAATGGCTACTTCATTTTCTCCTTTAAATTTTTCATACACCTTCTTCATTTGCTTTTTCATGACTGGGCAAATGGTGGGGCAGGTGGTAAAAAAGAAATCTGCTACGTAAATTTTGTCGTTGAAATTTTGAGCGCTAACGGTATCGCCTTCTTGGTTGACAAATTTAAAATCGGGGATGGTATGGTAAACCGTATCAACGACTTCTTTCCCATCCACCATTTTTTTCACTGTGTCGCGTTCCCCCAAAATTGGTAAACGTTCGGACGACCCCCCACAACTCCAAAGCGAGAACAAGGCTAGTACTATGATTAATTTGTTCATTTTCCTAAGAAGGTCTTGGCTTTGTCCATTCCTTCGCGCATTTTGTCGCGGACAGTGTTGATTTTTGTTTTTTCGGCACTCATGGCTTTGATGGCTTCTTCGCTGCCTAAGGCTTTGAGCGAATCGCCACGGTAATCGTGCATCCAATCCATCATCCCTTTATCGGCTTCTTGGAGCGTAGTGCTGATGGCCAAGGCTTCGTCTTTACGTTTTTGAAGGCTATCGTTTGACTTGATTTTCAGGAGGCTATCCAATTTGGTAATCTCGATTGACAGGCCATTTTTGTATTCCATGAGTTGCGACATTTGGGGCATGATTTCGTCATGAATCGCAAATACTTCTTTTTCAGCGTTTTCAACGGCGGCCTTATCTTGCCCACAAGAAGTCATAAGAGCTACGCAACACACTGCAATAAGTTTTATTTTCATTTTTCAGTTGGTTTAATGAATAAAATTGTATGAATCTCAAAGTCGGTTAGAATAAAATCAATCTAGCCTTTTTGGCGTTGAGTTACTTGCGTTTGGAGCATTTCGCGCGCATTTTGAACGATGGCTTCGCTTGGTTTTAGTCCCCCAATCATCTGAGCAATTTCTTGAACGCGTTCTTCAAAGGTTAATTTTTTGATTCGGCTGACGGTTTTTTCGGCTGAATTATCTTTATAGACAAAATAATGGGCATGGCCGTAAGTAGCGATTTGGTGCAAATGTGAAATAGCAATCACTTGGTGATTTTGGGCAATATCATTCATCATTTGACCCATTTTAATGGCAATTTCGCCCGAAACACCCGTGTCAATTTCGTCAAAAATAATGGTAGGGAGTTTGCGTTTGGTGGCTAAAATATACTTGATAACCATCATCAAACGTGAAAATTCCCCTCCCGATGCCACGTTCTTGAGCTGTTGTGGTTTAATACCTTTGTTGGCACTGAACAAGAAGTCAACATCGTCGATGCCATCTTCAGTCGGCTCGATGAGGGTCTGTTGGATGTGCAACGTGGCGTTCGGCATACCGAGATCAAGCAAGTATTTTTTTACTTCTTTTTCAACGGGTGCAATGGCCACTTTACGCGAATTAGAAAGTTTATCGGCACTTTTTTGGAGCTTTGCCTTGGTCTTCTCCACAGCCGTATGGGCTTTTGCAATGTCTTCGTCAAGGTTGAGAACGCGGCTTACTTTTACCTCCAATTCGTCCCGAATCGCGATGAGTTCCGCCAAGGTTTTTACTTGGTGTTTTTGCTGAAGATGATAAAACAGATTCAGGCGTTCACGTACATCTTCGGCGCGCGCATCGTCAATTTCAACGTTATCTTGTTCGTCACTAATTTCAGAAGCCAAGTCTTTTAGCTCAATGTACGCACTTTGCGTCCGTTCGCGAAGTTGTTCGTATTGAGGCGCAAATTTACTGATGGAATTGAGGCTACTAACGGCGTTTTTGAGCAGAGAAAGGGCCGATTGTTCGGGATTATCGAGGTAATCGTTGGCCAATTGAAGGCGCTCTTTTACGTCGGCTGCATTTTCAAGAATGGTTAATTCTTGCTCCAATTGCTCTTGTTCTTCGGCTTGAAGCTGGGCTTTGTCCAACTCATCAAACAAAAATTGATTGTAATCAGACTCTTTACGAAGCTGTGCTGCTTCCGATTTGAGCCGTTCGAGGACTTGCGTTGCTTTACGGTACGCCTGATAATCCGTGTGGTACTGACGAAGGATGGATTCGTTTTGGGCGTAGGTATCAACGATTTGCAACTGAAACTCATTCGAGCCCAACAGTAAAGTATCATGTTGCGAATGAATGTCCATCAATTGCCCCGTAATTCGGCGGAGCGTCTCTAGGTTGACGGGGGTATCGTTGATAAATGCCCGCGACTTTCCCGACGGGCTTATTTCCCGTCGAACGAGGCAAGTGGTCGAAAAATCAAGCTCTTCTTCTTCAAACAGATGCTCAATAAAGTACCCATTTAAGTCGAAAGTACCTTCAATGACACATTTTAAGGAAGGGTTGTACAGCACTTTGGTATCAGCACGGCTACCGAGCAATAAACCAATGGCACCCAACATGATTGATTTTCCTGCTCCTGTTTCCCCCGTAATAATATTGAGTTGAGAATCAGGAGTCAGTTCCAGATGTTCAATTAAGGCGTAATTTTTAATCAGCAAATGAGCAAGCATACAGCATATCTCGGTTGAACCGCCGCGAAGTTAGTCAACTATTCAACAAAAAGGAATGCCTTTGGGTTTGGAACTACTCAAAAAGTAGCTGATTTGTCATAAATTACCGATTCGATTTGCGTAAAAGCCAGTTGATGAGCGTGTTTTCGGAAATCCCGTAAAACAAAGAAGGTATTTTCGATGCGTTCACATTGCCCATAAAATGTTTGATTGCTTTTTAAAACAACATTGACCGTTTTCCCGATAAGCTCATTGGCGTGAGCGGGCAGATCATTCAGCGGAATTTTAACCAATCGTTTGCTCATTAGCGCATCAATTTACGGTACATTTCGGTTTTGGCAGGGTCGAGTTGTGAAAGAATTGCAAATGCTTTCTGTCGGTCTTCTTTACTAGCTTCTGCCATGATTTTGTAAATTTCTTCGCCTTTGGCATCGAAGAGCGTGTTGATATACACTGCGCCTGGCATTCCTTTGCTTGCTTGTTGGACGGCATTCAACAGGTTCATCACTTGTTGACGAGCGGCAACGGGGTTTTCGGTAAATTTATCCAACCCTGTTCGATGATAAGCGTACATAGATTCACGAACAGGAAGCATGATTTGATTATTAAAATTATCGATTAACCAATACCGATTCCGTCGGTCACCTCCTGTAGAGTTCCAGCCTGCGGGTGCGCCTGCGGGGCTAACTCCCGCCGCTAGGTTTGCCGTTTGTAGGGCTTTTTGTAGGTAAGGATTTCCGCCAAGTTTACTAAAAGAATCATAGTCAACGGCTAAAATTAGGTACGCATAAAACGCCAATGTCTGGGTTAATTCATCACTGTAAGTGTTTTCATTATAGTACATTGGGTTGCTTGGTAAGTAGCTAAAATTAAAATTACGATCAATGAAATTTAAAATAACACTTTCGTAATTAGTGCCATACACGGGGCGGGTTGCTACCACTTGGGCGGTGCCTTCATAAATCCCTTGGGCGGGTGAGCGAACAAGGTTGATGTTGATTTTACAGTTAATGCGTTCCTCTGGGTTGTAGTTGTCGTTGGTCCAGCGGCGGGCATTGATAAAATCCGCAATCACCGAACGAAGCTGATTGAGGTTGCTGTTGTCGGTGTTTTGCTGAGAAACAAGTTGATTGAAATTAAGCGTTACAGTGCAGTTAAGTTCTTGCGCTTCTGCTGATTGGGTAGATATAAAGGCGCATAAAGCAACCAACAACAACCAGCTATATTTCTTAATCATATTCATAAAGGCTATCATCAATAGTTGAATCACTGAAATTTCGAGTACTAAATTAGGACAACAATTTTGATACCACAAGTGCTAAAATATCCTGGGCTACTTCATTTTTAGACTTTAGCTCAAATTGATGCACGGTGGCGTCTGATTCAATAACGGTTATTTTATTGGTATCGTATGCAAAGCCCGCTCCTTTGTCGTTGAGGGAGTTGAGTACAATCAGGTCAAGGTTTTTGGAGGCTAATTTGCCAAGTGCATTTTCAAATTCGTTGTCGGTTTCTAAGGCAAAACCAACCATAAGTTGATGGGACTTTTTTTGACGACCAAGCGTAGCCGCAATGTCAACGGTTTTGGTTAGTTCAATCGAAAAATGAGTTTCCTTTTTCTTGATTTTCCTGTTCGCAGGCTGGGCAGGTGTGTAATCTGCAACCGCAGCAGACAAAATGATAATATCGGCAGCGGGAAACTGACCAGCCGTTGCTTCGTACATTTCTTGTGCCGATTTCACCTTAATGACATTGATAGATGAATCGTCTAAGGTTTGATTGGTGGGGCCACTCACCAACGTGACGTCAGCTCCCGCAAATGCAAACGCTTGAGCAATCGAATACCCCATTTTTCCCGTTGAATGGTTGCTAATGTAGCGTACGGGATCAATGGGTTCTTGGGTAGGGCCAGCAGTAATAAGTACTTTTTTTGCCTTTAAAACGGGCTGTACCGAAAAATGCTTTTCAAGAGCAGTGATGATATGTTCTGGCTCGGCCATTCTGCCAGTACCAACAAGCCCACTGGCCAACTCACCATGTTCGGCTTGGATAAGATGGTTGCCAAACGCTTGCAGGGTTTCTAGGTTCTTTTGAGTAGAGCCATGCTGATACATATCTAAATCCATGGCTGGGGCGAAAAAAACGGGACAACGTGCCGATAAATAAACGGCTGTTAGCAGGTCGTCGCACAGCCCAGTGGCGCATTTTGAAAGGGTGTGTGCCGTAGCGGGGGCAACAACTACGGCGTCGGCCCAAAGTCCTAAATCGACGTGGTTATTCCATTCGCCTGCTTCATTTTGTACAAACTCACTCAGCGCAGGCCGTTTGGATAACGTGGCCAAAGTAAGGGGCGTGATAAATGATTGGGCGGCGTTGGTCATGATTACTTGGACTTCAGCGCCTGCTTTAATCAGCAACCGAACAAGTAGGGCACTTTTGTAAGCAGCGATGCTGCCCGTAACCCCAACGATAATTTTTTTGTTTTGTAAGATAGACATAGAGGCTGTTGAGAAAAACAAAGAAAGCCGCACAAATCTAAGGATTGGTGCGGCTTTTTACTACGTATTTTTCAGATGTTTGTTATTTAGCGTCGTCTTCGTCGTTTGCACGCCAGTACAACTTATCTTCCATGAACTCTTCGATGGCGATGCTCGTAGGTTTTGGCTGACGCTCATAAAACTTAGAGATTTCGATTTGCTCACGGTTTTCAAACACTTCTTCAAGGTTGTCGATGCCAGATGCAAACTCAGCCAATTTGTTGTTGAGTTCTTCTTTTGTTTTAGAAGCAATCTGACGCGCACGACGAGAAATAATTGATACCGACTCGTACAAGTTGCCAGTTTTGGCGGCAAGTTTATCGGAGTCGCGTGTTATGATAGAAGGTGAAGCTGCCATATATATTAATTGTTACAGATGAATTACTTGTTTTGTGGTGTCGTTGACGACGGTGTTGAGAGCTTTCCAGTGTTGGACGGAACGGCGTCTTTGGCGGCCTCCTTAGCGGCTTTTTCTGCGTCTAAAATCGTCGCTAATTCCTTTTGGGTACTTTCGTAGAAGCGTTCTGCCTGACGTACAAACTTACTTTTGGGATACTTATCCAGGAAAGCAAGGTAGTATTTGTTTACATCTTGGTAGCGTTCCTTTTGTTTTTCAGCAAAACTCAATTTGGCAAGTTTGTACTGAGCATCAACCCGCAGGTAAGAAAGTTCTTCGTTGTATTTAGAATCTGGAAATTCTTTTTGGTAATTGTTGATTGTTACAACTGCCGAACGGAAGTTCGCGATATTGGCTTCACTTGTTTGGTAGTAAAGCTTTGCTTTTTCGTAGGCTTTCTTCTCCAACTTATCCCGAAGCTCTAGGATAAGCCCCGTACATTCTTCACGAAAAGCACTTTCAGGGTAAGTATTAATAAAATCCTGAAGGGCCGCAATTGCCGTTAAAGTACTGGTTTGATCTAAGTTGAAATTAGGAGAATCTTTGTAGAGCGAGTAAGCGTGCATGTACAACGACTCTTGGGCGTATTCGCTTCGTTGGAATGTCTCATAAAAGTTTTTGAACAAAAACTGAGACATGTTATAATTGGCTTGCTTAAAATTACAATACGCATTGTAAAACTGAGCAAGTTCAGCTTGTCTAGCATCTTTCCCATTGAGAAGGGGAGTGATTTCTTCAAAAAGAAGACCAGCATGATAATAATCCGCCTTTTTATAATATTGGAGAGCGGCCTCGTATTTTTGTTCGAGGGTTCCTTCTTTTTGAAGTTTTGAAAACTTACTGCACGAACCCAAAACGAGGGTAGTTAAGAAGAGCAGTGTATATCCGAATAGGGTCTTACGCATAGCAGGCACAAAAATACAAAAATAGCTTTATATCTCCCAACGAAATATAAAGCTATAAAAGTATGCTTTTGTATAGAATTCGATACTAATGGCGAATCAATAATTTTTTTGTTGCAGTTGCTTTTCCTTCGAGGAGTAAGCGGTAAAAATAAACACCCGTTGGCATTTCGCGAGTTGAGATACGAAGCTGACGGTCGTTTTTGTCTAATTCGTACTCTGCCACACTGTTACCAATCACGTTAAAGAGCGTAATTTTAGCTGGCCCTGTTAATCCTGAAATTTGATAATCAATTTCGGTATAATCATTGGCAGGATTAGGATACGCATTTAAAACACGGATTTTATCACTCAAAAAAAGCAAATCTTCCGACTTCGTTTCATCAAGTGAAGGGCGTGAATCGGTAGCGATAAAGCTTGCAGACTCCTTGGTTGTACGGTTTTTATTAACAGTTGCGCTGCCAGTTGTTGTGGGTGTATTAAGCATTACCGAACGATAATAGGCATTAATAGCCGCACTTGGGCGTAACTTGATACTTCTATCGAGCGAACTTGGAATCTTCGTTAAAGTTGCCGCAGTGCTTTCTGCGGGCTTTTTACCAATATTCAATCGGCTTTTGTTTCGATTGGCATCGGTTTGGGCGAATACATTACTAAGCGTCAGTAAACTGAAGCAAGTGAGCAATGTATATGTAAGTATAGTTTTCTTCATAGCTGATCTTGGACGAAATGAGCATAGTGTCGGCTCTAATGGTTGGACAAAAATATATTGAAATTAATTGAAAATCAAAAAATGGAACTTAAAATGTTGTTAAAAATTATTTTGCGGTTGTACAATATATACGACGAAAAAACGTAAAAAAGTTTCACTCTTTTCTAAAGTTTTTTTGACTTTGCTTTGACTTTCGGTTTTACCCCACCTTTGTTTACCGTTGTCTTGGGTTTTTCGGGGGCTTTTTCTACCGCTTTGACAACCGTGGGCGGGTTAGGTTTAAAGTTAGCCCTAGAAAAAATTTCTTCTTTTGTTGGTTTTTCTTTGTCTCTCCAGCTAAAACCTTCTAGTTGTTTTTCGTCACCTTTTATGTTTTGTGGTGGAATAAACCGCCCTTCGGGCTGTCCAACAAATTGTATTCGCTTTACTTGATTTTGTTTGAAATTGAGGGTCATTTTGGCGCACTCTACGCGGTTCATCCCCATGGGCTTCATGGCGTCGTCGGCTACAAAATAGACGCTTTCCCCGTTGCCCTCTACAAACACTTTTTGTAATCGAGTACTGTCATCAAAAGAAGCAGTAATTCGCCTGCCTTTGACTTGGTTAAAATTAAGCAATGTATCCCGAGCAATGACAAACGATTTTGCCTTCAAATACATCGTTCTCAGCTTTTGATCTACCAGTTGTGCAATGATGGAGTCGGCCTCCATTTGGTATTGTTTAGACCAAATTATTGGCTTCTTTAAAAAAGTGATATTTGAGTCTAATGAATTGTAAATCAAAGAGTCACACTTGCTTTGTAAATCTCTTTTGTACAACAAAACATTTTTATAACCAATCAATTGCCGCGGTTTTTGTTCGTTTGTCGAATCACTTTCAACGTTTTTTTGTCTTAGGTTCTGCCGCTTTGATTTTTGGGTAAGCGAGTCAGACTTAATTTCAATGGAATACAGCGTGTCGGCGGTCATAAACAACGTATCTTTGGAGATAACGGTGCGCGTGAGGGCGTGTCCCCATACCTTTGACTTACCAAGTTTTCCATCGTATTGCCCAAAATCGCCGTTCAAAATGGTTTCGTCGTTTTTGGCTACTAACTCTACTTTGCCTTTGGCAAATCCCCGTTTGTTGAGGTTATCAAACGTTAATGAGTCGCCAGTGAGGGTATAGTCAGGGTTGTTGATGGTGGTTCTTGTTCGGAAAATCGACGCGCCTGTCTCGGTGTTATAAGAACCATTTTTAGCAACAACTGTTCCGTCTTTGCTCACAACTTTTGTCAAACTCCTAAAGTCAGCAATTTTTGTTAGCGAGTTATAAACAAGTGTATCGGTAGTGAGGGTATATTTTTTGTTGACCAGCTTCACGTCTCGGTAATAGGTCGAGATTTTTGTTCTGGTGTCGTAATACCCCTGCTTACTTGTTAACGTATTTTCGGCATCTACTGTTTTTCCACGGTTGGGATAAAATGCAATGCCGCTTGCCATGTCATACTCAATTCGATTGGACGTAAGGGTACGTTTTTGGTCTTTAAGTGTTACTGTTTTCCCCGAAACTTTTGCCAAACGGCTATTACCGTAGTAAAACAAGGTATCTCCCGTGACCGTTACCGTATCGCCTTGTACAATTTTCACATTACCGTAGGCTTCAAGTGCATTTGATAACACATTGTGAATGGCCAAATTACAGTGCATGATGGCCCCCTTGTGTTGGAAAGTTACTTTGCCTTTCACTCGACGAACCTCATTGCCGTCTGTTTGTTTATAAAAAGTAATGCTATCGGCACCTAATAAAAATACCTTCTCTTCACCTGCAACCGCTGGGGTTGGGCGTTGGGCGTTGGTTTGTAAGGTAAAAAGTAAACCCATGAGAACTACGAGGTATTTTACTCGTAATACGCACAAAAGCCCTTGAGGGTTGCAATGAAATAAACGATTATTTGAAAAAATCATGGGCCGCGAAAAACTGGTCAGTTTAATGTACTGAATTAGAGAATGTGCAAAATTAACTAAAAACGGTTTGGCCTTCCATTCTTAACATACATTAACGAAAACAAGAAAGCCAACAGTCTGTTCTGCACTTCGACTGTTGGCTTCGAAAACTCTTAATCTGATGATTAAAACGAGGGGGCTTTCAAACGCAGACCTAAGTCTTCGGAAAGGCCAAAGAGAAGGTTCATGTTTTGGACTGCTTGCCCTGATGCTCCTTTGGTAAGGTTGTCTATTTCGCTCGTTATCAGTAGGTTATTGTCGTGTTTTTGCAGTTGAATCAAACACTTGTTGGTATTCACTACTTGCTTCAAATCAATGTCTTGGGTCGTTACGTGTGTAAACGGATGCGAGGCATAAAACGATTGATAAAGTGCAACGGCTTCTTCCAATGTACCTGTAAAATGTGTGTAAACATTGGCCATGATACCACGGGTAAAATCGCCACGGTAAGGAATAAAATTGACTTCTTTGTCAAAACCTTCTTGCAAACTCGCCAAGCTCATTTTGATTTCTTTGAGGTGTTGGTGCGTAAAGGCTTTGTAAATCGAAATGTTGTTGTTACGCCACGAAAAGTGTGTGGTAGCACTCAACGACTGCCCAGCGCCTGTAGAGCCCGTGATGGCGCTTACGTGGATGTCGTTCGTAAGCAACCCCGCCGCTGCCAGTGGGAGCAAGGCAAGCTCGATACTTGTTGCAAAACAACCTGGGTTAGCGATTTTGGTCGCCGTTTTGATTTGTTCCCGCTGAAGCTCAGGCAAACCATAGACAAAGCCATTGGACTGGTCACGAAAGTCGGTACTGAGGTCAATGATTTTGACCGTTGCTGGAACGGCATATTCTGTCAAAAACTTTTTCGATTCGTTGTGCCCCGAACAAAGAAAAATAACATTTAGTCCTTCAAGTTGGAGCAAACTGGCAATGTCTTCGCCCGAAAAAGTCAATTCGGTGTCGCCCAATAAATCGGTATGGGTAGCATAAACGGGCTTGCCCGCTTGGCTTTTAGAATGTGCCCAGCGAATATCTGCGTGGGGGTGATTGACTAAAATACGGAGCAGTTCGCCGCCTGTATAGCCTGCCGCCCCGACGATTCCTATTTGTATCATTGGTGGATGGTGAGTTTGAACTTCATCGAACATTACTTCGCTGCTTGCATTTCCTTTTGGAGCCGCTTCGTAAGGGCCAAGCCTACTTCGTCGATTTGAGCAGCCATGATTTCATCGCCAGTGGCATTGCGTAACGTATCAGCTACACAGCCAAGCATTTCGATGCAAAAACGTTTCATTTCAAACACTTCCATTTCTTTGGTCCAAAGCGGAATGAACAACGTTCCTTTGTGGAATTGATCCCACACACCTACTGCAATGGCTTTGGTTTCTTCTAACCCTTCGTTGGGGTTGTCGGTTGCCTCCCAATATATTTTTTCTGGGATTCTTTCAGCGTCTTGTTCAATGGTGAACCTAATTTCTTTTTGTGACATGCGGAGGATGAACTTATTTTGGGGGCGTAAAATTACGTAAAATTGGTAAAGAAAAGGTGTTGATAGTTGCCTACCAACACCTTTGGGAACGCAAAAACGTTCATTTAGATTCCTTTAATTGACCGATAAGGAGGTACTTTCCTTTTTTTCTTCGGGCAAAATAAACTGCATTGGATTTTTGACTTTCTCAGGCAACAAAGCAATCGCTAATACATCTTGAACCGTGTCCACGTAATGGAACGTCAGGTTTTTGATGTAACTAGCATTGATCTCTTCGACATCTTTGCGGTTTTTTGAACACATAATAATGTCTTTGATGCCCGCGCGGCCAGCGGCCAATATTTTTTCTTTGATACCTCCCACGGGCAATACTTTGCCACGAAGGGTGATTTCGCCTGTCATAGCCAAATGTGGCATAATGCGACGTTGGGTGAAAATCGACGCAATTGACGTCAGCATCGTGATACCCGCCGAAGGGCCATCTTTTGGCACCGCTCCCGCAGGAATGTGGATGTGAAGGTCGTAATTATGGAAAATACGGTAGTCGATGGCCAAGTCGTCCGAATGGGCTTTGAGGTAAGAAAGCGCCGTAATGGCCGATTCTTTCATGACATCCCCGAGCTGCCCAGAAAGGGTTAATCCTCCTTTTCCTCGGCTCAAACTTGATTCAATAAACAAGATTTCGCCCCCAACCGACGTCCATGCCAAGCCCGTCACGATACCTGCGGTGTCATTGCCTTGGTAAGAATCTTTGTCAAATATTTCGGCACCTAACCATTTTTCAATGTGCTCGGCCTTGATTGTTTTTGGGTATTCTTCTTCAAGCGCAATCGACTTGGCAATCTTACGAACGAGTGTGCCGATTTTTTGTTCGAGGTTACGTACTCCCGATTCACGGGTATAGTTTTCGATTACTTTTACCAATGCCTTGTCGTCAACCGAAAACGATTTGTTGTCTAAACCGTGGTCTTTGCGTTGTTTTGGAACAAGGTATTTTTTGGCAATCTGCAATTTTTCTTCTACCGTATAGCCTGTCAACTCAATGATTTCCATGCGGTCGCGAAGGGCGGGATGAATGCTTTCCAAAGAGTTGGCAGTGGCAACAAACATCACTCGCGACAAATCGTATTCTACCTCTAAGTAGTTGTCGTTGAAGGCGTTGTTTTGTTCAGGGTCGAGCACTTCAAGCAAAGCCGAAGCTGGGTCGCCACGGAAATTAGAGCTCACTTTGTCTATTTCGTCCAAGATAAAAACGGGGTTAGAAGAACCCGATTTTTTGATATTTTGGATGATTTTGCCTGGCATTGCCCCGATGTATGTTTTACGGTGCCCACGGATTTCGGCTTCGTCGTGCAAACCACCCAATGCCATACGGATGTACTTACGTCCGAGGGCTTTGGCGACTGATTTTCCTAACGACGTTTTACCTACCCCTGGAGGGCCGTACAAACACAAAATAGGTGCTTTGAGGCTATTTTTAAGTTTAAGAACGGCAAGGTATTCGATGATACGCTCTTTGACCTTTTCTAGGCCAAAGTGGTCAGCATCAAGGATTTTTTGTGCTCTCTTTAAGTCAAAATTGTCTTTTGTATATTCGCCCCATGGCAAATCAACCATCAATTCGAGGTAGTTGAGTGTCACGGGGTAATCAGGTGCCATTGGATTGATACGCTGGAGCTTTTGTGCCTCTTTGTCAAAGTGTTTTTTGGCATTTTCTGGCCATTTTTTCTTTGAGGCGCGAAAACGGATGTCTTCTAGCTCGCGTTCGGGAGTTTCCATGCCTAGCTCATCTTGCAATACTTTGATTTGCTGACGCAAGAAATAGTCGCGTTGTTGTTGGTCAATGTCCGAACTAGCCTTCGACTGAATGTCGCGTTTTAGTTCGAGCATTTGAATCTCACGCATCATCAGCTCAAGCAACTTGACGGCTTGTTCGGAGATGGTAGCTTTTTCAAGCAAGTCTTGTTTTTCGGCTACTTCGGCATTGAGATTTGACGACAAGAAGTGGGTCAAAAACGTTGGACTTTCTATGTTGTCCAAAGCGATACGCGCTTCTTGAGGAATATCTGGATTGAGACGAAGAATTCTATGAGCGGAGTCGCGGAGCGACTGAATGAGGGCTTTTGACTCTTTTTTGTTTTGATTGGGAAAGTAATCTTCGATGGGAGATACTTTGGCAATCATATAAGGTTCTTCGCGAACGTAATCACTAACCCTAAAACGTTGGCGTCCTTGTAAAATAATTGTGGTGTTACCATCGGGAAGGGTAATCATTTTGATGATGTAGCCCATCGTCCCAATGTCGTACAAATCAGTACTAACGGGTTCGGCTTTATCCTGATTTTTTTGGGCAATGACCCCAATAATTCGGTCGCCTTTGTACGCCTTTTTAACCAAACGAATGGATTTTTGGCGTCCGACTGTCACAGGGATGACCATGCCAGGGAACAAAACGGTATTCCTAAGGGGAAGAATGGCTAGTTCATCGGGCATTTCAATCGGCTCATCGTCGCCTTCTGGACCTCCAAGGGGAAGTATTTCGAGGTTATCAATGTCTGATTCCGCCAACATGAGTCGAGTATATAGTTCGTTTGGGTCAATTTTCATGATTGGGCTGTCATTTTGACAGTGCTTATTTAAAAACTTAAAATAACAAAATTTTAACGATTTTTTAGCTATGCTAAGGGCAGGAGAAATGAAATCAATTGTTTGTTAGACGGAAACTAATAAAAATGTATTGGTGCAAAGTGAAAAATTTTGTTATTCTAACTACTTAAGCAAGTACTAATACTGAGTATTTTTTCCACAAAACTACTTAAATGTTTTCAGGCGTAAGTAAAAGTCTGTTGACGTTAACCAATACAATTAACTGTGCGTAAGTATTGGTCGAAATAAAAGCCCCCGGAAGTCCGAGGGCTTTCGTTGTACGCTACTATGAGGAAGCTCCTGATTACATCATGCCACCCATGCCACCACCGTGACCATGAGCACCTGCACCTGCGCCAGCGCTTTCTTCTGGTTCGTCAGCAATCATACACTCAGTTGTCAACAACAAACCTGCGATAGACGCAGCGTTTTCAAGTGCCAAACGAGTTACTTTCTTAGGGTCGATGATACCTGCTGCGAAAAGATCTTCGTAAGTGTCGTTTTTGGCGTTATATCCAAAACCGCCTTTTTCGTCTTTGATACGGTTGATTACCACCGAACCTTCGCCACCTGCGTTGGCAACGATGGTACGAAGTGGAGACTCCAACGCTTGACGAATGATGTTGATACCCGTTACTTCGTCGTCGTTAGCACCTTGAACGGCATCCAACGCAGAGATTGCACGGATAAGCGCAACACCACCACCAGTTACGATACCTTCTTCAACCGCAGCGCGAGTTGCGTGAAGGGCGTCATCTACGCGGTCTTTCTTTTCTTTCATTTCAACTTCCGTAGCCGCACCGATATAAAGGATAGCTACGCCACCTGACAATTTCGCCAAACGCTCTTGCAATTTTTCGCGATCGTAGTCAGAAGTTGTATTTTCGATTTGTGATTTAATTTGGTTAACACGGGCCTTGATTTGCTCTTGGTCACCAGAACCGTTCACAATCGTTGAGTTATCTTTGTCGATGATGATTTTTTCGCAGTGGCCTAGGTAAGAAAGGTCAGCGTTTTCCAATTTGAAACCACGCTCTTCGGCGATAACAGTACCACCCGTCAAGATTGCGATGTCTTCCAACATGGCTTTACGACGGTCGCCAAAACCTGGCGCTTTTACCGCACACACTTTCAAGGCACCACGGATTTTGTTCACTACCAATGTTGCAAGCGCTTCGCCATCTACGTCTTCAGCGATGATCAACAATGGACGGCCAGTTTGAGCAACACCTTCCAATACAGGTAACAATTCTTTCATTGAAGATACTTTCTTCTCAGAAATCAAGATGAAAGGTTTCTCCAATTCGGCTTCCATTTTTTCCGCGTTTGTCACGAAATATGGTGACAAATAACCACGGTCAAACTGCATACCTTCTACTGTTTTTACTTCCGTTTCAGTACCGCGAGCTTCTTCAACTGTGATTACGCCTTCAGTACCTACTTTTTTCATGGCGTCAGCAATCATGTTACCGATTTCTTCGTCATGGTTAGCTGAGATAGTAGCAACTTGAGCGATTTTGCTGAAGTCGTCGCCTACTGTTTGCGCTTGAGCAGCAAGGTTGGCAGTTACGGCCAAAACAGCTTTGTCGATACCACGCTTCAAATCCATTGGGTTTGCACCAGCAGCTACGTTTTTAGAACCGATAGCATAAATCGCTTGTGCCAATACGGTCGCAGTTGTTGTTCCGTCACCCGCTGCATCAGCAGTTTTAGAAGCAACTTCTTTCACGAGTTGAGCACCCATGTTTTCCATCGCATCTTTCAATTCGATTTCTTTCGCTACTGTTACACCGTCTTTAGTGATAGCTGGTGAACCGAATTTTTTGTCGATGATAACGTTACGGCCTTTAGGTCCGAGGGTTACTTTTACTGCATTTGCAAGCGTATCAACACCTTTTTTGATTTTGTCGCGTGCTTCTGTATCGAAGAATATTTTCTTTGCCATTTTTTTTAAATTTGAAAATTATGGAATTTGGAAATTTGAAAATAGAGCAACTGAAAACTGGGCTGATATATAGTATCAAATTACCGAATTATCAAATTGCCACATTTGCATTGATTTAGATAATAGCGAAAATGTCAGATTCGCGCATGATGAGGTACTCTTGGCCTTCAACGGCGATTTCAGTGCCCGCATATTTACCGTACAAAATAGTATCTCCTACTTTTACTGTTAGGGGCTCGTCTTTTTTACCTGGGCCTACTGCTACTACAGTACCACGTTGTGGTTTTTCTTTTGCAGTGTCTGGAATGATGATACCAAATGCAGTTTTTTCTTCGGCAGGTGCAGTTTGCACTAGAACGCGATCAGCTAATGGTTTAACTTTTACTTCTGACATGATTATCAGGGGTTTTGATGGTTTTACAACTATTGGAACTTAGTACTAAGTTTTGTCGTCTCTTTTTAACTCATTTTCTATGCCAGCTCAAAAATTGAATTATAGTCTGACATTTTTTCAGTTTTTGTAGTAAAGACATGGGAAAGTCTGACATTATCAAAATAATCATTGGGGATTCGCAAAAATACCTTTGATATTATTTGGTTGTGCTGCTTTTTTTTGTAATTTGGGACAGTCGAAGGAAGAGGTGGTAGATAAGATGCAAAGACCATTTTTCCTCTTGATATGCACAGGTTTCCGAATGTTTTCAACCACTGAAAGTTTTAAGACATGAGAAAATTGAATCATAACTGGCTCACGGAAGGATTGATAGACTTTGAGTATAAAAAATACGTGTTAAAGGCTTATTTACAGGGAGTTAATTCGCAGTTTGATGAGCACAAACTGTATCCGTATTTGCCCGAGGTTGAAAAACATTTTAAACTTTCGGCGCAGTTGAGGCAGTCAAAAAAGCAATTTTTAGCCTCTTTCCGAAAGCGTATTGTGGGGGTAGATGTACAAAAAATGGAATTTTTGTATGAACAAGTGGCACAGAGTGAAGAAATGACCGAAATTGACAGCATTTTAGAGTATTCTCTGCCACTTTTTCAGAAAACGCTGACACGCGGACAAGACCAATCCGAAGACATTGCCTCGAAATTGGTATTTACCCCCGTAGGTATCATGCCCTTGTATTTGAAAGAAGGGTATCTGTTTATTTACCGAACAACCCAGAAAGCAACCGATATTTTTCAATACAACGTACGTTTGTTTGAGAGCAGTGAGGAGCAGACTATCAAAACGAAGTACATTGAGTCGGTGCCAAAGAACGTGGCAAACACCTTTGAAAATCTCAAGTTGACCCTTATCCAAAAGCGCCGCGAATTGCCCAATCCTGCCACTTATTTGGTCGAATCGCCCATTGATTACCCCGTGCAGGAAACGCTTTTGCCTTTGGCCAAACAAATGGTGTATCGGGTGGTTTGCCAGCCAGAAAAATCGGCCTAACTAAGCCCTCTTACAAACCGTCGGACTGATTCCATAAAAATAGGTTCGAGGTTGGGAAGTTGCGGACGAGGCTGCGTGACAATCGAAATGAGTAAGAAGCCGTAAGTCAAGCACCACCACTCGTAAAAAGTCTTGGAAACCGCATCCGCAGACCTTGGGCGGATTTGGGCCAGTGCTTCCCAAACGGGATGGGTGTTGAGTTTGGCAAATTCTGCTTGATAGACCTGTTTTGAAAGACAGTTGGCGCCGTCTATGTTAAACATGACCTGAAACACCTCCGTTTGTTCTATGGCAAAGCGCCACTGGATTTGGGCAAACTCCATTAGTAGTTTTTCGGGACTTCGGTACAGGGTCTTTAATTTTTGCAATTCTTCGTGCAGTGCCGCAAAGCCATCGTTGCGGATGGTTTCTAAAATTTTATCCTTGTTGTCGAAATATTCGTAGAGCATCGGTGGGCTGTATTCAATCACATCGGCGATTTTACGGATAGAGACTGCTGCCCAACTTTCTTCACGCGCAATGTCCCTAGCGGTTTTTAAAATATCAGCGCGTAATTGCTTTTTCATGCGCTCACGACGTTCCACAATGCCCATTTTGACGTTAGATTTCTATTAGAATTTTCGTACTTGGAACACTTTACAGTGTTAAATATTCTACAATTAATAACTTCGGGCATGGAAATCCAAATCAATGGGCATAAAAAAAGCCTCGTAATGGCTTGATTACGAGGCTTAATATGTCGAATATAGTCGCGATTAAAGCGATTCGAGCGTGGCTTTGATGGCACCGAAGTCAGGCAAATTACCCGCACTTTCGAGGACTTCGGCGTATTGGATGGTGCCGTCCTTGTCGATCACAAAAGCAGCGCGTTTTGCGACGCCATTCATGCCAAAAACAAAGTTTTCGCAGAAAACACCGTAGTCTTGAATCATTTTTTTGTTGAAATCCGACAACAAATCGAAGGTGTAATTTTGCTCAGAACGGAATTTGCCCAAGCTGAAAATGGAGTCAATAGACACTCCTAAAACTTCGGCATTGAGGCGTGTGTAGTACTCAATGTTGTCGCGCATGGTGCAGAGTTGGGTAGTACAAACCCCCGTGAAAGCCAATGGAAAAAAATGGATAATGAGGTTTTTACCTTTAAAATCTTCGAGAGAAACCTCTTTTTTCTCTGTATTGAAAAGTTTGAAATCGGGAGCTTTGTCGCCTTTTTGTAATGACATGGTGATATATTTTTTGATTTGTTTCGGCAAAAATAGAAATACCCTTTGAAAACTTGACAAATGCGTAAATGTTCGTAATTATGCCAAAAAATTAGCTTTATACTAAACACCAACCATTTACAAAAAATGCAGACCATTTGGGGAATAGACCTTGGCGGAACAAAAATCGAAGGCGTTGTATTGTCATCACCTTCTCCCGACTCAGTTGTGATTCGTAAACGTATTGATACAGAAGCACATAAAGGGTATGCGCACATCGCCAGTCAGATTGTTAGGCTTGTCAGAGAACTCGAAGCCGAGACGGGTTATAAGGCGGAAAAAATAGGCGTAGGTACGCCAGGGACGGTTGAGCCTTCGACGGGGTTAATGAAAAATTGCAACACAACTTGTTTGAACGATATGCCTTTGCGTAGCGATTTGATGAGCATGTTGGGAATACCTGTGGAGATAGCCAACGATGCCAATTGTTTTGCACTTGCGGAGGCAGTTATGGGGATTGTGCCTGATGTCGTTCCAACGTTTAACTGTGTTTTTGGCGTCATCATGGGAACAGGTGTTGGTGGTGGTGTGGTTTTGAAAGGAAAAGACGGCCAAGCATTTGTGCTAAACGGTGTCCAAGGAATAGGAGGAGAGTGGGGGCATAATGAATTGGAACCCAACGGAGACGACTGTTATTGCGGCAAAAAAGGCTGCGTAGAACAAGTGCTTTCGGGGCCTGCTTTACAGCGTTTTTATGCTAAAATTAGTGGTGAACAAATCACGATGAAGGAGATTATGAAACGCTACGAAGCGGGGAATGACCCGTACGCTGCCCAGACTATCGACCGAATGTTGGAGTACTTTGGCAAGGCGGTGTCGGTATTGATGAATATTTTGGATCCCGATGCCATTGTACTTGGTGGTGGGGTTGGAAACATTGATTTGTTATACACCGAAGGGGTTGAACGGGCAAAAAAATATATTTTCAACAGCGGAAGAGTCGAAACCAAAATACTTCGACCCAAGTTAGGAGATAGTGCAGGGGTATTTGGCGCGGCCATGCTCGTTAGCTAATTGCAACAACACTCTCAAAAATAGCGTAGTAGAAAAGTAAAAGAAACAAGATGAATTATTGGTTGGTCAAATCAGAGCCCTTTGTGTATAGTTGGAATGATTTTGTAACGGCAGGAAAAAGTGTGTGGGATGGCGTGCGTAATTACCAAGCCCGCAACAACCTCCAAGCCATGAAAGAAGGTGATTGGGTTCTGTTTTATCATAGCAATGAGGGCATGGAAGTGGTAGGCATTGCTCAGGTATTGAAGGAAGCATATCCTGACCCTACAACCGACGACCCGCGCTGGGTGGTCGTGGAGCTTGTGCCTGTTCAGCCTTTGGCCAAACCCGTGACATTGAAGCAAATTAAAGCAGATAATAGATTGGATCAAATAGCGTTAATTAGGCAATCTCGATTGTCGGTAATGCCTATCCGACCCGAAGAGTTTGATGTCATACTAAGTTTAAGCCAAAATGAAAGCACATAAAAAAACGTCCATTGTGGACAACCCAAAATGGGTTTTTAGCATAGTTCTGATTGCGCTCTTGGGAGCACTTCTGTCGGGAGTTCAAGCCCAAACGATAAAACGCGTGGAGTTGCCAGTGGTGGGAACGAGCGAGTCGTATCATACGATTTCGTTGGGCGCGCGCGGAGTGATTTTAGTGTCACAAATCGCGAAAAATGCCTTTAATCTCCAGAAACTAAACTCAAATTTAGATCGGGATTGGAGTATAAATGGAACAATTGAGGATAACCTCGACTTTGTCAAGTCGTCGTTTGATGGCCAATCGGTGTATTTGCTGTTTACCCGTAGCCGTACCGATTTTTACCAAGTCGTTAAAGTAGGTTTGGCGGGGTATATGGAGACATTCTATCTGTCGTCGGTCGATAAGTTTCAAATTACCGATTTTCAAACCCTGGGTTATTCGGTCTTTATGGCAGGTACGGTTCGTGACGAACCCATGCTTTTATATACCAATTTAGCTTCAAAGCAGAGTAAAGTATTGGCAGGCGTGACCCAAGCAAACACTGTGATTCAATCGGTAGATGTGGATACGCTCCATCATTTGGTCAATGTTTGCTATGCCGCTCGCAAGGGAAAGGAAATCAAGATTATTTCTCGAACGTTTGACGAATACGGTCAAGCCGTAGGACAAGTGACAATCAGCCCCGAACCCGATTATTCGTTATTGAACGGTCGGTTGTTTATGCTCAACGACTCAACCAAACTGATGATTGGGACGTATGGCTTCCGCAATATGCAAGGCAACAACAACAGCGCTTCTCAGGGCTTATTTTTGAGTAAAATTGTCTATGATGAAGTCGAATTTACGCAGTACCATAGCTTTACCGATTTCAAAAATTTCTTCAATTTTATGTCGGAGCGGGAGCAAGAGCGAATGCAACGAAAGATTGAGCGGAAACGTGAAAATGGCGACGATGTGAAGCTGAACTACCGCTTGTTGGTACACGACATCATTGAACAAAATGGCAATTACCTGATTTCGGGAGAAATATTTTACCCCGAATACAAAAACAATAACATCGGCCCCTACGGCACGAGCTCGTGGTGGGGCTCACCAATGATGTATGGTGGAATGGGAATGTATCCGACGATGGGGCTTTTGAATCCGTTTTATTGGGATCCTTGGTACGGAGCTCGTCGGATGAATAATGGCCAGATTTTCAATGGATTTGTTTATACCCATGCCATCGTGGCAGGTTTTACGGCCAAAGGCGATTTGATTTGGGATAACTCGTTGCCTTTTGAGAACGTTCGTAGCATGGAACTCAAGGAAAAAATGCGCATTAAACCCAACGACGACAAAACGGTTTCGATGTTTTACAGCAGCCGTGGTGCCATCAAAGCCAAAGTTTTTGACCGTGATAAAGTGCTTGAAGACCTTCGTCCGATTCCTATCATGACGGCTGATTTGGGAGATAAAGTACGTCAAACATCAACCGATGAGGTGGTGTATTGGTATGATAACTTCTACTTGGCTTTTGGTTATCAGCGAATTACGGGTGACGACGGCCGCCGAAACGTGTTTTATTTGAATAAGATTTCGTTTTAATTTTTTTGGATAAATAACAAAGTAACTCTGCAACGGAATGAAAAATTTCGGTTTGCAGAGTTACTTTTGTGTTTGAATCATCCTAAAAAGCCCTCTGTACAATGGGCTGACGACTAGTATATGCAACTTCTGACTCCTCTTCACTGGAAAGAATACGAACTGATTGACAGCGGAAATTTTGAAAAATTAGAACGCTTTGGGGCGTATGTGTTGGCACGGCCAGAGCCACAGGCCATTTGGGATAAATCCCTTTCTGATCATGAATGGAAACAAATGGCGCAGGCAACTTTTCTGCGTGACAAAGGTTCGCCAGAAAAAGGAGTGTGGAAACTTGCGCCCAATATGCCCGAAAAATGGTGGACGCAGTACCGCCACGGCGGATTAAATTTGCGTTTAAAGTGCTCGCTTACTTCCTTCAAACACGTTGGGATTTTTCCCGAGCAAGCAGCCAATTGGGACTATTTAGATACCAAACTTCGAGCCATGAAGGTGGAGCGCCCAACGGTGCTCAATTTGTTTGCTTACACAGGGGCAGCTTCGGTGGCGGCTCGCCAAGCTGGTGCCGACGTAACGCACGTTGATTCGGTAAAGCCCGTGGTGACGTGGGCGCGTGAAAACATGGAAGGCAGCGAAACGGACAACATTCGTTGGATGGTGGAAGATGCCTTTAAGTTTGTGCAACGGGAAGTGCGCCGTGGTAAAAAATACAATGGCCTGATTTTGGACCCACCCGCTTATGGTCGCGGCCCTTCGGGAGAAAAATGGGTATTGGAAGAACAATTGAACGATTTGCTGAAATCGTGCGCAGAATTGCTGGATAACCAAGATTTCGTTTTTATTTTAAACTTATACTCGCTCGGTTTTTCGGCGTTGATGGCCGAAAACTTGGTACTTGATAGTTTTGGGGACGTTCCTAATGCGGAAAGCGGTGAACTCTTTTTGCCTGACCGTGCCAAACGGAAGCTGCCTTTGGGTATTTTTTATCGTTTTGCGAGTGTGTAAAACGAAGAACTTCCCGAAAGTTTTAAACTTCCCGAAAGTTTTGAACTTTCGGGAAGTTAGCTATACTATTTCTACCCAATTTTAATCTCCATCGAACGGCCATTTTTGCGACTTTCTTCGGCCATAAAACCCATCAAATGACTCTCAATTGAGGCTTCAATGGTGGAGGTAAGCAAGGCAGGATTATTTTGTGAAACGGCTTGTACAAAGTTTTGCATTAAGCCATAATCACCGCCTCCGTGTCCTGAGTTATTAAACTCTTTTTGAGCACTTGCTTTCCAAATCGTTACTTCTTTGGTGCGAAAATCAGTGACCCTGATGAGGTCGTTGTCGCCCTCAATCTCTCCCATGCTGAACATCACGCGGGTTTTGCGCGCTTCCCAGCCCGTGAACGCTTCGAGGCCAAAAGTGGCCAACACGCCTTTGTCAAACTGATAAATGCTGGTATAATGGTCGGGTTGGTCGTTGTTCATTTTATACACACAACGGCCATAATTGGAGGTTTTTAAACGTTCCAAAATCGCTGGGCCTTGCAGAGCTGGGTCTTCGGGTACATCGAGGACGTGGATGCGTTTTTTCTGTTCGTAATACACTTTTATGGCTGAAAAGGGGCATTCCCGTTCTACTTTACAGCCTTCAACGCAACGTTCGGTACTACCTTCGGGAGCGTTTTCGGCTTTGAACCACTTGAGGTTGCCGTAGGCCGAAACGGTTTTGGCGGGCTTGTTGGCAATCCAACGCATGATGTCGAGGTCATGGCAAGATTTAGCCAAAATAATGGGGTTCGTTTTCTTCGATTCGTGCCAATTCCCGCGTACGTAAGAGTGCGCCATGTGGACGTGTTCGATGCCTTCGAGGTGGTTGATGCTAATCATTTCGCCCAAATCTCCCGAGGCGCACAGCTCTTTTAGTTTTCGGAAATACGCGGTATAACGCAAAACGTGACAAACGGCAATGATGCTTTTGGACTTTTTGGCGGCGGCCAATATCTCCAAACATTCTTGCATGGAAGGCGAAATTGGTTTTTCGAGCAACACGTGGTAGCCCATTTTCAGTGCCTGAAGGGCAGGGCCGTAATGCAGCGTGTCGGGGGTAGAAATGATAATGGCATCCGCAAATTTTGGGACTTTAAACACGTCTTCCCAAGTATTGAAACGATGTTTGTCCTCAATTCCGTGCGTTTTTGAAAAACGTTCGTTACGAAACTGATTGGGCTCGGCCACCCCGACCATTTTGACGTCAGAAGGATTGGCTACGGCGTAGCGCCCATACACATTGCCTCGGTTGCCTGCCCCCAACACGATGGCCGTGACGGGCTGAGCGATAGGGACATAGAGTGGATTGGGCGAAAACGTAATTTCTTTGACAGTACTTGCCTCAGCAGAAGTTCCGATGGCCGAAACACCCGCCGAAAGGCCAAGGGCTTTTAAGACAGTGCGGCGATTAAAGGTTGGCATAACAAATTCAAGTAGATAGTCTATGGCCTAAAGTACCACATTCTTTAGCAATTACATAGCTTGGATGACAAAATTTTAGATTCCATCAGTAACAATAAAAATAAGCTACTTTTTATGTACAAAACCTGTCTGAAAATCAACAGCTAAAACATCTATCATGTCTTTCTTCAACATTGATTCGGTCAAGGAACGTACGTTTGATGCCATTGTCGTAGGCTCGGGAATTAGCGGCGGCTGGTCGGCCAAAGAACTATGCGACCACGGCCTTAAAACGCTCGTGCTCGAACGCGGTCGCGACGTCAAACACGTAACCGATTACCCTACGACTCTCAAAAACCCGTGGGAGTTTCCGCATTTGGGGGAGCTGCCCAAGGAAATTACTGATGCCAATCCCATTGCAAGTCGTTGCTATGCGTTTGGAGAGGATTCGGCTCACTTTTTTGTGAAAGACAACGAACATCCGTACATCCAAGACAAACCGTTTGACTGGATTCGTGGCTACCAAGTAGGAGGAAAATCGTTGATGTGGGCACGCGGAACGCAGCGTTGGTCGAAGTACGATTTTGAAGGCCCTGCCCGCGATGGATTTGCGGTGGAATGGCCCATTTCCTACGCTGAGTTGGCACCTTGGTACAGCCATGTAGAAATTTTTGCGGGGATTTCGGGAAACAAAGACGGACTAGCACAATTGCCCGACGGGGAGTTTTTGCCACCTTTTGAACAAGCTTGCGTGGAGAAACATTTTGGTCAACAAATGGCCAAGCACTACAAAGGAACTCGCCCCGTGATCGTGAGCCGTTGTGCGCATTTGACCAAACCACAGCCTATTCATTACAAGCAAGGTAGGGCACAGTGTCAGCAGCGCGATTTGTGCGTGCGGGGCTGTCCGTACGGTGGGTATTTTAGTAGCAACGCTTCGACCTTGCCCTGGGCGGCGCGCACGGGAAAAATGACGTTACGCCCACATTCGGTGGTGCATTCGGTGATTTATGACGAAAAACTAGGGAAAGCCACGGGCGTTCGGGTCATTGACGCCAACACCAAAGAAATGATTGAGTATTATGCCAAAATCATTTTCCTAAATGCCTCGACATTGAATACCAATTTGATACTGTTGAATTCGACGTCTAATCGTTTTCCCAATGGTTTGAGCAACGATAATGGATTGTTGGGAAAATACATTTCGTTTCACAATTTCCGAACGACCATTTTTGGTGAATACGAAGGGCTTTTGGATACGACCCAAGAAGGAAAACGGCCAGGAAGTAGCTACATTCCTCGCTTTAGAAACGTTTTTCAACAAGAAAAAACGGATTTTTTACGTGGTTACGCCGCAGGTTTTTCGGGAGAACGTGTGATGAACTACGACACCTCGGGCATGGGTGAAGGTCTCAAAACCAACTTAGCCAATCCTAAATACGGCAACTGGCGCGTGGGGTCTTGGATGATGGGGGAGACGATTCCGAAAGAAAGCAACTTTGTAACGTTGGACAAAAATCAGAAAGATGCGTGGGGGATTCCGTTGTTAAGAACCTCCGTCGCCTACGACCAAAACGACGACAACATGGTCAAAGATTTTCACGAACAAATGACCGAAATGTTGACCCTGGCAGGTTTTAAAAATATCGGAACCAACGATGTGCCTAGCAAAGCACCAGGGCTAGATATTCACGAAATGGGCGGGGTACGAATGGGTAAAGACCCCAAAACCTCGCAGCTGAACAAGTGGAATCAATTGCATCACTGCAAAAATGTGTTTGTCACCGACGGCGCTTGTATGACTTCCAATTCTACCCAAAATCCGTCACTTACTTTTATGGCCATCACGGCACGAGCTACCAATTATGCCGTGAAGCAGTTGAAAGCGAAGAGTTTGTGATATTATTTTGGGGAGCCAGAAGGGGTCTTGGTTTTGTTAGTTATCTTTGTGAGTATTGGTTAAAAAAACAAAACTATGGTGCAGATGGAAAAATCGTTTAGTGATTGTACGTTGCTCTACCTTGAAAAAAACTTTGGGTTGGAGCAAGTAGATACCTTGGCGGGACTCACCAACTGGCTACAACTTTCGGAAGAAATTGCCTTATCAGATTTTGAAAAAGAAGAACTAGCGCTTTTTCAAAGTTTGCTGAAAGACAATATTTTGCACTGGAATGAGCAAGAGTTATCGTTACATTTCATAGGCCCTATGTTCTCGTCGGTACGTTTTACCAATCGTCAGCATTACTTTAATCTCTTTGCTGAGCGGCCCATCGAAACTATCGTCGAAGATCTGAATCATCAATCCATTCGCCTGTACGGTAAACCTGACGGGCTGATTGCCACAGGCTACCGAGAACCTGAGTCGCCTTTTTTTTGCTTCACGGAATATAAAAAACACCGAGAGCCTAATGGTGAGCCTGAAGGGCAATGTTTGTCGGCGATGCTGGTTGGGCAAACAATAAATCAAAAACCTGTGCAAGCAATGTATGGTTGTTTTGTGATGGGGAGAGATTGGTATTTTATGGTACTAGAAGGTCAATCCTATTGCATATCAAGGGGTTATGATGCTACTACCGAACACCTATACGTGATTTTTAAAATGCTTAAAGCATTGAAAGAAACGATAAAAACGCTTACCTCTTAATTTTTTTTCGATTATGACATAATAAAAAAAGCCGTTTGCAATTGCAAACGGCTTTTTGCTTTCAACCCTTTAAGATTCCCAAAAACTTGTACTAGGTACTATGTCATGTTGATGAAGTGAATTGTGGCTACAAAGGTAGGGGGAGAATGTGGGATTAGGGAGAGAAAAATTGGCAACTTGGTATAGAGACTTTTTTGGGGGCTTTGGCCTTGAATTAAAAGTATGAAACGGGGTTAAAACACTTTTATAAGAAACATTTGTCTTTCGGAAGTATGTCAAATTTTAATATAGATTCGATCAAAGAACGCACCTTCGACGCCATTGTGGTGGGGACAGGAATTAGCGGCGGCTGGGCGGCCAAAGAACTTACCCAAAAAGGACTGCGTACGCTGGTATTGGAGCGCGGACGGGACGTGAAGCACGTTGTTGATTATCCCACGGCTATGAAAAACCCTTGGGAATTTCCACATTTGGGGGATGTGCCTTTAGAACTGAAACAAAGAAGCCCTGCGTCGAGCGGGCACTATATCTTCAAAGAACCGACGCTGCATTTTGTGGTGAAAGACTTTGAACACCCGTTTGTGCAGGAGAAACCCTTCTCGTGGATGCGTGGCTATCAAGTGGGTGGGCGCTCATTGTTGTGGGCGCGCCAGGCGCAACGTTGGTCGGATTTTGACTTTGAAGGCCCCGCCCGCGACGGTTTTGCGGTCGATTGGCCCATTCGTTACAAAGACATTGCGCCTTGGTATAGCTACGTCGAAAAATTCGCGGGGATTTCTGGAAACAAAGACGGGCTTCCGAACCTCCCCGATGGTGAGTTTTTGCCACCGCACGAGTTAAACTGCGTTGAAAAGCATTTTAGCCAACAAGTAGCCAAAAATTACACCGACCGCCAAATCATCATTGGTCGTACGGCGAACCTATCTCAAGCCAAGCAAATCCACCACGACCAAGGTCGTACCCAATGCCAACATCGGGTGCTTTGCGAGCGCGGTTGTCCGTACGGGGGGTATTTTAGCAGTAATTCTTCGACACTACCTTGGGCGATGAAAACGGGAAAAATGACTCTGAAACCTCACTCGGTGGTGCATTCGTTGATTTTTGATGAGAAACTGGGGAAGGCAACGGGCGTGCGGGTCGTGGATGCGAATACCAAACAAATGACAGAATACTATGCCAAGGTGATTTTCCTCAATGCCTCGGCACTGAATTCCAATTTGATTTTGTTGAACTCTAAGTCTAATCGTTTTCCGAATGGTTTTGGTAACGATAGCGGGGTGTTAGGCAAATACATTGGTTTCCACAATTACCGTGGTCGGGTGTCGGCCGAATTTGACGGTTATCACGATTCCACATACGAAGGGAAACGCCCGAATGGCGCTTATTTGCCGCGTTTTAGAAATGTGACCAAGCAAGAAACCGACTTCTTGAGAGGATATGCAGCCTCGATTAGTGCTTCTAAACTGGGTAATCCGACCGAAAATAGCTGGGGAGAAGACCTAAAGAATACCTTAGCAACACCTTCAAAAGAGGGCTGGAGCATCGGCGCGAACATGATGGGAGAGGTGTTGACCAAAGAAAGTAATCACGTTCGTCTGCATTCGGATTTGAAGGATGACTGGGGCATTCCACAAATGGTCATGTCGGTCGATTTTGACGATAATGACATGAAAATGGTGAAAGATTTTTACGAACAGTTTTCCGAAATGTTTGCCAAATCAGGCTTCATCAACATCAAAACCGCCGATACCAAACGCGTTCCAGGCAACGAAAACCATGAAATGGGGGGCATTCGGATGGGGAATGACCCCAAAACGTCGATGTTGAACCGTTGGAACCAAATGCACGCTTGTAAAAATGTGTTTGTCACCGATGGTGGGTGTATGACTTCTACTGCCACCCAAAACCCATCACTGACCTACATGGCACTCACTGCCCGCGCGGTGGACTATGCCGTGAAGGAGTTTAAAAAAGGGAATCTGTAAACCATAACAAAACAAACCAAAAGGAATCTTATTAGCGACGGTATTCGTTTATACCATAAAACGAATGAATGCTATGTATCGAATTGCCTGCATCTTGGCGCTCATAAGCCTTTGGAGTATTACAAGCTGTCAAAACCAAACTTCGACTTCTACTGCCAAAACGAATGATATGACCATGAAAAATCCGTATTATTCACGAACTGATACGTTGCCATTGAAGGTATCGGACGAAGAATGGAAGAAAGTCTTACCTGATAGCGTGTATCAAGTTGGTCGTAAGAAAGCGACTGAAATGGCCTTTACGGGTAAATATTGGAACTTTTCGGGCGTGGGAACGTACTATTGTGCAGTTTGTGGAAACGCCTTGTTTCGTTCGGGAGCTAAGTTTGCAAGTACGTGTGGGTGGCCTAGTTTTTTTGAACCCATGCGACCCACAAGCGTGATTTATGCCCCCGATAAGTCGTACGGAATGGAGCGGGTAGAGGTGCTTTGTGGACGTTGCCATTCGCACCTCGGGCACATCTTTGACGACGGCCCAGCTCCTACGCACAAACGCTTTTGCATGAACTCCATCGTACTAGATTTTGTCCCCGACGATAGTACTCAGGTGGCTATTCCCTAAGCTTACTCAAACAACTTTGCCACTCCAAATGCCGCTGCGGCCGCTACTGCGCCAATGAGGGTTACTTTAAGAGCTCCTAGCCACGGGTGTTGTCCTGTGGCTTTGCTCTTAAAGTATCCAAAGATAAAGAGACAAATCAGCGTTGTGACGGCCGACCAAATGAGTCCTTCAGAAGGAGTAGAGGTGAAAAAATAGGGCAACAAGGGCACCATGCCTCCCAAAGCGTACGAAATTCCAATCGTCAGGGCGCTTTTACGAGCTTGGTTGGGGTCGGGTTTTTCGAGGCCAAGTTCATATTTCATCATAAATTCAACCCATTTGTTCTTGTCTTTCGCAATCTCTTGCGTCACTTTTTCTTGCAACTCAGGACTAAGCCCCATGTCGGCAAAAATCTCTTTGGTTTCGTCAATTTCGCGTTGTCGGAGATTCTCTATTTCCCAATATTCGCGTTTTTGTTCGGCATCGTAGTGTTCTACTTCCGTTTGCCCAGCCAAAAAACCACCCAATCCCATCGCGATTGACCCCGCCACAATTTCGGCGATACCTGCCGTTACGACCAACGCGTTGCTGTCAACAGCACCACTCAAACCCGCTGCAAGGGCAAACGGAACCGTTAGACCATCGGACATACCAATGACGATGTCGGTAATAAAGGCAGAACTGGTGAGGTGTTCTTCTTTGTGAAGAATACTATTTTCGTGGTGGCGGATGGTATCCATTTTTTTTGGGAAAGTTAATTGTTGAGCATGCCCGAGTCGATCCACTTTTTGACCAACCCAATCTGACAATCTGAGAGTTTCAAACTACTACTAGGCATGGGTTGATAGCCCGATGCGTGCGTGATAGCTCCGTATAACTTGCCGTTTTTGGCCAAAGTTTGTACGTTGGCGTAGCCTGTTAAATTGATGTTTCCCGATTGTGTGGTGCTATTGTGGCAACCCGTGCAATAATAGTCAAAGATAGGCACTAAGTGCTTTGAATAACTCGCTACCTGCGTAGAATTTGTGGAACCGCTGGTTTCGCACGTGATATTTTTGGCACCTTGGTCAATCCATGACGCAATCAGTTGAATTTTATCGCTACTCATGGGCGCGTTGGGCGGTGGCGGCATTCGTTCTCTACTGGTATCAATGATGACCTGATACAGTTTACTTTTCTTGGCGTTTCCTGCCGTAATGCCTTTGCGAACTATTTTTTCGTACGACGTGAGGTCATAGCCTTCTTCGGCGGTCTTGGAATCGTGACAGCCACTCGTGGCGCAGTTGGCTAAAAAGAGGGGCAAAATGGCCGTGTTAAAACAAACCTGATTTTGAGCATTGGTGGTTGTAGGAGCGCCGCAAGGCAACGAATCAAGGGCAGCGGTACTCCCACCTCCTCCGTTGGTCTCGGTTCCGCCGCTGGTACTTGTGTCAGATGGAAGTGGGCCACCTTTTTCGTACAAACAACCTCCCAATAAACCCATTAAAATTGCGAAAAAAAAGGCGTTGATGAATGCTCTCATGTGCTTACTTTTTTTGTTCGTACGGGATAAATGAAAAGTTGGTTTTGACCGCAATCACTTCGGCAATTTTCTCAAAAACGAGTTTCGGGACTTCAATTTTGTGATCGGTTAGCGGAACATTGAATTCACAAACCAACGATGCGCCCGTTTTTGTTACGGTTAGTTTTCCCGTCATCGTACGTTCTTTAGCAACACCGTGCATGTTCAACATTCCTTTTGCGGTAATCGCTTGTACCCCTTCTTTACTAAAATCAACCTTCTCCTGAATTTTTCCCGTAAAAGAAGCCGTTGGGTATTTGTCGGATTCTAAGTAGTTTTCGTTGAAGTGCTCTTGCATCAGCTTGTTCGGAAATTCAAACTGCGCCACTTGCATTTTTACGGCCACTTCGCTGGTTTTGGTGTTGAGAATGGCCGTGACGTTTTTGTTCAAACCTGAAATATTTTCGAGGGGTGTTTCAGAGAAAAAACTAATCTGAGCATTTCTTGCAATCAGGACGTCCTGAGCCAAGACATTGCCCATCATTAAGCTGAGGAATAAAATCAATGGAAATTTCATAGTGGTAGTTATTTGTGCGTTTTTTTAGCGTCTCGGTCAAAGCTAAATACGCGTGAAATGTTGAATCCGTAGAAAATATCACCTTTGCTCCAACTTCCCGTGGTGGCGCCAATAAATTGGTTTTCAATCATCCCGCGTGAGTTAGACAAATGCAGTTGGAAGACGTGCCCGCCCGTTTCGATGTCAAAACCGAGTGATAAACAATCTTTGTACTGTGGGTCACGAACGTAGGCCGTACCGATTTTTTTGACGGTATAAAAATATTCGGCGTTGAACGAAGTACGTTTGCTAAGTTTGAAACGCCCCCCAATGCCCGTGCCAAAAACGTCGTTTTCGTCGATTTGGCTTTCGGTTTTGTTGCGATGTAAAAACGTGGGACTCAATTGCAATGAAACTCGGTCGTTGAACTTTCGAGCGATGAGCAACTGACCCACGTACATTTGGCGTTCGAGGTTGTTATAAAATTTCATGTCGGGCGCAGTGGGCATCGTATTGGTATAAGCCCCTGCAAAAACCGCAATACTCACAGGCTCGAACCACCGATTGGATTGTCGCAAAAGCTTGTATTTGGCAAAATAATCGTACGTTTTTTGGTACGAACTCCGCCCCGCTCCAATCATCAAACGGTCGGTAACGCCGTATTCTAGTCCAATCCGAATGCGTGATTCGTCCAACCCCCACAAATTTGAAAACCCTGAGTTTAAAGCCCCAAATCGGTGAGAAATCCGAAAATCGAGGTGCTTTTTAGCGATGGTTTCAACGGATTGGCCATTGATGACCCGTGTCGATTTGAACGTCGCCGTGGCATACAAAGGGCCTGTCGATTCGTTGTCAAGCATTTTGAGGAGGTCATCTTGGGCCATGGCGCTGCCATAGCTCAAGATGAATACTATTAGAATGATTTTCTTCATGACTGATTGTCAATTATGCAGCTTTAACTGTTAGGGTAGAATTCAAAACTGTCGTTTGGTATATCTTCAACCCTTTTTTCCCTTCCGTATTTAATCCTTTGCCCGTTTGGTCGAAGCGAGCGCCGTGGGCAGTACAATACCATTCGTTGTTCTTAAACGTAATTTGGGTCTTACCCTCGTGACTACACGTAAGGGTAGCGGCAATGTAAGTAGTTGCGTTTACGCGAGCAATCACCACCCCGTTTTTAATGACATAACCACCGTTCGTTTTTAGTTGGGCGTTGGACGCATCGGCTAAATCGACGGTAATATCACCAGCGAGGGGTGCCACGTTTGATTCGTTTTGGCAACTGTCGAGGGTGTAAAGGGCGAAAAGAGCCGCGCCTGAGAATCCAAGTTTTTTCAAAAACTCGTTTCTTTTGATTTTTTCTTGCTGATTCATAGAAATGTATTTAGACGTTTGTGTAAAACAGTAAGTGGTAAACTTTGCCCAAGAATCGCTGCCTTGGGCAAAGTCGAATGCAAGAAACCCTACTAAGCAAATGTGTCTGACATCAAGTTGTCAAACCATTTGAGCATATCTTCGTGAAAATCTTTTGATGCGCCGTTTGATTCCACAACGCCTTTGCCCGTTGGTAACATAGTCGCAGTGGCAGGGTCATAACGGAACACCACCGACAACCAAGAAGCCGTTGTTTTGGTGATGGGAGTAAAACAAGAGGAATTGGTGATAGGAGCCTGATTGACCGTTTCTCCACGGAACAATTTGATAATGGCATCAACGCATACTTTCGCTTCAGCGTTGGCAATGTGGCCTGCTTTGGGCTGCGTAGTTGACGAAGCATCACCAATAATGTGAACATTTGGTACGGCCGTTGACTCGTACGAAAGCACATTTACTCCCGCCCATCTTCCGCCACCAGCATTGGCCAGTCCGATGCCCGATTGGGTAATCAAGTTACCTGCTTTGTGCGTTGGAATGGCGTTAATTACTTTTCCATTGAACGAACCCACGGCGGTATTTACCGTACCTGTGTTGGCATCAATGCTGTTGATAGTAGCGCCTGGCACGTACGTGATGATGCCTTTGTGGGTGTTGTTAAAAGCATTCGTAAAGTTGGTAGGTTGTGCCTGAATCCCTGAGTTCGCATCCAGAATGATTACTTTTCCGCCGCCTTTCACGCGTTTTAGGTAATCGGCTACCACGCAAGCACGCTCGTAGGGGCCAGGCGGACAGCGGTACGGTTTGGGCGGAATGGTCAAGATAAAGGTGTCATTCTTGGTCATTGATTGGATTTGCGCTTTCAGGGCCGTTGTTTGGGCACCTGCTTTCCAAGCGTGCAAAATTTTGGCTTGATTGTCGGCCGTTCCTGAAAGTGGAAGTGGGTCAAAATCAATGCCTGGGGCTAAAATCATACGGTCGTAGGCCAGCGTTTTTCCGTTGCTCAGGCGAACATTTTTCCCGATGGGGTCGATGTTGGTCACGGCACTGGTTTCGAGTTTTACGCCGTATTTACTAACAAGGGTATTGTAATTAAAGGTAATTTGGCTCAAGGTACGGTCGCCCGTTAACACCATGTTACTGAATATGTTAGAGTAATAGACCGCATTGGGTTCAACGAGGGTGACTTCTACTCCCGTTCCACCCCACAAACGTAGGAACTTGGCGGCAGTAGTACCTGCCATACCTCCTCCCACCACAACCACGCGGCCACTTACGCCCGTATTGGTGGGTATTTGAATGGGGGCATTGGAAAGAATAGTGCCATCGGCGAAGGCTTCCTGTATAGCAGCTAACCCCAAGGCAGAAGCCCCAAGATGATTGATAAAATCGCGTCTTTTCATAATCTGTCAGTAGTCTCTAGGTTAAAAAAATTGGTTAAAAAGGCTTCCTGAAACCGCCAGGAAAGCACAAGAGGATTCGACTTACACCTACGCAGCAGGGAAGTTTAGAAGAAAAAGAGGAAGGCGGAATTATTGCTTTGAAAAAAAATCGGCGATTAGTTTGATTTCATCCGCGGTGTACGCTTGGGCATGTACATTCATAATGTCTGCACCTACGCTTTTGCCTTTCATCTCATTGAGTTCACCAATCAACTCCGTCGTTTTCATGCCCGCTAGGTGTTCCATACCGTAGCCGTTGGTGCCGTGGCATTGAAAACAGTTGGAAGCCATGAGCCTGCCTGGGTGCTCGGTGACGGCCGCCGCACGGGCACTTTGCTGAGTAAGTCCAGTAGTTGGGGTTTCGGCCAGGAATTGTTCTTTACAAGATGAAAAAATAACCGCGCTGACCAGGGCGCCTACGGCAATTTTTGGTTTAAAAGAGGATAGATTCATAAAAAAAATAATTTAATGGTTAAACAAGTGTAAAGGAGGAAGGTCATTTATAATAGCATACGCTGGTAGGCATTTGAAACGCTTCTTCGGTACCTCAATATTTTTTTTATTTTTTTGAAGAAGCATTCTACGTATCTTTCTCGTATTCTAAATCGTAAGAACCTCAACGCAGCAACAAGGGTGATTTTCAAAAGAAAAAGTAGCGCTACTACGTGGCAAGAAATACTGGAAGGGTGTCTTAGGCGAGATACAAAAGCGCAGCGTCAGTTGTATGAACGCTACGCCAATTTTGCCAAGAATACCTGCCTCAGGTATGCTCAAAATGAGGTAGAAGCGGAAGAGATGGCCAGTGACGGATTTTTAAAAGTATTTGATAAAATAGAAAAGTATGATCCTACTCAGCCGTTTGAAGGGTGGCTGAAGCGGATTATGATTAATACCGCTATTGACCATTATCGACGGAACTCGCACAAAATCAGCTGGTCTGATTTGGACGAAGCATCGCAAGTGCCTTATTCGGATAGTTATTACAAGGATGAACACCTGGTAAATATTACGGCTGACGAAATAATGACGTTCGTCCAACGGCTCCCAGCATCGTACCGTGCGGTTTTTTCGCTGTCGGTCGTCGAAGGGTACAACCACAACGAAATCGCAGAAATGCTCGGAATTAGCGAAAGTGCATCACGCTCCAACTTGTCGAAAGCCAAGGCAAAACTGCAAAGTTGGATTAGTGCGTATGTTATTCAACAAGATGAAATCACACACAAACATGAATAATGATTTTTTTGAACGGAGAATCAAACAACAACTGGAGTCCGTCAACCGCCCGATGAGCCCCGAGGGCTGGGAAACGGTCAAAAAGAGATTGCCCGTTCCTTGGTATTTGTCGTTTTTAAGAGAGTGGGGATTGCTGACCATGGGTGGACTTATTTTTACGGGTTTGCTCGGGAATCTTTATTATCAGTTTAAAAATCAGCAGCTTATAAGACGACTCTATGAAGAAAATTCTATCTTAAAACAAGATGTGGCAACGCTGCGGCGAACGACTTCCTCATCGGCGGAACTCGTCACCGCTCACCAAGTAGATACGGTTTATATCATCAAAAAAATGGTGGTAGAGCACCGCTATGTGTCTAACACTGACGAAAACGGTTATCAATTGGCCAGTACGAATGCTAGTTCAGAAGGAACTAAAAATCAGCGGTTAAAAAAGGAAAATGTAAAGAAAAATCCAGCGCAAGTAGCACTCGAAGCGCGTGGCGCCAAAGCAACGGATACCCTGGCGGTAGCGGCTACCGAGAAACTGCTCGAAGCGCAACCGACGGAAGCCGTACCAACCGAGCCAACACCGAATGAAACCACTGCGAAGGACGATTCTTTGACCACAGAATCAAAACCAGTGGCGCAGTTGCCTACTTCAAAAGACACCACGGCCAAAGCCACACCTCCCTTGGCAAAGAAAACGTTCAAATTCCCAACACCGCGCGTACGGGTAGGGGTAGAATCGGAGTTTGGGCTCCGAAAAATAGGCGTCGGGCCGAGTGTTGAACTGTTTTTATCACCCAATTTTAGCATTTCGGCAGGCTTACATGCGCACACGTTTTTGAGCCAAGAGTATGAGACTGTCAAAGAGTATAATGCCGCCACAGGGTTAGATTTTGTCAAACAATTTGCCGACGTCATTCCGCCCAATGATCATTTGGAGGAAATCGAAACGCACGTTTCAACGGTTGAAATGCCGATTGGGTTCAAGTATTATTTACCACTACGGCGCGATTTTTCCTTGGTTTTTGCCACGTCCACCAACGTGGATTTGCGGGCTTTTAATCAAGTAAAGTTTGAAGCGTACAAAGATGGAGCAGAGCAATACCTTTCTGCCGAAACCAGACACGTACCCAAATCATTTTACGAATATACGTTTGGGTTGGGTATTCAGAAGAAATGGAAGCAAGGCATTGCGCAAGTACAGCCCTTTGCCAACTTTTCGTTTCGTCAACCCGAATATGCCGTTGGGGGGAACAATGTGTTTGGAATAAAAGCCTCGTTGTGGGTAGAGTTTGGGAAAAAGTGAGTTGGTTCTTTGGCTAAAAACAACGGCTTAGTCTCTCATTTTGAAGGTTCAATAGAAAAAAATTGAGCGAATTGTTTTCGTATCGCAACTTTGGTGTCATAAAAAACGGACTACACAAAGTAAACAACTTGCGGATGAAAACGAGCGAAATTTCTTGGAGCTGGGTAATTTTTAGTGGCGCCTTTGCACTGGTAGGACTGGTGTGTTTGGGGTTTGCTTACTATTTCTGGAATAAAAACAGAAAACTAAAATCAAGCGGGCTAGAAACGACCGCTTTGGTGATTGCTCATTATAAAAAGCCGCAAATTCCCCCTTCCACGGCCAAGGCCGTTGTGATTCAATTTACCGATAATCGTAACCAAACAAGGGTATATTACTCAGCGCTTTACACGACGCCCGTGCAATTTCAGGTGGGTGAAACAATTCGTATTTGGTACCAAAAAAGCAACCCCAACGAGGTATTGATGGAAGGCAAAGATGAATGGCTACTTCCTACCGTGTTGGGGGCCTTTGGGGTAGTGTTTTCTTTGATTGGGCTGCCTAGCTTACTCAAGGAATTGTTTTTCTAGCTAATAGTTTAAAAAAAATTTACCCGCAGATGGGCGCAGAATAATGCAAGCGCAGATTTTCGCAGTGAAGGTAGTTTTAAGTAGTTGAGCATAAATTTTAGAGTATTAGAGTTTACACTGCTTCGTAGAAGCGTAACCTTTGTAGTAGTAGTAAAGAGAGCCATATATAAAACCCTTTTGCTTCGGAGAAGCATAACAAAGTACCAAGTTATGCTTCTCCGAAGCAAAAATTAAAAAATCACCTGCTGTTACTACAAATGTTGCGCCTCTACCGAGGCTACTTTGAATTACTCTAGAACTTTTGCTTTATTACTTAATTGTCATTATTCAGCGAAAATCTGCGGCTTTAAATCTGCGCCCATCTGCGGGTAAAGAATCAATGTACTTACTCTTCTGACTTGTTTTTCAAGCTCATCAAAAGCGTATAAGCGCCTTTTATGACGAAATTTTGCTGACTGGGCGCTGGAGATAAAATCTCGGTAAAGCCATTTTCAGTATTTCCTACGTTGACTTCGTTCATCAAATATTCTTTATTTGATTTCTGGACAAAAGCGTACTGTTTGCCTTGGTACCTCACGATGGCATCTTCGGGAAGAACGTAGGCTTGGTTGTTTTTAACTTCTACTTCCGCGTTCATGTAGGTGCCTGGAATGAGGGCTTTGTCATACTGTCGAAAGTGACATTGTACTTCCGTGGCACGGTCAGAGGTGAGGTCTTTTCCAATCATAATTACTTCTGAAAGGTGTTTTCGCTCGGGTTGATTGTTGGTATAAGCCCAAATTTTCTGCCCTATGTAGAGTTTATCCACGTCTTTTTCAAACACTTTCAGTACCAAGTGAATATCCGAAGGGTTCACCAATTCAAACATAACTTCGGTAGGCGAGACGTACTTACCGATGTTGGTGTTGATTTTAGACACATAGCCGTTGATGGGCGAAATAACCTTAACGGTACGCGTAATGTTGTTTTCGCTCAAATGGTCGGGATTGATGCCTACCAACCGAAGTTTTTGGGCCAAGGCGCTAATCAATACTTTTTGGCTCCGAAACTCCGCTTCCGAAAGCTGGTACACTTTGTCGCTGCTGGCTTTGCTTTGATTGAGGTCTTTTTGGCGCAAATACTCGTTTTCGAGGAAGTTGATTTTGGATTTTGCTGTCAAATAATCTTGTTGGAGTTGAATGTACTGCTGGTCTTCCATCACGGCCAACACTTGCCCTTTGCGAACGTTCATCCCTACCAACAAATCGGTTTCTTCCAAATAACCACCCGTAGGTACGCTGATGGAAACCACGTTTTGGGGTGGAACTTCAACGCGTCCGTTTACTTTTAACACCGACGAAATAGGCCTTTGGGTCAATGCGCCCGTTACAATCTCGGCGTTTTTGAGCTGGGCATCGCTGAGTTGAATCAAGTTTTCCTCCACTGGGGCAGCGGTCGCGTTGGTTTCGGAGGTTTTTTTACTGCAAGCTGTTAGAACAAAAACGGCTGAACAGAAAAGGAGTCCACTCAAAAAAGAGGGAGCGAAAGGCATTTTTGGGAATTTTATGGTACGTTTCATAGGAGTCGAAGGATTAATTGGTTTGACTGAAATACTGGAGCTGGATGGCAGCGTTGTTGAGGTTTTTGACTGCCTCAACGTAGTCGTTTCGTACCGTGGTGGCTTGGTTGACGAGCAGAACCCACTCCAGATAATTGATGTTTCCTGCCAACAATTGTTGGTTGGCGGTTGTCATAATTAATTGAGCGTTGGCCAAAGCCGTATTTTCAAAATAAGTGACCGTATTCAATAACTTCTGGTACTGGGCTTTGGCCGTTTGGTAATTGGTTTGAAGCGATTGGACGCCTACTTGAACGTTACTTTCAGCGATGAGTTTTTGAACTTTAGCGCTGTTGATTTGGGCTTTTTGAGCCGCTGCAAAAATCGGGATTCCTACGCCAAATTGTACCGATTGAAAGCGGTGAAAACCTGTATAGATTTGATTATCAGCGCCTGTTCCTCGGATGCTACCGTTGTTATACAGCACCGAAAGGTTCGGCAACAAGCGCGCTTTTTCAACCTGAAAACTAGCCTCGGCTACTTGTTGCTGTTGTCGCAACCACCGTAAATAAGGGTGGTCGTTGAAGGAAAGAAGTTGAGAAGGGGAGGCGAGTTTGAACGCCAAAACGGTCGGAGTAAATAGGGTCGTTGTATTCAACAGCAGTTGAAATTGCCATTGAAGCGCTTCGGAATCAAACTGAAGTTGATTCAACTGCGTCGTAATTTGCCCCAATTGCGTTTCGGCCGTGGCTTTTTCAAGGATGTTACTTTCGCCTTTGGCAAGCCGTAATTCCGCCCGTTTGAAGAAGTCAGTATAAAGGGTATCGGCAAACTGGAGCAACCGTTTCTTTTGTTGTAAATACACCAATTCGTAAAAAACTTGGGCAACTTGCTTCCGAACGTCCGCCTCCCGAACGTTGATGGCCAACACACTGCGTTGCCACTCGGCGTTCAATAAATTTTGTTGGGTTTGATACACTTTCGGAAAGCTAAACGATTGACCAATACCGACTTTGGAGTCAAAATAAACGCTGTTGATTTGTCCTAGTTCGGCCGTGACGGTCGCTTGAGGGAGCGCTTTGGCGGTTTTCGTCAGGGCTTGTTGGTAGGCCGAAACGAGCTTTTCGTTTTTGATTAATAAGTTGTTTTTCAGTGCAGTATCAATTGCTGCTTCCAACGTAATGGGCGTTTGAGCTTGTGTTGAAAAACTAATAAAACCTAACGCCACGAGAACAGCTAGGGGAGGTTTTTTCCCAATTTTTTCAAACGTCATGTATAAAATGGGCAAGACAAACAACGTCAGAAAGGTAGCAATCATCAGCCCGCCAATCACGACCGTAGCAAGTGGACGTTGGACTTCGGCACCTGCGCCGTTGCTGATGGCCATCGGCAAAAAGCCCAGAGATGCGACGAACGCCGTCATCAATACGGGGCGAAGTCGAACCTTGGTGCCGTTGATGACAATTTGTTTGACGTCTTCTAGTCCGCTCGCTTTGAGTCGGTTAAATTCAGCAATGAGTACAATGCCGTTTAAAACAGCTACCCCAAACAAGGCAATAAACCCAACGCCCGCGCTGATACTAAAGGGCATTCCGCGCGCGGCCAAAAGCAAAATACCCCCAATGGCCGACAGAGGAATGGCAGAATAAATGAGCAGTCCTTGCTTGACCGAATTGAAGGCGAAAAAGAGCAACAGAAAAATTAACGCCAACGAAACAGGTACGGCAATCATCAGCCGTTCTTTGGCTGCGTTGAGGTTTTCAAACGCCCCGCCGTACGTAATATAGTAGCCCGTTGGGAAGCGAATTCCTTGGGCTACTTTGCCTTGGAGTTCATTGACAATGCTTTGAACGTCGCGACCGCGAACGTTGAACCCCACGACAATACGACGCTTGGCGTCCTCGCGCTGAATTTGGTTGGGTCCTTCTTTGATTTGAACATCGGCCAATTGATACAGCGGAACTTGCGGGCCGTTGGGTGTGGGAATCAGCAAGTTTTGAACCGAAGTCAGGTCTTTCTTTTGCGCGCCACTAAGGCGGACGACCAAGTCGAAGCGTTTTTCTCCTTCATACACCATACCGCTGCTTTGCCCCGCAAAAGCCGTATTCACTACCCGATTGATGTCCGTAATGTTGAGGTTGTATTGGGCAATGGCGTTTCGGTTGTACTGAATCACAATTTGGGGAACCCCCGACACGGTTTCCACGTAGAGGTTTTTAGCGCCGTCGATTTTTTCGATGAGCGTCCCTAGTTTATTGGCGTAGGTGGCAAGCGTATCTAAGTTTTCTCCAAAAATTTTACAAACTACGTCTTGCCGCGCGCCCGTCATTAGTTCATTGAAACGCATTTGAACGGGAAACTGAAACCCTGCGGTTACCCCAGGGATTTCGGCCAAGGCTGCTCCCATTTTTTCGGACAATTCACTAAACGATTTGGCAGAAGTCCATTCTTTTTTGTCTTTTAAAATTACCATCATGTCGCTGGCATCCATGGGCATGGGGTCGGTAGGGACTTCGCCACTCCCAATTTTTGTGACCACTTTTTCCACTTCTGGAAAGCGAGTTTTGAGAATATGTGCCGCTTTTTGGGTGCTTTCAACGGTCGTCGAGAGGCTACTTCCCGTAAGCACACGGGTGTCCACGGCAAAGTCACCTTCTTCGAGAGCAGGGATAAATTCGCCGCCCAAAGTGCTGAAAACCAAGATTGAGATAGCAAAAAGAGAAATCACGCCGACTAAAACCATTTTTGGGAACTCTATGATTTTGGTAAGGGCATTTTGGTAAAACATTTCCACTTTTGCCATGAATCGGTCGGAGAAATTGGGGACATGATGAATTTTTTTACTCAAAAACACCGAACTCATCATGGGGATATACGTCAGCGAAAGCAAAAATGCGCCCAATAAGGCAAAAGCTACGGTTTGTGCCATGGGCTTAAACATCTTTCCCTCAATGCCTTGGAGGGTAAAAATGGGTAAATACACCACCAGAATAATGACTTGCCCAAACACAGCACTGTTCATCATTTTACTGGCCGATTGTTGTACCTCATCGTCCATTTGGGGCTGGCTAAGGTGCGTTAGTTCGTTAAATTTTTTGTTGTGGGAAAGTTGGTGCATGACCGCCTCCACAATAATCACCGCCCCATCGACGATAAGCCCAAAATCTAACGCGCCCAAACTCATTAGGTTGCCGCTTACGCCAAAAAGGTTCATCATAATGATGGCAAACAGCATCGCCAATGGAATCACTGACGCAACCAGCAAACCCGCGCGGAGGTTACCCAAAAAGAACACAAGTACTAAAATGACGATTAAGGCACCTTCTAAGAGGTTTTGTTCTACCGTTCCAATGGCATTATTAACCATTTTGGTTCGGTCCAAAAACGCTTCAATGACCACACCTTCGGGCAGGGTTTTCTGAATTTGGGTAATGCGCTCTTTGACGTTTTTGATTACCTCGCTGCTGTTGGCACCCTTGAGCATCATTACCACCGCACCCGCTACTTCTCCTTGGTCGTTGTAAGTCATTGCTCCAAAGCGGGTGGCATATCCTAGTTTAACATCGGCTACGTCTCCAATAAATAAAGGTGTACCCCCGCTGAGGCTCTTGATGGCAATATTTTTGATGTCATCCAACGTACCTACCAGCCCCTCACTGCGAATATACAGCACCGTAGATGCTTTTTCGATGTAAGAACCTCCCGTATTTTGGTTATTGGTTTCGAGGGCTTTGAAGACATCATTGATGGTAATTCCGTACGCTTGTAGTTTGTTGGGATCCACTTCAATGGAATATTGTTTGAGTTTGCCTCCAAAGCTACTCACTTCCGCAACGCCCTTTACACCAAGGAGTTGGCGGCGGACTATCCAGTCTTGGATGGTTCGTAAGTCGGTTTCGTTGTACTGTGATTCGTAGCCTTCTTTGGGACGAACCACGTACTGATAAATTTCGCCTAAACCCGTCGAAACAGGGCCTAGTTCAGGTACTCCAATCCCTTGCGGGATTTCAGCTTGGACTTTTTGGAGGCGTTCGGCTACTTGCTGCCGTGCCCAATAAATGTCTGTGGCATCGTCAAAAACGATGGTTACTAGCGATAATCCAAAACGTGAAAAGCTTCTTATTTCGATAAGTCCCGAAATGTTGTTATTGGCTTGTTCGATGGGAAAAGTAACTAAGCGCTCAATGTCGGTCGCTCCCAATGACGGCGCAATTGTAATGACTTGTACTTGATTGTTGGTGATGTCGGGGACGGCATCAATGGGGAGTTTGGTTACTTCGTAGGTTCCGTAACCGATGAGGGCAAGGACAAATAGCCCAATGATGAGTTTGTTCCTGACGGAAAACTCAATGATTGAATTTAGCATGGCAAAGATGTAAAAATGAAACAATAGCATCGCCTCGCGGCACTAAAAAGAGCAGCAAGGGAAAAAATGGAGCCAATAGAGGCTCAAAAATGTTTCATTAGGCGCGTTGTGGCGGTTGCCAAATCGCTGATAAATAGGTAGCTAGTAAATCCGAATCAGAATAAAAGGAAGGTTTTTCTGATTGTAAAACGACCACACGAGGTGCTAAAGGCTCAAACCTCGGAAAAAGATAAATGGGAACTTGAAACGACCCACAGTCATCGTGTGACTGAAACGGCAGTTGCTGGTCGCGGGCGGTGTCGCCATCATCCGCGTGATTGACAGCATAGTGGTGATAAATAAAACTGAAGAAAGAAGTACCCGCGTCTCGGTGTTGGTGTTCGTGGAAGTGTACTACAAGCACAGGCAACTTGAGCAACTGATTACAAGGAGTTGCTGAAAGCAGGTAAATTGCCAATAAAAGCTTTGAAATGAACCCTTTCACGAGTGAATTTTACAGTAATACAACCTAAATAACGACAACGGGAATTTGTTTTTCAATGATGGTTGTCATAATCCAACGTAATTACGAAGAAATTGGTGCCTACATGGGATACTTTTGGGGAAGAAAAATTACTTTTACTTTTTAACCATACCCCTTACCATCATCATGCTTCTCAACAAACGTGAATTTCTCCAGTCTGTGACAGGATTGGTCGCATTGAGTCAAACAACAGTGGATACGGCTTTGGCAGCTTTTCAACATCAATCACCCGAAGAAATAGCTCAAAATGAAAAATTTTGGGCAGAAGTTCGTAAAGGCTTTACCGTGACTTCTGAGTTTATTCACCTCGAAAACGGCTATTACGTTTTGGCATCCGACGAAGTACTAAATACGTATATAGAACACGTTAGGGATATAAATAAAATTTCATCGCGGTATATGCGGACGCGGCAGTTTGATGACAAGCTGGCCGTGCGGAAACAATTGGCGGAATTGGTGGGCGCTTCTTACGAGGAAGTTATCATTACGCGTAATACCACAGAATCGCTCGATACCATCATTTCGGGCATCGACTGGAAAGCAGGCGACGAAGTGGTGATGGCTTTACAAGATTATGGTGCCATGGTTGATATGTTTAAACAACAAGCTCGCCGCTATGGGATAGTGAACAAATTTGTTTCGGTACCGAATCATCCCGCCTCCGACGACGAAATCGTGACGCTTTACGAACAAGCCATTACGCCTAAAACCCGCCTTCTGATGGTGTGCCACATCATCAATATCACAGGTCATATTTTACCCATTCAAAAAATCGCTGACATGGCGCACGCCCGTGGGGTAGAGGTGATGGTGGACGGCGCACATGCGGTAGGGCATTTTGACTTTAAAATCCCTGATTTGCACTGTGATTACTACGGAAGCAGCCTTCACAAGTGGTTGGGGTGCCCGTTGGGGGCAGGTTTGTTGTACGTAAAAAAAGAAAAAATCAAGCAAATTTGGCCTTTATTAGGAGAAACAGGCTATCCCGACGACGACATTCGGAAACTCAACCACACGGGTACGCATCCCGTTCATACCGATTTGGCCTTGGCTGATGCCATTAATTACCACAAAAAAATTGGCATTGAACGAAAAGAAGCACGGCTGCGGTATTTGCAAACGTATTGGACGTCCAAAGTCAGAAACCATCCTGGCATTGTGGTCAATACTTCTGCGGATCCTGCTCGCCACGGTGCGATTGGAAACGTGGGTGTAGCTAAGCTTTCGCCTGCGGAGTTGGCCAAAACGTTGATGGAAAAATATAAAATTTGGACGGTCGCGATTGACTATGCCAACGTTCACGGGGTGCGCGTAACGCCTCATTTGTTTACCACCACCCAAGAATTAGACACGTTTGTGAAAGCGTTGAAAGAACTAGCAGGCTAAAAAAAAGCCCTTCCAAGTTAAGATTGAACTTGGAAGGGCTAATAAAAAAAGTAGAAAGCGATTATTTACGACTTGCTTTCCAAGCGTTGAAATCTACCATGTTCACTTGGCCACGAATTTCTCCGCCTTTGTTTACTGCTGTGTGAATGTTTGCATAAAGCAATCCTGAAAAGAGCAGATTTTCTTGTTGTTGGTTTAAATCCCAAGAACCAGAAATAGGAGAATTTAATGTACTGCCAAAGTTATAAACTACTGGCCCAGCTTCCCAGCTATTGCCGCTATGGAAGTGCCCCGCAGTAGCAGTAAGACCAGAGTAAGTGATTGTATAAGTGAGCTTTTTGGTCTCTTTGTTGTAAACACCCTCCATACGGCCTGTGGCACTGGTAGTGACGGGAGGTACTTCATTGGCACCTGTCAGCGTTGCTTCAAATTTGACCTCAGGATTAGTGTGTGGACCTTTTTCAGTACAGCTGACCATAACTCCCACAATCAATAGAGCGATGAAAAAGGGTAGAGCTTGCGTCAATTTCTTCATGGAATTTGCTGATTTGTTTTGTTTGATTATGCAATAATATTGTTTTCCGTGTCAATATCCAATAGTTTAGGGAGAAAAAATCCGTTATTGGATGGCCCAAACATCTAACTTTCTGGCGTAGAGCGCGTGTTCGTCCCACCAAATTTGTAACCATTCATCGGTTTCACTGAGGACAATGACTTTATTCCCTCGGGAAATCGCCTTTTTGACGGGCGCTGCCGAGGAGGGCGATTCGCGCAGGAAAGCTGTTTCCTTATTAATAATACCAATTTGGTAAAAGTCAGGCAAGTTGAGTAGTATAAGCAGGGTGCTTAGATACAAAATCACGACCCAAGTGTGGCGTCGTTGTATGAGTTCGTTGTGCCTTTTTTTCTGTACAAGCACCACGAAAGCATATATCCCAACAATCAACAAAAACAACGTAAAGTAAAGGGAGTATTTCCTAAAAAATAGAAAAATGAAACTAAAGTCATCAACTTCATAACCCGATAAATTGTAATTAGCCGCTGTTTCAGTAATTTTATTCAAAACGGCTTGCCTTGGTTGGCGGTTGTAAATCATACTCAAATAATACAACTCACGGGCATAATCGTTTTGCTTTTCGTTGATGTACGCCAACTTATAATAAATAGGTAGAGGTGCGAGCGTTGTGTTTTTGAAACCAGACAAGTAGCGTTCGTACAACACTTCCGTTTCTTCGATTTTACCATTCAAAAACAACGAATCAACTTTACGTAAATTGACGGGCTGGGCCTGCGCCGATAAGGTAAATAAATACCCTATCGCCGTCAATAGCTTGATGAACGTTTTAGCCGAAAATTCGATGTTTTTAGAAAAATTCAAGACCTGGTTATTAGTTATTAAGTTTTACAAAACCACCATCAATCAAATAATCGCAACCAGTAATAAAACCAGCTTCGTCTGAGCAAAGATAAAGCGCAAGGCTGGCAATTTCGGACGGTTTTGCCATGCGTCCAATCGGCTGAGATTTTGATAATTTCTCAAACATTTCAGCTTCTTTGCCAGGGTAATTTTTGGCAATAAAACCATCCACAAACGGCGTATGAACGCGGGCAGGAGAAAGACAATTGCAGCGAATATTGTCGTGCAAATAATCTTTGGCTACCGAAAGCGTCATCGCAATCACCGCCCCTTTGCTGGTCGAATACGCAAACCGATCAGGAATCCCGACGGTACCTGCAATGGAAGCAGTGTTTAAAATGACGCCACCACCTTTGCTTTGAAAATGAGGAATGACCGTAAAAAGACAATTATACATCCCTTTGACGTTGACGTTCATCACCCGTTCAAAATCACTTTCGCTGGTTGTATGGGCTTTCCCAACGTGCGCTACCCCCGCGTTGTTGACCAAAATATCAATGGGATGCTTTTGGATAATGGCTTGAATCGTTTCGACTACATCTGCTTGTTTTGAGACATCTACCGCGTGTGCTTCTGCCTGAAAACCCTGTTGCACCAATTCATCGGCAACGGTTTGGGCTTGGGCTTGATTGAGCTCAAGAATGTGAACATAAGCGCCTTGTTGCGCAAACAACTGGCTGATTGCGAGTCCGATACCACTGGCTCCGCCAGTTACGAGGGCTACTTTATTGGTGAGTGTGAACATGAATATTGAAATGCGGCTTTATAAAAAGTAAGTCATCAAGTGGGCAAAAATACCGTGATTTTGCCGAAAAGACCTATATTTCAGAAGCAATTTTAAAGAAAGCCTGCAAAACACTGATTTAATCTTTCTTTTCGTTTAACCCGTATATTTATTGAACGTACCACACTCCAACCCAATGGCGCAGGCCATAGACATTGAACGTATGAATACTTGTTTAAAAATGACTTGGAAACTTAGCCGTGTCTTATTGGCTTTATATCTGGTAACAATGGCCTTGTTTGGCTGCCAAAGCGAAACGCTAACCCCTTTTATTGATGAACAAATTGCTTCTTACAAAGACCTTTACGACCAATCGTATGGTACAGATCCACTGCAACGTTTTGACATTCATTACCCCGAAACTGTTTCTGGAAAACCATCTGAAGTGCTGATTTTATTGCATGGAGGGTCTTGGTCGGGGGGCGATAAATCATTTTTAACTCCTAGTGTCGAACAGCTTAAAAAAGCACAAAAAAACTTGACGATTGTCAATGCCAACTACCGCGTGACTAGCAAAACAGGGGTAAGAATTGGGCAGCAAATCGAAGATATTCAACAATTGGTGGCTTTTTTGAAGCAAAAGGCGGCAACTTATCACCTAAACGAAGGAGCTTTTGTCATCGGGGGAGTGAGTGCGGGAGGGCACTTGGCGATGCAGTACAGTTATACCCATCCCACGGATGGCGTACGGGCGGTAGTGGGCATTGTAGCCCCCACCGACCTGACCTCCAAAGCGCTGCGTGAAGCAGGTTTAGAAAAATCTATTGTGCAGCTGATTGGAAAATCGTACGAAGAAGCACCGCTTGATTTTTTGCAAGCAAGTCCCTTAAATACGATGACGCCCTCCGCACCTAGAACCATCCTTTTTTACGGCGGACAAGATAACATCATCACGCCTGAGCAACGGGTATTGACCGAAGCAAAATTGACGTTGTACGGAATCAATCACCAAGTCTATTTTTACCCCGAACAAACCCACGATTTTTCAGCCGAGTTACTGGCCGATAAACTGATTAATGTGTTTCGGGGTAGGTATTGATAAACAGCTTATTTAATGACCGCTAATGTTCCTTTAATGGTTTGGTTGGTGAATTTTAAACCATAGTAATATTGGCCAGCAGGCACTCCATCAGCACACCACTTAAACTTTGTGTCAATAGAACTATAAACCAATTTTCCCCAACGGCTAAAAATCTCTATTTTCTCAAATTGAGGCCCACAAGCTACGCTCGAAATACCCTCGACAAAAAAGCAATCGTTTTTGCCATCGCCGTTGGGTGTGATGACATTGGGGGTATTTTGTTCAACATTAGTAGCCGTCGGTAAATTACCTAAGCGCATTCTCACGGCGAGGGTATCGTTTTTGTTAGTACCGCAGCTATTGTCTTGGGTGATAAAATGCACCACCATTTCTTTTCCTGCCATTGCGGCGTAGTCAGCACAGTTGGGTTTCCATTCAAAACGGGAAGTAAGGCGAGGATTGCCCGTTTTTTCGTCAAATTTCATTTGGTATTGTGCCAAGTTAAAGCCTTGTCCTTGGGCGTATAACCGCAGTTGATCGGCTTTGTCGGCATCGTCAGAATAAACGTCAAAAACAACCGAACCGCTCCCGTCGGTGGCGGGCAAAGGAACGTCAATAACGGCCGTAGAGGTAAGACTCGTCGATACTTTTGGCTTGTTGTTGGGGAGGGGGGACGCTTGCAGCCGAACCGTGACTGTATCTTTCACTTGGCGATTGCAGGCCACGTCGGTGACAATAAAATCAACAATGTACTCTTGCCCGACGGCGTTGCAAGGGGGAACCCACGTAAAAGGTTGTGTCACAGTTCCTTTTCCCGTAGCGTTGTTGAAAGTCATGCCCACCTGATTGAGTTGAAAACCGCGCCCGCGTGCTTCCAACACCAGTTCATCGTTGTCTTTATCGCTGCCTATGACATTAAAATTGAGGGTTGTCCCTTGGGCAATGGCCGCACGGTTATTGGCTAAATTGGTCACTACGTCAGGATTGTTGTTGAGGGCGCCTTCAATAAAGACTCGGATGCGCAACGTGTCAAGCAGCGGTTGGGGGCAGCCGTCGTCGGCTACGATGACTTCAACAATAACGGGCTGGTTATTACGGCTTTCGACGCATTTTTCAAAGCAAATCTGCGCCTTCAACGTATCAGTTGCCGATTTGGTGACGTAAGTAAGCGGATTGGCTGAGACACTGGCGTCGTCAAAATTGATACCAATCGTACGAAGCGTCAGGCGTTGATTAGGGTCGCGGTCGGTAATCAAGATGTCCAAACATTTCGACTGGTCGCGTTTGATTGTGAGCGTTTCACCTTCCTTATAAAAAGCGGTTTTACCTGCTTCGCGGTAGAGGGCGGTTGGCGCAAAATTCTGGGGGCAATCCACCACTTTAAACTGAAACTCTCGCCTAACAGCCCCAATTTTGACGCCTTTTCGGTATTCTTCCACCAACACCGCAAAAACATAAAGTCCTGCTTTGTCGGCGGTAACATTGAGGATGCCCGTTTGCCGATTGATTCGCAACGGAACGGGGCCTGGAATCATGTTTTGATCACTGATACCCGCTGCCCAAGTGACCTGTGGATAGGTGCTGCTACCCCGCGCAACTGGTTCGGGATTGCTGGTATTGGCAAAACCCGCCCAAGGACGTGTTAGCGAATAGACCAAGCTATCGCCATCGGCATCTTTTCCGCTAAAATCGAACGTAAAAGGGCGATTGAGGCAAATATAATCACCTTTCAATTCGCCAAATTTGGGGGTAGAATTGGTATAAGGTTGGTTGTTTTGTACTAACGCGGGAAATTCGGTATAAAAAGTTTCGCCCGTACTTGCAGGATTGAGAATGTTGGTAATGATGCTATTTCGGCAGCAGCGTTCCCAAACGATGTAATAACCGCGCGGGTCATTGAAGTTTTGGGTATTGATAATAATTTCGCTGGAGTACCTAATAAACAGGGTGCGTAAATCGGCGTTCAACGCGCCACAAGTTGGATTGGTATAGCTAATGAGCTTTCGGGTGGTTTGCGGAAGCTCAATACTCCCCATGGAGGCATTGTCAGATTTGCGAAAGAAATAAAGCGTAACTGTTTGAGTTTCTGCGGCGGGACGACCATTGGCTTGGTCAAAATAAAAATTTAGCCCAACATAAAAACGGCTGGCAGCTTGGTTGGTTGGGTAGAACTCAATTTCGCCTCCCACTATGTGCGATGCCCACGAGAGGCTTGGCACAATCATCAAAATCCACAATGTGCGAAGTAGAATTTTTTTCATTTGGTTTTAGGGCTAAACTTCTCGTTGTACTTTTGTCGCGGTGTATAAATTGGATATTCAAACTGATAAGTAATTACGCAAGAATGTTCTTTGGCGTTGCTTAAACAATACGATGAAAAATTACAAAAAAAATAGACAAGTTGTAGAAAATCTACTCATTGAGGATTTTGCTGCGGAGGGAAAGTGCATCGCCAAGCACGAGGGCGCGGTGGTTTTTATCGAAGGAAATGCGGCCCCAGGCGATGTGGTGGACGTTGAAATCTTGGCTTTCAAGAAAAAGAAATTTTACGAAGCGCGGGTGCTGCATACCCATTCGTGGTCAGAAAAAAGGGCGACGCCGTTTTGTAGTTATTTTGGCACCTGTGGTGGCTGTAAATGGCAGCACATTCAGTATGCAGAACAACTTCAATTTAAGTGGCAGCAAGTAAGTGATCATTTGCACCGAATTGCCAAAGTAGCGTTGCCAACCATCGACCCCATTGTTCCTTCCAAAGAAACGACGTTTTACCGCAATAAACTGGAGTTTACATTTTCAAACTTTCGTTGGTTTACTTTTGAAGAAATGGGGGATGGCACCGAGCTCGACCGCGACGCGTTGGGTTTTCACATACCAAAACGCTTTGACCGAATTTTGGACATAGAAAAATGTTACCTTCAGCCCGAACCTTCCAACGTAATTCGTAACGAACTCAAAGCTTTTTCCAAATCAAAAGGTTTTCGGTTTTACGACCAAAAAAACAACGTTGGTTTTATGCGGAATGTGATTCTGCGCACGGCCAATACGGGCGATGTCATGGTGATTGTGCAGTTTGCCGAACCCAATCAAGAGGACATAGACGCGACGATGGAGTTTCTGAAAGACCGTTTTCCCGAAATTACGTCTTTGCAATACATTGTCAATACCAAAGGAAACGATTCTTATTACGACCAAACGGTCATTTTGTACGCGGGCAAACCCTACATTGAAGAACGAATGGAAAACCTAACGTTTCGTGTGGGGCCAAAATCGTTTTATCAAACCAACTCAGACCAAGCGTATGAGTTGTACAAAGTAGCGCGCGAGTTTGCGGGCTTGACGGGCAACGAACACGTCTATGATTTATACACAGGTACGGGCACCATTGCCAACTTTGTGGCCCACCAAGCCAAATCTGTGGTGGGGGTAGAGTACGTGGCAGAGGCCATCGAAGATGCCAACATCAACGCGCAAATCAACGGCATCACCAACGCGCGCTTTTACGCGGGCGATATGAAAAATGTTTTGAACGAGGATTTCATCCGAGAAAACGGACATCCCGACGTCGTCATTACCGACCCACCGCGTGCGGGCATGGACGAGCCCGTAGTGCGTACCCTTTTGCGCATGGAACCGACCAAGATTGTCTATGTAAGCTGTAATTCTGCGACCCAAGCCCGCGACTTGGCGTGGCTCGACGAAAAATACGCCGTGACCAAAGTGCGTCCCGTTGATATGTTTCCGCATACGCATCACGTCGAAAATGTAGTATTGTTGGAAAGAAAATAGAAAAATGCCTTTCTAGGAGCATAGAGGCTGTTTTATAGGTGTTTTTATTGGAAAATTGGACTGCGGGAGGATTTGTTATTTTACCGTTTGATAAATTCTTCAATAAAAACACCCTTGCTGTGGTTGATTTTCAAAACGAATAAATTATTATTGCAAGGCATAACGATACTTTTATAGGCCAAAACCGTCTATTAAGCAAAGAATATTCTTTGGTATTAGAATGGTAATGCTTATTAGGGAAATTGTACTATGTCTTGTTAAAGCACCACATCAAACCGTAATGCGCTATGACTCAGACCACCTCATTGCCAATGATGGCGCCGAGTTATTCGATTGAGACGCGCCACAATTACACCAAGTTGTCGGCCGATTTGCTGATTGTACTCGTTGCGTTTTTGCTGGCCACCCAGCTTTCCCACCGCGTTTGGATTGGGCGAGACTTGCTGGTGGTGGGTGGGCTGCTGGTGGGTTGGTATGCCGCCTCCAAATTTACCCCACTTTACAACGACTTCCGAACCCTCACTTTTATCAACGAAGTATGGGCGCTACTCCCCAACCTGCTTTTCCAGTTTGCGATTCTGACCGTTTTCTTATTCTTCCTCAATGACACGAACCATGCCCGTACTTTTTCGCTGACGTACGTTTCGATGTTGGGCACGTTGATTACGTTAAAGATGTACGGGCTGCGGAAAATATTCCACTATTGGAATGGCAAAGGTATTTACCAAAAGACCCTAGTCGTGCTGGGCGATTCTGGTAAGATGAATGGCTTTGTTGATTTTGTCAAAAAAAATAGCCAATTTGGTTACAAAGTAGTGGGGATTGCTCCCTTGCCACGTTCGGCGGCGCGCGTCAATGAATGGGATGAAACCCTCCGCTATTTGGAGAAAGCACATTCATTACATTTGTTAGATGAGCTGATTGTTATCTCAGAAAATTTTGAAGAAGATATCGCCAAAAAAATTACCCAATGGGCTGATTCTAAGGGCGTACTGTTGCGTTTTACACCACGCTTTTTACAGTTTCGCTCATCTCGTTTTACGTTGGAGTTGTTGGGTGGAAAACCCCTCATTTCGGTGAGAAATACCTTACTAGATACCGATTATTACTGGTTGATAAAGCGTTTGGCGGATGTTATTTTAAGTACGCTGGTGCTTCTTTTGGTAGGTCTGTGGCTTGTGCCCCTTATCAGTCTTGCCATTGTACTTGAGTCGAGCGGGCCGATATGGATTAAGAAGAGGCTGCTTGGCCAAGGAGGAAAAGAATTTGATTCTTGGGTGTTTAGAACCCAGGTTGAAAAGCAAAAAACGTGGATAGGGCGCATCCTTTTGCAAACGAAATTGGACAAATTTCCGCGGTTGTTGAATGTTTTACGCGGCGAAATGTCGCTTGTGGGGCCTCAGGCGCACAAACGCTCAGAATATTACCAATTACAGTTGGCCACCCAAAATTACAAAGTTCGCTACCGGGTAAAACCTGGTTTGATGGGCTGGGCAGAAACCAACGAGGTGGAGATACAAGCGGGAACCGACCCTGCCGTACTCCAGAAAAAAGTGGATTACGACATTTGGTACATCGAAAATTGGAGCTTGTTGCTCGACGGAGAAATTATGGTTAAGACCTTTTACAAGGTGGTAAGGAGTGTTATTTTTCGGTAAAAGAGTTTACAAAAGGGGATTTTTGAAGTTTCCTTTTTGGAGTAATTTGGCAAGATCAGCATCAAACTGATGGGCAACAAAAAGCTCCAAATGGCGGTCGTGGTGCAAATCAGTCCCTAGAAAATCAACCAAATCGAGCTTAATAAGCTGTTGCGCGATTTTTTTGGTAGCTGGGCCGTAGTAGCCACACAACGAAGGTAAATTAACCTGCAACATACACCCCAATTCGTGGATGTGTTTGTAGGTGTTCATGGAGTGGTGAAGGTAATTGTAGCGCTCAGGATGCGCCAAAATCGGTTGGTAGCCTTTGGTAAGTAGTTGGAAAATAACGGTTTCTAATTGCTGACTCGGGGCAACAAACGACATTTCGATGAGCACATACCGACGCGTCCCAAACGACAACAGGTCGTTGGCCGCTAGGAGTTGTTCAAAGTGTTTGTCCACAAAGTATTCGGCAGCGGCTTCGATTTTGATGCTCAGCCCTTGCTTGCGGGCCTCTTGTTGAAGTTTTGTGAGGCCCGATTGAATGATGGACGTGGTATTGTTGTAGAGGCCATCGTAGATGTGTGGTGTGGTGACGACGCGTTGAAGCCCCATCTCCTGAAAACGTTGCAGGTAGCGGAGGGAAGTGGCAAGGTCGGGGCTGCCGTCATCGATGCTAGGAATAAGGTGTGAGTGAATATCCGTTTGGAGGAGTTCAAAAATGGATACTGACGATTTTCTCTTAAAGAATGAAAACATACACGTGTATTAAAAAAAGCCAAAAGGTACATCCTTTTGACGAAGAAAGGCGCAAAAATAACGTTTTATACTAACTTTTACTTTTTTGAATGAATTCTAACCAACCAACTCGGCCCTCGGGTATCCTTCTTTTGCTCGCTTGTGCGTTTGTAAGCGCGTTTTACGGCTGTGTGAGCCCCAAACAAATTGTGTATTTCCAATCGGCAGATACCGCTCAAATCACTCAGTTACCACAGATTAAGCCCGTGGTGGCACGCATTCAATCCAATGACATTTTGGCCATTACGGTGGGGAGCTTTAACCAAGAATCCAACGAAATTTTAAACTTTGCCAACATCAATGCCCTGACTACCACTAGCTTTCCAGGAGCGCCCAATAATGCGATGCGAGGACAGCCCCTCGGCTATTTGGTGGACTCCAGTGGGCACGTAGAAATCCCATTTGCAGGACGACTCAAAGTCATTGGACTTACATTAGACCAAGCGGCTAACCTTGTGAGAGGAGAAGTAAGTAAATCTTTGAAAGATCCAGCGGTTAATGTGCGGTTTTTGAACCATAAATTTTCGGTACTTGGGGAGGTAAACCGACCTGCAACCTACAATTTATTGGATGATCAGACCTCTTTACCCGAAGCCTTGGCAATGGCAGGCGATTTAACCATTTATGGTGAACGAACCAATGTAATGCTAATTCGAGAAACGGAAAAAGGCCGAACAATGACCCGAATTAACTTACTGAATCGCGACATTTTTGCGTCTCCCAATTATTATTTACGCAACGGAGACGTGATTTATGTAGAGCCAAGCAAAGCCAAGGCCACCTTTACCGACCGCTCCGTTCAGTTAGTCCCAATTATAACGAGTGTCGCCACGGCAATTGTCGTTTTCCTTAATGTAATTCTTAAATAAGTCATCCAAATCTACCTATGGAAAATTTAGAATTCTGGCAAGAAAAAGAAGAAGAGTTTAATCTGCGATTGTTTCTGTTAAAGTATTTGCGTTACTGGTATTGGTTCGTCATTGCCTTAGCCATCACTTTGGGAGGGGCGTACTTCTACTTACAATATACGGTGCCCATTTATAAAATTACGGCTTCCATTCTCATTAAAGACGAGAAAAAAGGGATGACAGGGGGGAATGAGCTGTTAAAAGAGCTGGATATGTTTAATGGGAGTAAGATTGTGGAGAACGAAATGGAGGTATTAAAATCTCGGGCGTTAATGGAAAAGGTGATTGATGGGCTTAACCTAACCGTTTCCTATTACGACGAAGGTACGCTTCGCGATAATGAATTATTTCAAAAATCACCAATTGGCATCAATTATACACAACTACAGAAGGAAGCGTATTTGAAGCCACTTTACATTCGAACCATTGATGCACAGCACTTTGAGTTACTAGATGATGCGCAACAATCACTCGGGAGTTATCTTTATACTCAGCCAGTTACAACGTCTTATGGAAGATTTCGGGTGTTTTTAACCCAGCCCAAAATGGCGCCAAATGGCAGGGTGATAAAGGTACGATTTGCCAATCGAGAAAGCCTTATTGAATCAACGATTAAGCTTTTGCAAGTTGAGCTAATCAATTTAAAGAGCACCGTTTTACAATTGACGATGGAAGTTGCTGTTCCCGAAAAAGGACAGGCCATTTTAACCAAACTCCTAGAGTCTTATACTTATTCGGCCCTGGAAGATAAAAATTTGGAAGCAAGTAATACGCTTCGTTTTATTGAAGACCGCCTCAAACTCATCACGGGCGAATTGACAGTTGTGGAAAAAGACGTGGAATCATACAAAACGTCGCAAGGAATTACGGATTTAAGCACCGAAGCCAACCTTTTTCTCGAAAAAGTCAAAGAAAATGATACCAAACTCAATGAAGTGGATATTCAATTGAAGGTATTGGAAGGGGTAGAACGGTACTTGCAAAGTGGGCAAGGAACGGTGGCGCCCGCTAGTTTGATGGTGACGGACCCCATTTTAACGTCCTTTATTGAAAAACTGGGTGAACTGGAATTGCAACGTGAAAAATTGGCACGGACTGTTCAACCTGGCAACCCATTTTTGGAAACCCTCAATACACAGGTGTCCAATACCAAACAGGCAATTCGAGAAAACGTAAGCAACCAAAAAAATGGATTATTGGTTACTCGGTCGAGTTTGGCGGGGTTAAACAAACGTTTTGAAAGTTCCATCAGCCGCATTCCGCGCAAAGAACGGGAGTTTGTGACCATCCAACGTCAACAAAACATCAAGGAAAACTTGTATTTGCTTTTGTTGCAAAAACGAGAAGAAACGGCACTTTCGTACGCTTCTACGGTGACAGATAGCCGCATTGTTGATAAACCGTACTCCACTCCCAAGCCCATTAAGCCCAATAATAAATTAATTTATTTGATTGCCTTGTTGATTGGTGTCGTTGTGCCAGCCGCCGTTCTGAACATCCGAGAGTTATTAAATGATCGGGTGCAGTCGCGCAAGGAAATCGAAACAACCACGGGCTTGTCGGTGTTTGGAGAGGTATCGCTCAAGCCTAAAGAGTTGAAAACAAATGTATTAGACCCGCAAAGCCGAAGTTTTATCACAGAACAGTTTAGGATTTTGCGAACCAATCTTCAATACATCACCACCGAAAACCGCGAAAAAGGGCAAGCGTACCTATTTACTTCCTCCACCAGTGGGGAAGGGAAAAGCTTTATCACGCTGAACTTAGCCCTGAGTATTGCTACGTTAGGCAAAAGAGTAGTGATTTTGGAACTGGACATGAGAAAACCAAAACTTACCAAATACCTCGGCCTTACCCGAGAAAAAGGGCTCTCTAACTACCTCGCGGGTGCTGCTGATGCCATGGAGGTTGCCCAAAAAACGGATTTTGAGAACTTATTTTTGGCTTCTTGTGGTCCCATTCCCCCCAATCCCGCTGAATTATTGTCCAACGGAAGAATCGAGGCCCTGCTTGCTACCTATCGGGACTATTTTGATTACATCCTGCTTGATACACCTCCAGTTGGTTTGGTCACGGATTCGTTGATTCTGAGTCCGATGGTTGATGCCTGTTTTTACCTCGTTCGCCATGAAGTCACGGTGCAGAAAGATTTAAACATTTTGACGGATCTTAAAAAGTTTAATAAGTTTAAATCGCTAAACGTCATATTTAACGGTGTCAATTACCGAAATAGTCAAGAGTACCGCTATGGGTACGGCTACGGCTATAAATACGGAAAGGGATACTACGGCTAAAAACCTTTTTATCTAACCTGCTGAACTCAATTTGCTTCGTAGTGGGAGTTCAGCGGGTTGTCCAATAGGGTCTAAGGATAATTATGTTTTTTACCGTTTGATAAATTCTTAACTAATTTTTCGTTCAAAACTTGGCGCTTTCACTAGTTCGTTTGTATATTTGACATGTTAAACACCTAGTTACGCCACCCACAAGTTGTATGATTAACAAAGTTGCACTTATAACGGGAGTTACTGGCCAAGATGGAGCATACCTGAGTGAGCTTCTCTTGGAGAAGGGCTATACCGTACACGGCATCAAGCGGCGGAGCTCGTTGTTTAACACCGACCGCATCGAATTTGATTATAGCTGACTTACGTTTGTTCCAAAAAGATAAATTATTACAAAGCGAAGGGTTTTCTAGCCTAAACTATTACGAGTAGCGTACTCTTAGACCATTAGTAGTTAAAAGAGCAAAAAAGGGGGCTAAATTACTCAACGTAATTTTTCCTAGTACAGAAATACAGTACCGCAAGTTAGGTCCATCCGGGACTGAAAGGGCGAAGCCGTAAGAAAAAGGATATCTCAAGCGAAAGTTTTTGAGATAAAAGGGATAGTTGTATATTTTGCGTATATACCATATCGTTATCATTTCCGCCCACTAATTCGACACTCGTCATTCACACATTCGACACTTAAAAATATGCCTTGGTTTGTCATCTATACGAAGTCGCGCAACGAAAAGCTGGTCGCCGAAAGGCTGACCGAAAAAGGAATTGAGGTGTATTGCCCCATGCTCAAAACCAAACGGAAGTGGTCTGACCGCATCAAGACGGTAGAAGAACCACTTTTTAGGTCCTATTGTTTTGTACGCCTCGAAGAACATGAGCGCTCTAAGGTATTTGATGTGCCAGGGGTGGTACGTTATTTGTTTTGGCTCAAAAAACCTGCCATCGTGCGCGATTCGGAAATTGACACCATCGAGCGAATGCTCGGCACCTACGATCACCATGCCATCAAAGCAGAGCGCTACGAGCTCAATACGCCCGTTACCATCAGTTCAGGCGCTTTTGCCAATGCCACGGGGGAAGTGGTAGGGCAGCAGGGCTCGGTGCTGACAGTGAGGCTGGATTCGTTGGGAATGGTGTTGAAGGTGGATTTGGCGAAAACACAGGTTGTCTTAACCCCACCCTAGCCCTCCCCTGTAGAGAGGGAACTTTTTTTTCTTGAGAAAAAAACAGACTATTAAAACTTTCCGCATGAAAAATCACAAACTAAACAATCCTTTCCATTAGTGGTATTTTTTAGAATAAGTTAGAAAGATTATGAGCGTTTCCGCCTTAATTAATTATAATGCTTGATGGTAAGTAAATATAGCAATTTTTTTAATGATTTAAAACTCAAAATACTTGTATGAACAATTATAGTTTAACCAATAAATCAATATTGATAACTGGTGGAACAGGCTCATTAGGGAAAGCACTGACTAAGTTTATACTCCATAATTATCCTACGATAAAACGATTGGTTATTTATTCTAGAGATGAACAAAAACAATTTCAAATGGCTCAGGAATATCCAGAGTCACAGTTTCCAAATATTCGTTATTTTATCGGTGACGTAAGAGATTATGAACGTTTAAAAAGAGCATTTAGTGGAATTGATTATGTTATTCATGCTGCTGCTATGAAACATGTACATATAGCAGAATACAATCCTGATGAGTGTGTTAAAACAAATATTGGTGGCGCTGAAAATGTAATTAGAGCATCATTAGAAACAAATGTTGAACGAGTAGTAGCTCTTTCAACAGATAAAGCATGCGCTCCTATTAATCTTTATGGTGCTACTAAATTAACTTCGGATAAACTATTTATTGCGGCAAATAATATTAAGGGGGATAGAAAACTTAAATTTTCTGTGGTTAGGTATGGAAATGTAATGGGTTCAAATGGTTCCGTAATTCCGTTTTTTTTAAAGAAAAAAGAAGAAGGAGTTTTGCCAATTACAGATTCTAATATGACACGCTTTAATATCTCATTAGAAGATGGTGTAAAAATGGTAATGAATGCTTTGAACGTAGCTTGGGGAGGAGAATTATTTGTGCCCAAAATACCTTCATATAAAATTATTGATATAGCAGAAGCGATTGGACCCGGCTGTATTCACAAGGTAATAGGAATAAGGCCAGGAGAAAAGATACATGAAGAAATGATAACAACCTCTGATTCGTTTACTACTTATGACTTAGGGGAATATTTTGTTATTTTACCCCAAGTTACGCCATGGAATTTGAAGGAATACATTCAACATTTCGGTGCAAAAAAAGTACAGGAAGGCTTTAATTATAGTTCTGGAGAAAATACAGAATGGTTGGGTGTGGAAGAGCTACGTGATTTAATAAGAATACATGTTGATCCTACTTTCAAAATTAGTATTGAGACCTTTTAAGCAATAACGTTTGAAAATATGGCACATATACCTTACGGTAAGCAGAACATAACGAAAGAAGATATTAATGCAGTTACAGCAACTCTACAATCTGATTACCTTACGCAAGGTCCAAAAATTAATGAATTTGAAGACGAATTTGCTAAATATATTGGTTCAAAATATGCAGTTGCTGTTTCTAATGGTACTGCTGCTTTACATTTGTCCGCATTAGCATTATCTGTCAATAACAAATCAAGGGTTATTACCTCTCCAATTACCTTCTCGGCTTCTGCCAATTGTATTAGATATTGTGGAGGCAGTGTCTATTTTGCTGATATTGATTCGAAAAAATATACATTAGATATTGATAGAGTTCAAGAACTCATAGAAACACATCCGAAAGGGTATTTTTCAGGGATAATACCAGTAGATTTTGCTGGTTTGCCTGTAAATTTAGAACAGTTTCGTGAGCTAGCCAATGAACACGATTTATGGATTATAGAGGATGCCTGCCATGCACCAGGAGGTTATTTTATTGATAGTAGAGGAAATAAACATTATTGTGGGAATGGTAATTTCGCCGACTTAGCCATTTTTTCATTTCATCCTGTAAAGCATATTGCTTGCGGAGAGGGAGGAATGATTACAACTAATAACAAGGTACTTTATTCAAAATTGTTGTTATTAAGAACCCACGGCATCACTAAAGACCCAGCCTTAATGGCTCAAAATCATGGTGGGTGGTACTATGAAATGCAAGAGTTAGGGTACAACTATCGGCTACCTGACATCAACGCTGCACTTGGACTGTCACAGCTGAGTCGGGCTGAAGTAGGCTTAAAGCGTAGGAGGGAAATAGCAGAGACTTACTATCAAGCCCTCAAAAGGTTGCCGCTTATTTGTACTGCTCCAAGTGAAAGCCACGCTTACCACCTTTACATTATCCAAACAGAAAAACGCTTAGAACTTTACAACTATCTACGTGCTCATGGCATATATACACAAGTGCACTACATACCAGTACACACATTACCTTATTATCAGCAGTTAGGTTGGGCACAAGGTGATTTTCCCATATCAGAAGATTACTACACTAAATGTCTTAGCCTACCTATGTACCCAAGTTTATCTAATGAGGAATTAAATTTTGTTATTGAAAATATCATCCACTTTTTTAATGGCTAATTTATATATCATAATACTGCGAGATGAGGAAGTAAACGAATACCCAGAAAAAATATTAAACCTTTTTCGGGTATGCCAATCATTTCTTATCAAATAGAGTTAGCCTTAGGAAGTAAGCTTTTTGATGATGCGATGGTTTCAACAGAGCATCAAGAGTACAAAAAATAACAATAAGATAGCGAGCTAAAGTGACCTTTCTACGTAGACTTGAGAATGCAAGCAATTTTGCAACAACCTTTGATGTGATTGAAGAAGTGATACATTATTATCAATTTCAAGGTCTGAATTTTGATAAAAATGTTTTATATTTTCGTGTGCACCTCTAATCCAAAAATAAGCATTTATTGATTTCATTTATTAGATACAAACGACTTCGTCTCTGTGTCTCCAGTAGCAGAGTACACTACACCTGCTCAAAGAGCTCTAAAGTTTTTAGATGACTTACTCGTAATGTGTGATGTTAGTCATCTAAAAGCAAGAAGCGAAGATTTGCAAAAATTTTATTGCGATGCTGGACAATTTTATTGAATGAATTCCAAACATGCTTTGTGTAATCGAAACACTATTTCTCAAGATTTTAGTGGAATAGTCAATGGTTTTTTTGTTCAGGATATTAATTATCAAGATGACTGGAAGATTGCCGAAATTAAATATAAATCACTCTATAATTTATTATGACAAATTTTGAAACAGAACAGGAAACTTTTTGGGCAGGTAAGTTTGGTACAGACTATATAGAAAGGAATAATAGTCAACAGTTGTTAGCATCTAACCTGCATTTTTTTTCAAAAGCTTTAAAAGCAACAGGGCAACTTAATTCATGTATAGAATTTGGTGCTAATATAGGAATGAATTTAAAATCCCTCCAATTGTTATATCCTGAAATACAATTAAAAGGAATTGAAATTAATACAGATGCCTCTAAAAAACTTGCGGCATTGATAGGAGATAAAAATGTCATTAATGATTCAATATTCAATTTTGTCAATGATGCTCAGGTGGACTTATCTCTCATTAAAGGTGTCTTAATACACATAAATCCAAAAATGTTACCAACAGTTTATCAAAAACTATATGACGCCTCCTCTAAGTATATTCTTATAGCAGAATACTATAATCCATCTCCTGTGACAATTTCTTATAGAGGTCATCATGAACGTCTTTTCAAACGCGATTTTGCTGGTGAGTTTCTATCAATGTTTCCAAAAACAGAATTGATAGATTACGGTTTCTCATATCGAAAAGATCCCGCGTTTCCACAAGATGATATCACTTGGTTTTTAATCAAAAAATAATCTATTTTTTAATATGGAAATTCGTTATTGCAAAAATTGCTTGTTCCCAGAAACTAAACCAGATTTATTTTTCGATGAACAAGGTGTTTGTTCTGCATGTATAGCAGCAAAAGAAAAGAATGAAGGAATTGATTGGAGTCAAAGAGCTAAAGATTTTGAAGAAATTATAGGTTATTATAAAAAGCCTGAAGGAGATATTGGCTGGGATTGTCTAATTCCTGTGAGTGGAGGTAAAGATAGTACCTATCAAGTATATTTTATGAAGTATATTTGTGGAATGAATCCACTTTGTGTATGTTTCGAGACTACCATTGTAACAGAATTAGGACAAAAAAATTTGGATAATTTATCTAAAATGGGTGTTGATGTAATCCATTTTAAGAAGAATTATGATGTATATAAAAAAATGGTTGTAGAAAGCTTCAAGCGAGTTGGTGACGAAATGTGGCCCAACCATATTGGCATCTTCACTATTCCAGTAATGTTTGCTGTAAAATTTAATATACCACTCATAATTTGGGGTGAGAACTCTCAACAAGAATATGGTGGTCCTAATTTAGAAAGTGTTAAAAATCGAACCTTAGACAGAAAATGGTTAGAAGAGTTTGGTGGGCTATTAGGTAACAGAATTCAAGACATGATTGGAGTTCAAGGTATTACCAAAAAAGAATTAACCCCATATTTTTATCCAAGTGACGAGGATATTCATAACGTTGGAGTAACGGGCATTTTTCTTGGTCATTACTTTTTTTGGGATGCACGTAAACAACTTGAAATTGTAAAGAAATATGGTTTCAGCGTCAAACAAGATGGAAATATTGAAGGTACATATACGAATTATGAAAACTTAGATGAAAAATTAGTCGGCTTACATGACTATCTCAAGTATGTTAAATATGGATTTGGGAGAGCAACAGACCATGCTGGAATTGATATAAGAAATGGGCGGTTGAGTAGAGAAGATGCACTATCTTTGATTAAAGAGTTTGATGGGAAATATCCTCATTATGCAGTAAATGAGTTTATCAATTATTCTGGAATGAGTAAAAATGAAATTGATCGATTAATTGATTCTTTCACGAACCCTTTTATTTTTAAACAAAAAGATGATGGAACTTTCGAGAGAGATAACGAAGGTAATTTAGTTAAAAATTTTAAAATTCACTAAATTATGACAGCTGCAATAATTGAATATGGTATGGGGAATGTTGCATCGGTACAAAAGGCATTAAATTTTCTAGGGATTGACAGCTTAATTACGGGTAATATTAATGAAATAAAAGCGGCAAAATATATTATTTTACCTGGGGTTGGCTCCTTTGCACAAGGAATGGAAAACTTGCATAATTCTTCATTGGACACCATAATTAGAGAAGAAGTACTTTTACAAAAAAAGCCTTTATTAGGCATTTGTTTAGGTATGCAACTTATTGCGACTGAAGGGACAGAGCCTTATCTGTGTTCTGGATTGAATTTAATTAAAGGAAAAGTAATAAAAATACTAGAACCTAACCTTAGGGTACCTCATTTAGGCTGGAATTCCATAACATCGACTTCTAATTCTTTCTTTTCGGATTTTAACCAAAAGGATTTTTATTTTATTCACAGTTACCATCTTGAAGTTGACCAGTCAAGCAATATAGGTGCAATAGTTAATTACGGAAACGAATACGTCGCAGCTATACAACATGAAAATATCGTAGCAACTCAGTTTCATCCTGAAAAGAGTCAAGAACATGGTTTAAAAATTCTTGAAAAATTTTTTAATTTTTATGCTTAAAGTCAGAATTATTCCTGTTTTAACTTTTAATGGATGGAGTTTAGTGAAAACTAAGCAATTTTCTAATCCAAGAATAGTTGGAAATCCAGTCCAAGCTGCTAGGGTATATAATAGTAGAGGAGTAGATGAACTTATTTTTATTGATATCTTCGCAACTAAGCAAAAAAGAAAAATTAATTTAAAAACAATAAAAGATGTTATTGATCAGTGCTTTATGCCAGTAGGCATTGGAGGGGGCATTTCTACGATCTCTGATATTAAAGATATGCTAAAAATCGGGGCAGATAAGGTAATTATAAAAACAGTAGCCTTGGCAAACCCAAATTTTGTAAAAGAAGCATCAGATTTTTTTGGTAGTCAATGTATATCGGTATCGGTTGATGTTACCAAAAATGAACATGGTATTTATACCGTTTATAATGAATTGGGGATTAATATTCCAATGATTGATTTTATACAAAAAATTCAGGATTTAGGTGCTGGGGAAATTATCCTAAATTCTGTTGAAAATGACGGGGTGATGGAAGGTTTTGATTGTGTTATGTATAATGAGGCTCAAAAAGTCACCAATTTACCTATTGTAAGTGTGGGAGGAGGTGGAGAATTATCACATTATAAAAAACTATTCACTGAAACCAATTGTGATGCTGTAGGATCAGCTAGCATTTTTCATTTTACGCAATATACACCTTTGGATATAAAAAGCACTTTGAAAAGTCTTGGCAAATCTGTTAGAATTTAATGATTTACAGGTGCATAAATACTCAAATTTTTGAAATTGGTCGATATAAACTTGTCCCATTGCGTAATGAAGACAAATATAACATCATGCAATGGCGAAACGAACAAATTTATCGCCTACAGCAAAATGAACCACTTACTAAACAAAAACAAGAATGGTATTTCGAACATGTTGTTAGCAAGCTATTTGATGAAGAAAAACCACCTCAATTATTATTCTCTTATTTGGAAGATAACATTTGTGTTGGGTATGGAGGATTAGTACAAATTAATTGGGAGGATAAAAATGCGGAAGTTTCTTTTTTAATCAATACACAATTAGGAAATAAATCGTTTTATTTTCATTGGAGTACTTATCTAGAACTACTTGAATTAGTTGCATTTAAGGAGTTAGATTTACATAAAATTCATACTTATTCTTTTGATATACGGCCTCAATTATATAAAGTATTAGAAAATAAAGGTTTTTTTTTAGAAGCAAGGCTGAAAAAACATTGCCTTTTTGAAAATAAATTTATAGATGTCTTAATTCACTCTAAATTGAATACCCGTTTAGTGCTAAGAAAAGCAACTATTAATGATTTGGGATTATACTATAAATGGGCAAATGAAAAAGAGGTAAGAAGTCAATCCTTTAACAACCAAACCATTAATCTTGAAAATCATATAGAATGGTTTTATAAAAAAATCAATGACTATAGTTGCTTGATGATGGTAGGAGAAATTTCCAATATAGCAGTAGGACAAGTCAGGTTTGAAAATAATTTGATAAGTAAAACAAGTATTATAGGAGTTTCAATTGATAAAAATCATCGTGGCCGAGGTATTAGTAGTGAGCTAATTCTACAATCATCAAATTACTTTGTAAATACATTCCCTGATTTTACGATAAATGCTTACATTAAGGAAAGTAATCTAAAATCTATTCACGCCTTTACAAAAGCAGGTTTTCAACTTTGCAAAAGTCTGATTTATGTGGGATGTGCTACTGTTTTATATACAAAATCTATAAAATGAAAATAGCAGACTATCAAATTGGCCGTAACAACAAGCCCTTTATTATTGCCGAAATGTCGGGTAATCATAATCAATCTCTGGATAAAGCTTTGAAAATTATCGAAATAGCAGCTCAGTGTGGGGCTGATGCGATCAAACTACAGACTTATACAGCAGATACGCTAACAATAAACCATAGCGGAGGCCTTTTCGATATTGACGACCCGACGTCCCTATGGAAAAATCGTAATTTATATGAATTATACCAAGAAGCATACACGCCTTGGGAGTGGCATGAAGCAATGTATAAATGTGCTGCTGATAATGGAATTATTTGCTTTTCTACTCCTTTTGACGATACCGCGGTTGATTTTTTAGAAAATCTTAAAACTCCAGCTCATAAGATAGCATCTTTTGAAAATAATCATCACCCTTTACTCAAAAAAGTAGCCCGTACAGGTAAGCCAGTGATTATGTCAGCAGGAGCCACTAATTTAGCAAATTTAGCTGAATCTATAGAGGTTCTTCGTAGTAATGGGTGTAAAGATTTAGTACTGTTAAAATGCACAAGTAACTATCCAGCCACACCTGAAAATTCGAACCTACGTACTATTCCGCATCTTAGAGAGCTATTCAATTGTGAAGTAGGGTTATCAGACCACACAATGGGCATTGGTGTTTCTATTGCCGCAGTGACATTAGGTGCCATAATCATTGAAAAGCATTTTTGTTTAAGCCGCGCTGAAGGAGGTGTTGACTCTGCCTTTTCTTTAGAACCAGAAGAACTTAAATCGTTAGTAATTGAGACCAAGCGAGCTTGGCAGTCCTTAGGCGTTATACAGTATGGAATTCAAGATTCAGAAAGAAAAAGTTTACTATTTAAACGATCCATTTATGCAGTAAAAGATATCCAGGTTGGTGAAATGTTCACTGAAGAAAATATTAGGATTATTCGCCCTGGTGATGGGTTGCATCCGAAATATTATGAAGTTATACTCGGTAAGCCATCTCATCAAGATTTTAAAGTTGGGAATCCATTGATTTTTTTATAAATTAAAAATAAAATATATGTTTATTAGAACGATAAGTCTTGCGTCAAAACAAATAAATATTGATATAAGTGTAGATCCCAAAATATTATATAAAGATGTACATATATTTGGGTACCCATTAATTGAAGGAGATGAATTTGATACACTTGACTACAATAATATAAAAGGAGTATGGTGCTTAATAGAGTTAAATGAAAATTATGTAAAAATTGTAAGTGATATTACAGGTGGGTTTAGATTATATACAACAATAATTGAAGAAAAAATATTTATCTCAGATAACCCGAAAAAATTATTGAAAATAGTTTATGATGAAAGTGTATTTAAAGTAAATAACTTTGAATTAGAATTCTGGGACAAACATAGGTTCACAACTGGCGGGAATACTTTTATTACACACATAAATAAGATTAAACCATGTTCTATTACATTGATAGATAAACATAATTGGAAAGAGAATATATACTTTAAGAGCATAAATAGAGAAGTTGACGTAAATAGGCATACAAATATTATTTATGATGATTTAATAAATACATTCAATAAAATTAAAGAAAAAAAAACATTAAAGATACTATTTTTTTCTGGAGGAATAGACTCTACTTTATTAGTAAAAATGTGCCAAAAAGTAAAAATTGATTTTGTTCCAATTTATTTGATAGATGAAAAACCAACAAAAGTAGCGTTAGATGATCTAAAAAGAGCAAAATATATAGCAAGCAAGTTAAATATACATTTAGAAATTATGGAATATTCTCCAAATGTAAAAAATAATATCGATGAAGAAATTATAGATAATCAATTATTTGATAGACATTATTCATACCTCCACTATTATGGTTTAAAGAAAATTGTAGAAAAATACGGTCAAAATATAACGGTAATTAATGGGCAAAGTAGTGACAGTATACTATCATTTGGCCCTACAAGTGGTATAATTAGTTACTTGAGTAGATATACACTATATAAAAACGATTTAGTATCATATTTTAGCGCTTATATATTGGGATATAAATATAAAGAAAAGTACTCTATACCGAATTCTGTCAATGAAAAACTTATTGCATTTATAGATGAATGCAATTATGTTTTTTTAAAAAAAAATAACATTTCAAGTGAGTATATAAATTATTTATTAGATTTAATTGATAGTATAGGTATAGAAAATATAACTACTGAGTCTCAATTAATGTATTTAAAAATATATGGTTTTATACAAGGTTCAGACAACCAAGTTGTTATTAATTCTGCGAAATTAATGAATATTGAGTCAATTATAATGCCTTTTGCAACACCTCCTATAATATATGCTACAGTAAAATATAAAAGCGATAATCTTGATATAAAATCCCCTAAATATTCAATAAAAAGAATATTGAAAACGTATTTCAAATTTAGATATGAGTACTCACCTGATTCGATATTTAATATTTTAATTAAAAAAATAAATAATAGGAGTCAAGAAGATGATTTTGGTATTGAAGAGAAAATAAAAAGATATGTTTATACAAATATGTCCATTACAAAAATAAACTAGAGAAGCTGTTTAAACTTTGAAGTAGTATTCTCAAAGAAGTGTGAATGTTTGAGTTTAGAAATCAAAGACCGTATTCAATGGGAATATTAAGTAAAAGTACAATTGAAAAATAGATTTTGCCACATCTGACAGTTGGAGAGCGTGGTTTTAAAACAGCAGTACCCTTAATTGAGATAGTTGAATGTATCTTTCATCGATTGAAAACAAGCTGTCAATGGTGTGAATTACCGATAAAAGAATTTTTTAGTGTTAAGGTTTTAAACTGGTGCTCGGTTTTTACTATTTTAACAAATGGTCAAAATCAGGTTGCTGGAAAAAAATATAGATCGAATTATTAGGGAAACATATGCAATATTTAGACTTGTCAGATATTGAATTAAATGGTTCTCATACAACTGACAAAAATGGCGGAGATGCAGTTGGCTGCTAAGGTCGTAAAGCTTGCAAAACAGCAATCTTTTTGTTTGTGTCGGATAATCAAGGAGTTATACGCCACAGCAAGGACAGCACCATGATTTGTTTGAGATAAATGTATTATTCAGAGAAATCTTTAACTTATACGAATATGTTTTGGATTGTATAAAACGAATAAAAAGAGTCAGTCGTTAGCCTGTTGAATCTCACCTCAAACAAGCTAAATGAAAGAGAAATTCTCTGAAATGACTGACTCTCAGTAGCAAGTTGTCGAAAAAATAATTGATAACCAAAGAGTCCGCCACCATTCCCTGCGAACGATAGTGAATGCCATATTTTGGATTAACGACACGGGTTCCCAATGGCGAAATATGGAAAGTAAGTACCGACTATGGCAGACTGTTTACTACGACTTTCGACAGTTCAAGCTGCGTGGTATCTGGGAGGAATTGCTGGACTGCTTTGCCATTGAAGAACATAAACGGCAAGAAAGGCAGGCCACGCCTAGTTTACTTGCTATTGATAGTCAAAGTATTAAATCAGTTCAGTTCATTGGTGAAGACACAGGAATTGATGGGAATAAAAAATAAATGGCCGAAAGAGGACGATTTTAGTAGATACCTTGGGCATTTCATGGTGTGTCAAAGTGACTTATGCTGGGGTGTCTGACAACCAAGCTGGTTGAAAGTTTAAAAGGCAAAGTGCCTCGCTTGCAGACAATCATTGGGGACCATGGTTATAAGACGACTTTCATCCAACACGCTTATGAAAAGTATAGCTGGAAGATAGAAATTGCACCGCAACGGCAGACCGTAAAAACCAGAATCGACTCAAGGATTCGTGCCACAGAAAAACCGCTTGCAGGTCGAAAGAAAGTTCGGTTGGCTCAATTTCAGGCGCCGATTGGCAAAAGATTTCGAGAAAACCGTAGAATCATCTGAAGCCATGCTACAAATTGCCTATACAACCATACTGCTCAACAGATTGCCAAATTAGTTTCCAAAACATACTCTTAAAAAAATAAACCTAGACGGATTATATCTTAATGCAAATCCAGGATTTGATTCTGATAGTTTTGATAAGCTTGTAATGAAGAGAATATAATATAATATAATAGCAAATATTATACTAAACCCAAGAAATCAATCTGAAGTGACAAAAAATAAACCCTATAAAAGTGGCACTTATATATTTGATAAGGAGTTATATCGGGACAAATCTGAAATTGAACATTCAAACACTTAGATTGATGGGTTTAAAGCCATCTTAGTGAGTTATAAATTTTTAGTCAAAAATTAAATCTATTTGTATTTTATGGCATTTTTCGCCATTTTGTTACGTAAAATCAATAAAAAGCAAAAGTTTAAACACGCTCAGAATTTATGAAACCATTAAATGTATTGAAAAAATATTTAACAATGATAAGTGTTATTTTGTTCCCAAATAAAATAACTGTATTTTTTCTGAACATATTGGGACATAAAATATCATTTAAGGCATATGTAGGGTTTTCATTAATATTTACTGAAAAAATATATATGGCACCAAATAGTAAAATAAATCATTTTAATATAATAAATATTGATAAAATATTATTAAAAGAAAAAGCAAAAATCAATTCATACAACAGAATAAAAGGTCCAATGTATTTATTGCTTGGTAAAAGTGCTTCAATAACTAATAAAAATATAATACATAGAGCAATTTCACCTATTTCATATGGTATTTCAATATTTAAATTAGGTGATTTTTCTAATATTGTTAGTGGTAATTTGATTGACTGTACAAGAAGTGTGATACTTGGAAGCAATACCACTATTGCTGGAATTGGTTCGCAGCTGTGGACTCACGGTTATGTGCATTCTAAAAGAGGGATGGAAAGAATTAGGATAGATGGTGAAATAAATATTGGGAATAATGTATATATCGGATCTAGAAGTATTATTAATTCTGGAGTTAAGGTCAATAACTCAATAACAGTAGGAAGTAATAGTAATGTTTCAAAGTCATTGATAAATGAGGGCTTGTATGTTTCACAACCACTAAGATATATTGAGGCTTATGATGTAAATATTGTTAAATTAAAATATAAAAAGATTACGTATTTAAATCAAATTGAAGATGTGTATGAAAAATAAATATATAATAAAAAATACGATAAAAATAGTCATAGAGAATCGTTTATTGTTGATTAGATTTTTGGTTGTTTTTGGTGTCTTTAAAATGATTTCATTTTTAGTACCATTGTTTTTGTCAAATAATTTTGTAAATATTGCAGATTATGGCAAATATGAATACATATTTTCTTCTGCCAACATATTTTCAATAATAGTCGGATTAGGTATAAATGGTGCATATCCGTATTTTTTGATTAAAAAAGACAAACAAAACATACTTTCTTCATTTTTCTATCAAGTAGTATTTATTTTCTTGGTATTATTAATTACTTATGTTTTATTTTATCTTAAAATACTTGCTGAATTGAATTATAGAGTCATGCAACTAACTTCAATATTGGCTTTACAGTCCTTTTATTCAACTGTTCAAAAAACAAAAGAAAAAAGCATCCTTTCTGTATTTTTTGATTCTGGACTTAATTTGATTCTTTTGAGTTTAATTTTATATTCTATGATTGCATCTAAATTGATAATAATTAATCATGTGTATAATTCATTGAATATTTATTTATTAATAATTATTATATATACCTTGTATTTTTTTAAGATAAAATTAGGGTCTTTGAAAGAATATTTTGAAATTATTAAATACGCCACTCCGATATTAATAGCAACTTTATTAATGATCTTAATGACAAATAGCGGTAGAATAATTGTTGAATACTTTATGAATTTAAAAGAAGTTGGTTATTATTCGTTTTATTTCCGATTAGCATCTTTAATTATAGTGTTTCACCAAATAATTAACATATTATTTTTTAGAAAACTTTATATAGCTAAAGCAACTATTTTAGATAGCTATTTTAGCTTGTTTATGCTATTTGTACTTATTACAAGTGTATTTTTATACATATTAATACCATTAATTACTTTTCCATATTTGAAACTGTTAAGAGAAAGTTACCAAGTACATCAAACATTCTACCTTTTCTTGTTTTTTCATAATTATTATTGGATTAGTACCGCTCTAAATGAAAATATTATCTACAGAGAAAGTTTAGCAAAAAAACAAAACATAGGATTTGTGTTCGTTATTTTATTGTTTTACTTGATTGTTTTTATATTCTCTAAATTATCTTACATTAATTTAGAGAGTATTGCAATAATTAATGTATTTTGTTTGTTTGCTTGCACTGAAGTTCAGTTTTTTCTTTTAAAGAAAAATGGGGTATTGTTTAAAAAAAATAAAAACATAAATAGGCTGATATTTTGCTTTTTTATAATTAACGTTTTTGTGAATTACCAATATTGTTTTTTAAAAGCGTAACTTATTAAGCTATTTTAAGGTAATCCAACTGTTGTGTTAAGTAATAAACGAAGTAGTAAAAAATAGTTAAAATAATAATGTAGTATATTTAGTGTAAAATAAAATAACAGTTAATTTAGTGTATTTTGATAAATACAAAATAGCACAACAAATAACAATAATAAAATTGAAGATCGCACTCTAGTATTTTATTGGCCACCATTTGTAGATTTAATAAAATGTTTAAGGAGTTAAAATAAAATTGCTGCGTCAGAAAATTCACCCAAATATATAGGCAAAATTGGTTCTGCTAAAAACAAATTAACTATCTGTACTATTTTTTTTAATATTTATGAATATTGCTTTTGTTGCTAATTATAATTTGACTTATTTTTTCGAAGAAATAGGAATGGAGTTGTCCAATAAATATAGTATAAATATTTATTGGATAGTTGTGAATGAAGATTTGTATAAATTTTTAAAAACGAGGTACCCGACAAGTAAATTACTTTATTTGTCAATAAATTCAGTACTTAAAACAAAGTATCCAGTAATTGGTGAATACAAAATAAATGAAATTATTTATGGAGATAGAGTTCTGAAGTACGATTATAAATTAGGGGTTGATTTTTTAACTAATGTACAGCACATTGTTTATGAATTTATTAAAAGTAATAGTGTAAGTTTTGTTTTTGGAGAAATTACTTGGGCTCACGAGGTGCTGATTTGCCGTATTTTAAAAGATAGAACAGAGCTTAACTGTAAATATTTAAGTCCATTTACGATAAGGATACCTGAAAATAGATTTGCTTTTTTTGAGGATGAGTTTCAAGAGAAAATATTTGTTAAAAATAAAAATATTAACGAAAGTGTGGAGTTTTTAGAAAATGTATTCATTCCCAAAAAACCAAAATACTTAGAGCTTCTTAATGAAGAATTGAAAAATAGTTATTCTTTAAAAAACAGGATTAACAGAATTAAAAATTTTATTTCTGGAAAAAATTTAGATAAAAATGACATTACTTTGCCTAAAAAAGGGAGCTTAAGTAGGGTTTTAATTCCTGTTGTAAATGAAATAAATAAAGAAACATACAAACTAATAAATAAAAAAGAAATAAATTTTTTAATAAATAAAAAATTTATTTTAATTACTTTGCATAAGCAACCAGAGTCTTCAATAGATAATTTTGGTAGATATGTAGAGGATCAGAAAGCAAACATTGTAAATATTTGGCGTCAATTACCTTTAGATTGGTATATTGTAGTTAAAGAGCATTCAAATGCAGTAGGAGATAGGTCTTATAGATTTTACAAAGATTTATTAAAGTATAATAATTTGATTTTTATAGACGAAAAAATAGACTCTTATGCTTTGTTAGATATTTGCCAAGCAGTGTTTACAGTTTCAGGAACAATTGCGTATGAAGCAGCGATAAAGAATGTGAAAGCTTTTACATTTTGTGATATATTCTTTAATCAGCTATCATATGTAAGAAAAATTGATATTTATAATGATTTTAGAAATAACAATATACAAGATTTAATTAACAGTCTTCCAAAAAAAAACTGTAATGACCAAGAGTTTAAAGCAATAATTTATGCTAATTCATTTGATGGAATTATATCTGACCCTATTAGTGATCCAGACTGCTTAGAAAGAAGTAATATAATTAAAGTCTCTAGCGCTTTTTATGAGATTATTATAAATAATTAATCATGATATGTATAAGATAGAATTGACGCCTAAAAGCTTGTATGTTTTTTGCATTCTTTTTACTATTTGGAATGCATTTTCAGTATTTGTTTACTTCTTTAAAAATTATTTATATTCAATTAAATTACTCCCGTACAATATCGTACTTTCTAAAATCGAATATGCGCTTGCAAATCAATTGATGTTTTTTATATCGATGCTTATTTCATTCTATACTATAAGTATTTTTAAAAAAAATAATAAGATAAGATTAAGACAAAAACAAATTATAAATATAAATTTAATTAAAGTTCTTTTTGTAATCCTTTCCTTAAATTACGTATATGTCTTATATCAAACAGGAATTACACTGTTTAGTGGTAATTATTTCTCAAGGTTTAATACGGATGACATTTCTTCAGTTAATAAAATATATTTACCGATAATTATTTGCAGTATCATTATAAATAGTTTATCTAACAGACCTGACTCTTTATTCTTGTTGAAAAAACACTTTTTACCATACTGTTGTGTATTTATTATTTTAAGTCTTTTAACTGCTTCTAGAGCTATTACTTTTTTATTTACAATAGGATTATTTTTGTTGTATTTTGAGAATAATAAAATAAAAACAAATTTTAAGAATGCAATTATTTTTATTACTTCGTTTATTTTATTATATTCTATAGGACAATTTTATAATGCTATCAGAACGTATGCTTTTGATTTTACTTTAGATAAACTAATATTGTCATTTGCTTCTGATTCATTTCCTGAATTAAGAAGCTATGCTGATGCCATTGAAAGACTCTCATTTAATTATGGTACTAAGATTATGCCATTAGGAGAATATTTATTAGATTACATTTCAAAGATTGTTCCATCTCAAATTTATGATTTTGTTTCTTTAAACAGAGATGAATATTGGAATAAATCATGGAAATTTTTAAAACCTGTTTTTTGGGGGAATGAAGATGAGTTATTTGGTATTCGTGCAGGGCTTGTTGGTGATGTAGACTTATTACTTGGTCAAACATACTTAATTGTCTTGGGTTTTTTGTACGGACTTGCCTTTACGTTTAAAAAAAATAAAATATTAATTGGTATGTTTTTGATATATAGTATACCGTATGGATTTATGTCAACTGCTTATTTCTGGTTTTGTTTATTTTCAATTAGTATTTTTAATTTTTATAGAAAGTTATTTGTGAAATGAAAAAAGTTGCACTTGTTGCTTTTTATTTTGGCCCTAAATTAGGGGTAGGTGTGTATTTTGATTCTTTAATACCCTTACTTGTAAGTAATTTGAAAGATGAAAATGTTAAAATTGACCTAATAACAAATACTAATTTAAATATGAATAAAAAATTCAAAATAACTAATATAAAAGTTATGACATCTCTTTCAATTAATCCTTTTTTTGCTTTTTTATATATGTTTTTTATTTTTCCTTTTTATGTCAAAATACTGAAGTATGATTTAGTTGTTTTTCTTTCTAATCCTATAATTGGGTTTGGATTAAATAAGTCAATATGTGTCATACATGACTTAAATGAGTATGAGATAGAAAATAAATATGGCAAAATTAAAACATTTATAAGGAAAACTGTATATATAGAAAGAACTTTACGAAAAGCGCTTCAAGTTATTGTTATTTCAAATTTTGTTAATAACCAAGTTAAAAAAAAATTTGGCGATATTTATTCATATAAAATTACCACAATATATAATGGTGTTAATTTTAGACTGGAAAATAAATTAGACATAAATTGTGTCGATGTTTTTTATCAAAAATACTTTATAATTGTAGGCCGATTAGATCCAATTTCCAAAAATTTATACAATTCTGTGGCTTTGTTTTTAAATTATTCTGCTATTCAAAAAGATACTAAATTAATAATAGTAGGAAGTTGTAACTCATCAACTAAAACTGAAGCTCAGTCTTTTTTGTCATATATTACTCAATACTCTAATATTAAATATTATGGTTTTGTTACAGATGAAAAATTAAGACACTTTTATTCTAATGCTTATGCAACTTTATTTTTGTCTAAATATGAAGGCTTTGGCTTTCCTTTACTTGAAGCCTTTTCTCACGGATGTCCAGTTATTACTCATGTTGAGAATAAGGCACTACATGAAATTGGGAATGATTTACATCTTTCATTGTCAGATGATGATATCAAAGATGATCAAATATTTTTACATATTGACAAATATGTAAAATCTATTTCTAAAGAAAGTCTTATAAAACATTCAAAAAAATTTAATTGGGAGGAAGCTGCTCTACAGTATAAAAATATAATTTTCAAAAATCTATATTAATAAATTTTGTTTTTGAAAATATTAATGTGAAATTGTTTTGAATCTAGTGCACTAAGCATTTAATAGATAAATTAGAGGCAAAACGATATGGTTGATGAGTAACTCATTTCGCCCGTGAAATATATAAAAATCGTTACGGAATCAAGCTTTATATACTTCCTAGAACCATAATCAACAAATTAGGTAATATGGTACTGAATTTATAATGAACAGCTTTGCTTCATGGAAACTGATTTCAACAAATTAAAGCTGTTACAATACTGTGATAATGAGTTGTGACAGAACCATAATCAAATTGGTTTAGGAAAATTAAGACGTAAACATATTCATGTGTGTTGTAAAAACCGTTGGGTATTGTTTGGAAGTATAAACAAAGGCAAATTTTAGCCCACCAGAGCAATTAAGCAGTAATTGCATGTAAAGAATTTGGCTCCTCAGAATGAAAAAAACAGACAGGATATCATCTGTGAAGTATGGCAAAAACGGTTATGTATCGTCTGAAAGCCACTTTTAGCGAGCGTTTAAAAAGTCGATTGATTAACAATCAGAAGTTTGAGATAAGAATAAAGGTAGTCTGCCTGAACCCGTTCTCGAACTTAACTTAAATCCATCAAAATTATTTCAAATTAATCATGTAACAAAGCCATTATAGGTATAGAATAAAAAAATTAATATCGGTTTTAAATACATTATATCCTTTAAATAATCAATATAAGTAAAATAAAACCAAAATATACATAATATATATTATAAACTGTAAAAAACTTTTCTGGAAGAATATATAGAGAAAAATTTATAATTTTCGTGTGAATCTATCTGAAATATGCTCAATAAATTACTTGTACAAAAATTTCTGAGTATATGTCAAAACTTTGCAAAGAGCTAAAAGATTTGTAAAATGGGTTTACCAGACTTACACTTCACAAATCATAATGGCTCATGGAGGATAAAAATACGCACATAGATTTACAATCTCATTTACCTTGGCACAAGGCAAGGATTAAATTCTTAGAGTTACTGATTATATCACTAATTCGGACTAGCAGCGTCATTTACAGTCTTAATGCTGTAAGTTTAAACGATAGGATAATTTGTAGTAATCTGAGAAGAATACAACGTTTTTTTAGTGACTTTATCATTGATTTCGACCAAATCGCTTTGCTTTTGATGGCTATTAATCCTGTAAAAGGGCCTTATATATTAAGTTTGGATAGAACTAATTGGCAGTTTGCAGGCATAAATTATAATATACTTTGTCTAACTGTTGTAGCCGATAAGGTTAGTTTACCTTTACTCTGGACGATGCTTGATAAACGTAGAAACTCTAATCAAGACGAGCGTAAAGTGCTTGTAATGAGATATATAAGACTATTTGGCTTGGATTCTATTGAATGTTTAATCGCTGACCGAGAATTCATAGGACAAGAATGGATTGAGTTTTTGTCAACTCAGTCAATGAAATTCTATATAAGAATAAGAGAAAACCTGATTGTCCATCAAAGGGGGCAGAAATTAAAAGCCTTCTGGTTGTTCAATAATTTACCACTGAATCAAGTTAGAAATCTGGATAAAGCATTGAAAATCAACAAACAATGGGTTTACTTGAAAGGAATGAAGGTATTGATTTCAAAGAACGAGGTTGAATATATCATTGTATCAACTTACCAATTTGACTATCAGACTATGCAAATATATGCTCAAAGGTGGACGATTGAATGCTTTTTTAAGGCTATCAAATCAGCTGGATTTAATATCGAAGATACCCATTTAACTTATCAAAAGAGATTAGAAAATCGGACCGCCGACGCGGCTTTTTGGCATTGTATGCATTGCCTTTTTGTGGGTATATATGGTTGGCCAGTATCAAAATCAGATTAAGAAAATTCCTATATTAAAGCATAATCGAAGGGCATTTAGTATTTTTCGTTATGGTTTAGATGAACTTAATAGAGCATCGCTATTTGATTTTCAATTAGTTACTAAATATTCACAACTTTTGACATATACTTAGCAATAATCTAAATAAAATATAAAATAAGCAATTTGTATGTTTGATAAACCAAATAAATGTTTGTAGTATTTGATAAGTTTTGAATTATCATAAACACATTATAAAACTTTGTTATATATATTATGTTTATGTGTCATTTAGTGTTTTTAACTTAATATTGATTGTAAATATTCAAATGTCTATATGTAATTAATTTAAAATAACTATAAAAATACATTACATGAATATTGCTATACTAGGTACTAGAGGTATCCCGAATCATTATGGTGGTTTTGAGCAATTTGCTGAATATTTAGCAGAAGGTTTAGTAAAAAGAGGAATTGAAGTTTCTGTTTACAATAGTCATACACACCCTTACAAAAATAATGAATGGCGGGGCGTAAAAATAATTCATTGTCATGATCCTGAGGATAAATATGGTACTGCGGGGCAATTTATTTATGACCTTAATTGTATTCTCGATAGCCGTAAACGTAACTTTGACATTATTCTTCAGCTAGGCTACACAAGTAGTACTATTTGGGGATGGCTTCTCCCTTCTAAAAGTGTTGTGACTACTAACATGGATGGTTTAGAGTGGAAAAGGAGTAAATATTCAAAACCTGTACAATCTTTCTTGCGTTTTGCGGAATATTTAGGTACAAAATTTAGCAATCACTGGATTGCAGATTCAATAGGTGTACAAAGGTATTTGATGGATAAGTATAAACTTAATTCTATCTATATTCCCTATGGAGCTAATTCTTTTGACTTGCCAGATAAAATAATTATTGAACGTTTTGGGCTTAATCCATTCTCTTATGATATGCTCATTGCTCGATTGGAGCCCGAAAATAATGTGGAAGCAATTTTAGAGGGGGTAACAATGGCAAAAAACGAAAGAAAATTCCTTGTGGTGGGCAAGCATGAGACAGATTTTGGGGTTTATTTGAAAAATAAATTTAGAAACAACAAGAGTATTTGTTTTTTAGGAGGAATATATGATATAAATATTCTAAATAATTTACGCTTTTATTCTAATTTGTATTTCCATGGTCATTCAGTGGGTGGTACAAACCCTTCTCTGCTTGAAGCGATGGCTTCACATACATTAATTTGCGCCCATAATAATATCTTTAATTCTTCTATACTCGGAGAGGACGCCTTTTACTTTTCTACTTCTTATGATATTAGAGATGTCATAAATACAAAACAAAAAATTAATTATTCTGAATATTTAGCATCAAATTACGATAAAATTAAAGCTTATTATTCGTGGGATACCATCATTGCTCAGTATCTCAATCATTTTAATTCTATTTTGAAAACTGCACCATCAAGCGTTACTCAACCAAATTTGGCCATTGATTTATGAAAGTTATTCCAACTACTTTGAATGACGTGGTCGTAATAACGCTAATTCTTTATCAAGATGAGTGGGGTGTTTTTTTTGAGACCTTCAATGAAATAGTGTAGCGGAAGAATGGTCTGCCTACGCAATTTGTCCAAGATAATCAGTCATTTTCTACTAAAGGTGTATTGCGTGGGTTACATTTTCAAACTGGAGCACACGCTCAAGGCAAATTAGTAAGGGTTATTTATGGTAAGGTGTTAGATATTGCCGTTGATATCCGCCCTGATTCTTCTACATTCGGGCAATATGAGTTTTTTGAGCTTGATGGACTTTCCAATACGATGGTTTATATTCCACCTGGATTTGCACACGGATTTTTAGCCCTTGAGGATAGTGTGTTTAGTTACAAATGTACTCAAACATACCATAAGCCAAGTGAGAGTGGTATTGTTTGGAATGACCATACATTGAATATTAAATGGCCTATTTCAAACCCAATTATTTCTGCGAAGGATTTGTCATTGCCAACATTTCAGGAGATTTTAAATCAAACCGAGTTAATAGGCATATCTGCTTAAACCATAGAGAGTTATTTCAAGTATGAAAGGAATCATTTTAGCAGGTGGCTCAGGTACCCGTTTACATCCACTTACTTTAGCGGTTAGTAAACAACTAATGCCTGTGTATGACAAGCCGATGATTTATTATCCGCTTTCTATTTTGATGTTAGCGGGTATCAATGAAATACTAATTATTTCAACCCCACATGATTTACCTCATTTTATAAAATTGCTAGGGGATGGTTCAAGGGTAGGTTGTCGCTTTGATTATGCAGAACAACCTGAACCCAATGGGTTAGCCCAAGCGTTTATTATTGGAGAAAAATTTATTGGAAAAGACAAGGTAGCATTGGTTTTAGGAGATAATATTTTTTATGGTAGTGGCTTGAGTAAGCTTTTACAAGCAAACAACGACCCCGATGGAGGGGTTGTATATGCGTATCAGGTTCAAGACCCTGAGCGCTATGGTGTAGTTGAATTTGATGTTGATGGGAACGTTCTTTCAATTGAGGAGAAACCTACTTCGCCAAAGTCAAATTATGCAGTACCTGGCCTTTACTTTTATGATAATGAAGTAGTTCAGATTGCAAAAAGCATTCAACCATCAGCACGAGGTGAATATGAAATTACTGACGTAAATAAAGAATATTTACGCAGAGGCAAACTGAAAGTTGGAGTGTTGAATAGAGGCACTGCTTGGCTAGATACTGGTACTTTTTCATCATTAATGCAAGCAGGCCAATTTGTCCAAGTAATCGAAGAAAGGCAAGGTTTAAAAATTGGCTGTATTGAAGAAGTAGCTTATCGTATGGGGTACATTTCAACAGAGAAGTTGAAAGAAATCGCCCGACCTTTGCTAAAAAGTGGCTACGGTGATTACCTGTTGAAACTGCTTTAAAATCTTATGCCTTGTTTTCTGAGGCTTATTCGAAAGCCTAAGTTATTGGGCAACCAATTGCCCATATCATAAGCAAGTAACGTATGGAGGGATAGCCCCTTGGATTTCTTAAATAGATGGTTAATTTCTAATGCGGTCGAAAGTTGAGTGATAGGAAAGATATAATCAGTAAAGATAGGTCGTCCATGATTCCAACTAGGTGAAACTTTTAAACCAAATGAAGTAGTAGCATAGATTTTACCGTAAAGACTTAGATGTAACGCTTGCACTCTATTGTTACTAATTTCTGCTTTTTGATATGTTCCTCCTTTTACATATTGCCACTCTGGGCGCGCGTCGGCTCTTAATGTAACAAAAGGAGTGCCAATAATGCGTTGTTTATACGACCACCCTTCGGTGTATTGATAGTTAACAAAATAATCATCAGCGCCATCAAATCTTCTTTTATTAATTTGAATTGTAAACCCGCTCTGGTTCATTGTACTCAGAAATTCAGCTGTGACCCGTGTAATGTGGATTGAACGTTCAGGTTGTTTTATGGATTGCCAGCTAATTCCTGTAAGTCCATCTGGAAAATTAACAAAAAATACGCCTGACTTATCCTCGTATGCGTGTTGGTGGTAAAAAGACCATTTAGCTTTGGGCAAAGTATAAGTAATCGCAAAATCAATAGAACCCAAATGATTGCCAGTACGGTTTAGGGCATCCATGATACTTACTGCATCTGGATTAGTAGGTTCGGCAGCTCTAAAAACTGACAAGAAATCTGAAAAGCTACTTGGTAATTTTCCATTTTCTAATGTTTGGTTACTCCCCTTCACAGGATTTCGCCATTGCCCTCCCCACTGCGCTAGGTGGTGCACGCCACCGTAAAAGTGTACTTTCCAATGGGGTTTGCCAAGGCGTAGGTAAACCGCTTTTTGGTGGAGGTAAGAGTTTTTAACCGAGTCGGCATTGATAAACCAGCCGTGCGCCATCATGGCATGAACCGCAAATAGCCCTTTGGTGAAACCCAGCGGCACAAACCCCCGCGTTCCTATTTGTACTTTGGGCAGAGGCATCGCATTGCCTGACCAAGCGTACGAACCTGAGGTAAGCAAGGTATCACCCAAGCCAAAAAACTCTTTTTTGCGCCCCACGTAAGCTTCAAAACGGCGGTAGCGAAAACTAGCCGAGGCCACGGGCAGCAGGAGAGAAGAAGAGCGGCCAGCATTGGCAAGCACTTCCCCTTGGAGGTGCAATTGCGCCTTGCGGGGGTTCGTTCCCAAGGTAACTTGTCCACCCGTCTTTACAAAGGCAAAAGGGTTTTCGAGCGGAACGGTTCCAAATTGATTGGCCCGTAGCCAAAAAGGAGTTCGTTGCGCCGTTGCCACCACGCCCCCCGCCTCCACAAAAAAACGAGTCGTATCCTCCTGCGCCACACACTGCGTACCAAGAGAAAGTAGTAAAGAAATATAAAGTAATAACCGCATAGTAAAGTTGGTTTAGACCCCTCCAAACGTCGGGGTAACAATATTTTCTAACGTCGAAGTGACAAGATTTCCTAACGTCAGTGTACAAAGATTTTATTACTCCCCTCTCCAGGAAGGACGGGGCTGTCCATACAGAGGGGTAGGGGGTGAGGTTAAAATAGTATTAATAAAAGATACCTTTATCCCTTTATAAATTCCCATCCACAAACATACCTATTTTCATTTTATTGTAAATCAATTTATTGTAAAAAATATTTGCCTATTAATAGCCAGTTTTTTGAAAAAATTGAATGGTTAAGTATTGTACAAAACAAAGTAAATGGAACGACTATGAAATACCTTTTACTGCTATTTTGCTTGGTGTCGGTCGTGGGCATAGCCCAGCCTAAACGCCCTTCGGTGGCCCTTATTCTCAAGGCAGGGAGCGCAGGGATTGCCCCTGAAGTATCAGTACGAATGAACGAGCGCATTCAGTTTCGCGGGAGTGTGCATGTGATGAACTACCAGCGGGTCGATCAGGTGACGTTCGACCAAGGAGGTGATTTGGAGGAAGCCAAAATCGGCTACGATGCGCAAGTACGTCTGCGCAACGTAGGGGTGTTGTTGGATTACTTTCCCTTCAAAAAAATTCTGGCCCTCAACGTAGGGGTGTATTACAATGCCAATGCCATCGACGTGGCTTTAACGCCTAAAAGCGATTTAAAGCTCAATGACCGCGTGTTCAAACCCGACGAAACGGGGAGTTTGGCGTTGAAAGCCACGTTTCAGAAAGTAGCTCCGTACGCGGGAATTTCGTTGGGGAATCCCCACCGTGGGCGTTTTCGGGTGTTGTTTGATGCGGGTTTTTTATACACGGGTTCTCCAAAAATAGAAATGACGGGGACGGGAGCGATTGAACCCACGGCGGAGCAGGGGCCTCAGCTGGAAAAAAACCTTCAGCCTGTGTATCTGTATCCTGTCGTTAAATTAGGGGTATCCTATCGTATTTTGTAGCATACTAACCAACTCAATTCAATGAAAAGCAACTCCTACCGTTCGTTCAGTCTGTTATTTTTTGTGGGTCTTTTTCTGTGGGCCTGCAATGACCTAAAAAATTTAGACCCAGCCAAGGACTTAAAGCTGATTCTCAACTATAAGCCCGCCGATGCGTTTTTAGAAGCTTTGGTTAAAGACGCCAAAACGGGAGCGTTAATAATGGATAAAATTAACGTAGATATCATTGGTAGCGCTTCGGCCAGTATTATAAATTTTGAAGGAGAAGCCAAAAGTGCTTATACCAAAAAAGGACCTAGCATTTATTTGGGACTTCGTAGTGTCATACCAACGGAGAAATCTCCTTTGAGTTTTAAGATTATTGTGTCGGCGGAGGGGTATTTAACGACAAGTCGGGAGGTGACATTAACGGCAAGTAATAATGCTCCCGTTGAAATATTGATGGTAAAAGCCACTACTCCCCCCGTAGGTGCAGCCATCAAACAAACAATTGTCAATGCGTCATCTGCGACGGGAGTGAGTGCAGATAACATTATTGAGGTAGTAAATGGGCAAAATGCGACGTTGGTGGAAATAGACAAGGGGACACTTTTAAAAGATAGCAAGGGGAATTTGCTTTCGGGGGCATTAAAAACCACGGTAGCTACTTTTTCGGGTGCTGCCAAAGAGTCGTCAAAGGCTTTTCCAGGTTCAAATACGACCGTATTAGCCAAAGGACCCAACGGAGAATCAAACTTAAAAGCCACCATTGTCCCAATCTCTTTTGCAGCGGTAGAAATGCAAACGGAGGGGGGAAGCAAAGTCGCTACTTTTTCGGCGCCCGTGGATATTTCGTTTGAAGTTGACCCCAAGTTAATCAATCCCAAAACCCAAAAAACGATCCAAGAGGGAGATAAGCTTTCGGTTTTGAGTTATGGAGAAGCCACGGGGGTTTGGACCTACGAAAAAGAAGGTACGGTTGTCAAGAAGGGGAGTGAGTACTATGTTACTTTTAGTACGAGTCACTTGTCGTGGTTTTCAATAGTGCAGTTGTTGTACGCTTATAATACAAATAACACACTCAATCTTTTGAATTCAGTCAACTTTACGGTCGGTTTAACCATTGAAGATGCGATGCAAAAGCCGCGCAACCAGGATGGCTCAATTTTGTGGGAAGCGTTTCCTGTAGAAATCGAAGTCCACATGAAGCCCATCATTGAAGGGGGTGACCCTTTTGTCTATTATCCAGGGTCTTTGAGCTTTATGGGGGTTGACAAAGATTTTTGGATGCCTCTCATTGGCGTTCCGTCCGAAGCTTTAAAAATTGTCTTAAAATTCAACATCAATGGACAGGAACAGGTGTTTGAGATTAAGAACATTGCTTCCATAAATGAGAATGACACTTATAAAATATCCACCAAACGGGGTAATGCGAAACTAAAGACGATTTTAGTAAACGTAACCTGCGAAAATGATTGCCCACTGGAAATAAAACCTTACAATGTAGGGATTGAATATCTGTCTGGAAGACCCGTCGATTCTCCAGTATTTTATGATAATAGGTGGGCTTTTTTAGGCTTTGTCAACTATGACAACAGCGATAACAAAATTAAACTCATTAGCTATTTACCCGATAACGTTGAAATGAGTTTTAGAGCAATGTCCTTCCCAGAAGACCCGATTACGTTGATGGTTGGGAGTACAAGCAGTTTTGAAGTGCCCATTGTGTTGAAAAAAGACCACTCACTGTGCAATTGTAAAAAATAGCGACCTGATTTTCTTAGGATTTAACGGAATGAAAAATTGCTCTACTCACCTCATTATTAGTTTTTTTTTACTTTTTCAAGGAATTACCTCCCAAGCGCAACTCGGTGAAAAATGGCGAGACAAAGAAGTAACTGCCACGGTGCACGTGGGGTTTGTACGGCCAGAAAAGGTAATCCCAGCCTCCGAACGTACGCCCATCGGGGGGGAAATAACGATTGGCAGTTTGAAAATGACCGAGAAGGCGTGGCAGCTTTGCAATTGTTTTCACCGCTCGGGTTGGTATGCCAACTATTACAATTTTCGTAACCGTTACGGGTTGGGAGAGACGTTCGGAACGGGTTTTTATTTTGAACCCCTGTTGCTTCACCGCCCCGATTACAACCTGTCGGTGCGTTTTACGATGGGGCTTTCTTACGTCAACCGATTGTATCATCCCGTGCGTAATCCCAACCGTAATTTTAGCTCGCACCTCAATGGCATGACGGGGCTCGGGGTTTATGGGCGCAAACGGATTTCGGAGCGGTTGGAGCTCGTTGGCATGTTGGCCTTGGACTACCGCCACATTTCCAACGCGGGAATTCGCCAACCAAACCAAGGGCTCAATATCCCCAGTATTGTAGCAGGGATTGCCTATGGCCCACCGTCGGCACGTTTGCCCGAGTCGAGGTGGTGGCGGCCCGCGTCGCTAGACAAGCGCTGGTTTGGGCGGGCGTTGTTGTTGACCTCCGTGCGGGTGTATGCCGCCGATGATCAATACCCCGAAACCCCCAGGGCAATGGTGGGTGTCAATGCTTACGCAGGTTATCGTTTTACCCAATCGCACGCGCTCTCTACGGGCATCGAAGTCATTGACGATGGGTACATGCGGGAGCAGATGAAACGTCAAAATTATACGGGCACTACCCAACAGGCCACTTGGCTAGTAGGCTATGAACTTTGGCAAGGGCGGGTATCGTTTACGGCCCATTTGGGTTGGAATTTTCTACGTCCAGGCACGGTTGTTTTTGGAAGACAAGGCTACAAGCCTGCATTTTACGAAAAATACGGCTTGCTGTATCGGTTTAGCAATGGCATCACGACAGGGGTGGTGGTAAAGGCATTTGGAGAAGATACCAAAGGCTTTCAGTTGGCCGTTGGTGGGAATTTTTAGTGGAGGCATCGAACGTTTAAACCTAATTCCATGAAACTGCGCTACAAGTTGGGATTGTTTATTGGATTGTGGTGGATACTTGTATATTCCGCCGAAGCGAGTCCAAAAGATTCGAGCTTGCGGTGGCAGCCCAGTGGTGTGGGTATTCAAGTGGGGGTGACGGGCGTAGGCGCGCAACTGGCGTGGAAACTCCGTACCAAACCGCGTTTGGTGTTGCGGGCGGGGGCGTCGTATTTGGCGTACAAACAGGCGGCGGTTATTGACATTGGGGAAGGTTCTAAAATAGATTTTTATCCCAACATCGTCATTGGATTGGTACAAAGTTCGCTCAAATGGCATCCTTTTAAGAGGGGCTCGTTTTTTCTAACGGGAGGGCTCGGCTACACGTGGCGGCCAGATTTACGCCTCACGGTGAAAGCCCAAAATGATTTGAACTTGGGAGGAATCTCGATGAAAGCCGATGAGTTTGGAACGGTGGGGCTTGGCATACGGTGGTCGCCCGTGGTGGGGTATGCTGGCTTTGGCATGGGGCGTTCGATTCCCCGCAGGCGGTGGGGAGTAGGGTTTGAGATAGGGTGTTATTACTTAGGTTCTCCCAAAGTGGAACTGGATTTGGATGGTTTTTTGGAAACAACTACCCTCGAAGAGCAGATTCCATTGATTGAGCGGAACATGCGGGGGTATCGTTATTTGCCTAATTTTCAATTTACGGTTTCTTACGCACTCGTTAAAAAAGCATGGCGGTAGTTGTTATGAAAAAGATAAATAAAATATTCGTTGTAATTTTTCTGGGCTTGATTGGGTGGCTGACTTCCTGCCAAAACCCCATTGAAGGGCTGGAGATATTTTTTAAAAAACCTTATCCTACAGCGCTGGAAGCTCAGTATTATACGGCGGCGGGAACAGTACCTGATAACTTGCAAGTGCAAGTAACGGGGCCTGATGCCAATCGGGTAATTACGACGGTCAACACCAAAAAGTTTAAAGTTACTTCGGATGGGTCGTTGTATTTATCAATAGATTCATTGGGGGCGCGCCCTAGCCAGGGGAAGCCGTTGCGGTTTACGGTGGTAGTGAAAGCGGAAGGGTTTGTGGAGTCAGTCATTCCGTTGGAATACAGCAGTGATACCCCACGTTTTGTGGGCGTGGTGATGCAGCCGCTTTCGGGCAATTCCCCGATTAAACAATCGACAGCCTCGGCCGATGCCAGAGGCAGTGTGACGAATGAATGGACGTTTGAAGCGCCGAATGGAACGGCCCAAAACGCCGTGATGAAAACGGTGGTACCACAAAATACCGAACTCAAGGATGCGGCTGAGAAACCTGTACTGGGAAAAATTCAAGCGACGTTTCAGGGTATTGACATTTCAAAGCCTCTGGCAGCGTTTTTGCCTTACCCGCTCGAAAATCAAACAATTCCTAAACCCTTGTTGCCAAACGGAACGGTAGGGATAGACCAACGCCTGACGCAAATTGCGGGGGCTTTTTTACTTCAAATGCACAATGAACACTACCAAGTGGTGAAAAGCTTTTCGAGGCCAATTGAAGTAAAAATTCCATTGTTAGCTCAATTATACAACCCCAATGAGCGGCGCATGGTTGTCGAAGGTGACGCTATTCCACTGTTTAGCTACGATATTGCTAACAATCAATGGAAAGTAGAAGAAGCAGGAAAAGTCCAAAAAGCGGCTAATGGTTCGTTGGAGTACGTGGCACGTTTGGCGCATTTGTCGGTATGGGTAGCAGGGTTTACTAAACAAAAATGCGAAACAGGGCTAAGTTTTAGGGTGAAGAGCATTTTGCCTAGCAGTAGCAGCACCTACCAATGCGAAGTCATCGACGAGGCAAGTGGGGCGCGGTTACAGGTGTTTAAATCCACCATCAATAACGGTGAAATCATCAAGGTAACAGGCTTAGAAAGTGATCAGTTTGTTCGACTAAGAATTACCGATAACTGGAGTACCACCACGGCGCTATCGGCTTTGGTTAATGGTTGCACGGCCGATGTCCAAGACATAGACGTAACAACTTTCAAAAAGCCGATTGTGAAATGCGAAAATGGGCCAGGTTTTCGGATCAAAAGTACGTTGCCGCGAAGTGATTATCGTTATACTTGCGAGGTCATCAACGAATCGACCAAAGCGATACTGCAAAGTTTTCAGACAACGGCCAACAACGGTGACGTCATTCGGGCCAATGGTTTGGACAGTGACCAAAAAATCCGTGTGAAAATTTATGACATCGTCAGTTCGGCGACAGCCGTGTCGGAAGTGGTGGAATCGTGCGCGACCGACATTCAACCCCTAGACATTACGCATTTTAGACTCCCGCCGCAGCCTTGTGCCGCAACACCGACGTTTACCATCAAAAGTAATTTACCCAACAGCGACCGCTCATATACCTGTGAAGTGATTCGGGCGGATACCAAGGCTCGCTTACAAATCTTCCAAACGAGTGCCAATAACGGTCATCAAATTCGATTAAGCGGATTGTACGACAATACAGGGCTTATTCAGTTAAGAATTTTTGACATCGCCAGTTCGGCCGTCGTGACCACCAGTCCGATTGAAGCCTGTAGTGGTCAGGGTGTGACGGTAGAATTGAGCAACTTCAAAGTCCCTGCCCCCAAATGTGCGTCAGCGCTCGGGTTTAGGGTGACGAGTACGTTGCCCACTAGTTCATTGGTGTATCAATGCGAAGTGCTCAACGCCGCAACGAATGCCCGAATGCAGTCGTTCCAAACAACAATTAACAACGGAGAGGTAATTCGAATCAACGGGTTGTACAGTGATGAAACTGTCAAACTTCGGATTTTTGACCTGTCAAGCGGGGCCGTGGCTACATCCGCGGCGGTAGAGGCTTGTAACGCCGCGATTCAGGTGATCGACGTAACTTCGTTTAAGAAACCCATTGTGAAATGCGGAGCACCCCTGTATTTTAGCATCACGAGCAAACTGCCAAACAGTTCTCAATTGTATAATTGTGAGGTGATTAACGATAATACCAAAGCCGTATTGGTGCGTTTTCAATCGACAGTAAACAACGGCCAGGTACTTAAAATAGAAGGGTTGGACAGTGACCAAAAAGTGCGATTACGCATTGTTGATGTGGCAAGTTCGGCCGTGGCGACTTCTGCCGCTATAGACGCCTGCGCCAGTGCAACCCAATCCATTGACCTTTCCTCTTTTGCGACCTTGCCACCAATCGAAACGGGTGAAGTATTGATTACGTTGCAGTTTCCGTGTACGGAGATTGATGTTTCAAAACTCCCCACCCAAGAATTATTTGGCCGTTTTCGACTTTCGGGGACGGTACAATGGCAAAATTTGCCAAGTATTAAGTACATTCAGGGCAAAACTACGTTTAGCACAACAACGACCTTGCTGAAAGTGGGTTCTACCTATGATTTTCAGGCGGGGCCTGCCCCAGGGTATTACTCGTTTAGTGAGAACAATTATAAACTAGAATCAGCCAATTGGGTCATCAAAATAAAAACGGATGAGTATTGCAAAAAGTAATAAATGGCACGTATTGGCTGTAATTTTGGCAATACCTGCCCTTTTTTCACACTTGGGCTATATTCCGTTGGACATGTCAACCGACGAAGCGCGGCGGGCGCTGGTGGCTTTGGAAATGGATTTGACGGGAAATTATTTGACACCTACCTTAAACGGAGAACTTTACTTTAACAAACCCCCGCTCTATAACTGGCTGATATTGGCCTCGTTTCGGTTATGGGGCGATTACTCGTCGTGGAGCCTTCGATTTCCCATGGCGGTGTCGGTGATTGGGTTTTCGTTCACCATTTTTTACTGGCTACGTCGGTACGTACCTTATCAGATTGCGGCCATGGTAGCGTTGTTGCAATTGGTCAACGGACGCGTACTTTTTTACGAAACACTTTATGGCCTGATTGATATTACCTATTCATGGGCGACGTTTACGGCCTTTATGGTGATTTATGAGTATGACAAACGCAAAAAATACGGCTTACTGTTTTTGTACTCTTATCTCATTTGCGCTTTGGGGTTTATGATGAAAGGGTTGCCCTCTTTGGTTTTTCAGGGCATGACGTTGGTGGCTTGGCTAGGTTACCAGCGAAAATGGCGGGTGTTGTGGCACCCTACTCATTTTTTTGGCATAGCGGTTTTTCTTGGGATTGTGGGGACGTATTATGCCCTGAGCATTGCGGCGTTTGGTTTCCCACTCCAAAAAGCAATGTATGTCCTGTGGGACGAAAGTGTAAAGCGGACAGGTGTGGCTTTTGGCGTGACCGCCACGATGCTTCATATACTCACCTTTCCGTTTGAATACATTTTTCACTTTTTACCTTTTACGTTATTTATTCTCTTATTTTATCCTTCAACTCCCCAAAAATCGTGGTCAACGGTGCTGGCTTCGTTGCGAAGATACACCAGCCCGATGGACTCCTTTTTGCGGTTTTGTGCCATTACTTTTGTGGCCAATGTGCTCGTTTACTGGGTTTCGCCGCAGGTGTATGCGCGCTACACGTTGATGCTTCTGCCACTCTTTTTTACGCTGGTGGTGGTGGCTTATTACCAACAGGAAGGACACTGGCAGCGGCGTTGGATTGAAGTTTTTATGGGGAGCGTCATGGGAATCACGGTTTTTGCGGTTTGGATTGCGTTTGGCATTGAAGCGACCCGAAAACTACCCTACGTGTGGGGAGCATGCTTGGCAACGAGCGGGGTGGTGGGAGTTATGTGCTGGTGGTATTTTCACCAAAAAGAAGTCCGTTTGGATATTTTTGTGGTGTTTCTGCTGGTGGCCCGTATTTCCTTTAATTTTTTGTTTGTTCCGCCCCGCGAGGCCAAGCGGCAGCGGTATTTGGAAGACAATGTGAAAGCAGCACTGATGACCATGGATGCGGCGGGGAATGCCCTGCCTTTGAAGAGTTATAAAACGACCATTGGTGATGATGGAGCGACGGATGTTAATAGTTTTCACATCGAAGCTACGCGGCGGAAAGTCCTTCCCATAAGTTTTAAAAAAGAGAAAGGAGTGTATTACTTGGCTGATTCTAGTAACTTGGCGGGCGAAAAGTACAAAGAAATCGCCAGGCTGACGCTTTATCCAGAGCGACCTGCCAAAATAGTCCGCTTCGATCAAGCACCTTAATGATGACGCATTCGCTTTCCCACCCAGCTCCACTTGTATCGGTTGTTGTTTGTGTATTTAATGAGGCAGAAAACATTCGCCCGTTGATGATAGAAATAGATGAAGCCCTCCGTGGATGTTCTTACGAAATCATTTATGTCAACGATGGCTCAACGGATAATACCCTTTGGGAACTGAAAAATATTACGCATAAAAGTTTAAAAGTAATTGATTTTCAGCGTAACTATGGCCAAAGTCAAGCCTTGGCGGCGGGCATAGAGGCGGCATCAGGTGAGTATATCGCTACGTTGGACGGTGATTTGCAAAACGACCCTGCAGACATCCCTGCCTTACTCACCGTAGCCCAGCAAGGTGATTATGACATGATTGCCACGGTACGGTTGAAACGAAAAGATAGTTTTGCTACCCGAAAACTGCCCAGTATCATCGCCAATTGGCTCATCCGACATCTATTGGGAGTACACTGCAAAGATTACGGAAGTACGTTGCGGGTATTTAGGGCATCTTTGGCGAAAAGACTGCCCTTGTACGGAGAGTTGCACCGATTTATTCCAGTTCTTGCTGCCTTAGAAGGGGCAAAGATGACCGAAGTGGTGGTGAAACATCGTCCACGGATTTCGGGGACTTCCAAATATAATTTAGGGCGGACAACCAAAGTAATCAGTGATTTGGTTTGGGTATATTTTATGAAAAAATACTTGTTAAAGCCCATTCATTTTTTTGGGAAAATAGCGATTTGGATGTTTTTAGGGGCATTTTTTGTGTGTTTGTACATGGGTTGTACGCTAGTGGCTCGTCCAGAAGCTAGTTTAGCATCTTGGCCAACGGCTGCGCTGATTCTTTCCGTTTCAGGGGTGCAATTGGTAGGGATGGGCATCGTAGCTGAGCTAGTAATGCGGTCTCTTTTTGAATCGCAGGGCAAAAAAACGTACGTCATCCGTCAGATTTATACTTCTCATAACCAACGACAGTAAGCATGGTCATTTTGATAACGGGTGGTGCTGGTTTTATTGGCTCCCACCTTTCGGAACAATTACTTCAGCAAGGACATCAAGTTGTATGTATTGATAACCTTGACGAGTATATCTATTGTTCGGCGTTGAAGCGAGAGAACCTTAGTACGTTGGCGCAGTACGACAACTTTATGTTTATTAAGGGAGATATTCGTGATAAAGCGGCTTTACAACAGCTTTTGGTGGATTATCAATGTGAACTGGTGATTCATTTGGCCGCGTACGCAGGCGTGAGACCGTCGGTAATGGAGCCCGAAAAGTTTTTTGAAATCAACGTAAATGGAACGTTGGCGGTGTTAGAAGCGATGCGAAAAGCGGGTGTCCGTCGAATGATTATGGCATCGTCGTCGTCGGTTTATGGCAATAGTACTGCGCGACAATTTAAAGAAACAGACGCCGCCGACCAACCGATTTCACCTTATGCCGCGTCGAAGCGAGCGGCAGAATTGGTGGCATATTCGTACCATTCGCTTCACCAATTTGACATTACCTGCTTGCGATTATTTACGGTGTTTGGTCCGAGGCAACGACCCGAAATGGCCATCCGAAAATTTATTGAACGTATCCAAGCGGACCAACCTATTGACGTCTATGGCGATGGGCAATCCATCCGAAATTATACGTACATCTCAGACGTGGTCAATGCCTTTTTAAAGGCGATGGACAAACCCACAGGGTTTAATGTGTATAACATCGCTGGGCCAACTACCACAAGCCTTCTGGAAACCATTGAAGTGATTGAAAAACAGGTTGGCAAACAAAGCCAACGCACCTACAAACCAGAGCAAGCAGGTGACATGCGGCAGACGGCTGCGGATATTTCAAAAGCGCAACAGGAGCTGGGCTATTTTCCTCAAGTTGAATTTGAAGAGGGAATTAACCGAGTGATTGACTGGATGATGCGAGAGTCTTCAAAGCAACTGCTGGCGGCTTGTAAGTAGTTAAGCAAAGTTAATTGTGTACAGTTATCAAATCGAGGTGGTTCTCCGCAACGATTAATGGACTGTTATATACTTCAATTTATTTTCATAATATTTTTTTAGTGATTGTTGAGGCTATGTCTATTTCAAACGCACACCCTCCGTCTCCTAATTACCGTATTCGGCGTCGAAAGAATCATCTTCGATTATTGGCGGATTTTGCCCTCATTGGCATTGTATATGTTTTTAGTTCTCTTTTTTTTAACAGAGAATTAAAACAACTAGACGTACTTATTATCGGAGGGCTTGTTTTAGCTTGGTATTTTTCCTCTAAAGTGGGTAAATTATACCAGGATTATCGAATGGCTGCTTTTGTCGAGGAACTACTCCCGTTATTTCTTACATTGTTTGTTCAGTTTGTTGCTTTGTCTATTTCGTTATTCCTATTAAATGATCATTTCTATGCCCGTAGTTTTACAGTTGTTTATACGGTTTCATTGACGATAGTTATTGGGGTAAAAATGTATGTTATTCGACAAATAATGAATCGTTGGCACATAAAAGGTACCAATCAAAAAAAAGTAGTAGTAGTAGGTGATTTTACTTCAGTGCACGAGTTTATAGACTTGGTGCAACAGAGACCGCATTACGGTTATAAAATTGCGGGTGCCCGCGTCCATGACTTTGTTAAAAATGACAAAGTTGTGTTAAAAGAGACATTGAATTTTTTGAAAACTACGCCCACGAATGAAGTAGATGAGTTAGTGATTGCCATTCAAAAGTTTAGTGAAGTTTACGTAGCGGGTCTTATCGAATGGGCAGATAAACAGGGTGTACTTGTAAAGTTTACCCCTGGCTTTTTTCAATTTAATGCCTCACGGTATTCGTTTGAATTATTTGGACAATATCCGCTGGTAACCGTACGAAGTACGCTGCTGGATTTGAATTATTGGCAGGGAATAAAACGGGCTTTTGATGTTGTTTTTAGTGTGTGTTTTTTGTTGCTGATTGCCTCGTGGTTGTTTCCAATAATAGCGCTGGCGATAAAAATTAACTCCAAAGGACCCGTGTTTTTTATCCAAGGTCGCTGGGGACAAAAAGGGAAAATTATCAAGGTGTGGAAGTTCAGGACGATGTATCACGGCGCATCGACTGTCAAAAAGGAGGGAGGATTTAGCCAAACTACTTCCAATGATCCACGGGTGACGCGCGTCGGGCAGTTTTTACGAAAGACCAATTTGGACGAACTGCCGCAGTTTATCAATGTCTTTTTGGGGAGTATGTCAGTGGTAGGGCCTCGTCCACATGCCACAAAGCACAGTGAAGAAACCCTACCACTAATTGATAATTACATGATTCGGCACCGCGTTAAGCCAGGGATTACGGGTTGGGCGCAGGTCAATGGCTACCGAGGCGAAACCCACGAGATTGGCCTGATGCGCAAACGAGTAGAATACGACATTTGGTACATCGAAAATTGGAGCCTTTTGTTAGATATACAGGTAGTTTTTAAAACCGTGTATAACATGGTGAAAGGTGATCCGCAGGCGTATTGATTAAAACTGCACAACTACACTTTGTTCTTAATGACTTCGAAGGCGGCGTTGTATTGACTTTGTACTTTTGCCATTGATTGTTTTACGCTCTTTTTAGCTGCCCCATAATCCGCCACTGTTTGTAATAGCCTGTCGGTGATTTGTTGTCCCGTCGTCTCTTCAATTTCAAACGTCCAATCTTTCAACCCTAAGTCATAATACATCTGACCCTTGATGGTGTCTTGGGGTTGACGCAAATAAAAAGCGGGAGTACCGTTGGTCAGTGCAATGATGGGAGAATGGCACTCATAGCTCAACACAGCGTGGGCGTGGGAATACAACGACGCCGCTTCATCGGGAAGCCAATAGCCGTGTTTAACCACCAAAGCTTTCACATCTTCAGGGAGCGGGTTGACCAATAATTCATCAATAATATCTACTTGATAGGTCATTTCGGGGCAAACTACGATTTTGTTACCCGTCTTTCGTACCCACGCTACCATCGCTTCACGGACTTTGGCGTGGTCGATTTCTTTCCATTTGTCGTTGAGTTCGTTGACTTCCCTGATACGCTCTTCACTCCAGCCGCTGGGCCTGATTTTGTAATAAGGTGTTACACGAAGGCGCGGAATCACACAAATGAATTTGCGATGTTCTAACTTATTTTCCTGAATAAATTGATTAGCCTTTTGGTCGTCATGAATCTCCAAAACAAAGGTAGCATCAGGAGCAAAAGCAATGTGCGGTCCTTGTACGCCCGCTTCTTTTAGCTTTTGAATAGAAGCGGTTTCCCGCGTAAAAATAAACGAGGCGTGTTGTAGCAGGTCTTTTAACGCAGCAGAAACAGTTTGCGTAGTGACCCCAAAAATACCAAAAGGCTTCTGGGTTTGCTTATGCCAAGCTTGTAAGTAATCGGTAGCAACGACCGAAGGCCCCGAACCATGCAGGAAAAAATCGGCTTCCTGAAATGCCCGTTTCACTTCTTCTGTTTGGGGTACCAACTCCTTATCTACCGCCCCGTGAATAATGGTGACGTCGGGGTAATAGTGGTTGAGCATGGTTTCTACCATCTCACTTTTGCTTTTTTTCCAGAGAATAATCTTGGCTTTAGGGAGGCGTTTTTTCAATAGGCCAATCAACCCAGGCGTATGGGCAATGTCTCCGATGTTGACATCTTGCCAACCCGAAGTGATGAGTAATACAGGGTTGTTTTTGTGCGTGGCTTGTGCCAAAAAAGGGAACATGGCAGCGGCTGAAACCAAGCTGCTTTGCTGTATAAATTGACGACGATTGAGAGGCATGGGATTGGATTTTATTTCGCCAGTTTTTTTACGACTGACATGGTTTCTTTTTGTCGGTTGCGGACTACATCCATGGCTTTTTGGGCTTTGGCTTTGGCCGTTTTGTAGTCTTTGTAAATTGTTAAAACTGCTCCTGTAATATCGGATGCAGGCGCTTGGTCTATTTCAAATAGCCACTCAGGTACGCCAATGTCACGAAACATCCACCCTTTGCGACCGTGTTTGAGCGGACGGGCGTGAACCACAGGCACTCCCAACGCCAAGCCCATGATGAGCGAATGGGGCTCCATGCCAAACATCGTGTGCGCTCGGGCATACACCGACATAGCTTCGTCGGCACTCCAAAAGGTTTCGCGACATACCACTTTGGCCTTGATGCTATCGTCCAATTGGTCGTAGAGCATCGTTTTGGCGTATTTAGTTTCTTTCAAAGCCTCGGGAGCAATCAAGACTTTCATGCCCGTAGTCGTGACCCACTGATGGATTAAGTCCTTCACTTTTCCCAATCGCAGCGCATCTTGTTGCTGCTGCTCGGGCGAGGGGGCGGGGTTCATCATATCGCCTTTCCCTGTGGCATTCAAATGCGGCGTATTGGTTCGTACTACTACCACCAAAAACTTCCCTTCTTCCAATCCAGCCTCACGTAGATAGGCAAGCCCCCTGGCTTCGTCCCGCACGTCTATTCCAAAACATCCATCGGGGCCAAATTCTATGATGGGCGTTTTGAACTGGTTCTCTTTCAGGAATTTGACCGACTCGGTATCACGACAATAGATAAAAGACGCACGGCTCAGTACATCCCTAAAAAGTGATAATGCAGGCGGCGCAAACTTGTCGAACGACTGCCCGTAAAGCCCAAAAGGAATGTTGTTTTCGAGGCAATAATAAAAGGGTGCAAGGTTGGACATGACGCCAGTCCATTCATAATTGAACAAACCATAGTTCATCGACATTCCCGAATTATGAATATAGACGTCGGCTTGCTCGAATGCCGTTTTTAGTGCTCCTTGCAAACCTTCGTCTTGGTTGAAAAAAGCCCCGTGAACGATTTTTACTTTCGGGAAATTTTTGACAATCAATGCTTCTGTAACGGGACGAGGTTGGGCGTGCCATAAAATAATTTGCGCTTCGGGAATGTATCTTTCCAACAAACGTAAAGTGCCGGGCGTATGACCAATGTCTCCAATGTTGTTGTCGTTCCACGACGAGCGGAGTAGTATGGTGGGTGCCTTGGCTAATGGTATTCCAGGTACGTTCAGTTGTTCCCGTTGAGGCACTTGAAACGTAGTGGCTGCAAGGGTAGAAAGTTTAAGAAAGTCTCGACGGGAAGTAAGCATGGCGTTTTTCGGTTCAGGTTGTAAGGACATTCTTTTTCAAGACATTCATGGTTTGTTCTTGTCGCTGCTTCACAAAGGCTTGGGCTTTCTTTACCTTCATTTTAGCCGCTTTGGGGTTTTGAGCCATTGCGAGTACCGTAGGAACAATTTTGGCGACGTCGCTTGGGGTGTCCATGTCAAAGAGCCACTCGCCCAGCCCAATGTCTCGCCACATGTAGCCTTTGCTGGTTTGTTCGTCAAATCGACAAACAATGGCAGGAATTCCCTGCGCAATGCACATAATGGGCGAGTGCATTTCTAAACCAAACAAGCCTGCCGAGCGAATGTACGTACTCACGGCTTCGTCGGTAAGCCAATAAGTATCTCGCCACACTACCCTCTTTTTTACATCCTCAGGAAGTGGGTCGTAGAGCATTTCTTTTCCAATCCGCATTTGAGTCGCATTTTCGGGCACGAGCAAGACTTTGAGCGGTGTTTGGCGTACCACGGCGATGATTGCCTCCCGAATGGGGGCGTTGTCCTGCTCTTTCATTTTTTCGTTGTGCGCGTGCTTGGCTTCGTTGATGGTTTGTTTTTTGGAAGGCAACTCCCACCAAGGCGAAAACCGTACTTGGGGAATTGCGCACAAAAACTTCCCCGTTTCGAGGCCGTGTTCCCGTAAAAAAGCATCGGCTGCTTGGTCGTCTCGGACATCCACGGCAAAGGCACCATCGGGACAAAATTCCATGATGGGGCAGTTGACTCCCTGTTTTTGGGCAAAATCCATGGATACCGAATCCCTGAAATAAGCAAAACGGGCTTGGGTCAAGATGTCTAAGTCGAGCGGAGTTACTTTTTGCCGATCTTCAGGAAAGCCATACACACCTGGAAACGTAATGCCATAAATGCCGTAAGGTTTGCCCGTTGTTTTTCGCCAACGCTCCACGTCTTGCTTTGCAACCAGCGAAGGCCCTGAGCCGTGCAGCAAAAAAACACATTCGCTGAATGCTTGTTGAATTTCTTCGGGAGTTTGGATAATGCGCAGTTTGGGAAAACGCTTTCGCAGCATTTCTTCCACGCCATTTTTGACATTGGAAGGCCATAGGCGTACTTCAACTTCGGGTAAATAGTGTTCTAAAAGCGTCAGCACGCCTGGCGTATGTGCAATGTCTCCAATGTTTTCGGTTTGCCACGACGAACGCAAAATGATCGACTTAGGTACTGCTGCCGTAGCTTCTCCCAACGCCACGTGCAACGAAGCCGCCAACAGGGAGGTTTGTTTTAAAAAAGTACGTCTATTGAGTGTCATATTTATCTTGAGAATGGAAGTTTATCCCCGCAGAAACTCGCAGAAATTTAAAACCGCTGATTTTCGCTGAATTTCCTGCATCTGCGTCATTCTGCGGCCTTAAATCTGCGTTGGTCTGCGGGTAAAACTGAATGGGCTAATAACCAGGGTTTTGCTCAAATTTAGCTCCAGTATTGGCATCAATTACTTTTTGAGGAATAGGCCAAAACTTGTTAAAATCTTGGATTGTTTTGCCCGATGAAGGACCATTCGCCACCGATGGTTCGGAATTGTATTTTCTTACTCTGTCCACCAAACGACCCATACGAATTAAGGTGCGTAATCTCGGTTCTTCCACAATCAACTCCCGCGTTCTTTCGTCCAAAATAAAGTCTTCGGTTACTTTGTTAGCGCTGATTAGGGTAGCTTTTGCTCTCGCTCGCACTACGTTGATGTCTTTGGCGGCATTTTCCAAATCCCCTTTTCTAAAATAAGCCTCCGCTCTCAGCAAATAGGTTTCAGCGACCCTCATGCGGCTAAAATCTTTGGAGGTATTGCCCGATAATATATCGTTATTGATGGAAGGCCCTTCGATTTTTCGATAGTAAGGGTAGTATTGGCGCAATGTATCAATGGCAATGGTTGTGAGCGTACCGTCGTTTCGAGCTAAAAATAGATTTCCATTGGCTGCTTTTTTGACAATAATCGGCTTACCAAAATACTCTTTATCCGCAGGGTTGTTATAGTAAAAAGTGCGTCGGATGTTATGAACGGAATTTCTCATGTCTTTGGGGTCTAATGCCCAGACATCATATTTGGCGTAATTGGTAGGACAATTAACCCCAATTCCCCTTCCGATGCTATCAGCTACCACATTCAAGACTCGATTTGGAGTTTGCAAGCGGTCGTATTCTGGCCCCCAGTAACGAATGCTATTATTGGCCGAAGAAGTCGAAAAGCTCCCACCTACGTTGGTACTTTCAAATTGCCAAGCCCACATCACCTCCTTGTTGCCCGCCGAGTAGTTGACTTGTCCATTGGCAAAAAGGTCAGAAAAAACATCGCCAGCGCGCGAAGCTGCCGCGCCAAATCGCGCCGTCATGAGTTGATAATCACCCGCTTCTTTGTTAATTACTTTGCTGGCCGCCCCGATGGACTTATCGTAGAAGGAAGCATCTTTAGATTCCATACCCAGTGAGATATAAATTTCGCTCAACAGGTGAAACGCCGCCGCGCGGGGGATGCGGCCGTCTTTGACTTGCAACGGTAGTAAAGTGATGGCCTCTTCCAAATCTTTGGCTGCAAAATTGAGTACTTCGAGCCGAGAGTTTCTTACAAAATCAAATTTTGGTTCGGTGATTGTTTGCTTTACAATTGGCACACCTCCGTAAATATTCGCCAAAAAATTGTACGTGTAGGCCCGAAAGAAAAGCGCCTGACCTTTGATGTTGTTAAGGTCTTCGGTCTTAATGCTTAGGTTGGGGTTATTAAGGCCGTCCAAAACGGTATTGGCCCGTAAAATCATGGTTTTATACGCCCAATCCCAATACACAATGGTCGCATCTAAGTTGGGGTTAAGCAGACTGTAATCTTTATTCCCGCGCGAGTCGTTCCGTCCCCATTGAGTTTGGTCGGTTCCTACGGTCATGTACTCAAAATTGTTGGAAGCAATGATGTGTTCCTGACGTGCGCCTTCGTACAAACCTACCACGGCGGCATCAAACCCAGCCGTGTTGGTCAGTAAGTTTTCGGGACTAAACCGATCCAAAGGCACTTCCTTTAAAAAATCATCGTTGCAGGAGGTTGTAATGCCCAAAAGTGATAGAAGTAAGAATACTTTGTATGTTGATTTCATTGTTCCTGAATTTTAGAATGACACGTTAATACCGCCAATAAATGTTTTAAGCAATGGGCCGTTTGTGCCTGGGTCACGGCCGCCGCCCCCAAACTCGGGATCCCATCCGTTCCATTTGGTCCACGTAAATAAGTTTTTGCCACTTACATACACTTGAAGATTGGCTATTTTCAGCTTCTTTGTCAATGCGTCCGAAAAATTATAAGACAACGATACATCTTGCAGCCTTGCAAAGCTTCGGCTTTCGTAAAAACCATACCCGAGTGGATTACGGTAGTTGATTCGGGGGTGAGTATTGATAGGGTTAGAGGGCGTCCAATAAGGCGTATTGAGGAAATTAGCTTGGTCAAAGAAATTAGAGCCAGGGTTGATGAGCGAGTTAGAACTGTAGCCGCCCTCTCTGATAGTGAGCGTAGAAGACAAACTAAACCTCTTGAAGTTGACGATATTGGTAATTCCTACATTAAAATTAGGTTGGTTGCTGTGCAATACGGCGCGGTCTAAGGGCGTAATTTTGCCATCGGGGACACCATTAGGGCCGCTGATGTCCTTAAATTTTATGTCTCCTGCCTTGGAGCCTGGTATTAGCGAAAAATCATCTCCTTGCTGGAAAATTCCGTCAAATACATAGTCAAAATTGGAGCCTAAGGGTTGCCCGATAAACCATCCACTGGCAATGTCATCGTCTTCTATGCCATCGTTGTTGATGTCTCTGCCCGTGAGCTGAACGATTTTGTTTCGGTTGAGTGAAAAAGCGAGGTTGGTATTCCATCCCCAGTCTCCTCTTTCAATATTTTTGGTTTTGAGGTCTAATTCAAAGCCTTTGTTTTTGGTTTTTCCAATATTTCTCAAGAAAACCTCAAAACCGTTGGTATTCGGAATAGTTTGGTTGAGGAGTAGGTCAAACGTGTTGGAAACGTAAAAATTGAGGGAGGCCGAAATTCGGCTGGAAAATGCCTGAACGTCGGTGCCGATGTTGAAACTTTCGGTCGTTTCCCAACCCAAATTAGGATTGGCAAGCGTAGTAGGAACTAAACCGATTGATACGGGTTGCCCGTCTCCAAAAACATAATTCCGCTGACCAACTTGGCTCAAAGACGAGTACTCGCTCACGCCTCGGTTTCCGTTACGTCCCCACGATGCCCGCAGTTTTAAGAAGTCAATTTTTTTGACATCTTTCATAAAACCTTCATCACTTACGTTCCAACTGAAAGCAACCGAGGGAAACGTTCCGAATTTACGACCCTCTCCAAAGGCCGAAAATCCGTCTCTGCGTACACTCAAAGTAAAGAAGTATTTACTTTTCAACGAATACCCCAAGCGCGCCATGGAAGAGATTTGTCGGTTTTGAGTTGCGCCTACGTCAATGCTGTAGCCTTCACCAATTTCCAATGAATTGTAGCCTAACGCATCGTTGAAAATATTTTGGCTTGACAAAAACGAAAACTGATTTGACAACTGATAAATGCCGTAAAGAACGGTTAAATCAAGACTGTGCTCTTGGGCAAATCTCCGCTGGTATTTAAGAATATTTTCTAAGGTAAAATTTTGAGTTTCTCCGTGTCTTTTAGAGCCAGAACCCAGTCGGTTGGTAGGGGCATAGGTAGGACTGTATGTGAATGTTTTGGAGTCGGTTCGGGTATAGCCCCCGTTGAGTTTGTAGGTCAACCCTTCTAACAAGGTTACATCGGCGTAGGCATTGGCAAATAGGATGTTAGTGATAGATTTGTTGGTATTTAAGAGCGTTCCTAATAAGGGGTTGGCTACCAAGCCCCAGTTTTGTGGAAGAGGATTTGGCGAAACCCCGTCTTCTAAATATAAACTAGCAAAAGGACTCAAATAAGAAGTTGGAACAAGGCTGGCCCTTACCCCTGAATTGTCTCTGGACGAATACCCAGAATTGATGCCCAATTTGAGCCAATCGGTAGCCTGTACGCCCAAGTTTAATCGGCTCGACAAACGATTGAAATTATCGCCTCTGACGGGCGATTTAGAGTCGGTATAAGCTCCTGAAAAAAAGTAACTTAATCTATCCATTTTCCCTGAAACATTGAGCTCATAATTCGACATCGGAGCACTTTGTTTGATTTCCTGAAAAGGATTGATTGTTTTTCCCGAAGCAATGTTTGCTTGCTCAATCACCGAAAACGGCACACTTCCCCCTTCGGCTTCTTCGGCATCTTTGCGCGCAGCTAAGTATTGCTCGGGGGTGCGGTAATTAGGCAAAAAAGCATAATCTGACGCCCCCAAATAGGTAGTGAATGTAAACTTTGGCTTGCCCGATTTCCCTTTTTTTGTGGTAATCTCAATGACCCCGTTGGTTGCCAAAGAGCCATAAATGGCCGTCGAACTGGCATCTTTCAGAATGTCGATGGTCTCAATATCGTTGGGGTTGATGTCGGCCAAATTTCCTCCCGCGTAGATAATTCCGTCCAAGACAATCAGGGGAGAACTATTGGCTGAAATGGAGTTGATTCCTCGGATTCGGATCGTTCCTGCTTGCCCTGGGCGACCATTGTCAATGACTTGCACGCCCGCCGTTGTTCCTCTCAGGATTTGCGAAGCGTTGGTGTTGGGTTGCAATCGGGTGGCTTCCACGTCCACACTGGCGATGGCTCCCGTCAGGTCTTTCTTTTTCTGGGTTCCATAACCCACCACCACCACTTCTTCGAGGGCTTTGGTGTCGGGTTTGAGGGATACGTTGAGGCTGGTTTGGTTGCCAATGGCAAATTCTTGAGAAATATATCCTACAAATGAAAAGACCAAGACTTCGCTGTTGTTGGCAAGAACGATTCGGTATTTTCCTGAAGCATCGGTAGTGGTACCGCGCACGGTTCCTTTGATGATTACACTGACGCCTGGTAGGCCCATTCCGTTTTCGTCAGTAACTGTACCTGTGATGGCTTGGTCTAATTGCAGGTCGAACATAGTGGCTTGATTCTTAGGTTCTAACCCTTCGGGTACGTTTCCCAAAACCCGACGCGTCAACACAATTTTGTTGGCTTTGAGCACTTGGAAGTTGATTTGACGCGGGGTTAAAATTTGCTGCAACACCGACTCTAAGGTTTCGTCCTTGATGTCGAGGCTCAATTTTTCGTTGGTAGTGAGGACGCCTTTTTGGTAAGAAAATACGACATTGGTTTTTTGCTCAATGGTTTTGAGTACCGTTTTAAGTTCGGTATTTTTCAAATGGAGCGTAATTTTTTCTTGCAGTCGTTCTTGGCCAAAAGTGTTCTCCGCAAAACTGAGGGTAGTCAGCAGACAAACAAACAGCAAGGGGGTGAGGGTGATTTTCATAAGATAGAAAATCTCTTTTCTGGTAAAGAAATTTGACATAATTTTGATTGTTTTTGTTTTGGAAAAGACAAAGCACGAACGCGCGGTGCTTCCTACACAACCGCAAGTTCAGTAAGGGAAAGATGTGACCGCATCTTTCCTCTTTTTTTGATTATGAGATACGCTGGTATTTTTGGTTTACATATTGGTTGGGTTTAATGACATCTGTCTATCAACATTTTACAATTAACGGATAACTGTTAACCGTTAACAAATAACAACTCGCTACTTACATCCCTTTGACTCGATAATAATCTGAGCATCAATCTCTTTGTAAGCGGCGCCGATGGTTTGGCAAATCACTTCAAGCTGGTCGTAGAGCGAATCATCGCTGATGGTGGTGGTGAGGATACAGTCGGAAAGCGTGTCTTCATTGTAGCGGATTTCGACGCCAAACAATTTCTCCAACTCTTTGAATACGTCGGCTACTTTCACTTCGTCAAACTGCCTTTTAACCAGCGTTTTTTGCGCCACAATGGGGATGGGTACTTCTACCAAGCTGCGATTTAGAAGCTCGTTGGCTCGGTTAAAAACCGCCTGTTGGTTGGGTAATAAAAGCAATCCTTTGGTTTCGGGGTCGGCGATGTCAATGCGGTTTTGTTTAAAAACCGATACCCGCCCCGTTTGGACTTTCACCGTTACTTGTTTGCTGTTTTCTAAGGCTGAGATGCGAAAACTCGTTCCCAGTACTCTGGTAATCAATTCATTGGAATAAACATAAAATGGCTTGGCTGGATTTTTGGCTACTTCAAAGAAGGCTTCCCCGCTCAGCACAACTTCGCGCTTTTTTGCTTCAAAATGCACAGGAAAACTCAAACGGCTCCCTTTTTCCAAGTGCACTAATGTTCCATCTTCAAGGCGTATTTTTTTGGTGGTGGGGCCGTTGTTGACTACTTCCTGACGCGGGCTCTTTGCTTCAACCACTGCAATCAAATCTTGGTAATTGACTTGATGAGCGGGTTGTTTCATGGTCCAAAGCCAAGCGGCACCTGCCACCAAGACCAAGCTTGCGGCCCACTTGAAAGCCCTTGAGTGCCAAAATCGTGGTAAGAAACTAACCTGTTTTTCCACGATTTCTTCCTCAGAAATGAGGGCGGTAATATTGTTCCAAATGGATTTTTGGTCAAGCGAAAGGGAAGTGGCTTCTTCCGCCTTTTGTACAGCCAAAATCAATTGTTTTGCTTGGGCAACTTCGTTGGCTTTGGTAGGATGTTGTTGCAGAAACTGTTGCCAAAAAGCGTCTTCTTCCTGAAACAATACCCATCGGACAAACGAGTCGTCGTGTATAAAATCGTTGCGTTTAAATTGGTCATAGTTCATGATGTCGAAAACAAAAAATGGTTAGTTAATAAGGCGGGATAGTTGTAAAAAAAGCAGTATAAGTGGCTGTATTCCTTTGATAGTGAGGCGCAATACGCTGTATGCTTTGAAGAGTAAGTTGCTGACCGACTGCTTACTAAGCCCCATGAGCTGGGTCATTTGGTCGAGGCTCATGCCGTGGTAGAAACGCAAGTTGATGGCTTCCTGCTGACGCTGGCTTAGTTGTGAAATGGCTTTGGCAACGGCTTGTGTTTGATTGACTTGGATTTCCTGCTCAATGGATTGTTGTTCGGACGAAAAAGCCACCAAAAAATCAAGAAAATCATTGATGTCTTCCGAGGTTTCAAGCAAGTCGTTTCGGGTGTTTCGGATTACCTGATGGCGCAAAGCCCGAAATAAATAAAACTTGACACTTTCTACGTCGGCAAGGTGCTGCCTGCGCCGCCACACATCCACAAAAACGTCTTGAATGGCGTCTTCAAGCTGTTGTTTGTCAGTGCTTAACCGATAGCCATAATTGGCCAACACCTCAAAGTAGCGGTTATACAATTGCTCAAAGGCGCGTACATCGCCTTTTTTGAACGCAATCCAGAGGGTTGTTTCGTCGGTATGGTTTGGGTGGTTTTTCTTCATGTTTTTGCAAACGCTTGATTGTCTGCTTGGGATAGTTACATTTATTCTCAAACGAGTGATAAATGCCTCACAAGTACAGGTACAAGGTTCGCAAAAAAATACCCTTCGTTTGGAAATATTTTTTTTGGGGGGGGAGGTGGCAGCGGGCGAGGAGGAAGGGTTTTAGGGGTTGGGGCGAGACAGGTTCAATGAGTTCTAACTGTCGTTTAGTCGCGGCTTGGTAGAGTTTACGGCCAATAAATTCATCAAAATCTATTACCTCCGGAAAAGATGCTATATGACTTCCAATAATATGTACGCCGTTGGGAGTAGGTTCTTGCAGCTTGGGGGATTAGCAGGCATGACTAACTTTTATAAAGTTTTAGATTGGGTATAAAACTAAAATCTTTGAGGTTGTAGGTGAACAGCTCCATTTGAACACTGACAGCCGATGCCGCAATGAGCGCATCAGGAATTGCTAAACCATGGCTTAATCGGTATTTTTCAATTAGTGAAATGGCTAACTTTGAAGATGTGGAATCTATTTGCACAATGTCAAAATACTTAATTTTCTTTTTCATTTGTGCCAATTCCTGTTTATTTGCCATTCCTTGATATAACTCCATGACTGTCACTGACGAAAGCGCAATGTTTTCATAGCCAATACTTTGTAATGCTTCAATAGTTCTACTATTCCCATTAAAGGCATGAATAATTATATTCGTATCGCAAATAATCATAATTGTACCTTTGTTCTTTTTGGCCAAGCTTTTGTTCTGATTTCTTCGAGAGTACGAGGCTCTTTTTCCCAAATGCCAAATAGATTATCAGGTTTAATGGTCTTATCGCCTTTTTGTAGGGTCGGCTCTATAGCTTCATTCGCTTCTACCTCAAAAGGTACTTGTAAACGGTTGAGTAGCTCAACAAGCCATTGAGCTTCGGCTTCGTTGGGTAAGTTGATGGTTATCTGGGTCATCGCTTTCTTTTTTACCCAAATATAACGATTTTACTAATAACTTACCACGCTGCCATGAAAGCCAAAGGTAGAAATGGCGAGCTATTGTCCTTACTGTTTTTAGGCAGAAATCAAAAAATATCCAACCATGAAACGTAGAAATACCCTGCTTTTTTCCCTCTTATTTTTTCTATTCCTGAACCTTTTCGCCCAAAAAACGTGGCAAAAAATTGTGACGGTGGAGGATGTGTGTGAAAGTTATCCCAAAGAAATGCAACGGCTTTTGGAGCAGCTCAATTTGGAGACCAAAGGCTTGGAACAAACCCGTGAAGCATATCAAAAAGGGGACTTGGTAAATGCCTGCAAAGCCTTGTTGGCGTATTATAAAAATAATGGAAAAGTAGGTTTCTTACGCAAAACTCAGCCTAGTAAAGGCACAAAAACCGTCGCCAGTGCTGACACGATTTTGATGGATGTGTTTGTGGTACAAAATGTAAAAGGAAAAGTGGTGTATGGTGCCGATGGGCACCGCGATTGGTACTACAAAGGCCCCAACAACGACCGTGAATGGGCGTGGCTTTCTAATCGTCATAGTCAGGTGTTGGAGGTGTTTGAGGCGTATTTTGACACAGGAAACCCGAAATATGCCCAGTACATTGATGGTTTTTTGCGGGATTTTATCATTAAAAGTTGGCCTTATCCTGCTGCCAAAGGAAGCGAATCTATCTGGCGTGGACTGGAAGTGGCGGCCAGGGCAAAGGCTTGGTCGAAGGTTTTTTATGGTTTAATCAACAGCGAATATCTATCGCCAGCTACTCAATTACTGATGCTGAGCAGCCTGCCTGACCACGCTCATTACAATCGAAATTTTTATGGAGGAAACAATTGGCTTACGATGGAAATCTCGGCTTTGGCAACGGTGGCGACCAATTTTTCTGAGCTCAAGTCGTCGAACGAATGGCTTGATTACTCCATTGCAACAATAGCCGAAAGCATGAAAGGACAGGTTTATCCAGATGGAATTCAGACCGAACTAACCTCTCATTATCACAATGTTGCGTTGGATAATTTTGTGCTTTTCAAAGAGATTTGTGACCGTGCCAACAAGCCATTACCCGATTTTTTTAACCAAACCATCGAAAACATGTATAGCTACATTGCCCACGCCATACGCCCTGATGGTTTTCGGATTTTAAACAACGACGGCGACCGAGGAAGTGACCGAGCAATCGTGCTGGAAGCGGCCCAAAAGTTCAATAAAAGTGATTGGGCGTATATTGCCTCCAACGGAAAAACGGGGTCGAAACCAACGGATGGTCCTTCTTATTTTTTCCCTTGGGCGGGGCAGCTCATTTCAAGAAGTGGCTATGATGCCCAGGCGCACTGGTCATTTTTTGACATTGGCCCTTGGGGAAGCGGTCACCAGCACAACGACAAGCTGCATCTGTCAGTTTCGGCTTATGGCCGCGATTTGTTGGTGGATGCGGGACGGTTCGCCTACACGGGCGAAACGGCGGACAAATTTCGTCCCTACGCCAAAGGCAGCGAAGGTCATAATCTTTTGTTGATAGACGGGCACGGCCAAAAGCCAGGCCCGACGCACGCCAAAAGCCCGCTGGGGGATTCGTATTTTAAGCTGCACAAAGACTTTGATTACGCCGCCAATTCCATGAGTGATTTTATAGATTTGGAAGGCAAGGCCGAGCACAGAAGGGCGCTTTTTTACGTGAGAGGGGCGTTCTGGGTGGTGGTTGATCAAATCAAAACCGATAAGCCAAGGCAAATTGAGGCGCTTTGGCATTGGCACCCTTCGTGTAATGTCGTCAAAGATAACACAACGGTAAAAACTCAAAATCAGTCTGGGAACTTGGCCGTCATTCCAGTTAGTTCACAGAAGTTTGACATTACCTTTATTAAAGGACAAGAAAAACCGACGATTCAGGGATGGTACAGTCGGGAGTATAATTTATACGAGCCAAACACCATGAGTAAGTTCAGTACCACCATTCAAAGCAATGATACGTTGGTTTGGCTACTACTTCCGTCAGAAAAAGAAACGCCCAAGGTCAATGCCAAGATTTTAGCCCAAAACGAAACTGAAATGAGCCTTGAAGTTAAAATGAAGGGAAAAACATGGCAGCTAACCATTCCCTACGCGGATAGCCGTGGTGCAAGGCTCAAATGAGAAAAATGACAAATTAATCTGGATATAAAAGATATTTTGCCCGAATCGCCTTGAATTTTTGCAATCCTGGCTCCCAGCTTTTTCTGATGTCGGCTTCCGACATTCCCGCGATGATTTGCTTTCTAAGTTGATCTGTCCCGATCCGTAAATCAAAGGGAGATACACCGTTGGTTCTTTCTTTCTGGAAGAAATTAGCTTTGTCAGGATAGGCATTGTAGAGTTCAATGACCCACGCTAAATTAAGCTGACGACTCTTGCGTAACGGGCTGATGTCATAGCCACGAAGGTCGAGTCCATAACAAACAGAATCTTTTTGATTGGGACGTTCGCTCATGCCAGGAATACTTACTGGTTTGTATGAAAACGAGTATTTACCTTTCAATGCGGGCGCGCCCAAAATAGTAAAGGGCATGTACGTCCCTCGGCCTTCGTTGATTGCTGTCCCTTCAAACATACATAAACTCGGGAAAAGTACCACCGCTTGCTGCGTATTTAAGTTGGGAGAGGGATTGATAGGCAGGTCATAAGGGGTCGTATGGTCGTAATTGGCCACTTTGATAACCTTAATTTTGCATGGTTCTTTTAGGTAGCCTTCGCCGTTGAGGTAGTGGGCAAATTCCCCGATGGTCATGCCATGAGTCATAGGCGTATAATGTATCCCAATGGCCGATTTATATTTATCTTCCGTCATGACGGGTCCATCCACAACATAGGCGTTTGGGTTTGGCCTGTCGAGAATCAGCAGTTCTTGGTTGTTTTCTGCACAAGCTTCCATCACATACTCAAGCGTATTGATGTTGGTATAATAGCGGCAGCCCACATCCTGAATATCAAACACCATTAAGTCGATATCTGCCAATTGTTCTTTGGTGGGTTTTTGGTTTTTGCCGTATAAAGAGATAATGGGTAAGCCCGTTATCGCATCTTTTTCGTCGCTTACTGCTGCTCCATTGCTGGCGTTGCCTCTAAAACCGTGCTCAGGGCCAAATACTTTTACAATCGTTACGCCGAGGCTCAATAAACTGTCCACGCTGCTTTTTTTGCCAATAATAGAACTCTGATTGGCAACAAGTGCAATTCGTTTTCCTTTTAGATAAGGTACATATTTTTCAGTCTGGTCGGCTCCCGTAATAATTCCCTGCTTTTGCTTTGATGATTTACTTTGTGCAATGCTTTCACTATTGCTGATTATCAGTAGTGTAAAAAAAAGGATAGAAGTAAATCGTAACATTTGTAGCTGGTTTTATTGTTCGTGCTTTGCGTGATAAGGTGGCTAAATTAGTGAATTTTGGCTAATGAACGCTATTTTAGACCTGCAAGGTTTCAAAAACCTTGCAGGTCTGTTAAATTATTTATACGTCAACCAAGCCGTTGCTTCGCAGTTTTTGTTGGCTGAAAAACGAATCCAGCGCGCTTGAAAACCAGTAGGGAAGGTGTAGTTGAAAGTTTCCCCCGCCTTTACGGTTACTTCTTTATAGTTCATCCAAGGGCCATGACCAATCGGTTCTACCTCTACCGTAAAGGTGACGGCTTCGCTACTTTTGTGGGAAAGTTGGAGGCTTTTTTTGTCATAGAAACCAATCAAATACGGGTCAGAAGGGGTATCGGCACGTACTTGACTGTTTTTCCACGGCCCACCTTGTCCTGTAGGTTTTCCCAATTTCCAAAGGTCGTCGATGGTGCCTGCCCACACTTTGGCTTTCCCGTCGGTGGAAGCAATGATGTGATTGCTGTTTGGCGTTTGGGCATCTAAACCTGTCATCACAAATAACCCACGGTAAGAGGCATAATCGTGAATGGTCAACGAGTGCGAAGCTACAGGACGAATTTTGGCAAAACCGTCGGCGTTTTCGGCGGGTAGTTCGTAAAAAGTGCCGTGTACGTTCATCAAGTCACGCTCAGTAGCCACTTCCCGACAAATCCGCAAGGAAGCACTGTTCGTTTTGGCGGTAAATGCTTCATTTCCTTTGGGCACGCGCCAGCGGCGGCCTGAGTCATCTACAATCAATACCGAAGCCTCGTCCACACTGACCACGTCTTTGGGAATGGCAAATTCTTTACGAATAAACTGCGCTGTGGCAGCGTCTTCTTTACGGACGAGGTTAAGGGCGCTGTCGAGTTCATAATAGCCGTTTTCGCTAAATTGTCCATTCACAAAATCTCCTGCTAACATCCCCAACTGACGGCGGTTTTTACCCAAGCCGTACAAAAGCCCTGCTTTATAATTGTTGCTATTGATGCTGGTCAATCCGTCAAATGATTTGTCTTTGGCAACAGCAAAACGGCTTTCGTCGGTGTAGTTGAAGTTGACTGTCGCAGTGGTATTTTTGTTGGTTTTTAACCGAATCCATTCACCTTGTTCCGTAGCGGCGAACGCAACCGATGCCGCTTGTCCCGCTTTTACGGTGACCGATTTGGCCGATTTCCAGCTTCCTTTTCCGTTCGTGTCGATGTCAAACGTAAACGTCACGTCTTCGTTGCCCGCATTTTTTACCCACGCTATGCGCTGTTTCCAACCCGCAAACAAAAACGGGTCGGAAGCCACGTTTGCTTCTACCTTATCGTTGAGCCAAATAGCTCCTTGGGCAGTGTTAGGGCCTAATTGGTCGGGTAGATTGAAGGAGGTAAACCACAAATTAGAGTTCGACTGTCCTGGGCCTTCGATGTTTCCTTTGGTTTTACGTTTATTCAAAAATTCCTTTTGTGCCGAATCATCGCAGCCAAAAACGAGGCCATTTTGCCAGCGGGTGTAGTCGCCAATGACTTTCAAATACGCCGAACGTGGGCGAATGCCAGCGGTGTTTTTAGACGAAAATGTTTGAGGGAAACGCCAAAATAGCCCGTGCATGGTCATCAAATAATCAGGCTGCGTGGCGGTGCCAATGTCGCGGATGCGCGGCCATTCGGTATTCCAGCCGTGCGCCCCGTCGTAGCTGTGGCTGGCTTTGGGAAGCCTAAAAAACGACCATTTGCCGCTGTCACGTACGGCCAAAAGTACCGAACGATGGTCCCAGCCCGTTGCCCAGATGGGGTCGGTTTCGGGGTTTTTGTTGCCATAAATTCCCCCAGGCCCCGTCACTTCCACAAACTGATTGCGACGCACGACTTTCCAATCTTTTCCATTCCATTCGGCCAGCACACCCGCCTCAATGTCAAACTGTTTGAGGGCTTGGGGACCAGGTTCGCCGTTGTTGGAATACACCATCACGCCTTGTCCCGAGTACAAACCTTTTCCGTGCGCTCCAGGTAGCAATGTACCGTTGTGGTTGTTGGCGACGTCGTTGTCTTTTTTGGTTTTGACGTTGCCGTCTTGGTACAAAAGTTTTGATTCTAAGGTGTTTATATCCACTTCGTAAAACCCTTCTTCCATCGTACCGTAGTAAATCTTGTGGGCGGGGTCGGTCAAGTGCCGTGCATTTCCCGTATGACGGCCAGGCATTTGGGTATAAGGTATGGTTCTGACCTTCCCGTTGTTGGCAATGGCATACGGGCCAATGAATAACTGATTGCTTTCGGAATGAACCATGCGATTGGCGGGTGTTCCACCGATGCTTTCCGAACGAATGGTTTTGTGCAAATCTGGCGTGATTTCGTAAAGTTTGTCCGAAGAGCCGTTGGGCAAGTGCGGCCCGTACGTAATGACCCAGAGCTTTCCAGCCCAAGGGACTACTGCGCCCGTGCCGCATTCGCCTTCGTTGTTATAATAAGCAAGGTGTGGATATATGCCGCTGATTTGTCGGAAAGATGTTTTGGGTTGGGCGTAAGAAGTCTGGGTGGTTAGTTTCAAGCCAATAATGACGCTTGTTACCAACCATTTTAATGGTATTTTATGCATGGTAAAATGAAGTTTAATCAAAAAATGAATAACGTTTCTACTTAACTAATTAAGCAGAACTAATTGAGACATTCCAAGTTTATCAAGTACTTATTTCTAAAACTTGGAATGTCTTACTTAATACCCGTCGTTTTGCTTCATGTTGGGGTTAATTTGGATTTCGGCGGTGGGGATAGGCCACAAATACTGGCGGTCGTTCCAAGTGGTGGGGACTAAGTTTTTGATAAGCCCCGTTTTTTCCATTTCGCTGAAATCAGGTGCGCCGTCTTCGTCAATTTTAGGTGTTCCAGGAAAAAACCAGAGATTTTTGTCAACCACTTTCGCGCGCAAGTCAACAGGGTCGAGCATCCCATAAATCGGACGATTGAGTACTTTGCCCGCAATACGCCAACGCACGATGTCCATGTAGCGAAGCCCTTCAAAGGCCAACTCCATGCGGCGTTCCATGCGAAGTTCGCGGCGCAATTCGGCTTGATTGGTGGTCGTAATAGCAGGGTAGGAGGCCGTGGCGGTAAGTGCTACTTTATAGGCCCTTGCCCGCACAGCGTTAATGGCGTCTAACACCGATTTGTCAATTTGATTTTGTTCAATTTTGGCTTCGGCGTACATCAACAGCACGTCGGCATAGCGGATGATGATTTGCTCAGGATCAATCAATCGGCCATTGAGCAACCACGAATCGTCAACGCCTTTTTTCCAAACCAAACCGTTGAATGACGCAAATTGCGCATTAGCACGGTTATCGTTGTTGGTCACTTTGGTGTTGGTGCTGATACGTGTCACTTGTAGGGTATTTGGGTGGGGATCATAAATAAATCCTAAGTGGGGTTGACCAAACTCTACGATGGTGGCCGTACAGCGAGGGTCACGGTTTTTGAAGGGGTTACGTGGGTCATAAAGCGGCGATTTGTCGATTGTTTTACCGTCTGTACAGAGGTAAGAACAAAACAAATCCCATGAAGGGTTGGCTGCGGCAAAGCCTCCCGAAGTACGACTGATAATATCGGAAGTCGGCCCTGTAGTTACTTTCAATTCCAATGAACGGGGAATGGAGAAAATGATTTCTTTGGAGTTTTTGGTACTCTGCAAAAACAAATTGGCATAGTCCGAATGTAACACGTATTGGTTCAAATCGATGCACGCTTTGGCGGCGTCGCTGGCCGTTTTGTAGTCTTTTTCGTAAAGCGCAAAACGCGCTTTCAGAGCCATTGCAACGCCTTTTGTAGCACGCTTTACTGCCGAGGTAGCATAACTCGTGGGCAAATTGGCAATGGCAAAATCAAAGTCTTCGTAGATTTTGGTCATCACCGTTTTTTTGTCGGTACGGCCTTTGGTATAGGCCTCTTCAATACTGACAACGTTGTCGCTATAAACCACATCGCCAAACTTATTGACCAACTTAGCATACTGCCCTGCCCGATGAAGCCGAGCTTCTGCTAAATAAACATCTAATTTTGCCTGACTTACCTTGGCTTTGGTTTCGGCGCTATTTAAGGCTACAATCGCTCTATTTGCCCTAGCTATGGCCTTATAAGAGTTGCGCCAAAGCGTGGTCGAAAAAGCCCATTGGCTCGTCACTGTGCCAGATTTGATGGGCGTAAGGGTTTGACGATAAAAACCATCATCCGAAAGATAATTGATACCAGTACCGTCTTCGTCCCACTGCCAAAAATCAATACGATAGAGGTCATTGAGGGCTAGTTGGATTTCGGTTTCGTTAGAGTACCACTTTTCGGCGGAGGGTTCAGCCAATGGATAAAGGTCGAGGGAGTTTTGGCAGGAAGCTAACAATAGAAAGCTGAGAGCTGCGATATATATGTTCTTTTTCATTGAAAGTCAAAGGATTACATTAAAAGCCAATGGTAAAGCCACCCAATACAGTTGTTACGATTCCCATTCCTTCTGGATCCCAACCTTTGGGGTATTTGTTGAGTGAAAATACGTCGGTAGCATTGAGATACACCCGAATGTTGTTCGAGAGAATTTTGCGCGAAATCCGTTGTGGAATGGTGTAACCCAACGTGATGTTTTTCAGACGGAAATAACCGCCATTAAACAACCAAAAATCAGACATGGCGCGGTTCAAGCCCTTGTTGGTTTCGGTAAATCTTGGGTATTTCGCGGCAAGGTTTTGGTCGGCAGTATTGTTCATACTCCAAGTGCTTCCGTCCAAATACACAGGAAAGACACCCCAGTTTTCGGCGTTGTAATCGGTATAAGGTAGCAGCGACGTGTTTTGGTAGCCAATGCCCTGAAAAGTTACTCCCAAATCAAATCCGCTGTAGTCTAACTTAAAATTTCCACCGTACATCCACTGAGGTTGTGAATTGCCCAATAAAACACGGTCATACTCAGGAGAAATTTTGCCATCAGGGACGCCATTAGGGCCGCTGATGTCGGTGTATTTCATGTCGCCAACTTTGACGTTCGCGTTGATTTTGGGAGAATTATTGACGTCTTCTTGGGTTTGGTAAATTCCTTCCGAACGGTAGCCGTACCACTCGTCAAACTGGCTTCCTAACCTTCGGATGCGGTCGCCAATAAACTCAGTTCCGCCCAAATCGCCCATGACAGATTTAAACTGAGACAGGTTGAAAGAAGCCGAATAGCGCAGCTTGCCGATGTTGTCGCTCCAGCCTAAATCCAAATCAATGCCTTTGGTAGTCATGGTGCCTGTATTTTGGTTAGGGTTTTCAAATCCTACAAACATCGGAATCTGCAAGGCCAACAACATGTCTTTGGTTTGCTTGTAATAAGCATCGGCCGTGAAGCGCAAACGATTTTTTAGGAAGTAAGCATCTAAGCCAACGTCGGTAGAGGCGGTCTTTTCCCACGAAATATCCTGAATGGCATATTGCACTTGGGCGGCGGTTTGCTGAGCTACCGCTACGTTGTTTTGATAAAAAAGTGCATTGCTAAAGTTCATGATACCCACCGATGGATAGTTTCCAATACGCTCGTTACCAAGATTTCCCCACGATGCCCGCAGTTTCAAAAATGACATCACGTTTTGTCTTTTGAAGAAATCCTCTTCGCTTACTACCCAGCCCGCCGACACCGACGGAAATGTACCCCAACGGTAGTTGGCATTGAAACGCGACGACCCGTCACGGCGCACATTGGCCTGAATCAGATATTTATCTTTGAAACTATAGGTCAAACGGCCGAAATAAGAGCGATAGGCCGTTTCAAAGGCTGACCCGAAGTTATCTCTTAACGCAGCGGGGCCTTGGTTGAGATAAGGATAGGTGTCAAACAAATATTGGTCGCGCGAAGCCCCCATCGACTCGCCTTTGAAATAGTAGTTTTCGTAACCTGCCAACGCCGTAAAGTCGTGGTTACCAATGGTTTTTAGGTAGTTGCCTAAAAACTGGGTTGTCACACTAAAATTAGTCGTGCGGTTTTCGTCCAAACGTGTCGTGAGACCACCGCCAATCAACGATACCAAATATTGGTTGGGGTCATTGGCGGCATAGACATCTACTTGGCGATTAAAGCGTTTTTGAATGTTAAAATCAAAAATTGGGGCAATGATTCCCGATATTTTCAGTCCTTCAATGGGTTTAATATCAAGGGCAAGTCGTCCACCAATTTGATTGTAATTGATTCGGTCAGTGCCACCATATTTAATCTTAGCATACACGTTTTCACCTGCTTTTCCATCAGCAATGCGGCCATCTGCCCAGACTGCTGGATAAATAGGAGATGAGATCAGAATGCGCTGCAAAGGAGTTGCCACCGAAGGGTTACTTCGGGTATCAATTCCAATGTTTCCTAAATCTGTTGGGCTGGTGTTTGCGGTTGGGTCGAGCGTGTTCGTTCTTTTGAAGTTAAAATCAACCGTTCCTCCAATGAGTTTATTGATGGTAAAGTCGTTGTTGGAACGGACAAAAATCCGATTGTAGTTTTTGTTGTCGTAAAAACCGCCCACTTTCTCAAAACGAACCGATGCGTTTGATTTTACAAATTTTGAACCTCCTACGATGCTGATGCTGTGGGCTTCTCTAGGGGCTACTTTGTTGAGGGTCAAGGCCATCCAATCGGTGTCGGGGTATCGGTTGGGGTCAGACAAGTGTTTTTGGTTGTAATCCGTCAACAAATCTTGGCTAAAAGTCGGGAAGCGGTTTGCGCCGTTGCCCGCATCGTTCCAGCGGAGTTCATTGACAAGCTCCATGTAGCGCTGCGCCCGCATGTAGTCGGGTAGCTGAGTGGGGGTATCAAAGCCGTTTTCGTAACTATATTGAATAGAAGCTTGGTCGGTTTTGGCGCGCTTGGTCGTAATCAAAATTACCCCTGCTGCTGCTCGCGAGCCGTAAATAGAGGCCGACGCCGCATCTTTCAATACAGTAAGGTTCTCGATATCATTGGGGTTTACTTGGTTAACATCACTCACAGGTACACCATCGACAATCACCAGTGGGTCAGAACTACCAATCGTCGTAATCCCCCGAATCCGAATCGTGGCGCCGCCCATCGCACCATTGGCACCACTTCGCGACACCATCACGCCCGACATCGCCCCCTGCAGTGCTTGTGCTACCTGCGTTTCTTTGCGCTCCTTAAACATCTCCGCATTGACGGTGGACACGGCACCCGTGAGGTCTTTTTTCTTTTGAACGCCATAACCTACCACCACCACTTCTTCCAGCGATTTGGTGTCAGGCTTGAGCGAAATAGTCAAAGAAGTCTGATTGGCGACATTTATTTCTTGACTCAAATAACCGACAAATGAGAAAACGAGGATGATGTTGTCGTCGGGAATCGAGAGACGATAATTGCCATTGACATCGGTATTGGTGCCACGCTGCGTACCTTTTACCAAAATACTTACCCCAGGTAGCCCTACACCTTTTTCGTCCGAAACGGTCCCCGTGATATTTCTATCGACATTGCGGAATAATTCAAGGCTTGAGGCGTCGCCGTTTGGGAGTACTTCTTTTTCGTTTTTTACTTTTTTTAGCAAAATCCGATTTTCAATCACTTCGTACGTGACTTCGATGGGCTTCAAAATTTGGTCCAACACGGTCGAAAGACGGCGGTTGTTGAGACTCACAGAAAGGCGCTGGGTTGACTTGATTTTGGTGCTATACACAAACTTAACGTTTGCTTGCTTTTCAATGTCGCTCAAAATTCTACTTAACTCAAGCTGCTCCCCCGCGACGGAAATGGTGCGGTTGAGCACCTCTTGGGCACGTGTATCGTGTGCGATTGCCATACCACTGCACAACACGATTAACAGCAATTGTGATAAGGTAATTTTCATGAGATTCCACCAGATTTTGGGAATTGGTAACGGTTTTTGCATACATTTACTTGTTTTTTGATTGGATAAATTGGAAAACTAGCCCCTCCCACAGATTGGCGTTTGTAGAGGGTTTTACTCTTGGCCGAAAATGTTCGCTGCATTTTCGGCCGCTTTTTTATTTAGCAACCGTCTCCATAAATGAAGACCACCGTGCCACGTTTTTCGTAAGTGGCGTCTATGGATTTACAGATAAGTTCGAGTTGGGTAAACATCGAAAGGCCGTTGAGGTCGGCAGTGATGTGGCAATCCTTGGCGTTGGGATTGGCAATCACAAACTCTAGCCCGTACCGCAAAGAGAGGGAGTGGAGGACGTTCTCCAACGAGGTTTCTTTAAACACCAAAGGAAGATTCTCTACCTCTGGTGCAGCAATTGGAACAGGGTTTTCAACAATGCCTGGGACAATGTTTTTGGAGGTAACGTCGTAGAGCACCTTTTGATTTTGGGTTAAAATAACGCCATTTTTCTCCGCTTTCTGGTTGGGCTTTTCGGTATAAACCGATACTTTGCCCGTCGTAACCGATACTTCGATGGTGTTTGATTTTTCGTGGTGACTTACCCAAAAGCTCGTTCCCAATACCTCGGTTGTTAGCTCTCCCGCGTGTACCACAAAGGGTTTGGTAACGTTGCGTTTTACCTTGAAAAAGGCTTGTCCTTTCAAATAAACGGTGCGTTTGGTTTGGTTGAACGTTTTGTCATACACGATGCTGCTGTTTTGTTTGAGGAGCACAATCGTACCGTCTTCGAGGCGTACTTCTTGCTCGTGTGTGGTCGTGTTTTTTACTTCAATACCCTTGTTTTCGGCTTGCGCCGTAATGGCTTGTAAAGTGATGTTTGAGGTTGTCGGCTCGTTGGTATTCCACCAAATGAAGCCCATGACTAAACATGCCGCGGCTGCCGAAACCCACGTCCAGGGCATTTGTAGGAGGCGAGCGCTAGGACGAATATGCCCGTGAATACGCTGCCAAAGGCGCTTTTCAAGCGAATTTCGCTGATTTTCTGCTAGATTGGTGGGGTAGGAAGAAGGTTGCTGCCGAAGCCATTGCTCCAAAAACCGCTCCTCTTCTTCGGTTGTTTTCCCTTCTAGGTAGCGCTTTGATAGCTCGTTAAATTCTTGTTGAGTCATCTTTATAGGGGTGTGTTTATAGCCTAGTTGTTGGATTGATACGATTTCAGGTTTTCTTTCAAGAACTTGAGCGATTTGGTAATGTGGTACTCGACCGCTTTTTCACTCAGGTTGAGGCCATGAGCAATTTCTTTCACCGATTGATTCTCAAAACGGCTTCTCTTAAAAACCTCCGCACTTTTTTCGGGCAAAAGATTGAGCACTTTGTCCACCGCTTCGGCCAATTCTACGTAATTGACGATTTCGTCGGTGGCATAATTTTGATGGATTTCCTGAAAAATAAGGTACTCTTGGTATTTGCGGTAGTTGACTTGCGACTTGATGTAGTCATAAACCTGGTTCTTGATGGCAATGGTCAGGTACAAATCCAAGTGGCGAATGACTACCTCGTTACGGCGGTTCCAAATGGTTAAAAATACCTCTTGCACCAACTCTTCGGCTTCTTCCCGCACCCCCGTTTGGTGGTAGGCAATGCCGTAGAGTTTGTACCAGTAGCGACGGTAGATTTCTTCAAAAGCAGGAATCTTGCCTTCTCGTAGAAACTCCACCAATCGTTCGTCATCCCATTGCTTCATTGTCATTATTGTGTGATTTACCAGTACAGTAGAGGAAAGGGAGTAAATCCCTAAATAATTTTAAAAAATAATTGAATTATCTTGTTTTGAGCCAATAGAGGCATAAAAAACAAAAAAGGAGGCCACGTTCAGTAACCTCCTTCGGAAAAACAATCGGGCCAATTTATTGATAAATGCGCACAAAATCCACTTCCATCGAAGCAGGGAAAACGCTTTCATCAACCCCTTTGGCGCCACCCCAGTTGCCACCAACGGCTAAGTTGAGCAACAAATAGTGGGGTTTGTCAAAAGGCCATTCATTGACCGTTTTGTGTTCGTTGGGAATGCTCAAATAAACAACGCCATCCAACAAGAAATCCATCTTCTCGGGTGTCCAGTCCACGGCATACACGTGAAACTCGGTATAAGGGTTTTTGATGAAAATTTTCTTCGATTTCTGGGTTCCTTTGACGTGGTTGTAGGCTTGGGTGTGAATCGTCCCGACGAGCGTATCGGGGTCGTAGCCAACGTGCTCCATGATGTCGATTTCGCCGCATTTGGGCCAGCCGACTTCTTTAATGTCTTTGCCAAGCATCCAAATCGCGGGCCAAGTTCCTCGTCCTTTCGGTAATTTTGCCCGAACTTCAATTCTGCCGTACGTCCATTCCCCTTTGTCACGCGTAACCAAACGAGCAGAGGTAAATTTGCGATTTTCCATTGCCTGTGGACGGGCTGTAATGGTCAAGATGCCTTTCCGAACGACGGCGTTGTTGGTGTCTTCCTTCGTATAATATTGCAGTTCGTTGTTTCCCCAACCATTTCCGCCGACGTCGTAACCCCATTTTTTTGAATCAGGTAAACCCGTGTAATTAAACTCATCACCACCTACCAACTTGCGTTTGGTTTTGGCAAAATAGGCATCGTGTTGCAGCCCTTTTTCGGGTTCATCGGTCGTAAGGAAATCAATGTTTCTACCTAAAAAATAATCCATGAGCAAGGTATCGTTGACCGTCCAAGCGTTCGTAACAATGCCCTCTTTTTTCGCTTCATCCAGCCATTGTTCATCCCGTTGAAAAACACTAAAATGATAATCTGCTCCACCGATGTTGTCGGCTTTCAACTGTGCTGCAGAAATGTTGCCATTGAGGTATTGAAGTTTGGCGTCTTTGTCGAGTTCGCGTACTTTTTTCAAAATATCATAATCAAAGCTGATGTAAACAATCCACTTTTGAGCCTTCATTTTGCGCACCATTTGCACCACTTTTTCGGCCAAAAGCACCGCCCGTTCTTTGCCCGCAGGCGACGGTTTGATTTCGGTAACGAGCATGGTTTTTTTCTGCTTTTTGCCTTCTTTTAAGTACTCCTCCAGCGTAGGTAGTAGTTCGCCGTTTTTGAGCGGTTTTTTACGCAGTTCGGCAAAATCGGTTTGTTCGATGTCCATGCCTTCGTGGTGCGCGTCGTGGTTGATGACCAAGACGTCATCTTTGGTCATCCGCACGTCAAATTCAGAGCCTACGCATCCCAAGCGAACGGCTGCTTGCAGGGAAGCGATGGAGTTTTGAGGAACGCCCGTTTTTTTCCACGCTCCTCGGTGTGCCACGATTTTGTTGTTGTGAAACTGCTGCGCACTACTTAATTGAGTGCTTAAAAGTAGGATTGTGAAAAGGGAAATCAGATGGATTTTTGGAGTCATGATGAAAATCAGGAATAGAGCTACTAGGTTGACTACTGTACTTTTATTACTTTCAAAATCGTTTGTTTATCTCTCAAATGAACACGTAAAAAATAGACACCATTGGATAACTGACTGACGTTAAATTCTTCGTGGTGGATACTCGTTTCGGGGACAAAAACCCGTTTAAAAACCTGACGACCCGAGGCGTCTAATAAAATAGTTTGCACATCTTGCCCTTTGCTCTCTTGTACTTTTAGGCGAAGGGTGTTGGTGACGGGGTTGGGTATCACTTCGGCCAAAGCCCCGTTGTCTGTCATTTGTTGTCCATTCTCCGAAGCAATTGCTTTTTGTCGTAAGGCGCCTGCTCCGACGCCGTCTTTGGATTGAATTCGGAACCAATATTCTTGATAGGCCAAAACTGTTCCTTGTGGTTGCCGCGTTGAGGGGTAATTGCTTCCCCAGCCTTTCTGATTCCAGTAGCGGATGGACAACTTAAACAAACCTTTGGACAAACCTGCATCGTGAATATTTACCCCTTTGTCATCCAGCTGATAAAAGCCGTAGGCAGGGTGGTTTTGGGCATAAAGTTCGGTAAAACCGTCGCGATTGGCAAACATAAAATAAGGGGCATTGTTTTCGTGGGTATTGTACGAACGCACAGTGCCTGTTTCCGAAACGGTTAGCATGTCAAAGGTAAGCGAGCCGTCGGTGCCAAGTGCGCAGGTTTCTACGAAGGCTGTCCAAAAACGGGGTGCGGTTTTGTTGGGGTTTTCGCTGTAATAAATGGTTGGATTTGATTCAGTACTTTGTGGCAATGTGGGGCCTGCATCGGGAGAAATGTACTGAGAAGCCCAAGCCGTCAAGTCATTTGTTTTGATGGCCGATTTTGATTGCCCAATGTTGATAAGGCTAATAGTGATTGGTGTAACCCTCACGAGTGCGTTGCCGTTTAAGCTGGCTGAGGGTAGGGTTGCGCCATTGGCATCTGTCACCGACACCAAGGTGTAAGTGGTGGTCTGGGTAGGAGCTACACTTATTTTCTGACCGCTACTGTAATTATTGACGGTAAAAGTACTACTGCCATTGCCATACACAAGGGAATAGGGAGCGGTGCCACCCGTAATAGCCACCCTAATATCGGTACTTGCACCTGCACAAATGGTGGCTTCACCGCTGAGGATGGCATTGGTGAGCGGCATTGACGAACAGCCAGCGATGGGTTGAAAACCGACGTCAGTACTTTGGTCAGAACCACTACTCAGCACTTGGTTGAGGCTGATGGTGCCGTTGCCTGCACTTTCAAACCCATTTCTGATGGTTGAGGGCGTCGTGGAGCCGTGCCAGTTACAGTTTAGGGTGACAGTACCTTGGGTTCGGTGGATGAGTGCTTTGTAGGTGAAGCCAAAACTTAAATCGTTTTGTTCAACGATGATTCCAACGGGAGAGGCATTGATTTTCCCAAATTCCCCAAAACGAATGCCATTTTGCGGCCCAGCAATCCGATTGTTTTTCAGGATAACCCCCGACAGCGCCGCAGGGAGGGTATGGTACAAAGGGGCATCGTCGCGGGCTTTGATGGCAATGGCCGCAGCACTTTGTGAGTCTAATGCCGCACCATTTACCCCCGAATTGGTAATGTCTGAGTTTTGGAGGGTAATGTTGGCGTAAGTGCCGTATTTCAAGTTGATATCAATGCCGTTGTTGAACTCATAAGTGGGGTCGGTGCCGTTGTTTTCCATCGTTAGATTTGATAGCAACGCGTTGCTCAGTTTTTCAAAATACAACCCCTTCTGAAAATTATTGCTAATGGTGCTGTTTTGAATAGTGATTTGGTCAAAGGCAACGGGTGTGGTTGACTGGGTGACCAACATTCCTTGGGTATTGCCCGAAATGAGGCAATTGTCAATCAGCATTCCGTTGACTGCGTTGGTGGTAAGTACCTGAATCCCGACTGTGCTTGCTTTTGCGCTGGTGCGTTGAATGCTTGTTTTTGAAATGGTAACATTGGTGGTGAGGCCACTGAAATTGATTCCTTTTTGACAATAATCTACCAAAGCCATGTCTTGGAGCGTCGGACGAGCAACTCCGCTTATTTGTACAGCTACCTCATACTGGGTAAGGTACATTTGTTGAAGGGTGACGTTGGGGGCGGTAATGGTAAATCCAATTCCTTGGCAAGCCGATGCGGGAGTCAGAATGGTATTGGTAGCAGGGGAGCTTCCTTTGCCTGCTCCTTTGATGGTCAGTTCTTTCGACACCATGACGTTTTCTTGGTAAGTTCCTGCTGCTACGTTGATCACGTCGCCAGTTGACGCAGCATTGATTGCGGCTTGAATCGTACGTTTGGGCGACCCCGCCGCTCCCGCATTTGAATCGTTACCTGTTGTAGAAACGTACCAATCGGCCGACCAACATACATGGGTAGCTACTAAAATACCGACTAAGCTCAACAAGAAAGAGGCTGTTTTTTTCATGACATTTGGAATAGAAAAGGTGTATGGGGGGAGGAGGCTAACGCTAACAAGGATGTAAAAATACGCAGGCACATCAGAATTGCCTAGTTTTTTATTTCTTTTAAATAGAAGATTTTGATTGTCGCTCTAAGTCATCCTAAATGAGTGTATCCAAGGTGGATGAGATAGGCATGAGTATAGGTGACTTTGTGTTTAAAGTGTCTGTTAGTCAGCGTTTTAAAAAAGGTGTCATTCTGACACAAAGCAAAGTGGCTCCATACACCTTTAAGTACCATCGCAATTTTATAGTTTAGGCTTTAAAAAAATGGAAAACCGTTAAGTAATATTTAGATAACATAGCCTTTGTAATACCAAATGAAATTCCTTAATTGCCATCAAAAGGCAAATTAAGCACAATTAACTAATGAAATTACCCATCAAAACCATTGATTTCTGCTGCTTAAAAGACTATTTATCCTTTTAACAATTAGTGCTTATTGTTAAAAAACTTACGAATAGCAGATTTTTCAAACCATACTTCCTTGAAACCGACAGAGATTAAAAACCCTGAGTATTTCCACAAAGTGGTGGATTGCCAGTACGCTTGCCCTGCGCATACGCCTGTACCAGAGTACATTCGGCTGATTGCGGCAGAGCGCTACACGGAGGCGTACATGGTCAACTGGGAATCCAATGTTTTCCCAGGTGTGTTAGGTCGTACTTGCGACCGTCCGTGTGAGCCTGCTTGTCGCCGTGGGCGCGTGGAGGAAGAACCCGTTGCGATTTGCCGCCTCAAGCGCGTTGCTGCTGACAACAAAGGGGACGTAAAGGCATTTATGCCGCAAGGCCCTTTTACGTCAAACGGTAAACGTATTGCCTTGATTGGTGGTGGCCCTGCGGCCCTGACCGTGGCGCGAGATTTGGCGCCGCTTGGTTATCAAATCGACCTTTACGACGACCAAGACCGTGGGGGAGGAATGATGCGCAGCCAAATTCCTTCGTTTCGTTTACCCGAAAACGTGCTGAACGAAGAGGTAAACTTTATCCTTGATTTGGGGATTCATACACATTTCAAAACGCGCGTTGATAGCCTTCGTGGCGTGTTGGACAAAGGGTATGATGCGGTTTTTGTAGGAACGGGCGCGCCCAAAGGAAAAGACTTGGCCGATTTGCCAGGGCGTTGGGATTCGACAGGCAACATCCACATCGGGATTGAGTGGCTGGCGAGTGTTGCGTTTGAACACACCCAAAAAATTGGTAAGAAAGTACTTGTACTGGGTGGTGGAAATACCGCCATGGACTGCTGCCGCACGTCTCGCCGCTTGGGTGGAGAGGAAGTGAAAGTGGTGGTTCGTAGCCCACGCAAAGAAATGAAAGCCTCGCCTTGGGAAATCGAAGATGCCTTGCACGAAGATATTCCTATTTTTGAAAACCACGTTCCAAAATCATTTGTGACCGAAAACGGTAAGCTGGTGGGAATGATGTTTGAAAAAGTAGAACCTAGATATGAAAACGGCCGCCGTAAGCTTGTTCCAACGGGCGAACCTGAGGTGTTTTTTGAGGCTGATGATGTATTGATTGCCATCGGACAAGAAAACTCCTTCCCTTGGATTGAGCGTGATTTAGGCTTGGAGTTTAACCAATGGTGCTTGCCTGCGTTGGATGAAACGACGTTCCAATCGACGGTTCCGAACGTATTTTTTGGTGGTGACGCTGCACTAGGGCCGAAAAACGTCATCACGGCCGTAGCGCAAGGACACCAAGCAGCGGTTTCGATTGATTTGTACTGTAACCAACAATCGCTTACTGAGCGCCCGTCGCCTTATACCAACTTGATTAGCCAAAAAATGGGTATTCACGAGTGGATTTATGATAGCGATGTGACGACTGATATTCGCTACAAAGTGCCGCACGCCGATAAAAGCTTGACCCTAAAAGACCGCAAAAAAGAAGTGGAGTTGGGCTTTAGCCAAGATACGGGCTTCAAAGAAGCGCAACGCTGCCTCAACTGTGACGTTCAAACGGTCTTCTCTGAAAGCCGCTGCATCGAATGTGATGCCTGCGTGGATATTTGTCCTACTACTTGTATTACGTTTACCACAAATGGTGAAGAAGAAGACCTTCGTACGCGTTTGAATGCGCCCGCCAACGATACTGACCAAGATTTGTACGTGTCGGATACGCTGAAAACAGGGCGGGTGATGATCAAAGACGAAAACGTGTGCTTACACTGTGGCCTTTGCGCCGAACGCTGTCCTACATCGGCTTGGGACATGCAGAAATACTTATATTCAGTTACCAAAGCAGGGAATCAATGCGGAATCTTACAGGAATTAACGACTTAGTAGTACGATTTGCCAACGTTAACGGGACAGGGTCGGCCAGTGCCAACAATATGTTTGCAATGTCCATTTTTAGAATGGGCATTCCCATGACGGCTAAAAATATTTTCCCCTCTAATATCCAAGGACTACCAACTTGGTACGAGGTTCGGGTGAGCGAAAAAGGCTATTTGGGCCGCCGTGAAGGGGTGGACGTGCTTGTGTGCGTCAACCCACAAAGTATGAAACAAGACATCGCCTCGGTCAAATCGGGGGGATATTTTGTGTATGATAACACCAAAAATTTACACAAAGATTTTATCCGCGAAGACATCAACTACATCGGAATCCCGATGATTGGTATCTGTATGCGTTTGTACCAAGACCCCCGTCAGCGTCAGTTGTTCAAAAACATGATTTACGTGGGAGCCTTGGCTGCTTTGTTGGACATTGAGTTGGAGGTGGTAAAAGGAATCATTGCTGATGAGTTTGCAAAAAAACCAAAACTCATCGAGCCCAACGTGCAAGCAATGATGGAAGGTGTAAAATATGTGCAGGACAATTATAGCTATCCGCTCCATGTACGCGTCGAACGCCGTGATTTGGTGGGCGACAGCATCGTGATTGACGGAAATACAGCGTGCGGCCTTGGCGCAGTGTATGCGGGAGCGACCGTCGCGGGCTGGTACCCGATTACTCCTTCGACCTCATTGGTAGAAGCTTTTGCCAAATATGCCAACAAATACCGCCTTGACCCCGAAACTGGACTCAAAAAAGTAGCGATCGTGCAAGCCGAAGATGAGCTCGCAGCCTTCGGGATGGTGTTGGGTGCTTCGTGGAATGGAGCACGGGCGTTTACGGCAACGAGCGGCCCAGGAGTTTCGTTGATGAACGAATTTTTGGGCTTGGCCTATTTTGCCGAAATCCCAGCGGTACTGGTGGATGTACAACGTGGTGGCCCTTCAACGGGGATGCCGACGCGTACGCAGCAGTCTGATTTGTTGTTGGCTGCTTATGCCTCGCACGGGGATACCAAACACGTTTTGTTGTTGCCAAGTACGCCTACTGAATGTTTCAATTTGATGGCAGATGCGTTTGATTTGGCAGAACGTTTGCAAACGCCTGTCATTGTGATGACGGATTTGGATTTGGGAATGAATGACCACTTGACGGCACCCTTGAAATGGGACGATAGTCGTCGCTACGACCGTGGTAAAGTATATACTGCGCAAGATTTGGACGATTTGACGGCAGTAGGTAAGCAATTTGGGCGTTATTTGGACGTGGACGGCGACGGGATTCCATACCGTACCATTCCAGCCACTCACCCAACCAAGGGTTCATTCTTCACACGCGGTACGTCGCACGACGAATACGCCCGCTATACCGAAGACGGGGTGAAAAATGCCGAAGTGCTTGACCGTTTGCTTAAAAAGTGGGACACCGCCAAAGAAATTACGCCAAAACCTGAGTTTTACCAAACCGAAAACAAGAGCAATGTCGGGGTGATTTTCTTCGGAACAACGACCTACGCGGCGTTGGAAGCGATGGATTTGCTCCGTGAAGAAGAAGGGATTGCGCTAGATGCGATGCGTGCCACGGCCTTCCCGTTCCATTCGTCGGTAGAGGAGTTCATTGCGGCGCACGACCAAGTGTTTGTGATTGAGCAAAACCGTGATGCGCAGTTCCGTACGTTGTTGATCAACGAACTGGAAGTGAATCCGAAAAAACTCATCAAAATCCTCAATTACGACGGAATGCCAATCACCGCAGAAGCGATTCGTCGTCAGATTGCGGGGGTTTTAGCGACGGTGTAAATAAAATCTAACCAACCTCCCGAAAGTTTTAAACTTTCGGGAGGTTTCCAGAAATTCGACATTCAAAATGACTTACATAAAACCAAAATTTCGTCACCCTGAAATGCCCAAAAATACCATTGGGTACGCCAAAGCTGATTACGAAGGGGTGATTTCGACGCTTTGTGCAGGTTGTGGCCACGATTCCATCAGTGGGGCCATCGTACAAGCTTGTTATGAAATGGCGATTGAGCCGCATCGCGTGGCCAAATTGTCGGGGATTGGTTGCTCGTCTAAGACGCCCAACTATTTCTTGAACAATTCGCACGGCTTTAACTCGGTTCACGGCCGTATGCCTTCGGTGGCGACGGGCGCTAACATGGCCAACCGCGACTTGATTTACCTTGGTGTTTCGGGCGATGGCGATACGGCTTCCATTGGGATGGGGCAGTTTGTGCACGCCATTCGTCGGAATTTGAACATGCTTTACATCGTGATGAACAACGGCTGCTACGGACTGACCAAAGGGCAGGATTCGGCAACGGCCGACCAAGGTTCGGTGAGCAAAAGTGGCTCGGTCAATCCCTTTGAGGGTATTGACTTGCCAGGGATGGCGCTTGAACTGGGAGCGACTTTTGTGGCACGTAGCTTTTCGGGAGATAAAACGCAATTGGTTCCACTCATCAAAGCTGCGCTTTCGCACAAAGGTTTTGCGTTGATTGATGTGATGTCTCCGTGCGTTACGTTCAACAACAATGCGGGCTCAACCAAATCGTACGACTACGTTCGCGACCACATCGAAGCCTTGGCCGAAATTGGTTTTGTACCTGAAAAAGAAGAAATCACGGTTTCGTACGAGACAGGTACAACAGTAGATGTAGAGTTGCACGATGGTTCGGTAGTGCATTTGCAAAAATTAGCCGATGGCTGGGACCCACGCGACCGTCAAGCGGCGATGCGTCGTTTGCAGGCAGCCAAAACAGAGGGAGAAATTCTGACGGGGTTGTTGTATATCGACCCAAATAGCAAAGATTTGCACGAAGTGATTAAATCGGATTTGCGCCCGTTGAATAGCCTGAAAGAAGAAGACTTGTGCCCAGGTTCTTCTATTTTAGACCTTATAAATGAGGATTTTAGATAGTAATAAACGCTAACGAATTTTAAAAAAGTGGACCCTGACAAGTCCACTTTTTTGTTTTTAATCCATGGAATGCTAAGGTAATTTCGCTCAAATTTTTTCTACTTTATATTTGTAATAAGTCTAAATAATAGTAATCTTTGCGGCTGTATTTCTCACCAAGCCAATAAATACTATGTTTAAGCATCTTTTATCTATCCGTTTTGCCGCAGCCGTGTTGGTAGCTATCAGCCTGACATCCTGCGAAAAAGAAACGACCACACCTCAACTTCGCAAAACGATTGACTACGCAACGTTAACAGAAACGACCCCTTACAGTAGCTTATTTGTGGACGAAACGGGCAAAACAACCGTTGACTTGAGCAATGGCAACAACCGTTACAAGATGTTTCAGGCGTTGAATACCTACATTAGTTCTTCTATTAGTGGAAATAAGCAAGTGGATGCTACTGTGTTGAAAAACATGTTTGGCAATACAGGAAATGCGTTTGCGGATAGTACAAAACTCAATACTTCAGGAGTACAATTACGGAATGTAACTGCTTCGTCTTGGTCAACGACCGAAGCAGAGAAAGTAAGAGCTTATTTTGAAACATACTTTACGCTGACTGCCGAAGCCAGCAAATCGGTGACAGCTACTGCTGCCAAAGGAAAAGCAGGCAAGCTTGGAACGTACTTAGTGGACGAACGAGGAATTGAGCCCATTCAAATCATTCAAAAGTCTTTGATTGGCGCTATGCAGTACGATTATATCGGGAATGTGTTGCTAACCAAAGGGTTAGATGCCGATAATTCTACGTTGGTGTCGGGCAAAAATTACACCCAATTGGAACAAAACTGGGACGAAGCCTATGGATTGTTGACCCTGAACCAAGTATATCTTAAAGGTTCAACGGATGCAACCAGAGGAACTACTGAGTTTGCATTGGGTTCTTATATTTGGGAATACAACAAAGGGGCGTATGCTAAAATCCACCCGGCTTTCTTAAAAGGACGTGCGGCGATTATCAACAACGACAAAGCCGAACTCAAAAAACAAGCCGACTTTATCAAAGCTGAAATAGAAAAAGCGCTTGCGGCTTCAGCCTTGGGATATTTAGGCCCTAAATACATCGCAGCTACCACCGATGCAGCCCGTGCACACGCCATTGGCGAAGGTCTTGGATTTATCTATTCACTGCGTTTTGCCACGGTAAATGGGGCAGATGCGGCTTTCTCGGATGCAATTATCAAAGCGTTGGTCTTGGATTCAGCAGGTGGTTTTTGGGATTTGACTCCTTCAAAACTCACGGCAGCTTCTGACGCCATTAAAGCCAAATTCAAATTGTAACTTTCTGCCTTATCCACACCATTGATTTCTAAGCAAGAGGGTAATTGGTTTTCAGCCTTTTGCCCTCTCTTTTCTGTTTAAAAAGCTATGTTTAAAATGAATACTTTCAAACGAACTATTGCAGTTGTAGCGCTATTGAGTGGTTTTTTGTGGGCATGTGGAGAGAGCTCAACGACCGAGCCAGCGCCAGATGACGATTCTAAAGACCGTAAAGCCGTTTTGACTCATCTAGCGGACGAAATTATTTTACCAGCTTATGCCAATTTTAAGCCGAAATTGGAGACGATGATTTCAAAATCGCAGGCATTTTCGGCCAAGCCTGATGCGACTACCTTGAGCGAATTTCGTCAAGCGTGGGTGGATGCTTATACTGAATGGCAAAAAGTAGAACTGTTTGACGTGGGGCCTGCCAACAAAACGGGAATTCGGAATTACTATAATATTTATCCAACAAATGTGACGGGTATCAATGACTACATATCCGACCCATCGGTCAATTTGGAAGTGGCTACTTCGTACGACAAACAGGGCTTCCCAGCGTTGGATTATTTGATTAATGGCGTTGGGGCAACCGATACACAAATCGTCGCCTATTATACTGCATCGGTGGAAGGCCCCAAGCGATTGGCTTACATAAAGCGAATTACTGACCACATGAATGCGTTGATTACGAAGGTGATAGCCGATTGGAATGGTTCGTACCGAACAGAGTTCACGACCAAAACTGGACTTGACATTGGCTCGCCGATGGGTGAGTTGGTCAATGGGTATGTGCTTCATTATGAGCGCTATATCCGTTCGGGAAAATTCGGTATTCCGTCGGGAGCAATGCTCAATGGCGTGGTCGCCTCCGATAAAGTAGAAGGTTTTTACAAAAAAGATATTTCCAAGATACTTGCCCAGACTGCTCACCAAGCTGCTGTTGATTTTTTTAATGGAAAAAGTGTAAAAACGGGGACAAATGGCGCAGGGTTTAAAACGTACCTCGATGCGCTTGGAGCAAAGGACAGTGCTACTGGCAAAACCCTTTCTGAAATGATCAACGCACAGTTTGACATTGCCAATCAGAAAATAAATGGGCTCAAACCTAATTTTTATGAGGAAGTAAAAACAAACAATGCTGCCATGGTGCAAGTTTATACCGAAATGCAAAAAGCGGTACGTATGCTAAAAGTGGACATGACTTCGGCCATGAGTATCGTGATTACCTATACGGATAACGATGGTGATTAGGGAAGTAAAAACAACTTCAGCAGCCCCTTTGGCCGTTTTTAGGATTGTCTTTGGGGCTATGATTTTTTTGAGTGTGATTCGGTTTTGGTACCAAGGTTGGATTCAATCATTGTACATTGACCCCAAGTATTTTTTTCCATTTTATGGCCTTGAATTTATAAAGCCGTGGGGCGAATATACCTATATTCTGTTTGTTAGTTGTGCTTGTTGTGCCTTGATGTTGGCTTTAGGTATGTTTTATCGGATAGCTTCGATTGGTTTGTTTTTAAGCTTTACGTACATTGAGCTAATGGATAAAAGTACCTACCTCAACCACTATTATTTTGTAAGTTTGGTGTGTTTGATGTTGATTTTTTTGCCAGCTCAGGCGTATTTCTCAGTAGATGCGTATCGGAACAAAAACCTGCTTTCTGATGCTATCCCCGCTTGGTGTCTTAGTTCGCTTCGGCTTTTTGTGGGGCTTCTCTATTTTTTTGCAGGCTTGGCCAAAGTAAACAGCGATTGGTTGTTGTTAGCACAACCCTTAAAAATTTGGCTACCAGCAAAAAATGACCTGCCAATTATTGGTTTTTTGTTCAATTATTCGTGGATTCCCTTCGTATTTAGCTGGTTTGGCTGCCTTTATGATTTGCTCATTCCTTTTTTATTATGGAATGCAAAAACGCGACTTTGGGCCTACGGAGTCGTGGTTGTGTTTCATGGTTTAACGGCTATTTTGTTTCCCATTGGGATGTTTCCTTACGTGATGATGGTAACGGCCTTGGTCTTTTTTTCGGGAGAATTCCACCAAAAAATCATCTCTCACTTAGGAAAATGGTTGCAACTTCCATCGACTTTTTTACATCCCAATCGAATCTATGCTTATGCACCAACTAGGCAACGAATCTTGTTTTTGGGATTTGGAGCCTTTTTTTGTTGGCAATTACTTATGCCGTTTCGGTATTGGTTGTATCCAGGAGAATTGTTTTGGACAGAAGAAGGTTATCGGTTTTCGTGGAGAGTGATGCTGATGGAAAAAGCAGGCTACGCCCAATTTACAGTGCTTGATAAGCAAGGGCGTCGAGAAGTAGTTAATAATCAGCAATTTTTGACGCCATTACAAGAAAAAATGATGTCAACTCAGCCTGATATGCTGTTGCAGTACGCCCATATTTTACGCGATTTTTACCACCAGCGTGGTTATAATAACCCCCAAGTTTACGTTGATTCTTACGTAACTCTCAACGGGCGGATGGGGAAGCCACTGGTCGAACCTACGACCAATTTGGCGCAAGAAGAAGAGTCTTTCAAACCTAAAAAATGGATTACTTCCTTTGATGATACAATTACGGGTTTTTAGTTTTTTAATGACATTTAGCGTCATTTTTTCGGCTTTGGGCCAATATCAGCTTACTGGACAACTTTTAGCCAAACAAGATAGTAGTTTTGTGAAGGGCTGTATCGTTTCGTTGAATGTGGGTAATCGAACTGCTACTACGGACGAAGAAGGGCGTTTTTCGTTTGGAAAATTGGCAAAAGGTACCTACGAGCTCTATACCAATTGTGCAGATTTTAAGTCTGCCAAAATCTCGACGACGCTTTCGGACGATACTCATTTTGTGGCTATCTGGTTGGTGGGGCGTAACGAAACGTTGAATGAAGTGGTCGTTACGGAGAAACAAGCCGACTTTGGTTTTACACGGATGCGTGCCGTCGAAAGCATGGGAATTTATGAAGGGAAAAAATCGGAAGTAATCATCCCAGAACAGTTAGTTGCCAATCTCGCAACCAACAACGCCCGTCAGGTGTATGCCCGCGTTGCAGGGCTGAATATCTGGGAAAATGAAGGCGCAGGGTTGCAACTCAGCATTGGTGGCCGTGGTCTTGACCCCAACCGAAGTTCAAATTTTAACGTACGGCAAAATGGTCACGACATCAGCGCAGATGCGTTAGGCTACCCCGAAAGTTATTATACACCTCCCATCGAGGCCGTTGGAAAAATTCAAATCGTGCGGGGAGCTGCCTCGCTTCAGTACGGTACGCAGTTTGGGGGATTACTCAATTTTGTCATGAAAAAACCTGTACTGAACCGCAAGCTTGAGCTGGTAGCGCGACAATCTATTGGTTCATTTGGGTTTTATAATGGCTTTGTCAGTGCAAGCGGAACTGTCGGAAAACTGAGTTATTATACCTTTGGACAATACAAGCAAGGCAATGGTTGGCGTCCCAACTCGCATTTTACAAATGGGACATTTTATGCCGATGTGGACTATCGACTGTCCGAAAAAACAACGCTTGGAGTGGACGTAACGCATACGTCCTACTTAGCCCAACAGCCTGGCGGGCTCACCGACCAAATGTTTCGGGATAATCCGCGTCAAAGTAACCGAGAACGCAACTGGTTTAAGGTAAATTGGAACATGCTCGCGGTGCATTTTGACCATAAATTTAACGTAAATCACGAGTTTAACCTTCGTTTGTTTGGCTTATCGGCCTATCGCTATTCGTTGGGCTTCCGACCCAATCGCGTCGCAAGTATCGACGACAACAGCGAGCGTGATTTAATCAAAGGCGATTTTACAAACTGGGGAGCCGAAGCGCGCTTTTTGAAACGGTATTTTTTGGGTAAAAAACAAGGTGTTTTACTCGTCGGAACGCGTTATTACCACGGTTTTAACCATAGCATTCAAGGGCTAGGAAGTAAAGGGAAAGACGCTGATTTTACCTTTGTAGATGACCCGCAGTCGGTGGCTTCGGACTACCGTTTTCCCAATCGAAACGTGTCGGCATTTGTAGAAAATATATTGTATCTCAATGACAAACTTTCAATTACACCTGGGCTTCGTTATGAATACATTTACACAACGGCGGATGGGTTTTATGGGACGATTTTACGCGATTTGGCAGGGAATATCATCAGTTCAACCCGCATCAACGAACGCCGCACCAACGGGCGTCAGTTTGTGATAGGGGGGATAGGTGTCAGCTTTAAACCTACGTCAACACTAGATGTGTATGCCAATGTTTCGCAGAATTATCGTTCTATTACGTTTAGCGACATGCGCATCACCAACCCTTCGTCGGTGATTGACCCCAACATGAAAGACGAGCGTGGTTATTCGATGGATTTGGGCATTCGAAGCACACAAACGACGCTGTATAATTATGACGTAAGTGGGTTTTATTTGAATTACAATAACCGCATCGGTGAAGTACAATTTTATGATGAAAACCAACGGGTGTTACGCCGCCGTAGCAACATTGGACAAGCCATTATTTATGGGTTAGAATCGTACGGCGAAGTGGATGTTTGGCGGGCGTTTTCGCCTGATTTGTCGAAAGCGAGTGGGGTACTATTTGCCAATGTTGCCGTAATTCGCTCCAATTATAAGGCAAGTGAGATTGCTGGAGTCAAAGGGAAACAGGTGGAATTTGTCCCAAAAATTAACCTCAAAAGTGGGCTTCGGATAGGCTATAATCATTGGAAAGCATCGTTTCAATATACCTATTTGTCGGAGCAGTTTACGGAAGCAACCAATGCCCGCGACGGTGGTGTGTCGGCGGTCGTTGGAATAATCCCTGCTTATACCATTTTGGATGTAAGTGCTTCCTACGAATTTCGCCGTTTCCGAATCGAAACAACGGTAAATAACTTAGCCAATCGCGCCTATTATACCCGTCGCGCCACGGGGTATCCAGGCCCAGGGATTCTTCCTTCCGACGGGCGCAGTGTGTATGTTACTGTCCAAGTGAAAATATAAAAACACCTACGTTTTTCGCAGCGAAGACGCCCGAATCACCACAGTAGTATGTAAAACTTTGGTGATTGATTGGGTGTTCTCGTTGGGTTTTTTGATGAGTTTAATGAGCAGTTCTGCGGCCGAACGACCCATTTCAAAAGCAGGTTGTGCGACCGAGCTCAACGGCGGGTTGAGCATGGCAGCCATGGGCAAATCAGAGAACCCAATCAAGGCAATGTCCTTGGGCATGGTCAGACCCGCTTCGGTAATGGCCGCGTGGCACCCAATGGCAATGTTGTCGCTGGCGGCAAAGATACCATCGGGATGAATGGCACTTTTGAGTAGTTGCCGCGCCACTTCAATCGACTGCTGTGAGTCAAAATGGGTGGACCAGACATATTCTTCGTGATACGGCAACCCGTGGTCGAGCAAGGCGGTTTTGTACCCTTGAAGTCGCCTTTTGCTGATCAACAAATGCGGCGGCCCTGAGATGTGAACAATCCGCTGACAACCTTGGTCAATCAGGTGTTTAGTGGCATTGTAAGCACCTTCATAGTCATCGACGGCCACTTTATGGGTGTCTATTTCTTCGTAAATGCGGTCAAAAAAAACAATCGGAAAGCCTTTGTCGTGCAGGTTTTTGAAGTGCGAGAAGTCGGTGGTATTGGTCGCGACGGCCACTAAAAAGCCGTCTTTTCTTCGATTGTAAATGTGCTTGACGTTTAACACTTCGCGTTCGTAGTCGTCGTGGCTTTGGTAAATCACGACGTGGTATCCTTCGGCAAAAGCGACGTCTTCGATTCCCGCAATCACAATCGCAAAAAATGGATTAGAAATGTCAGGAACAATCACCCCGATGTCGTTACTGTGGCTGTTTAATAAGCTTAGGGCAACGGGGTCGGGGGTATAGTCTAGCTGTTCGGCAAGTTCAAGAACCTTGCGTTTGGTTTCGATACCAATTTCGTGACTATCTCGTAGCGCCCTCGATACGGTCGAGGTCGAGAGGTTCAGCTGTTTGGCAATGTCTTTTATCGTGACTTTTCTCATGGGAGTGCAAACCTAAAAAAGTCCTATTTAATTCTCAAAGTATGGTCTTTAAATAAGAAACATAAATATAACAGTAGGCGCTTATTTTCCAATTTTAAATCAAAGAAAGCTGGGTGGTGCAACCGTTCCCGAAAACGTTTGCGTAAATAAATGAATCTTACTTCTTTCATAAGCGGGCATTAAATTCTAACATCATGGAAGAAAAATGCCCTGTCGCTCTTATTTAAGCGATACAAAATCTAAACATAATACCATTTTATTTACTAAAAATTGTACGAATGAAAAAGCAACTAGCTATTCTTTTCACTTTACTTTGGGTATCGAGTACTGCCTTTGCCCAAAAAGAAAAATGGACCCCTCTATTTGATGGAAAATCATTTAAAGGATGGAAGCAACTCAATGGCCAAGCAAAATATACCATTGAAAATGGGGAAATTGTGGGAACAACCGTTGCCAATACGCCCAACTCTTTCATGGCTACCGAAAAAGAATACGGCGATTTTATCTTAGAATTAGACTTAAAGGTCGATAATTCGATGAATTCGGGCATTCAAATTCGTAGTTTGTCAAAGCCCGATTACCAAAATGGCCGCGTACATGGTTACCAAATCGAAATCGACCCGTCAGACCGTGCTTGGTCGGGTGGGGTGTACGACGAAGCACGCCGTGGCTGGTTGTACAACTTGAACTTTAACCCCGAAGGTAAAAAAGCATTCCGCCGCGACCAGTGGAACCATTACCGCATTGAGGCCATCGGAAACGTGATTCGGACGTGGATAAATGGTATTCCAACGGCGCATTTGATTGATGACATGACACCTCAGGGCTTTATTGCGCTTCAGGTACATGCCATCGGCAAAGACCAAAAAGAAGGAACGCAGATTCGTTGGAAAAACATTAAAATTCAGACAGAAAACCTCAAAGCGAGCCCCGTTGATAATTGTCCCGTGGAGAACTGGATGATAAACAGCTTGTCGGAGCAGGAAAAAGCACAAGGTTTTAAATTGTTGTTCAACGGCAAGGACTTTACAGGTTGGAGAGCCGTACACAGCGATAAAATGTCGGGTAAGCACTGGAATGTGGTGGATGGCACAATGAACGTAAGTCCTTCGGATGGGTCTGAAACGGGCAATGACATCGTGACGACTGACCAATACGGCGCGTTTGAAATGAAGTTTGAGTTTAAACTTTCAGAAGGAGCTAACTCAGGTGTGAAGTATTTTGTGAACGAAGCCTTTGATTCGGGAGGTAAGTCGGGTATTGGGTTGGAATTCCAAGTGTTGGACGATGAAAAACACCCCGATGCCAAAATGGGCGCTGCTGGAAACCGTACGTTGGCGAGTTTGTACGATTTGATTCCATCGTATAAATTGGACAAACGCTTCCAAAAGAAAATTGGTGAGTGGAACCAAGGCCGCATTGTGGTGTATCCAAATAACATCGTTCAGCACTGGCTCAATGGTTTTAAAGTGCTAGAATATGAGCGTAAAAGCAATATTTATGATGCACTTGTTGCTCGTTCAAAATACTCAAAATATAAGGAGTTTGGCGCAGGTGATAAAGGCCATATCCTTCTTCAAGACCACGGCGACAATGTGTCGTTCCGTAATTTGAAAATCCGCGAATTGAAGTAATACTTTTACCACATAGGACACACTAGGTAAGAAGCACATCAGAAAACCTATGTGTAAATACTAATGTGAACTATGTGGTAAACCATAACTAACCAAACCTTCCCGATGAAAAAATTACTGTTATTCTTATCAATCGTAGGCGTAGCCAACGCCCAAAAACAACCTCAGTTAAGTCACCGTTCGGTCAAAGTGTTAAAAGTGAACGGTTTAGAGTTTAAAGACTTAAACAAAAACGGTAAGCTCGACAAATACGAAGACTGGCGTTTGTCTGCCGAAGAACGGGCAAAAGATGTTTTGTCGCAAATGACCTTGGAAGAAAAAGTGGGTTTTATGCTCATCAGCACGACGCGGATGGCAGGCGAGATGACTTTTCAAGGAAATGCGGGCAACGAACGCCGTGAAATCACGGGTAGTTTCAACGAAGAAGATTTGGTACAGGGCACCAACATGTTTACCCGCAAACCGTTGGCTGTGCCTATGCTTTCGGCGTCTGGTACTACAAAAGGCGTGAACGAGCGGCATTTGCGGCATTTTATTTTACGGGCCAATACCAGTGTAAAAAACCTTGCTGAGTGGTCAAATAACCTGCAAGCGTTGTGCGAAAATACGCGTTTGGGTATCCCTGCGATAGTGGCCTCCAACCCCCGAAACCACATAACCTTTGACGCTTCCGTGGGCTTGAGCGTAGGAGCAACGCCTTTTTCAAAATGGCCTGGCGAACTCGGAATGGCCGCCATGCGCGATTTCAAATTGACGCGTGAGTTTGCCCAGATAGCCGCGCAAGAGTGGGCAGCCGTAGGGTTACGCAAAGGCTACATGTACATGGCTGATTTGGCTACCGAACCCCGCTGGAACCGCACCGAAGGAACGTTTGGAGAAGACGCCGATTTGTCGGCCAACATGATTCGGGAGATTGTACTTGGGTTTCAGGGAACAAAATTGGGGAATCATTCGGTGGCGATGACAACCAAGCATTTTCCAGGGGGAGGCCCGCAAGTGGGAGGACAAGATTCTCACTTTGATTGGGGGAAATTTGCCCACTATCCAGGCGGGATGTTTGATTACCATGTAAAACCGTTCAAAGCGGCGATTGAGGCAGGTACCTCGTCGATGATGCCCTATTACTCGGCTCCCCAAGGCAAAGAGTTTGAGGAAGTTGGATTTTCGTACAACAAGGCCATCATTGACGATTTATTGCGCAAAAAATTGGGTTTCAAAGGTATTATTAACTCCGACACGGGGCCAATCGACATGATGCCGTGGGGAGTGGAGTCGTTGACCCTTGAGCAACGTTACCAAAAAGCATTGAACGCGGGTGTTGATATTTTTTCGGGAACAGCCGACCCTACTCTTTTGCTCGAAACGGTGAAAAAAGGACTGGTGACTGAAAGCCGAATCGATGCGTCCGTCGCTCGTTTATTGAAAGAAAAATTTGAATTAGGATTGTTTGAAAATCCTTATGTGGATGTTGAAAAAGCCCAAAAATTGGTAGGAAATACTGAATTTCAACAAAAAGCCGACCTCGCCCACCGCAAATCAGTTGTTTTGCTTCGCAATGACGAGAAGTTGTTGCCGTTGACCCAAAAAACAAAAGTATTACTCGAAGTCATTCGTGATGCGGGCGGGCGCAATGCAGAATCTCCCATCAAAGTGATTAAGCCCACTGCTTCGTATCCAAACGTGGAGTTTGTGTCAACGAAAGAGGAAGCCGATGTCGTGGTGGAATGGCTGTATCCGACAACTGGAGGACTTTTCAGCTCGAATGGAAAAGCGATTGAATTGAGCTTATCAAAAAACCGAATTGACGTGGTGCGCCTCAATGAGTTGTGTAAAGCCAAACCTACAATTGTGGTCGTAAATTTTACGAATCCTTGGGTAATTGAAGAAATTGAGGGAAATACTAAAACACTTTTAGCTACTTTTGGCACTACGCCCGAGGCGGTGATGGATGTAATTACGGGGAAATTTAACCCAACGGGTAAGATGCCGTTTGCGATTCCTGTCTCAGAAAAAGCCGTAGCAGAGAACAAATCTGACGTTCCTGGCAGTAAGGAAAACGCAGGCTACGCTTTGTTTAACTTTGGAGCTGGCTTAAATTATAAGAAATAAATCGTACTAATTTTTTTATGGCATTAGAACAAACATGGCGCTGGTACGGCCCTAAAGACCCTGTAAGTCTCTGGGACGTTCGTCAGGCGGGAGCAACAGGCGTGGTAAACGCATTGCACCACATTCCGAATGGCCAAGTGTGGACCATCGCTGAAATCGAAAAAAGAAAGGCTGAAATTGAAGCAGTAGGGCTGACGTGGTCAGTGGTAGAAAGTGTACCCGTTCACGAAGACATCAAAAAAGCGACGGGGAACTACAAACAATACATCGAAAACTACAAAGAAAGCTTGTCCAATTTGGCAGCTTGCGGCATAGACACTGTTTGTTATAATTTCATGCCTGTGTTGGATTGGACGCGTACCGATTTGGATTTTCGTTTACCCGACGGCTCAACAGCTTTGCGGTTTGATATGACGGAATTTTGTGCGTTTGAAACCTATATTTTGAAACGCCCCAATGCCGAGAAAAGCTATTCGGAAGCCCAATTACAGAAAGCAAAAAGCTGGATTGACCATGCTTCGGACGCCTCGGTTCAAAAACTAATCCGAAACATCATTGCGGGTTTGCCAGGAAGTGAAGAAAGTTTTACGGTAGAGGAGTTTGCCGAAGTGTTGAAGTCATACGACAACGTGGACGATACGGCACTTCGCACCAATTTATACAACTTTTTGAAAGAAATTACTCCCGTAGCTGAGGACGCAGGCGTATTGTTGGCCATTCACCCCGACGATCCCCCGTATCCGATTTTGGGTCTTCCTCGGGTGGTAAGTACCGAAGCCGATGCTCAGCAATTGTTGAAAGCCTACGAAAGCAAGCACAATGGTCTTTGTTTTTGTACGGGAAGTTACGGCGTGCGGGCTGACAACGATTTGGTAGGAATGGTCGAACGCATGGGGAATCGCATCAATTTTGTGCATTTACGGGCTACCACGCGCGATGCGGAAGGTAATTTTTATGAGGCAGATCACCTAACGGGCGACGTGGACATGTACGGCGTAATGAAGGCGTTGGTGACCGAACAACGACGTCGGATTGCCGAAAACCGTCCCGATTACCGTTTGCCTTTCCGTCCCGATCACGGGCACCGAATGTTGGATGATTTGAACCCCAATAAAAAAACAAACCCAGGCTATACGGCCATCGGTCGCCTTCGTGGGTTGGCGGAGCTTCGTGGGTTGGAATTGGGGATTGAAAGAAGTTTATAAGTTGTTGAAAAATGGAACACGGGTTTAATGAATTAAACAGATAACCACGGATTTTAAATCAGTGCAAATCCGTCTCATCCGTTAAATCCGCGTTCCATAAAACCTTGCACCTCTTTGAAAACCGATGCAGTTCCTATTCTAAACCCCTTTGAAATGGGGCAGCTCCATTTTGAGGAGCATTTGGCGTGGCAGTCGTTGTTTGCGCCAACGCATCACTATTTTCACATCAATCGTCTCGAAGATTACAAAGACATGATGCGCTTTCCTTTGCCGCCGCATCGAAAAGTGGTGTATGATTTTGTGTTTTTGACGGAAGGGCAAAGTGTGCGTAGCAAAGGATTAGATAGCTTCTCGTTTTCGGCCAATACTTTTTTCTTTTTACCCGCTTACCAAATCACCAGTCACAAGTCGATGAGTGCCGACGCGCGAGGGTTCTACTGTCACTTCGATCTTGATTTATTGACCAAAAATATCCACCACAAAGAAATTTTGCAGGATTTTCCTTTTCTTCAATTTATTGGAAATCCGTTGGTGTCTGTTGATGAAACAACGAGAGAAACCATCCTATTTTTGCTTCAACGCCTCGAAAAAGAGTACCAAAAGCCCGAAAAACCTGATTTTCGACTTGCACAATTGTATTTGTTGGCATTGATGACCGAAATTAAGCCCTTTGTCGTGGCGGATAAAAAGGTAAGAATCAACGCCGCATCGCAAATAACCGAGCGTTATAAAAATGCACTGGAGCAATTTATTTACCAAAAGCAAAAAATCACAGATTTTGCCGAAATTCTAGCCGTTACGCCCAATCACCTTAATAAATGTGTCAAGGCAACGACGGGTAAATCGGCGCATGAGCTGTTGGACGATATGCTTTTGTTGGAAGCCAAAGTGCTTCTAAAACAAACAACGTTGCCCATTGCTGACGTGGCGCTTCGTATAGGCAAAAGCGAACTAAGTGACTTTGGACGTTTTTTTAAGCAGAAAACAAGCTTTACCCCCAGCGAATACCGCAAAATGGATTGATGTGGATTCGTTTTTACCACATAGAACATAGTAGTTTTACACATAGAAAAACATAGATTCGCATTGTTTATTGGCCTATGTGTTTACCAACCAGCTCTTAACCAAAATTGATACAAAATGAAAAAAGCGTTCTTAATTGTTGCCGCTTTATTTTTGGGAGTAAGCCTCGAAAGCCAAGCACAACAAGTCATTCCGTTGTACGAGGGCAAAGCCCCAGGTTCTGAAAACTGGACGTGGTCGGAGCAAGAGTATTCAAACAATGGTTTCAAAACTCGTGTGGTTTATAACGTCGTGAAACCGACCTTAACGGTCTATTTACCCAAGCCCGAATTAGCCACGGGAACGGCCGTCATTGTAGCACCTGGCGGAGCGTTTCATATTTTATCCATTGATAATGAAGGTATTGATGTAGCAAAGTGGCTAAATTCCAAAGGAATTGCTGCGTTTGTGTTGAAATACCGTTTGGTGCGTAGCCTGACCGATAACCCTGTGGCGGAGTTGATGCCTAAAATGCAGGATTTTAAGAAACTGGATGAAATCAATGCTCCCGTGGTTGAGATGGCCGTGGCGGATGGTAAAAAAGCCATCGAGTACGTTCGGAGTCATGCCAAAGAGCTTGATATTTTGCCCAACCAAATCGGAATCATGGGATTTTCAGCAGGAGGAGCCTTGACTTTAGGGGTGGGACTGAGTTACACGGCTGCCAATCGCCCCGATTTTATTGCTCCGATTTACCCTAAAACCGATATTTTTGGTCCGCTTAAAGTCCCGGCCGACGCGCCGCCCGCGTGGATTTGTGCCGCTTCCGACGACCAATTGGGCTTTGCTCCGCACGCAACGGCATTGTACGACGCTTGGATTGGCGCAAAAAAAATCGCAGAATTACACATGTATCAAAAAGGAGGACACGGTTTTGGCATGAATAAACAAAAAATACCGACCGATACGTGGTACGAGCGTTTTGGGGAATGGATGAAATTGCAGGGTTTATTGAAAAAACTACGCCTATCTGCCTTGGAATTGAACTATTCGGAAGAGCAGATTGCGAATTTTGAACGCAACGATTGGGCTAATTTCAGTCGCTACAGTGAGGCCAACAAAAAGTTGTCCCCTCCCAAAGAGGGAGAAAATCGCGTCGTATTTTTGGGAAACTCCATTACACAAGGTTGGGTGAGCAAACAACCCGATTTTTTTGCCAAAGGCAACTACATCGGTCGTGGTATCAGCGGACAAACTTCTCCCCAAGCGCTGCTGCGTTTTCGCCCTGATGTGGTGGACTTGAAGCCTAAAGTGGTGGTAATCAACATTGGTATCAATGATATTGCCGAAAACACAGGGCCGTATAACCCCGATTTTACGTTAGGAAACATTGCGTCGATGGTCGAAATTGCCAAAGCCAACGGCATCAAAGTTGTGTTGGCGTCGGTACATCCTGCGTTTGAATTTCCGTGGCGGAAGGATATCAGTGACGTTCCCAATAAAATTATTCGCTTCAACGAACGCCTCAAGCAGTACGCTCAGTCGCAAGGAGTTGTTTACCTCGATTACCACAGTGCCATGAAGGACAGCCGCAATGGCATGGCTCCTGACATTGCCGAAGACGGCGTTCACCCAACCCTGAAAGGATACCAAATAATGGCACCACTGGCCGAAGCAGCAATTGCCAAAGCGCTGAAATAAATTAATGTGCAGGAGGTTTCTCAAAACCTCCTTAAATAAGCCTCGGTAGAGGCATAACGTTTGTAGTTAACGTGCAGGAGGTTTCTCAAAACCTCCTTAAATAAGCCTCGGCAGAGGCATAACGTTTGTAGTTAACGTGCAGGAGGTTTCTTAAAACCTCCTTAAATAAGCCTCGGTAGAGGCATAACGTTTGTAGCTCTCGGTAGAGGCGCAACGTTTGTAGCCCTCGGTAGAGGCGTAACATTTGTACCTAACGTGTAGGAGGTTTCTCAAAACCTCCTTTTTTTGTGTAAAGGCATAAAAATTGATATAAAATCAGGAATATTAGAAGACTAGATTTGAAAATGGATTGATTTTGTAGAATAGTTGCGTCTTTTAGATTAACAACTGCTGCGTAAAATATTGAAACTTTGCATTGAAAAATAGGACTATATAAAGCGATATTCAACTTTAAAAACATACGTTAGTGGCAAAGAATCCGCATTTCCTTTCGCAAATGGCCCACATAGAGGTGCTAACAACAGACCTTGAAAAGTCGGTCTATTTCTTCCGAGATGTTGTTGGCATGGACGAGACAGGGCGTGACGAAAATTCAGTGTACCTCCGTGCTTGGGGTGATTATTTTCATCATACGTTAAAATTAACCCAAAGTGAGCAATCGGGTTTGGGGCACATTGGATGGCGGGCCGATAGCGCCGAAGCGCTGGAAGAATGTGTAGCGCATTTGGAACGCTTAGGTGCGGGCAGAGGCTGGGTAGATGGGGATTTAGGCCACGGGAAAGCGTATCGTTTTCAGTCGCCCGATGGGCATACCCACGAGGTATTTTGGGACGTAGTGTGGCTTCGTGAAACGGGCGAGCGCGGCAGTGTCTATGCCGACCGTTATGCAAGCAATCGAATGAAAGGAGCGAACCCTCGCCGCTTTGACCACGTAACCTACATGGTAGCCAAAGGTAAGTATGCCGCTGAAAAGGCATTTTGGCAAACATTTGGACTCAAAAACCCCGACGAAATACGAATCGCAGATGAAATACCACCTGTCGGTGGATTGTGGACCATTGGAAACCTCTCGCATGACATTGCCGTCTTTACTGACCCTAATATCGGTGAAAATGAGGCCGTTTTGAACCACATTTGTTGGAACGTCGATAGCCGTGAAGAGGTACTTCTGGCATTGGATTATTTCATCGAAAAAGGCTTCAAGAGTGTGATGGGAGCACCCACGCGTCACAAGGCTGACGAAGGCTTCTTTATTTACATCCAAGACCCAGGCAGCGGGGTTTTATTTGAATACTATGCTTGCGCGCGTTTGGTGTTTGCGCCTGACCATCAGGATGTTCACTACCTAAAAGATAACCCGAACGACGCGTGGGGAAGCGTGAATCCATTTGCCGAAATGGCCAAAGGGAAAAAACTCGGCCTCACCGATGGACAAGTTAAACCAGTTGATATTTAATGTAGTGATAAGTGATGAGAGTTAAGAGATAAGTGTTTCTTAGCCCTCATCTCTTATAACCCATCTCTCATAACTCATCACTCAAAATGTGGCATTATTTTCCTGGGCAGTATATGCCCTCATATCAAGTCAATCGTGCATTAACTCAGGCCCATTACGGGGGTGGAGAGTTTGCCGAAATTTTGGAAGTAGCAAGTGAAATCGACCCACTCGACCGCGAGAGTTTTAACCGTGCTTGGGTGAAAATGGGCGATAAAGTCTATGACAAAGCAGAAGCTTATGCACAGGCCAATCAGCGCGTGTCGGCGCGACGTACCTACTTGCGGGCGTTCAATTACTTACGTACGGCTGAGTTTTTTATGACTCTACACGACGAACGTAAAATTCCTTATTACCTCAAATGCCGCGATGCCTTTATCAAAGCCATTGATTTGTTCGATGAACGACCAATAACGGTTGATATTCCGTTTGAAGGCTCAACACTTCCTGCCTACCTTTTTAAACCAGTTGGCGTCGCAAATCCGCCAGTAGTGGTCATGTTTGGTGGGTTGGACAGTTTGGCCGAAGAGCTTTACTTCGGAATTGCCCAACACCTTAATGAACGCGGAATAGCCATGATGGCCGTCGATGGCCCTGGACAAGGAGCGGCTTTGCGCTTGAATCACATTCATACCCGCTATGACTATAATGTGGCTGGGACGGCAGTATTGGACTATATTATTGAAAATCTCGGCGAGCATGTCGATACCGCTCGGGTAGGGGTTGGGGCTGTTTCGATGGGGGGCTACATGACGGCACGCTGTGCGGCTTTTGAGCCTCGTTTTAAAGTGTGTATGATTTTTGGCGCGGTTTGGTCGTACTACGACATCTGGAAAAACCGTCCAGACAATCACCCATTGGCCGAAATCGTACAACATATCGTAGGAGCCGACAACATGACCGAAGCCCGCGAGCGTCTTAAATACTTTACCTTAGAAGGTGTTGCCGAAAAAATTCAATGCCCAACTTACATTCTCCACGGCGAAGACGACCGCCAGAATTTTGTGGAAAATGCCTACAAAGTAAACGACGCCTTGACTTGCGAACACGTGATGGAAATCGTGCCGAAAGAAGAAAGTGGCTCTGCTCACTGCTCCGTGGACGATTTTACCAAGACTTTTAATATGTACGATTGGATTGAGAAGAAGATAAAAGAATAATCGAGTGTAGTACGTCATGGAGCAAGGTACATTCCGATTTCAATAAGGTTAGCTCGAAGAATAACTCGTTCTGTTTGATTGAAATGCAAAATGATAACAGTTGCTTTGCCAATTTCGGTAACGCCTACGATTTCGCCATTAATCAGTTGGAAATGTTCATGCCAAGCGTCGGTTCGAGGATTGAAAAAACGGATAAGCTGTTCACTGTCAACAATAAAGGTAGCTACATCACTGCCCTTGTTTTGGTTGCAGTGAGGGCAAGTGAAAGCGAGATTGTCAATAGTTGTTTTTCCACCATGTTTTTGACTACGAATATGATCAATGTGAAAAGTGGTAGCGAGAAAGAACTCTGGTATGAGACAGTATTCACACTTAAAACCAGCACGAAGTGATACTTCTTTACGTAGTCTTTCAGAAATTCTGGTAGTCACGATTGCTGTAAATGTTTATAGGCACGAGCTTTTGCTAAACCGATAAGGAGGTCGTATGTGAGGTATTTCTCCAATTCTTCGGCCTCTTCTTGAGAAAGAGACGTATTCTTTTTCTTTTCAATCAACTGCTCGATTCTCTTTTGGATGGTGGGCGAAAATTTAAAATGGAGAATCTGTGCAGGCATAGCATCTGCAATAAGGGTTGCAAGTTGGTCTTGTGCTGAAATAGATGCAGTCATGTGCAATCAGGTTTTTAGTAAAGATAACAAAGTATATCATAAAAATAAAGGTTATGATACAACAAATAAAAAAAGGAATTACGTACGCCGAAAGTAAAGAAGCAGATCGTAAAGTGCGTGCTTTGGTAGAGGAAATGCTCGAAAATGTGGCGCAAAATGGTGACAAGGCCGTACGTGAGTATTCGACAAAGCTTGATCATTGGTCGCCCGAAAGTTTCCGACTTTCGGACGAAACGATTGAGGAAATTGTCGCGTCGTTGCCCGAACAAGTGATTCAAGACATTACGTTTGCACAAACCCAAATCCGAAATTTCGCCCAAATCCAGCGTGAATCTATGCGTGATGTGGAGGTCGAAACCCTTCCTGGGGTGATTTTGGGACACAAAAATATTCCCGTCAATTCAGTAGGTTGTTACGTGCCAGGTGGGCGCTACCCGATGGTAGCCTCAGCGCACATGAGCGTACTTACGGCCAAAGTTGCGGGGGTGAAGCGCGTGATTGCGTGTACGCCACCCATCAAAGGTGAAATCCCCGCCGCTACTGTTGCAGCGATGTACATGGCAGGTGCTGATGAAATTTACCTCCTAGGGGGCGTTCAGGCCATTGCTATGATGGCGTTGGGGACGGAAACCGTAAAGCCCGTTGATATGCTCGTAGGCCCAGGAAACGCCTACGTGGCCGAGGCCAAACGGCAATTGTTTGGAAAAGTAGGAATTGACCTTTTTGCGGGTCCTACCGAAACCTTGGTGATTGCCGATGATACCACGGATGTCGAAACCTGCGCCACCGATTTGCTCGGACAGGCAGAGCATGGGCCTACGTCGCCTGCGGTATTGTTAACCACGAGCAAAACCATCGCCGAAAGCATCGAAGCCGAAATTCAACGCCAATTGGCCGTTTTACCGACGGCCGATATTGCGAGTGTTTCGTGGCGAGATTACGGACAAGTCATTTTGTGCGACACCGTGGATGAACTGGTGGCCGAAGCCGACCGCATTGCTAGTGAACACGTACAAGTAATGACTGAAAATCCACGGTATTTCTTGGACAAAATGACCAACTACGGCGGGTTGTTTTTAGGCGATAAAACTAACGTTGCGTATGGCGATAAAGTCATTGGCACCAATCATACATTACCTACCAAAGAAGCAGCTCGTTACACAGGCGGACTCTGGGTAGGCAAGTTCCTCAAAACTTGTACCTACCAAGAGGTTCGTACTCCAGAAGCCAGCGCATTGATTGGAGAATATTGCTCCCGACTTTGCGCCATCGAAAACTTCTGGGGCCACAAAGAACAAGCGGACTTACGGGTGAGAAAATATACGAGCGATAAGTGATGAGAGCGAAGTGATAAATAAAAGTTTACGAGGTTTAAAAGTAAATAGTATGGACAAAGAAAACTCATCACTAAACTCTCATCGCTCATCTCTCAAAGTTGTTCTCGTCACAGGCGGTGCAGGGGAAATCGGCTCGGCCATTTGTAAAAAGTTTGCTGAAAATGGCTACTCAGTCATTGCCACGTACAATAGCAATTCTGCCAAAGCTGAGAGGCTACTAGCTGAGTTGAATGTAATTTCTGAGTCTAAAACTCAACACTCATCGTTCATCACTCATCACTCAATTTTCCACGCCCCAACCACCGATGCTCAAAAAGTAGAGGAGTTGAAGGCATTTGTGGCCGAAAAGTATGGAAAATTAGATGTCTTGGTTAATAATGCAGGCATTACAACCCCCGTACCGCACGATGATTTGGAAGGCTTGACCGACGAATGGATTGATAAAATCATGCAGACAAATTTCCGAGGTTCGTTTGCCATGTGCAGAGCGATGAAAGAACTATTAGAAAACTCATCACTCATCGCTGAGCACTCATCGTTAATAGTCAACATCTCCTCCATTGCTGGTATTTACGGCATCGGTAGCAATGTGGCGTATTGTGCCTCCAAAGCGGCAATTGATTCCATGACGCGTTCGTTGGCGCGCGTGTTGGCACCCAAAATCAGGGTAGTATCGGTGTCGCCAGGATTTGTGGAAGGGGAATACACCAAAAATTTTGACCAACAATTCCTGCAAAACCAGCGAGATAACACGCCATTGGGGCGTTTTGCAACGGGGAACGACATAGCGCAGGCTGTGTTTGCCTTGGCGACCTCACTTGCATTTACCACGGGTACGATTCTGACCGTTGATGGCGGTCGATTATTGAAATAAATTCTTACAAAATGAAAATAATAGACCTTTCAGTAACTATTTCAGAAAAGATAAAAGAGCCGCTCCCAACCAAAATCGTCTATGAAGACCACAAAGAAGGGGCAAAAAAAATGGGTGGCAAACTCTTTGAAGGCTTGACCGATGTGTTTATCGACGGTAACGGCCCTGCGGGTGAATTTTTGACCGTAACGAGTCATTGTGGTACGCACGTCGATGCACCTTACCATTATTTTCCGACTTCTGAGGGAAAACCAGCCCGCACGATTGATGAAATGCCGTTAGAATGGTTTTTTCAAGATGGCGTTGTCCTTGATTTTACCGATAAACCCGACGGCTATATGTTTGAGCCAGAGGATTTACAAGAGAAATTAGAGGCTATCGGCTATAAACTGAAACCATTAGATATTGTCTTGATTCGTTGTGATGCGGATAAGCGTATTCATGACGATGATTTTGTGAAAATTCACGTGGGAGCATCGGCAAAAGCCACGCACTGGCTTATTGACCAAGGCATTAAAGTAATGGGTACCGACGGTTGGGGTTGGGATATTCCATTGCATATTCAAGCAGCAGATTTCAGGGAGAATCCTCGTCCAGGCATTATCTGGCAAGCGCACTATGTAGGTATCGAAAAAGAATACTGCCAAATCGAAAAACTGGCAAATCTTGATCAATTACCTCCTTTTGGTTTCAAAGTGGCTTGTTTCCCTGCCAAAATCGAAAAAGCAAGCGCTGGCTGGACGAGGGCGGTAGCGATTTTGGAAGATTAGTGAAAAACGATGAGTAAAATTCATTTGTAGGTTTTTCAAGCGTAATCAATCGTCAATCGAATCAATCCTAAACCGTAAATTAAAATACCGTGGTAAAAAAAATATTGGTAGTCGGAGCTGGCATCGGAGGACAGTCAGTGGCGATCGGTCTTAAAAAAGCAGGTTTTGAAATAGACGTTGTCGAAATCCATAAAGAATTTAACGTTTATGGTGTGGGCATTATTCAGCAGGCCAACGCCCTTCGTGCGTTAGACGCCATTGGAGTAGCCGACGAGGCCATGCGGAGAGGCTCACCTTATGGAAAAGTAAAACTTTGTTTGCCTCACGGCAACTCGCCGTTTGGCGTTCAGATTGGCGAAGCAGGAACGCCACCGATTGGTCGTTTTCCAAGCCATAATGGTATCTCTCGCCGAATCTTACACGATGTGCTTTTTGAAGAAGCTCAAAAAGTAGGCTTGAAATACGGCATGGGAGTGACTGTTGAGTCCATTGATAATCAGCCTGATGCTGCTAAGGTAACGTTTACGGATGGTACTTCTGCTACCTACGATGTTGTCATCGCCGCCGACGGAGTCAACTCAAAAGTACGCAAGCTCATTTTTGGCGAGTTCAAATCTACTTACGTAGGTTTGTCGGTGTGGCGCTATGCCTTTAAGCGTCCTGCGAGTTTGGATACGGGGTATATTTTCTTTAATAAAAAACACAAGCTGGGAGTCATTCCAATGACGGCTGAGTTGTGTTATATTTTCCTTAATTCGGCGGAGGGAGACAATCCAATTATCCCTGAAGACCAATTGGTTGAGAAGTTGAAAAGCTACATGTCGGCTTATCCGATTCCGATGGTGCAAGAGCTTATCCCTCAAGTAACAGACCCTACATTGGTCAATTATCGCACGCTTGAAACCCTCAAAATGCCAGCGCCTTGGTACAAAAACCGAGTCGTAGTGTTGGGAGATGCCGCGCATACGACGATTCCGCAATTGGGGTCTGGAGCGGCGTTAGCCATCGAAGATGCCGTGGTTTTGATTGAAGAATTGCAAAAGGAAGGTTCAGTTGAAGAAGTCTTTGAACGATACATGACCCGCCGCTATAATCGCTGCAAAATGGTGGTGGATGTTTCGGAAACCTTGGGGGCTTGGGAATTGCTCGAATACAATGACCAACCACTACCTGAAGGGGCAAACATGGGAATGCTTATGGGAAAAACAGGCATGGCGTTGACTCAGGAAATTTAGTTAATGGTTACTTACTATTAGTAAATCAGTTTTAAAGAGAAGTTTTAAATGCCATTGGTACTGTAAGCAAGCAATAACCAGTTTACCAATAAACCAACAACCCAAATGAAACTAATCACATTTTTAAATAAAAGCCAAGAATCACGCATTGGCTGGCTTGTGGGAGAAAAGGTAGTAGATATGCAGTTGGCGAGTTCTCAATTACCGACGGATATGCTCACTTTTATAGATAACCACGAAATTTATTTCGAAATTATTCAATCGTTAGGCGATGTAGCACCGCATTATTCGTTGGCTGATGTGCAACTTTTAGCACCGCTACCCAATCCACGAAGTTTTCGGGATTATATTGGGTTTGAGATGCACATGCAAAACGCTTCTCGCTCGTTTGGGCATAAAATTGGCCCTGCTTGGTACGATATGCCAATTTTTTATTTTACCAATCACCAAGCCATTTATGGCCCTGAGGCCGAAATCAAACGTCCAACCAAGGAGACGAAGCTCGATATTGAGTTAGAAATGGCCTGTATCATTGGCAAGAAAGGAAAAGACATCAAAGCGGCTGATGCTCGTCCGTATATTTTTGGTTATACGATTTTCAACGATTGGACGGCGAGAGCAATCCAAAAAGTAGAGATGGAGATTCCGTTGGGGCCGCACAAAGGCAAAGATTTCGCCAATGCGATTGGCCCTTGCATCGTCACAGCCGATGAAATGGAGCAATACCGCGTTCCGTTTGACCCCACGGTTTTTCAAGAACCCATCAGCGTACCAAAAGTGGCAGGTGATAGACTGAACTTGAACATGACGTCTCGTATCAACGGTCAGACGGTGTGTGAAGGAAATTACAAAACATCGTACTATAATTTCGAGCAAATGATTGAGCGCGCTTCCGAAAACAACGTAACCCTCATGCCAGGCGATATTCTTGGTTCTGGTACACTCGGTTGGGGAAGTTTGATTGAAAACAATTTTACGGTTCATCGCTCCCTCGAACCTGGCGATGTCGTAGAACTGGAAATTGAAGGTATTGGTATTTTGAGAAATAAAGTAGTGGCCTAATCGCGCACAACTGATTGATTTTGCATAAACTTCCTCTTTTTTTGCCCATTTTTCTTGCTCATGTTAAATTAGCTTTGTGTAATTATATATTGAAATAATGCCAAAGTTTAACTCTTATAAAAAGCAATGAAAAAAATAACGTTTACCTTTTTTACTCTTGCAGTTACCACTGCTGTTTTTGCTCAATTTCCGCAGCGAACGCCAACCCCCAATGATACCTTACAATCGGTGAGGCAACTGGCCGATGGTAAAGTGAAACTCAGTATTTATGCCCCCAAAGCTTCGGAAGTAACGGTTTCTGGCGATTTTCCAAACGGTTTTCCTGCCGCTAAACTGCAAAAAGACGAAGTAGGAGTGTGGTCGTTTACGACGGCAACGCGCGTATCCCCTAATGTCTATACGTACGATTTTAACGTGGACGGATTAAAGGTATTTGACCCAAAAAATGCCCAGTACAAAGAATCGAACAGCGGTGTGTCAAACCTTTTTGAAGTAAAGGGGCCTGAAAATGATTTCCAAACGCTCAAAGACGTACCGCACGGAAAAATTGAAAAAGTGCTGTACAAATCAACGGCTTTAGAGGGAGCTTCGCGCCGTTTGCACGTGTATTTACCCCCCAACTACGACGAAATTAGCAAGAAAGAAAAACTGCCCGTGTTGTATTTATTTCACGGCGGTGGGGACAATGATGCTTCTTGGACGACGATAGGGCGGGCCAATTTGATTTTGGACAACCTCTACGCCCAAGGAAAACTCAAACCAATGATTGTGGTGATGCCCGCAGGACACACGCACATCCAAGGCTTTTTTATGGGGGCAGGTGCGCAGCAAGACCCTTTCTGCCGTGACATGGTTCAAGACGTGATTCCTTTTGTGGAAAAAACGTATCCAGTTTCCAACAAACGCGAACACCGTGCCATTGCAGGGCTTTCGATGGGAGGCATTCAGGCCATTAATTTAGCCCTTTGGCATCCCGATTTGTTTTCGCAAGTTTTTCCGATGAGTACGGGCTATTTTCCCAATGCCATTGCGGAAATCAAAGAAAAATACGGCGAGGTGATGCGTAACAAATCCATTAATTCTTTCAAAAACTTTAAGATTTATATGGGAGGTGAAGCCGACATCGCGTACCAAAATAACCTAAATATGATGAAGATGTTCGACGAGTTTGGCATCAAATATACCTATGAAAACGGCGGGGGAGCGCATACTTTTTTGGCTTGGCGTCAAAATCTAAAAGACTTCGCACCGCTGTTGTTTAAATGATAAATAAGGCTAAACAAATCACTACGATGAACTTGGCCGTCCTACCTCATAGGCTCCCGTTCCTATGAGGTTTTTTTATACCCGAAATCACCCTAAAACCTATTCTCGATGAACACTCCAACTGAACAAGGTATTTCCAAGACGTCCAAAAAAGGATTATTTACCTACGAAAACGGCATCGTCTTAGTGATGGCGCTGACCTTCGGTTGTCTTTTCTTTGACCGCCTCGCGCTTAATTTTTTAATGCCCTATGTGGCCAAAGACCTTCAACTCAACAACACCCAAATCGGCCTTTTGGCAGGGGCATTGTCGTTGGCATGGGCTTTTTCGAGTTTTTGCTCTACCGCTTGGGCCGAAACGAACAACAAAAAGAAAGCCGTTTTTGTCATTGCCGTTTTTGTATTTTCGATTTGCTCCTTTGGCTCAGGCTTGGCCACTTCGTTCGTAACCTTGCTTTTGGCTCGGCTACTCATGGGGTTAGCCGAAGGGCCTGTTATTCCATTGGCGCAAAATTTTGTTGAGCGCGAGTCTTCACCGCACCGCCTTGGTGTGAATGCTGGAATTTTACAAGGAATGGGTTCGGCACTGTTTGGGTCTATTTTAGCGCCCGTGGTTTTAGTGCAAATTGCCGAAAACGTGGGTTGGCGCAATGCCTTTTACATTGCAGGGGCGCCAGGGTTACTTTTGGGACTAATTGCATGGGTATATGTCAAAAAATCAACCGCAGAAAGTACACACATCAAAGAAACGTCCACGCTCAATCTTTCCGAGTTACTACAATACAATAACGTTAAATGGGGCATTCCTGTGGCCTGTTGTGTGTTTGGTTGGTGGTTTGCTACGCTACCCTTTATTTCCAATTATTTCGTCAATGCCCAAGGCATGAGTGCCGACGAAATGGGGAAAACGATGGGGTTATTAGGGGTTTCAGGGTTGTTTTCTTCCATTCTTGTCCCTGGCCTTTCGGATAAAATAGGGCGAAAAAAAGTGATTCTATTTTTCTGTGGGGTAGGGGCTTGTTACCCTTTTGCCGTCTATTTCTTAGCTGGTTCGGGGGCGCATTTGCCCGTTATGTTTCTTACCTATTTTATGATGGGGCTCATTCCTTTGGTCGCGGCTGTGGTGCCTTCTGAAGCAGTCCCCGAACATCTCAAAGCCAAAGCCATCGGGTTGATAACTGGCATTGCCGAAATTGTGGGGGGCGTGCTCGTTCCTGCTTTGGCGGGTTTACTTTCTGACGCTGTTGACCCCTCTGCGTTCTTGTGGATTGCGGCAAGTTTGGCATTAGCAGGACTTGCTTTTGCAACGAAACTGAAATAGAAATAACGCAAGTTTATTATTGTCTAAAATTAAGACAATATCAGGTAAGTACAGGATGATTTCTGTATAAAAGAAATATTTTTTTGTACTTATAGTAGCAAAAATGCTTCTCGTATTCAAAATATCTTAGTACTTGCCTACAATTATGCTTCGACATTCCGTCATTCTGAAATTAAAACCCTCATTAGGTGCTGACGAGCAACGCGCTTTTTTCAAAGCAGTTGATTCTCTCGCTACGCTTCCAAATGTTCAAAAGTTTGAGGTGTTGAAACAGATAAGCCCTAAAAACAAATTTGAGTACGGGATTTCAATGGAGTTTGCGACTCAAGAACACTATGATTTTTATACAAATCATCCAGAACACGAGGCTTTTATCCAGAATTTTTGGCTAACATCTGTGGACGATTTCTTGGAAATAGATTATCAAAAAATAAGCTACTAAGTGTGCCTCCTTGAGATAAACATGGCGATAATCAACTAATACACAGTGATATGAAAGGTATGTTTCAATGTCCAAAGAGTAACATTATAAAATTGACAATACTTCTGATGTATTGTTTCTCAATCGTATCATACGCTCAAAGTAAAGCAACCTCGGTCGATTGGAAACTAGGGGTGGCGCTTTATACCTTTAGTACTGCATCATTTCCCGACCAACTGGCCTACGCCGACAGTGCTTCCTTGAAGTATGTGGAAGGGTTTGTGTTTGCCAAAGCAGGAAAAGAACTCCAAGACTCGGCGTTATTTCGGCTTTCACCGTCGGGGCTTCAGCATTTGAAAAAGCAGGTAGCTGATAAAGGGCTTAAAATGGAGTCGATTTACATCATTGGAGGTAAAACAGTAGCCGATTGGAAACGAGATTTTGACATAGCCAAAGCCTTTGGTGTCAAATACGTGACGGCCGAACCACCCCGAAATTTGTGGAACAGCGTGGATAGTTTGGCGGGTGCTTATGGGGTAAAAGTGGCTTTGCACAACCACTGGAAAGGAAACAGTATCTATTGGCATCCCGACTCGCTATTAGCAGCGTTGGAAGGACATCCCAACTTCGCGGCTTGTCCCGATTTGGGGCATTATCCAAAATCAGGAATAAATCCAATTCTAGCCTTGAAAAAACTGCAAGGTAAAATCATTGGCATTCACCTAAAAGACATCGCGGAATATAACAATAACAAACTCCAAGATGTGCCTGTAGGAACGGGAGTAATCGACTTTCCAGCGGTTTTTGACGAATTGAAGAGCCAAAACTACAAGGGATATATCATGATTGAACGCGATACCAAAGAGAAGCCGTCGAACCTTTCCTCGGTGAAGCAGACGGTCAATTTTTATTATAAAACGCTAGCCATCCCCCGCTGAGGTAGGTAGCTAGTGTGCGCCCTTTTTTACCAACAACTCTAATTGAATGAGAATGAAAGCGAAAATTCAAGCTGTTGTAGCCTTGCTACTCGTGTCGAGTGTAGGAGGTTATGCCCAAGACCAAACTCAATTTCAAACACCGCCCAGCTCGGCTAAGCCGCGTGTTTGGTGGCATTGGATGAACGGAAATATCTCCAAAGAAGGCATCCAAAAAGACTTAGAATGGATGCAACGCGTGGGTATCGGCGGGTTTCAAAACTTTGATGCCAACTTGTTTACGCCCGTCGTAGTGCCCAAGAAGCTTGTCTTTATGACACCCGACTGGAAAGATGCTTTTAAGTTTACTACGCAATTGGCCGACCAAAAAGGGCTCGAAATGGCCATTGCAGGTTCGCCAGGCTGGAGTGTGACGGGCGGCCCGTGGGTAAAGCCCGAAGATGCCATGAAAAAATACGTTTGGACCGAAACTCGGATTGAGGGAGGAAAACCATTTTCAGGGAAATTGCCCCGACCTTCGGATATAACGGGAAAATACCAAAATGTTGAAATAGGAGCAGGAGGACTCACGGGGGGATTTGTGGGTGAAAAACCTAAATTTTACCAAGATGCGTTGGTGATTGCGTACCGACTGCCCAATTCGGAAAAAACGCTGACTGAATTAGCGCCTAAAGTGAGTTCGAGCGGAGGAGGTTTTGCGCTGAAAGAACTGACAGATACTGATTTAAGTAAGGCTACGTTGTTGCCTCCAATGGCGGTAGGGCAAGAGATGTGGCTTCAGTACGAATTTGAAACCCCACAAATGTTTAAAGCATTTTCTTTGGCAGGCGCCAACGAGGGTGCATTGTCAGAGTTTCGGGGAAATCCTGAAAACCGAACGTTGAAAGTAAGCGACGACGGTGTGAATTTTCGTGAAATTGCCAAAGTGTCAGGAAGTACCGTTCCTTACAACACCGTAGCCATTGCTCCGACCACGGCGAAATATTGGCGGATGTGTTGGAAAACCCTTGCGCCTGCTCCCAATATGTTTGCTGCCATGGCAGGTCGTCCTGCCGAAGAGCCTAAACCTGAAGGGGTTCACGTGGCCGAGTTTGTGTTGCACAGCAATAGCCGCATCGACCAGTTGGAAGATAAAGCGGGTTTTACACCTTGGAAAGAGAGTAGCCCCTCAAGCAGCCCCCTAAGCCCCAATGGGGGGATTGAAACCATTCCCACCTCAGATGTTATTGATTTAACATCTTTGATGCAACCTGATGGTACACTCAATTGGGAAGCCCCCATTGGGAGTTGGGGAGTGATTCGTCTCGGTTATTCACTTACAGGACGTCAAAATCACCCAGCGTCGCCCGAAGCGACTGGTTTAGAGGTAGATAAATTGGATAAAGAGGCCGTTCGTCGTTACATCAATACCTATTTGGACATGTACAAAGACGCCACGGGAGGATTGATGGGGGCTAAAGGTCTCAATTACATGGTGTTGGACAGCTACGAAGCGGGACACATGAACTGGACCAAAAGTTTTCTTGACGAGTTCAAAAACCGCCGTGGGTATGACCTTCGCCAGTGGGTGCCTGTCTTGACGGGCAGAATCGTGGCATCGTTGGAGGCAAGTGAGAAATTTCTGTGGGATTTTCGTAAAACGATTGGTGAGCTGATTGCCGAAAACCACTACGATGTGATTGGAGAAGAATTGAAGAAACGCGGCATGAAACGTTATACCGAAAGCCATGAAAATGGACGGATTTATTTGGCCGACGGCATGGACGTAAAACGCAACTCAGACATTCCAATGTCGGCCATGTGGACGCCAGGGAGCTTGGCGGGTGGAAACGACGAGGAAGTGCGGAGCGAGGCAGATATTCGTGAATCGGCTTCGGTTGCCAATATTTATGGAAAACCCATCGTGGCGGCAGAATCAATGACGTCGGTGGGGAAACCTTTTCAAGAATATCCTGAAAAATTGAAACGTACTGCTGATTTAGAAATGGCGTCGGGTTTGAACCGATTTGTGATTCACACATCCGTTCACCAACCGCTTGATGATAAAAAACCAGGGTTTTCGCTTGGGCCATTTGGACAATATTTTACCCGCCAAGAGACGTGGGCCGAAGCAGGAGGCAAAGCATGGATGTCGTACTTGGGGCGTAGTTGTTATTTACTTCAACAAGGCCGCAACGTCGCGGATATTTTATACTATTATGGCGAAAACAACAACGTGACGTGGATTAGTCGTGAAAAATTGCCCTCAATTCCAGTGGGTTATGAATTTGATTATGTCAATTCTTCCGCACTTATAAATGCCTTTAAGGCTCAAAATGGTAAACTCGTGGCGCAAAGTGGTAATACGTACAGCCTGTTGGTACTGGATGAATCGGCAAAACTGATGACCTTGCCTGTTTTGAAAAAAATTCGTGATTTGGTCAAAGCAGGGGTAAAAGTAGTCGGTGAAAAGCCGCTAAAGTCGCCAAGTTTGTCCGATAATGAGGGTGAATTTCAGTCGATTGTTAATGAAATTTGGTCAAATCCAAACGTCAATGTAGAGACAGGGCATGCCCTGTCTCTACGCCTACCAAAACCCGACGTAATTATTTCAAATACCCCCAATAAAATCCTGTATCGCCACCGACAGGTTCAAGAAACCGATATTTATTGGTTAAATAACCGTAGCGACAACCCTACCAATGCCGAAGTGAGTTTTCGGGTAACGGGCAAAGTACCAGAAATATGGAACCCACAAACGGGCAAAGTCGAAAAAGTAAGTTACCAAATGAAGGATGGACGCACGATTGTTCCATTGAAATTTGAATCATGGGATGCGTTTTTTGTTGTTTTCAAAGACAAAGCCACGGCCAATAACTACGCCAAGGCTGCTACTAAAGAAATGCCCTTGAGCCAAATGTCAGGCGCATGGAAAGTAAGCATTGCAGGTAAAAGCGCAACGATGGATAAACTGACTTCTTGGAGTGAAAATACCGATGTTGACATCAAATATTTCTCAGGTACTGCCACGTACAACAATAATTTCCAAATAAATACCCCCATTGGGCGGTCTGCCGATGCGGGCAAGGGGGCTGTTATTCTTGATTTGGGCGATGTTAAAAATATCGCGGAGGTGATTGTGAATGGTAAAAACGTAGGAACCGTTTGGAAAAAGCCGTTTAAAATCGACATTACTTCGGCGGTGAAAGAAGGCGATAATAGCCTTCAAATCAATGTTACCAATAGCTGGGTCAACCGCCTTGTGGGGGATGCACAGCCCGAGGTCAAGCAAAAAACAACCTTCACAACCATGCCATTTTACCGAAAAGATTCCCCATTGCTTCCTTCAGGGTTAGTAGGAGAGGTGAAGGTATGGCAAGTGAAATAATAGAAACAATGAACGAAAAGTAAGAGGCGGGGCAACCCGCCTTTTATATTGGAAAAAAGTTTGCCAAACCTGCCTGAATATGAACTTGTCGCGCTTAACCCTTTGCTTTTTACTACTGATACAAACGGGGCTTGCCTTTGGCCAGAAACCCAACTCGATGATTAAATTTTTTCCGCAGGGCACGGTTTTGCACGGAAATATTCCTTACAACAATGATACGTTGTCTAAGCACTTGCTGGACATTTATTTGCCCCCAACCCCCAAAAATAAAATGCCGTTGGTGGTTTGGGTTCATGGTGGTGGATGGTTGGTCAACGACAAATATGCCGACATGGGCTACATGAAAAGCACCATTTCGGAGCTTCTCAACAGCGGATTTGCGTTGGCGTCCATTGATTATCGTTTTGCCTCGCAAGCTGTTTTTCCCGCACTTATTCAGGACTGCAACCGTGCTATTTCATTTTTGTACGACAATGCCGCTCAATATGGGTACGACAAAAGTCGCATAGCCTTGATGGGTTTTTCGGCGGGAGGGCATTTGGCTTCGTTGATGGCTTTGTCCAAAAACAATAAAATAGAATCGTTTTTTATGCCAAACACTTCTAAAGCGTTTACGTTTAAAGCGGTGGTTGATTTTTATGGGCCTTCCGATTTGACTTCGCTTAATTCGAGTGAAAACCCAAAGGCCAACGAAGGAGTATTGCTAGGGGCGGCGCCCATTGACCGTCCCGATTTGGCCAAAATTGCCAGTCCAGTTACGTATGTTGACAAAAATGACCCGCCTTTTTTAATCATCCACGGCGAAAAAGACGAAAGTGTGCCCAATCGGCAATCAAAATTGCTGAACGGTTGGTTGAAATCCGTGGGCGTTCAAAGCGATTTAATCATTGTCAAAGACGCCCCGCATTTTGGGGTGATGTTTGATGCCCCCGAAATTCGTTCTCGAATCCTGAGCTTTTTAAAAGAAACCCTAAAACCATGAAGTTTGTCAGAAAATCTTGCTTGTTTGCGCTGATTTTGGTTCATTATCAGGTATTAGCGCAGTTGAGTGTCTCAAAGTTGACTTGCGAATACATGGACAATCCTTCGGTGGTGGATGAAAAACAGCCGAGGTTGTCGTGGGTAAATCTTGCCCAAAACAACGAAAGAGGCCAAAAACAAACGGCTTACCAAATTCGGGTAGCTACCAGCCGAACGGCGCTCGCCACGCCCGATTTGTGGGATAGCGGCAAAATCAGCAGTGAGGTTTCTCATCGGGTGCGTTATGCAGGAAAAGCCTTGGCATCGCGCGACAATTGTTTTTGGCAAATTCGGGTATGGGATAAAAATGGTAAGCCATCGGCTTGGAGTTCGGTAGGGCAGTGGCGGATGGGTTTGTTGAACCCCACCGACTGGAAAGCCGAGTGGATTGGAGCGCCTTGGCAAGGAGAGGAGGCACTTCCAAAACCTCCAGGAGGACCCAATGAACGCACCAAACTCTTGCCACCACCCGCACCTTTGTTGCGTAAAAACCTGACAATTACCAAGAAACTCAAACAAGCAGTCGTATATACGACGGGGTTGGGGTATTTTGAGATGTATGCCAATGGCGAAAAAGTTTCTGACGATTTATTGGTTCCTAATCAAACCAATTACGACAAACGACCGTCGTTGCCCAAAGCTTACATTTCGCTGCCCGACGAATTTCGCGATTACCAAGTGATGTACCTAGCTTACGATTTGACCCATCTTTTAAAACAGGGAAAAAACGCCATTGGAGCTATTCTTGGCAATGGGTTTTATAACGCACCTAAATTTTGGACGGCGTCGTACGGCTCGCCCCGATTTATTGCGCAGCTGCACCTGACCTACCAAGATGGGAGCGAAGAGGTGATTGTGTCGGATACTTCGTGGAAAGCAGCCAAATCGGCCATTCAATCTGACTTGGTATTTGACGGGGAAATATACGATTCGCGCGAAGAGCAGCCCGATTGGTGCCAGCCGACCTTCGATGACTCGCGCTGGGCATCGGCCATCAAACGCCGCACACCTCACGGTCGCTTGGTTGCGCACACGTCACCTACCGATAGGATTACCAAAGTATTACAGCCAATTTCGGTTCAAAAACTGCCGAATGGAAATTACAAGGTAAATTTTGCCGAAGAAATATCGGGTTGGGTGCGGCTCAAAAACGTATCTGCGCCTGCGGGTCATTCCATCAAAATGACGTTCAATGCCAACGTTTATTCGGGAGAAAATACCTTTATTTTCAACGGTAAAAAGTCCCAAACCTACGCGCCTCGGTTCAATTGGTTTGTATTTAGCGGGGTCGAAATCAGCAATTGGTACGGCGAACTCAAACCCGAACACATCCAAGCCGAGGCCGTTAACACAGACGTGAAGGAAAACGCCGTTTTTGAAACCTCCAATGTGCTGTTTAATCAAATTAACCACATTTGGCGGCGTAGCCAAATGGACAATATGCACGGTGGTATCGCCTCCGATTGTCCACACCGCGAACGTTCTCCCTATACAGGCGACGCGCAAGTGGCTTGCCATACCGTCATGCACAATTTTGACGCCCGGGCTTTTTACAAAAAATGGCTCAACGACATGCTTTCGGCACAAATCCCCGCCACGGGCTACATTCCCAACGGCGCACCTTGGCAACCTGGGTGCGGTGGAGGCGTGGCATGGGGCGCGGCCATCCACGTGATTCCTTGGGAGTTTTACCAACACTACGGCGATGTCGAGCTATTGAAGGAAAATTACGAAGGGATGACGGGCTACATGAAGTACATGAAAACGTGGGTCAACGACGAAGGAATCATGTTTTCGCAACGGACGGGCAACGACGGGAAACCCTTGCAGTGGTGGAATTTGGGCGACTGGGCAGGACTGAAAGGAAAACTCCCACCCGATGCGCTCGTGCATACCTTTTATTATTGGTTGTGCGCGGACATTACGGCCAAAACGGCTCAAATTTTGGGGAAACCTCAGGAGGCATCAGCCTACCGAACCATTGCCGAAAACACCAAAAAGGTATTTGTTTCAAAATTTTATGACGCTCAAAAAGGAACCTTTGGAAAGTATGGTGCGAATATTTTTGCCCTTAAAATGGGACTGGAAGGGGCGCAATACAAAGCCGTTGTCGCTTCGCTGAAAAACGACATTGCGGAAGCTGATGGGCATCTTGATACGGGTATTTTTGGCACGCGTTACTTTTTTGAAGTATTGGCCGAAAATGGGCTGAATGACTTGGCTTACAACGCCCTGAACAAGAAAACGTTTCCAAGCTTTGGGCATTGGATTGAGCTAGGAAGTACCACCACCCGTGAGTTTTGGGACGAAGACGGTTCGCACAATCACCCCATGTACGGAGGAGGGTTAAGTTGGTTGTATCGACACTTAGCAGGCATGAAAACCGACGAAAAAGCAACGGGGTATAAGCACATTGTATTTCAACCCATGCCCGTGAAAGAACTGGCCTTTGCCAAGTATTCGACAGAGTCCAACTTTGGAAAAGCGGGAATCGAATGGCGTCAAAACAACGGTTTTGAAATGTTGCTGGACGTGCCCGTTGGAAGCACAGCTACGGTACATTTTCCCAACGGAGCTAATCGTAAAATTACCGAAAACAACCTCGATATCACCCGCCTCAAGTCTGTCTCTAACCTTCGTGTCGAAGGCGATGACGTGGTGTTTGATCTGGAAAGCGGTACGTATCATTTCAAAGCGAAGTGATTGGAAAGAGGTGGGGCTAACTAATACTATTTGAAGCCCCACCGCAGTAGCCAAAATGGCCTTGCCCGCTCCTAAAGCCGCCGAACTACTTTACTGGTAAAAATCTTGAAGTGTAATTTCATGGTCTATTAAATGTCCATCGTATTGGATAGACTGTAAACCTGATTTTGTAATGAATGTTAAAAAAACGGTTTTTTTAGTGCCTGATTGCCATTTGAAGTTTTCTAGCCGTTCCTGTAGTTGATTGCCATATTGCTTGTTGATGATGAGGGGCTTATCGGCGTATTTTATCTCGCAAATATTGATACACTGGTCATTTCTGTCAATGATTAAATCAATTTGAGCCCCCTCGAAACGACCCTGAGGTTTCAGAGAATAGCTGTATTGGTTAGAAACAATGCCTGATATGCCAAGTTTTTGCTTGATTTTGTGAATATGCTTGAAACAGAAATTTTCAAAAGCATAGCCTTGCCAAGCTTTGAATGCTTGGCTTTGGCTTATCGCATTAAAATTGGTGTTTTTAGCCCCTTCTACAAATCGTAAATAAAAAATAGAAAATTCATCCCACAAGCGATATCGTTTTTCCTTCTTTTTGTTTCCCAATGGTAAGGAAACCATTAAAAAGCCTGATACCTCTAATTCTTCTAAAATTTTGGTCAAAGTACCACCTGAGGGAACCCCACTGAGTTTGACGATTTCGCTTTGAGTAACTCCCTGCCATTTGGAGAAGCAGGCTTTAATTACAGCCATGTAATGGTTAGGGTTACTAAATAAGGCAGCATACAAATTTTGAAACTCATATTTTAAGGGAGCTTTGTCTTCAAAACACAGTTTACCAACGACTTGCGGGACTGATAATCCTTTTTCGACTAATTTCAAATAATAAGGTATTCCACCCAAAGCCATATACAATTCTGTAATTTGAGGCTCATTGAACTTGATTCCCCGCTCTTTTAAAAATAATTGGGTTTCTTGGCAAGTAAATGGATGTAAGTAAATCGTACGGGTAACTCGGTTGTGTAATCCCCCCTTGTTCTGAATGAGGTGAGTGACCATCCAAGAAGTGGCTGAACCACAAACAGCCACAACGACATTGTTTTTGGAAGCCCAGCTATTCCAAAAATAGCCAAATGCTTTCAAGAAATCAGACTTAGGCCCTGCAATCCAAGGTAATTCATCAATAAAAATAACGGGTTTTTTGTTTAGTTTTATACTTGATAGTGAGGTGATTAGTAGCTGAAATGCTTCCAGCCAATTGTCTATTTTTGCAGGGATTAACTCTTTTCCAAAAGTATTTCTTAATTCAAAAAGAAAGCTATTAAGGTGCTCTTTGCGACTACCGTTTTGGATGCCAACAAACTCAAACACGATGTTTTGTTTGTAAGTTTCCCTTATCAAAAAAGTTTTACCTACTCGCCTTCTTCCAACTACGGCCACCATTTCGGCTTCTTTTGAAGCTAAAAGTTGACCCATAATAGCGATTTCTTCCGTGCGTCCTATCATCATTTTTGTTTTATAGCCAGCGAAATGTGTAACAAAAATAGTACATTTCGCTGGCTATAAAATTATTTTCAGCGAAATGTGTAATAAAAATGCCACATTTCGCTGGCTATAAATCGTTTATTCTTTCCTAAACCGATACAAATACGGTGCTTTATTCTGAGCACCCGTAAATTTCTTTTCGAGGCGTTCGAGCACGTTAAGATCGAGCATTTTCTTTTGGAAATTGTTGCGGGCAAAAGGTTTGTCATACACCGCCTCGTACAATTCTTGCACTTCACGCATGGTGAACGTTTCGGGTAAGAGATTAAAGCCAATGAGCTTTTGGTCAAGGTTTTGGCGGAGAGCTTCCAGCGCGGCATCGACCATTTCGTTGTGATCCATAATCATCTTGGGCAACTCTTTCACATTGTACCAATCTACGGAAGCATCAAGCATTCCTCTGCGAGGGCTTACTTTGTTGATGTCCACCAAGGCATAATAGCCAATCGAAACAAAGCGTTTGGAGAGCCATTGGAAGCTGCTTTCGTCTAAAATCCCTTTACTCAGCCATTCTGCTTTCATGTTGTTGAAACCCTCAAAGATTTCGTGGTTGATGCGGGTCGGTTCCCCAAAAACGCGATATTGCTCTAGGTAAATATCCGTAAGCCCCGTGCGCTCTTCCAAAATTCGTTGAGCGGCCAAGTCAATGCTTTCTTCTTGCTTGATAAATCCCCCAGGCAACGTCCAGACGGAGTGAGGGAGGTCAACTTTAGAAACTAACACCTTTAATTCTAATTCTTGATAACCAAAAATAACACTATCAATAGAGAGTTGGCGAATAAAATGGTCTTCGTCGAATAACTTCATGGGGCGTAGTTTTAGGAATTGGTAAATTTCAAATTAGGGATACATACACAAACTAAACATGAAAGTTACACTTTTGGCAGGCTTTCAAATAATTTACGGCTATAAAAAGCTCATTTTCATTTATCCCTGTATTTTGCCGTTTATAAAATATAACTCTTCAAAGACAAAATAATGCAAAAATTATTGTCTTTAAAATAGACAATAAAAATTTTTATTCTATACCTTTGTTGTGTTATACATCTAACGCATTCGTAACCAGTACTTCTATTCGCCCAAAAAATTACCTCAATGAAAAAAATCATCAAAATTGTACTGGGAGTCATCGTTGGCTTGGTGGTACTCTTGAGCGCCGTGGCGGGAATATTCCTTTACAAGGTTAAAAACGGATTTCCTGTGTCTTACGAGACCGAAGCGCCCCAAATCACGTTCCCAACGGATAAGCCTGCCATCCTGCTTTTTTCAAAAACGACAGGATTTCGTCACGGAGCGTCAATTGATGCTTCAAAGCCTGTGATTGCTGACTTGGCCAAGAAAAACAATTGGTATTTGTATGAAACGGAAGAAGGAGGGGTATTTAACGCTCAACAGCTGGCGAAATTCAGCGTAGTAGTGTTCAACAATTCGACGGGCGAGGTCATTAACGACGAGCAAAAACGAGTGCTGGAACAGTACGTGGAGAACGGTGGCAGCCTGATGGGGATTCACGGGGCTGGCGACGACTCACACCATTGGGATTGGTACGAAAAACATTTGTTAGGGGCGAAGTTTTCGCACCACCCCCTTGATCCACAGTTTCAAATGGCCGATATTTTACTTGATACGCCCAAAGACAGCCTCTTCAGTACATTAGTGCCCAAGTGGTCTAATTCGGACGAGTGGTACGTATTTTTTGAAAACCCCCGTAAAAAGGGCTTCAACATCGTATATACCATCAATGGCGAAAGTATCAATCCTAGCGGAAATATGTTGTTTGTGTCCACCAAAAACTTTGGCATGGGCAAAGACCACCCCGTGGCATGGTACAAACAAACGGGAAAAGGCAAAACTTTTTACACCTCAATGGGACACAACGAAACCGCTTGGCAGAATACCAATTTTGTGAAATTGATTGAAACGGCTTTGCAGTGGAGTGCCAAAAAATAACCTCAATAAAAATTTAACCTATCAGTAACGTTTTAATTAGTGTACCAATTTATGAAACAAGTAACTAGTAAGGGTAAGTGGGTGTTTACACAAGCGGCAGTGATGTTGTTTAGTGCGGCTCACTTGATGGCTCAAGCCCCTAAGGCCAGTGAGGCGAAGGAAAAAGCCGCTAAAGTAACGGATGTGAAAGAAGTGCGCCCCGAAGAAAACCGTTTTACCAAGGTGGTGTTGGAAGAAAAATTGGATGAACCAATGGAGTTGACCGTCCTTGATAAAGACAGGGTGTTGTTTATCCAACGTAAAGGGGAGATTCGTTTGTACAACAACAAAACCAAACAGCTGAAGACCATTGCCAAACTTCCCGTTAGCCTAAAATATGTCAATCGAGAAGGGAAAGAATCGGTGGCGGAAGATGGCGTTTTGGGGTTAGGCAAAGACCCTAATTTTGCTCAAAATCAGTGGATTTACTTGTACTATTCGTCAACAAAAGGTTCTTACAATGTGCTTTCTCGCTTTACGATGAAAGGCGACGAACTGTTGTTGGATTCGGAAAAAGAAATGTTGAAAGTCGAAACCCAGCGCGAAGAATGCTGTCATACAGGTGGCTCGATTGACTGGGATAAGGCTGGAAATATGTACCTTTCGACGGGCGATAATACCAACCCTCACGCTTCAAATGGATACAGTCCAAGCGACGAACGTCCAGGCCGCAGCCCTTGGGATGCCCAAAAGTCAAGTGCCAATACCAACGATTTGCGAGGTAAAATCCTCAGAATTAAACCCCAAGCGGACGGGACTTACACGATTCCAGAAGGGAACCTTTTTGCTAAAGGCACGGACAAAACCCGCCCTGAAATTTATACGATGGGTCACCGTAACCCATTCCGCATTTCGGTTGACCAAAAAACGGGTAAGGTGTATTGGGGAGATGTAGGCCCTGATGCTTCTAAGCCAGACCCCAATCGTGGTGCGGCAGGTACGTGTGAGTTTGGGCAAGCATCAAGTGCTGGAAACTACGGTTGGCCGCATTTTGTGGGCAACAACCAGCCGTACAACAAATTTAACTTTGACACCAAACAATCGGGTGAAAAGTGGGATGTATTTAAACCAGTTAACAATTCGCCCAACAACACAGGATTAGTACAGCTGCCTCCAGCGCAAGGAGCGATGATTTGGTACAGCTACGCCAAAAGCGAAGAGTTCCCGCTGTTGGGGGCGGGTGGCTGTAACCCCATGGCTGGACCCGTATATAACAAAGACAGATTTGCTAAAGCTGAACGCGCATTTCCGAGCTACTACGATGGTAAATTTTTTGCCTACGAGTGGATGAGAGGCTGGATTATGGCGGTAAGTTTTGATAAAGACGGAAACTACGCGTCTATGGAACCATTTATGCCAAGTTATAAATTTAGCAATCCAATGGACATGGAGTTTGCCGAGAATGGCGACATGTACATGCTTGAATACGGTTCAGGTTGGTTTACAGCCAACGACGACGCGCGCCTGATACGTATAGAGTATAACGGTGGCAATCGGAAGCCAAAAATTGAAATGGTCGCCAACCAAATGGGGGGGGCTGTGCCGTTCAACTTGAAACTTTCTTCAAAAGGAACGTCGGATGCGGACGATGATGTGTTGAAATACACGTGGAAAATTACCTCCAAAACGGGTTTTACAAAAGTACTCACTACGCCAGATGCTAACCTTACGCTCGCAAAGGCGGGCGTTTACAAAGCCACTTTGACGGTTGATGATGGAAAAGGCGGCGTGAATTCGCAGTCGATGGAAATTACGGCTGGAAACGAGCCTCCTGTGTTGAGCCTCGACATGCCTAAAAGCAATAAGTCGTTTTACGTTTCCAATAAACCGTTTAACTACGACATCAAAGTCAATGACAAAGAAGATGGTTCGTTGGGTAAAGGCATCGAAGCCGAAAATGTGGCAGTAAGTATTGATTATCTTGCCGAAGGCTTCGATAAAAACATGATTGCCATGGGACACCGTTCGGCGGATGCAAATGCCTTGGTCGCGACGGGTAAAAAACTCATCCAAGCCAGCGATTGTATGGCGTGCCATAGTGTCGATAAAAAATCAATTGGCCCAACTTACCGTGACGTAGCCAAGAAATATAAAGGTGACAATACGGCGCTGGAGCGTTTGACCAAAAAGGTCATTTCGGGAGGAAGTGGGGTATGGGGAGAAACTGCCATGGCTGGACACCCACAACTTGCTACGGGCGATGCCTCCGAAATGGTGAAGTATATTCTGAGTATTTCGGATGAAAAACCAAAGTCATTGCCAGTAAACGGTACTTACCTTGCCAAAGCACCTGCGTCGGATAAAAGCAAAGGCGTATATATCGTTCGGGCAGCGTACGAAGATCAAGGGGCGAACGGCGTGCCTGCGCTACGCTCTGAGCAGACGTTCTTTCTTCGTAACTCGAAAGTGGACCCACATACGTTTGACGAGTACAACGAGGTCAATAAAATGTCGTTTGGAGGCAATAACCTAGCGATTCCTTCAAAACCAGGTGCCTATATGGGGATGAAAGAGGTCGATTTAGAAGGAGTGTCGGAAGTAATCATGTTGGCGTCTGCACCTAAACCACAGGTAAATGCAGCGGGTGGATTGGTTGAGTTACGTCTTGATTCTCCTACGGGAAAATTGATTGGTAAATCGGAGTTTTTGGAGCCTTCAGATAAAATGGACTTTGCCCCAAAAGTGCTTAAAATTCCAATAGCTGAGCCTGTCAATGACCGTAAATTACACAATGTATATGCCGTATTCCAGAATCCAAAGGCCGATGCCGCCACGCTGATGGTTGTGTCGGGCGCGGAGTTTAAATTGCCAAGTATAGAAGCGGTGGAGGTAGAGCAACCGAAAGAAGCAGCGGCACCAGCCGACTTTTATGCGGGTAGCTGGGAAACGACCGTGATTGGTACTCCGCAGGGGGACGCTGTTATGGTGTTGAACCTAGAACGGAAAGACGGTAAACTAACGGGTACCATCAAGCCAAAAACGGGGGATTTACCTGCCGAAACCCTTGAAAAAGTAGAAGAAGCTGACGGTAAAATCATGATTTACTTCAAAATGTCTGGTTTTAACATCAACGTAAATCTTGAAAAAGTTGACGCTGACAATTTGAAGGGCTCCATGATGGGCATGTTTACCACTAAAGCAACACGTAGAAAGTAACATCAATTTAAACTCAAACTCAAATACAATGAAAAAAGCAATCGTATTGATTCTCGCACTCGTGGGTGGTATCGTATCAGAAAGTGCTGCACAGGCCGATTATTGGGTGGGCAAATGGGAGTTTTTTGTCAAAGAAACTCCGCAAGGTGACGTAAAAATGACAGGAAATTTGGTGCGCAAAGACGGGAAGTTGACGGGCGACTTGACGCCAATCACTAGCCAAGCGACCGAAAAAATTGCCATTAGCTCGATTGAAGAAAGCGGGGATAAAATCGTATTATTTTTCTCGGCGGCTGGCTACGATTTGAATTTGGCCCTCAATAAAGTGGACGGAGATAACCTCAAAGGATTATTGGCCGATTCGTTTGAAGCATCGGGAAAACGACTAAAAAGCAATGATTTCTTTGCAGGGAAGTGGGAGATTGTCGTTGTAGGTACTCCAAATGGTGACGCAAAGTTTATTACTGAGCTTGTTCGTAAAGAAGGTAAATTGGCAGGAGATTTGAAAATGACGGCGGGAGATGCTAAAGAAACAATACCTGCGAAAGTGGAAGAAGCTGAGGGGAAAATTACCCTTTACTTCTCTGCTCAAGGGTACGACGTCAACGTTGAATTAAACAAAGTAGATGACGATAACCTCAAAGGCACGCTCATGAATATGTTTGAAGCGAAGGCAAAACGGGTGAAGTAACTAGCGTAAGTAATTTTTAAAAAAGCCGTCACCAAGAGCATTTTTGCTGGGTGACGGCTTTTTATGTTCAAAATAGGTTAAGAAAGTACAGAATTTCCGATGGAGTCTTTAAAGATACAATACTGTAAATAATTGTTTGCTTGAAGGTCTTGGTAGGTCATTTTAAACTCCAACTGATTGAGCACAAATTGAGTAATCGAAATCGTTTTTAGGGTATTGTTTCTATTCATTTTTAAGTCGTTTTTGGGGTCACCACTTCCACCGTGGTGATGAAAATCAATTACTTTTTGGGGAACAATGGCTTGTTGCTTAAATTCATCAAACCACTGTTCGCGGGCGCTGATAATGTCAGGCGAATAAAGCGTAACGGAAGACCAAATACGCGGCAAAGTAGCATCAAGCGAGGTACAAAAAAGGCGGGTGCCGTTCCAACGTACTTCGGTGAGGGTAAGGTCAGTTGTACTTTCAATGATAACCAACGTGAACGGCTCAATTCCTTCAAAATCATACTGTTGGGTGAAATTGTTGACATCCAAAAAGGTGAAAAAATCCAATACTACCTTTCCCCGGCTTTGTTTGTAAGGTGGCTGAGGAACGTGTTTTTCAAAGCCGCCATTGAGCAAGCACAAGGTAAAATCGCCGCTGCTGGCAATCCACGTACCACCACCTTTGGGGTCTTTTGGAAAAAAAACTTGCTGCCCGCCAATGTGGTATTTTTTGGGAGGAATGGCGGGCTTGCGCGACACGGCTTCGTCACGGTTAGAGGTGAGAATAAACCCGTTGTCTTGGTATGGAAAGTAAGTTAAAACGCACATTTGTAATTCAAAAAAAGGGTTAATGACTAACTGACAATTCTTGTTTGTGACGAATGGTAGAATAAGCTACTCCAAAATCAGAATCAATTGGTATGTGTTTAAAATTCACCTGAATACCCACCCGAATTAAGGCAAAATGATGAATGGAATGTTCGACCATATACACCAATTCGCGTAAAAAATTGGTCTCAATTAATTCGAAGTTATCATCGTCAAAATTCACTTTTAACTGAATCGGAAAATATAAGTCAGAAGTAGTATGAATACTGTGAGTAATTTCCCCAATAAGCTGCAAAGTGTAGCCTAGATTAGTTTCAATGAGCAGGTTTCTTTTTCGGGCATCGTAGTTGATAATACCCGTTGAAAATCCTTCAAATAAACACTGAAAAAATTCGATGGTATGCCTGACGTGCTGCCCAATACTACTTTCGTTCAAAACGGGAAGTTTTTGCGTGTATTCGTCAGTAGTTAGTTGAGCAAGCAGGTCGTGCAATTGCTTTAGAACGGACAAAGAAGCGTTGATTGTCATCTTATTGTTGCACATTTAAAGTAATAGAAATGGTAGCTACATCGCCTAAAAGCGAACTTTTTTCCCCGATTTCGTACTCTACTCGGTTGAGTTGAAAGGTACTTTTCATTTGGGCCGTGGTGCCATTTTGGACGAATGAAAAGGGAATTTTGATGATTTTGGTCGTTTTCTTTAGCGTCAGACTAAACGTACCTACGTAATCGTTTTCCTTTGCCGCTTTCTCAAACTTCTGCGAAACCATCGTTATTTTGGGGTACTTTTCTACGTCAAAATACTCATCACTTCTCAAGTTTTTATCCCTGATTTTTAGGTCAGTATCAATCGTTTTTGCATCAATGCTTGCTTTGATAGTGGCGTTGGAGAGGTCTTTTGGGTCAAAAACGACCGTTCCCACAAATCCTTTAAAGGAGCCATCGGCAGTAGCGCCCAAGGCGTGTTTTATTTTGAAAGTGATTGAGGCTGAGGTAGGTTTCCAAACTTGCGCTTGAGTAGTAAAAACGACCAAGAACAATGCCTCCAAGAATATATTTTTTGCTAACGTCAAAAGCATACAGAAAGGTTTTAGAAAAGTGAATAGGAAACGGCTAAGAAGGGTAATAGCGCTTTATGTCTAAATCGGTCATTTTCAAAAGTTAAAAGGCGTTCGGCTTTGTATTCTAAAAATTGAAAACTCGCTCCACCCCGAATCGCAAAACGTTTGTTGACCCAATAACGCGCGTACAGTTCAGAGTTTAAACTGCCAATGTCGCTGTCGCTTATCAACAATAAATTAAAAGAAGTAGGTTTGGCACTTTGAAGGCTACCGTTGAGCGATTTTGATTCGCTGGCAACGAACTTTCCAGATTGTTTACCTCCAAATGAAACTCCAAAAGCGTCAATGTTAAAACCTACGTCTAATTTTGGGAAACTGTATTGCAGCGTAATTGTACTATTTAAACTTCCAACGGCCGTTTTTGTTAACTGTAATGTGTCGATATTACTCAAAATATTTTCTGTAAATAAAGCCACAATACTTTGAGAACCAGATGTAAGTTTAGCGGGAGCAGTAAGGTAGTTTTGCTGTCCGCTAAAAAATGTGTTGAAACGAACTCCCCAGCCTATTTTAAAACGCTTGGATTTTCCAATACCGTAGAGCTGTTGGAATGATGCGGAAGGTGATACTCCCGCCCCAAATGCCGTAGCGAAATCGACATTAGTTTGTTTTTGGGGAAAGTTATACTGCGCCGATAACGACGTACTTATAAGAAGAAAAATTGCTATTTTTTTCATGTTTTGAAACTTGTTTGAGCGGGTTGTGAAAAGTTCGAAATGCACGTTATTTTAATTGGGCAGCGCCAAACAAAACTGAAAACTGCTTGCACCAAATCAGCACGTGGTTTTGTTTTTGAAGGTTGGCATTCACAGGAATAGCAACCGAACTATTGCCGTTTTTAACCTCGTTTGTTACTTGGATAAAGTTGCTAACTGATTTGTCTTCAGCGAGATAAATCCGCAGGTCGGGGCCAGCGTCGGTTTTGAAATTTTCAAAAACCAACGTACGTTTTTTGTCTTTGTCTTCGTAAACTCGCACTGTTCCCGATGTGGGATGAACTGCGCTTTCAAACGTACCCTGATAAAGGAGCGTTTGGCCAGTAGCATCAAATGAATTGGGATTCATCATCATCACCGTTTCGACGGGCGTCGTTGCGGTATTTGTTTGAACAGGAACGGTTTCTTGTTGACACGAAACCAAAGCGAGCGCAAGTGAGATAATTGTCAGTGTAGTTTTCATGATTATTTGTTTTTATGTTACAAATATCACTGTTAACACTGACCTGAATTGTCGGCTAGACGACCTATTGAACGTTTTTTAGGCTACTTTTTTTAGAATTATTTCCGTACGAGAATAATCCAAAATTCCTTGTTCTTTCAACTCATTAAAAAGCTGAGTGACCGTCTGACGAGTGCTACAAATCAAACTCGCGATGTCTTGATGCGTAAGGTAATTTTTTAGGATAATTTCGTCAGAATTGGCCATCCCTTCTTTGGAAGCCCACTCTTCTAAAAAGCTTTTAAAACGCGTCCGAACGTCTTTAAACATCAGATTGGCGTACTTATTTTGAAGCCGTTTAAAGCGAAAACCCATCCACTTGGTATAAGACAAACTCAGTTGTGGATTTTTTTCTAATAACTTTTCAAAATCATCCATTTTAAAACTACAACAAATCACACTATCAGATACCGCCACGGCGTATTCGTCTGATTGGGATTCAGTCAAGGTAAATTCCCCAAAAATATCCCCTTTTTGAAGCACATCTTTGACAACCTCATTGCCTTTATCGTCGATTTCAACAATTTTTAACGTCCCTTTTTTTAGAAAATACACGCGGGTATTTTCGTCGTGCGAAAACAAAATAATTTCTCCTTTCTTGGCCGATTTGAAGTTTGAAATCATGCAAATGGATTTTAATTCGGAAGAAGAAAGGACGCTGAAGAGCTTATGATCGCGCAAATACCAGTATTTTGTATCGAGATTCATGGGAAGGTTAAGAATATTCTAAGCCAATATACAAAGTCTATTTAGCATCAACAACATTTTACATCAAATGCGTTTTTACAATTCCCCAGACTTCACCCAAGGGTAGGGGAGCCACTCCGCTTTTTTGGTTGATGATACTAATGGTTGCGCTTCGTTTCCAGTGCCAACACAAATCACGGTAGGCTTGCCAAAGCCGATAGCTAGGGTCATAAATGTGTCCAGGGTCGGAGCTGACGCCGTTTAACTCCATGATTTTGATGTTTTTTCCACGGTACAAATCGTCCAAACTGGCGACCTTTAAGTCGAACCTTCCGTAGTAAAATCCCGAAAAATCTTTACTAACGTCGTTGAAAACAGTATTCAATTGTTTATTAATCAGGTGATTAACGTTGACGAATTTAGTGCCTCGACAGTGGTTTCCAATGGGTTCCAGCAAACGAATTTCACCTTTGGCAGGGATTTCATCCAGTTGATTTCCCAGTTTGGCAGAAAGAGCCGTTAACTGAAATCGAGCACGGTTTGATTGATCGATTAACTCCCGAACCGTTGAACTGCCATCCCCTATGACCTTCAAAAACTCCTTCATGGTCAGCGACGACACTCTTCCCATTTTTTCATTGGGCAATCGGCTGAAAAGTACTCCCAACTCAATGGAATAGTCAATAAATTCCTGAAGAATGTACGCATCATTGGCTTGGATGTGATAGACTTCCAATTGACCGATGTTCTCAATCTTCGCCACATTTGTCCCTCTTTCGCCAATGTTCGGTTTGGCAATGATAGGGAACTGTAAGTGGTTGCTTTTCAGTAATCTAAGGGTTTCTTCAAAGGAGGTCTTGTGGGCGATAAACACCGTGGTGGGTAAATACGCGGGGTTGATTTTGCGGAGAATGTCAATTTTGCTTTCTCCATAAAATCCCCCTGCTTCTATCCCTGGATTGACGGCAGTAAAATAGGTAAAAGAACGTGATTTGAGGGCCAAATACACCCAATACGGAGCCATTGGCAGGTAAAAAAGCCACCAAGGCCAGTATTCGTAGTTGAAAGTTTTGACTAGAAAAAGGGGGAGTTTCATGTTAGTTGGCTGGAAAATACGTGTGAACGAACTGTTGTGCTTGTTTACGGTGTAAAACTTGAATGATGATAGAAAGTTTTAAGACAACAACGGCCAAAATAAACAGTTGACCACCATCGCCTTGGGATTCGATGCCAATCACCAACAAGTGAGAGGCTATTGCGCCCAGCATCAGCCCCGTGGCCAAAAAACCTCCCAAAAACGCGGTTGAAGGGAGTAATAATAAAATGCCTGTTATCAATTCCAGTACGCCCGTTGCTATTCTTCCCCAAGGTTCAACCCCCAATTTGGTAAACAACGCCACCGACTCAGGATGTGCCGTAAATTTAAAATAAAGGGTTTGTAATAAAATGCCCGCGGCAATTATTCGTAAAATCCACGAGATGATAGCTGTCGTTTTCATGTTAGTAGTCGAGGTTTAGTGAAAAAAAACAGTCCAGCTTTTGTCGGCTTTGGACTTGAGAGTAGGCTCGTCTTTGTTCCATTTAGTCAAAGTATTATTTGTCCAAGAGTGGTAAAAGAGGTACAGTTTTCCGTTTAAAATTTTAAACGTTTCGGGGTCGATTTCGACTTTTTCGCCCGTAGCACCCATGGCATAGGCACACCAGCCGCCGTATTGGGGTTCGTATTTTTTGGGGTCTTTGACAAACAACTCTTTGTTGGCTGCGCTAGAAAAACGGTAGGTAACACCCTCAAAAACAGCAGTAAGCTGCTTATTTCCTTCGGCTGCTTTGTTTTGGTTAAAATAGGCGACAGGGTCGTACCCTTGAATTGCCAACCCGTTTTCAAGGTTAAATTGCTTCGAGCGCTGTAACGCCTGACTATATACGAATAGGGGGGCAACTACCAACAGGATTAGAAAAAAATGCTTTGTTTTCATGGGAGGTCTGGGGGATAAATTAATTGGATTTGTTCAACGTTGGCCAGTATTCGTTGGCTTTTTGAATGCGGGTTGGAACATCTTTTGACCATAATTCTTTGACTTTTTTGCTGTAATTCAAATACAGTTTTTGGTCAACGATGGTCCAAGCGTTTGGGTCGGTAGGAGATTTGTGGTTTTCACTGACCCCGTAGGCGCAGTATCCGCCAAATTGGGGGGCGTATTTTTCAGGGTTGGCCTTGAACGCCTCCAGATGCTCAGACGAACTGAATAGCCATTTGGCACCCATCCATTCAAAAACGAAGGATTCGCTGCCTTCAACGGCTTTGCTATCAGTGAAATAGGCGACGGCGTCGTGGCCATTGATGGCGATGCCGTTTTTCTGGAAAATAGCTTTTTCTTGGGCAAAACTAACGGCCGAAAATAAAAAGAAAAGTAGGGTAAACTGGGCGATACGATTTTTCATGTGAATTGTAATTAGATGGTAATACTTGATTGTTTACGTTGGAAGTTGCTGTTAGAGAGGATGATAAGTCTCAATCTTGATACAAAGGTGCAAAGACGTTGCGTAGCGAATTGTCGGTGAGCCGACAATCAGGCCAAGATTTTAAAAGTTTGGTACAAAGACATCCCGATAAAAAACAAACCAATGAGTTTATTCATCGGATAGCGATGTAAAAAGCGGTACAAAGTTGTTTGGTAACGTTCGGCCAAATACGCAAAGAGTACTAAAATGAGGAAAGCACCTAAAGCTGCGCCAAACACAAAAGAGAATTTTGCCCCAAACGTATCAAGGCTAAAATGAGAGTGGAGGTATATCAAGAAAACGACCCAAAATGGTAAAAGTTGGGGGTTGAGCAAACCACTCAAAAAGCCTTTTAATGCTTCCACAGGTTGGGTAGAGCGGATGGCAGCATTGCGTTGTACGGGGGTTTTGATAAAACTGTAAACACCGATAACGAGAAAAAAAGGAATAATTGCGACTTCAAGGGTTTGAAAAACAGTTTGATGTTTTGCTAAAAAGCCTTGACTTTGCAGGGCTATCAGCGTATAAATGATTTCGGGCAAGGTGCCGCTTATAGCCACGCAAACCCCCGTTTTGAAGTTGTGGGAAAGGGTGGCGTTAACAACGGCCAAATTGACGGGGCCAGGATGAATGGAACCCATAAAACTGATGAGCGCCGTCAGCGAAAGAATAGCAAGGGATTCGGACATACCTTTGTTGGTTAATGAAACAAAGGTAAAGTGGAGCTCCCTGCCGAATTGTCGGTAGGCTGACATTTGGAGCAAAGTAATTTCGTCGTTGTTGATTGGGTTGTGAGCCTCAATGTAAGTCGGGTTGTCACGGTGAAGAGGGTTGCTCACAACCCGACGTGAATTAACAAGAAAGACTTTACGAAAAAATAATCTTGACAAATACAGGCAAAGTGTAAATTTGACAAAAAAATAGCCAGTTATCCACCATGAAAAATTCAAAATTGTTTGTCTTTTTACTTCTTTGTATTGCTTTGTGTAGATGTAAAAATACGATTGAAGCAGATGCTTTCGATGCTTATACTTATGCCTCTTGGCGTAAGGTTGCAGAGATTGGTTCTGATGGGAAAGAAATAGTGGTTGAAGATACGAATCAGTTTTTTGTTCGTACTTGGTCAGGCTGGACTTTATCGCAGCCACCCAAAGGACTCGATAGTGTTTTCTTTCAAAGTGGGAACAATACGTTGTTTAAAGACCGAGTAGAAAAAGTTGAAAAAATGGGGGCAAGTGGGCAGTTTTTGTTATATACAGACAAGGGAAAGCGGATAGAAATAAAATTTGACCTACCCAGTAACGTCAGTAACAATGCGTATTTGTATGTGAGTCATTTTCAAAATGGGAGTATTTCAAACAATCGCTTGGATAAATATACTTTTGTAAAATCTACCGAATAAAGTTGATTGGGTTGTGAGCAACCCTTCCCACGGTGAAGAGGGTTGCTCACAACCCGAGGATACAGTGAGGAGGGTTTCTCAAAACCCGACGCGACGCCTGCACTTATTTTTGCAGGATTAAGAGAGTTATAAACAATGCATTCAGCCCAAAGGAAGCCAGTAAATTGAGCCACATCGTATTTTTAAAGTTGGCTTGCGATGCGTCGAGCCACGTTTTACGAAACCAATTCAGAAAAAAAACGAGGGTGGGAGAGGTGAGCACGATAAAAAGAAGAAAGTGCTGAAGCGGTAAATACACCCAGAAACCAAGGGCGGTCAAGGAGTAAATGCTGGCCGTAAAAAAGAAAGTACCCCGAATGCCCAACAGCAGACTCAAGGTTCGGTCGCCGCGTTTGGCATCTTCTTCGTGCTGATAAATTTGCGTCATGGGGTACACTGCCCACAGCATCATCGAACTCAAAATGGCAGGAAGAAGGTCGTTCGTCAACGCATTGTATGGATGTAAAACAGCTTGTTGGGTACTTAAATAGACAAAAAAACCTTGAAAAAGACCAACGATAAACCAGCTCAACAACGGGTATTTTTTGAGCCGAATGCTGGTGTGGCTGTACGATTTAGAAACCAAGCCATACACCAAAACTGCCAACGCGAAGACCGCTCCAACAAAGAAATAACTGAGTACAATGGCCAAAATATCCATTGCCCAAGCGACCGAAAAAAGCTCTTTATCAACGGCGGGTGGTTTTTCGAGGCCACCGATGCTGCCTTCGTCCTTGTCGAAATAGCTGTTGTAGGCATTGCTGGCGGGATACACCAACACGTGCCAAATCACAAATACCCAACAAGCTTTCGTGACGTCGAAATGCGGCGATTGGCTGAGAGAAAACCAATAGACGGGCATCAAAAACAACGAAAATGGCAAACGAAGATGTAGAAGAATGGCTTTGGGCGTCATGGAGTAAAGGTTTAGAAAGGTTGCCCGTGGGTCAGACGGATTAAATTTTTGATGATAAAAGGAAAAGGCCGAAGCGTCCGCAGCAACAATTCCGTTTGAAATTCGCTGCCAAACTGGGCTTGAATTTGTCGCCCTACCCACAAACGCCGCCTAAAATGCTGGTTCCAATCGCGCACAAATTGAGTTTCTAACTCGTTTCGAGAAATTGTTCCATTGGTATATTTGCCAATCCACTCAAACGCAATTTTAGACGCGTGCAACGCCATGCTCATGCCATTGCCGCAGAGGGGCGTAATCATCCCTGCCGCATCGCCGAGCAGCAGCACGTGGTTTTCGACCAAGCTTTTGGACTCAAAACTAATTTGAGAAATGGTGACGGGTTCGGAAAATAAAAAGTCAGCATTGGCAAAAATTGATTTCAAATAAGGATTCCGAAAGAGCACTTGCTCGTGCATTTGTTCCAGTTTATTACCCGATTTTTTGAGGTTTTGGGCGGTTGTAAGGTAGCACAGGCAGTAGTTGTCGTCCTCAATGGCCGAAATGCCGCAGTAGCCGTCCACAAAATTATGCAGGGCGATTTTGTCTTTGGGGAAGTCGGTCTGAATGTGGTATTTAACCCCAATGTAGTTGTTGAGCCGTGTTTCTTGGCTTTGCACAAAAGGCCGTTTCCAAGCCACGTCGAGGTTCGATTTTTTACCAAAACTCCCCACGCAGCAATCCACTTCCCACGTTTGCTGGTTGGCTACAATAACAAACGAATCGGTAGCTGTCAAGTAGTCAATCTTACTAACGGTATGTTTTTCTAGTACTTCTACCCCCACCGAGCGGGCAATGCGTGCCAATTCGTAGTCGAGTTGGTAGCGGCTCAACCCAAACCCTCCCAACGGTAATGTTTCATTGATTCTAGTACCTTTGGGCGAAGTGACTTCTAGCTGTTTGATGAACGGCAGATTCCATTCGGAAAGCGGAACGCCCAAGCGTTCGATGAAATCGTACGATTCGAGGCTGATGTATTCGCCGCACACGCGGTGGAAAGGGTAGGTGTTTTTTTCAAATAACGTAACTTCAAACCCTTTTCGAGCTGCTTGAATGGCCAAACTTAGGCCCGCGAGCCCACCTCCCACGATGCCAAGTTTATTTTTGCGCATGTTGTACCACGATTAAAAACCGAAACGCCCACTGCCAACGTATAGTGTAATGCGTAATACCTGCTTTGGCAAGTAACGTTTCCCATTCTGAGCGCGTAAAACCACGCCTGACCGAAAGCGGTGCGTCATTTTTGACCAAATAAGAACGGGAAAAAAGCTGAGTCAGGACCTTAATGGAATAGTATGCCAACGTATGACGGTGCAAATCGGCGATAAAAAAACCTTGGGTCGAATTTTTGTGCATCCATTGCAGCATGTCCACCAACTGTTCGTCGGTAAAGTGATGACAAAAGAGCGAATTAAAAAGAAGGTTTGGCGTTTTATGAAAGATAGCCTTTTGATAATCAGCCGTTTGAAAGCGAACAGATGGGTTGTGGCTACGGGCGTAATCGGTACAATCGCGTTTCAAATCAACACCTTCTAGGAAAAAGTCGGGGTATTTTGAGCGAATCGCCCCGAGGTTATCGCCGCCTCCTGACCCGATTTCAACCACGTAGAGTGAGGGGGCTTTTTTGGCAAATTTTGAGATACCGTTCAACACCACCCGATGCCCACCCAGCAGCGTATTAATGATTTTGAGTTCTTTCAGGTTTTGAAACAAATCGGCCGAAGGGATGTCGTTAGCATCCAAAAGTTCGGGCGTGTAGGAGCGTTTTTTGAAATCTATCATGCCAACATCATGCTTTCCATGGTGATACCAGGCCCAAAGGCAACCGCAAATGTATTTCCGTCATTGTTGGTTGAAAATAGCTTTTTTAACACAAAAAGTATCGTCACCGACGACATATTTCCGTAGTTTCTCAACACTTCAAATGAAGTGTCGCTCGCTGTACTTTCCAACTTCATGGCCCGTTGGATAGCCTCCAAAATGCTTTTTCCGCCAGGGTGAATGGCCCAGTTGGTGATTTGGTTAAGCGTTAAGTTATTGCTGGATAGGGCGTTGAGAATCATTTTCCGAATCGAAGCCTCCAGTAATTTTGGTACCTCGTTGCTCAATTTCATCAAAAAACCGTGCTCAGATATTTTCCACGACATGTCGTTTTTTCCCTCCAGCACCACTTCCGAATAAAACCCTTCGATGCGTTTTCCGTGGGGATGATTGCTGACGATACAAGCGGCGGCTCCGTCGGAAAAAAGTAAGTTGGAAGTTTGCGTATCCATTGATTTCCCTTTTTGAAAATGTAAGGTACATAGCTCCGTACAAACAACCAAAACCTGCGCGTTGGCATCGGCTCGGCAAAAAGCATCGGCCAATTTCAGCGCGTGAATGGCTGCGTAACAGCCCATAAAATTGACCGAATTTCGGACAATTGTTGGAGATAAATCCAACGATTCCATCAGCTGAATGTCTAGCCCAGGCGCCATCAAACCCGTACAACTTACCGTAATAAGGTGTGTAAATGTGGTCAGAGGTTTGGTAAAATGAAGGTCTTCAATGGCTGCTTGCGCTAGGGTTAGGGCGTGCGTCTCAAAGAAACTCATGCGTTGCGAAACGCTAGGAAATGGCTCTAAATCAGGGGTTTTTGGGTAGAATTGATAGCCGTCTTTGGAACTGCTGTAGTCGGGCAATACCGAATGACGAAAAGAAATGCCGCTTCGATGATACATCAATGACAATCGACGGGCTTCGTCTTCCAAATAGGTTTCGGCCGATAGCATAAACCTCAAAATGTCGGTTTGTTGGTGCTTGTAAGCAGGCACAGCCGTACCGATGGCATTGATATAGGGCATGTAGTTATTTTCGAGTTAATGAATTACGCAAAGTAAGCAGTTTGGCATGTTACCAAATGTCGCCCAAACGACACATAACGGCTTAATTTAGTATATTAACTAGAAATAGGCGAAGGAGTTTAAGAAAATCATTTCCCTTGCCAACCCCAGGGCTGCCAATCTAAAACAATAGGTTTGGCAAGATTGAATTTTATGGAGATATATCTGTCTGAACCGATGCGCCGTAAGTTATAGGTAAAGGTATCATCTTTTAACCCAACCCACCAAACATTTGTGGCAGCGGCTGGAAGCAATTGTGCTGTTTCTTCGTCGGCTGGAAACATCTGGATGTCTGTCTGACCCACATTCGGACTTTTGCCACCATACATAGTTACTTTGTCAGGGGTGCCATCTTGATGCCGATGGTCGTGTTTGAGCAGAATTTTATCTCCAATTAAAGTGAAAACCCAAGTCCGTGATTTGTCTTCACCTACATAAAATGGAACTTTGATGACATCGTTTTCGCAAGCCAGAACTTGCATTTTTAAAGTTTTTCCTTTAAAAGTTTCATTGTCAGCACCTTCTGTAATTTCACCTTCGTACGATTTTCCACAGTGCTTTTTAAGGTTTTCCCAAAAGACCAAACTGGATATTTTATTTTGGGCAAGTGTGTTCGTAGCAATCAGCAACAGCACAAAAAACAAATAGTAGGACGATTTCTTTTGCATAATCGATGGAGAAAAGGACGGGATCGTGATGTAAACTCTATTTCTCAAAAAGGTCTTTCTTAGAAAGTGGTATTGTTGTGTTTTTACTACTGAATACGTTGTTTATTAAGTTTCTTTATAATTTACCCGCAGATTTACGCTGATTCTAAAACCGCAGATAACCGCAGATTTTGGGTGATTAATTCGGCTAATGAGCTTATCTGCGCCAATCCGCGTTGAATTTTAATCTGCGTTTATCTGCGGGATAAAAAATATCATATTACTTTTCAAACAAGGCATTAATTGTAAATTTGTTGCTAATATAAATAGGAATTAAAGGCTATGCAAACTTGAAAATTAGGAAACCAAGGACTTGAAGTCTTAAATGTAAGGTGTTACACTCGAAGAAGTAGCAGAATTGATCAACCCTTCGGGAAATATATAAATTGTTGGAACAATATACCAAAAATAGAGAAAAATATGGGGCTTAAATGTAAACTCTATTTCTCAAAAAGGTCTTTCTTAGAAAGCGGTATTGTTGTGTTTTTTATTACTACATTTTTAGCATTGTACTTCTCAATTTTATCCTTGTTGACTATAAATGCCCTGTGGATTTGAATAAATTTTGAGGAGGGTAATAATTCTAAAATTTGCGAAATAGTAGCGCGCGATTTATACGTTTTTTCATTGGTATAAAAGAGTAAATAATTTCCTTCTGAATTGATAAAATTGATGTCTTCAATGGGTAATTCGACTTTGTATTCGCCATCTTTTACCAAAATGGTAGGTTTGGGTTTGTCTTCCTTTGAAGATTTTATGATTGCCAATTCAATGGATGCTATCAAGTCGCTGTTTTTGAATGGTTTGGTGAGGTAAGAGTAGGGCGAGGTGGCAACAGCTTCGCTGATGACTTTGGCATTTTCGTAGGCAGTCAGATAGATAAATGGTACTTTTTGTTTGTTTTGAATGAGATTCCCTAAGCTGATACCATCCATTTCGCCATCGCCAAGATTGATGTCAAGAATAGCGAGGTCAACCAATTCCTTGTTGAGAATAGCCAAGGCTTCATTGGCATTTTTTGCTTCCAAAGTCTGATACCCATTTTCTTGAAGAACCTTTTTGGTGAGCCTTCTATTCAGAAAATCGTCTTCTACGATTAGTATGGTTTTTGAATTCATTTTCTTGAAGTAATTCGAGTTATAAACTAAAAAATGGAACACAGATGACGCTGATTTGACTGATTTATACCGATTTTACGTTTTTTAGTGTAAAAATTGTTATCCGTTCAGAGTCAATGAATTGTGTTAAAGCAAATACCTCAAAATGGTTGCTCTACTACTTAAAAACACATTTTCAGTTCAAACCCTTTTTTGAGTTGTGTTTCCACGGTGCCATTGAGTTGGTCAATCAGCCCTTTTGTGATTTCTACCCCAAGCCCTTTGGTTTGTATATTCTTAAAATCAAAGCCAATACCATTGTCAATATAGTGCAGGCAATTCTTTTTTGAGTTTTTATCCTGGGCAATTTCGATATTAATGATGCCGTTTGGTTGATTTTTGAAGGCGTGTTTCATGCTATTGCTGACCAACTCGACGATGATTAAGCCCAACGGCAAGGCTTTTGTGATAGACAACGTCTCGATGTCACAAGTGACAAACAGGCTCACATTGTTTCCTTTGATGTCATACGAATCCTTGACGAGTTCGGATAGGTCGGTTACGTATCGTTTCAAGTCCACGTCATTGACACTTTCCGAAACATTCAATTTTTTATGGAGCAAAGCAATCGAATGAATGCGATTCTGGTTGCTTCTTATCAAGTCGTCAATGTTGCTATGGCTCGCCGATTCTTTCTGGATTTCTAAGATACTGATCACATACTGCAAATTGTTTTTTACTCGGTGTTGCAGTTCAGAAAGGAGCACCTGTTTTTGCTCCATTGTTTTTTCGATTTCGTCTTTTTGAAGACTAATTTCTCGATTTTTATCTTTCAAAATCGCATTACTTTTCTGTTTTTGACGGTTGTTCCGAATCAAAATGAGGGTCAGAACCCCAAAAAACGTAAGAAATCCAATGAGTGTATTTTGCCTGATAGAATAGTCGTATTCTTTTTTAGCTTCTACTAATTCTCGTTCACGCTGTTTGATAGTATTTACAATATTTTGCGTTTGAAAAATTCTAGAAGTAGTATAAAGGCTATCGTTAGAGGCATTTACAATTTTTAGATAATTGATAGCCTTGGCTGGATTCTTTTGTTCGTAGATTTGAGCTAAAAGTTTGGCTGCGTTTATAGTAAGCACTAAGTTTTTGAATTGTCGGCCGCCTGCTAAGGCTTTTTCTGCATAAAAAATAGCGGAGTCAGGTTGGTTCATTGCCTGAAAAACCCCCGCTAAATCAACCGACTGTTCGGACTCTAAAAAAGGATTGCCAAATTTGTTTGAGAAACCAATCGCAGTTCTTAGGTAATGCAATGCCTGTGGGTAGTTTTTGCGTTTTTTTTCTACCCTTCCCATCACGGCATTGGCATACGATACCTCTATAGGGATGTTCAATTTTCGACAACTCGTATCTATTAGTTTGCCATAATACATGGCAGAGTCAAATTCATTTAGGTTTTCGTAAACCTCGCCAAGATTATGATAAATCAGCCATTTTCCGTTATTGGGAAGCGATTCTATTTCGGGGTGGTTTTTGGCTTTTAATAACCATTCTAATCGGTGTTGGCTATCTTGTTGTTTTTCGTAAACGAGGGCTATTAAATTATAAAAAACGATTTCCAGTTTGGGGTATTTTGCTTGACTTACCTGCAAGCCTTCATACGCCGTCTGCATACCGTTTTGCCAGTCACCCGTGATGGTTGAGACAAAGCTCAACGCCTGCAAAGACACTAATTCGCCATAAGTATAATTAAGTTTTCGGGCGAGGCGAATAGACTCCGTGGCATACACAACCGCTTGGCGGGGGTCTGTCATGGTATGATATCTGGCCAACTGCCACAAGCTAATCACCCGATTGGTGTCGTCAATAACCTCAGTCAAATTTTGTTTCAACCTATCTACCTCTTTTGTAGGCAGACTAAGCGGTTGAGCGAAGCCAGAGGTAGCCAGAGCCGTGATTAGTAAAAGTAATATTTTAATGAGTTGGCTCGGCATAATTGCGAAAGAACTTCCCGAAAGGGCTAACGCTTTCGGGAAGTTGATTTTATTTGCATTAATAAATCTTTCTGTAAACTTAACACAAAATTGTATTCATTTTAGTGGTTTACAGAGGTCTATTTACTAATCTTTCAGATCATAAAACTCCTTCACAGCATTATAATCAGCAAAATCTACCGATGCCTTACGGCCATTGCGGATGTCGTTGGCGGGGATAATCACTATACGAGTTGAAGCTGCTAGGGTTGAAGTCGAAGCTACTTTTCTATAAATATTTATTCCTGTGGTGTTGCCAGCAAAACTAGTTTGTGTGTAGAATTCATGTTCAACGCCATTTGATGGAACAATACCAGGGATAGCATACCAACCATAAGAGGTTGCGTTATTTGGTGTGGCATCGGTCATATAGACCAATACAGCACTACTATTCATTATTGCCGTCGTGACATTGGAAGGGAAAATAAATTGTTGAACTGAGCCTTTTGCAGCCGTCCAAGTTTTGGCTGCGTATGAGATTTGAATCACGTTGGCATTGCCAGTTTGCCCGGCAGGGCCAGCGGGGCCGCTGGCACCAGTCGGTCCTGCGGGTCCTGCTGGGCCTGCGGGACCAACAGCCCCTTCTGGGCCTTCACAACTGGTAAATAATAAACTACCGCATACTACAAGTACTGATAAAACGCCTGAAATAATGGATGATTTGTTCATACTAAAATGTGTGACTTTGTCGGAAAATTTGATTGGTTGATAAAAGGTTGAAATTTTCAATTTAATACTAGCCGATAGGCAGTTTTGGGATAAGTAAGGCTTTATTGTACTGGCACTAATCTCCACATTTGGCCCGAAACATTTTGAGTTTTATCCATAAATGCGTTGCCAGAATATACGGATTTATTATCAGGCTTATTTCCTTCTAAAGAAAAGTTGTTGCCATGCAGCATCGTACGCAATCTATAGAGGTGGTCGCCGTTAGTGGCACTTACTAAATCCAATCGCCATAGCTGGCCTGTTACATCTTGAACGTTATCCATAAAAGACCGACCGTCTTTCTCCCCCCCAGCAGTATTAGCTTCTAAACATTTACCATCGCCCTGATCTTTCGATTGTAAGCGATACCACCCTTTGTTTTTAGCATCCGGAACTAATTTCCACATGGTTCCAGTCGCACCTTTTTGCGAAGACATGAACGATGCGCCACTCATAACATTACTCGCTGAACCATTGCTTTCAAGAGATAGTGCATCGCCCGTGAATGCTGTTCGCAAATAATAATAGCCTTTATAATTAGGACTAAAAGAATGTCCTCTCTCTTGGGCATAGGATGTTAATGTAAGACCAATGAACAGAATTGTTACAAGGGTTTTTAAAGTTTTCATTTTTGAGGGTTCTTAGTAAATTTTGCCTACTCTAAATAAGCATTTTCGGCTTCCTGCTTGGTTGTTGTGCAGCAAACCTACTTGCCTCATTAATGCCTGCAAAATTTCTGGGATATAAGCCTGATTTTAGGGATAGAAAGTAGGATTTTGCAATTCCCCCCGAAAGTCCATAGGACTACGCTCAACCTTCTGACGGGTCGCCGTTGCGATTAAAAAAAAATCGTGTGAAGTTTTGTGGATAGTTGAAGCCCAGGTTGTAGGCGATTTCATTGACAGTTTTGTCGCTTTCAACTATTTTGGTTATTTCAATGGTTTTGTTCAAGAGGTAATCTTTGGCCGATTGTCCCGTTTCTTTCTTGATTAAATCCCCAAAATAGTTGGCAGAAAGATGCAACTCTTCTGGACAATACGCCACTGAAGGTAGGCTGTTGGTATGGGGTTTTTCGGATAAAAAGTAATCGTTTAGCAGTTCTATTCCATACTTAGTTAAAAGTTAGTCAATTTTAAGGTTGTCTGCTGTGCCATTAATCGAAAGTGCTTATCCAAACTCCATAGCTCAAGGTTTTGGTCGAGGCAATGCTGGGCTATCATAAGGTCTGGTAAGCCCACTTTATTAATGCCATTTTTAAGATTCAAAACTTGTAGCGCTCTAATTCCTTCCCAAAAAATAGAATAAGGTACACAAGGCAGCGCATTCAAACTTTCGATGACCTCCGTCTGGCGTGTATGTTGTAAGGCGGGGGTGAGTTCAGAAAGTATGATTTCGTTGGTGCAAACCAAATCCAAATTGATTAATTTTTCCAATAACTCCGCATTTTCGCCCTTGCGAAAATACCCCACCCAAACGGATGTATCTATCAAAATCATGGTTTGGAGGTTCTATCGCGTAAGCTATTCAAATCAATATCTAAATCAACTTTGCCCTTGAAACTAAGTAGTTTTAGGCGCTTTTCTCGTAAAATAACTTCATGTAAGGCTTTTTTGATGGCTTCAATCTTGGATTTGGAGCCCGTCGCAAGCATCGCCTCAGCAATCAATTCGTCGGGTAAGTCAATGGTTGTTTTCATTTTGAAGTATATAATTATTGATATACAAATATATATAAAAACAAACAACTTAGCTACCCCCTTTTCTGTTTGTAGATGTGAAAAATCAATCATCAAGAAAAAAGGAGAGATATACTATAATCAATAAATTTATATGAATTTGTAGATTATAATCTGTAGATTTATATAAAATGATAGCAAAGAAAGCTCAAGGCGCACTTGGAAGGTCATTGGAATGAGGGTAAAGTATTGATTGTTTTAGGGCCGCGCCAAGTGGGTAAAACAAGCCCTCATTGGGAATTTTAATCCGTTGGCATTAAGAAATGATACAGGAGCTTTATGGGAAAATTTCTTGATAAGCGAGCGTTTGAAAGCAAATCACTACAACAACAGTACGACAAAAGCTTATTTCTGGCGAACCCACGCTCAGCAAGAAATTGATTATATTGAAGAACGAGGCGGACAGATGTATGCGTACGAATTCAAATGGAATCCCAAAGCCAAAAATAAGATCCCCAATTCTTTTGTAGAAGCATATCAACCAGTTGAAAAACAGTTGATTAGTCCTGGTAATTTTGAAGATTTTTTGAGATAGAACATGCCAAGTTAATTTAGTATTAGGAAGGCATTAACCATTTATCACTGAGGCAGTTTTTGGCCGAATTTTGTTAAAATAACTTGTTCAAATTTTCTTTTCCCAAACTCTTTCATCAGCCATGTTTTTCCCACTTGCCGTGCTCCTTGCAAAATGAGCGGCTTTCTTGTGGACGAATTTTTCCAGTTTAGTAGGTCTTGATATAGGTGTTGTATCATATTTTTCATTTGAAAAAGTGTCACCTTCCCGAAAGTTCCAAACTTTCGGGAAGGTGCTAAATAAAAGTTCAAAACTTTCGAGAGGGTGATAATTGTACGCTAACGGTTAAAAAACAGCCTTAAAATTCTTTTAAAGTAATTAACCCAATTTACCAATCAACTCAGGAAAAATGAACAGAAGAGAGGTCATTAAAAGTGTTGCCTTGATGTTTGGAGGAACGCTATCGGCGCCAACCCTCATGGCCATGAACCATTGGGAGCAGGCCACAACTCCTACCACAAACGCTGCGGCGTTTAGCTTAACGGCTACGCAGCAAAAGATTATCGCAGAAGTAGCCGAAATGATTATCCCACGCACCAATACCGCAGGCGCCAAAGACGTGGGCGTGCCTACTTTTGTCGAGATGATGCTCAAGGATTGTTATTTGCAGCCTGACCACCAGCGTTTTATGGAGGGGGTAACTTCGTTGGAACAACTGAAATTTTTGGAACTGAATGAGGCCGAACGGCGCGGTGCGCTCAAAATGATGGAGCAGCAAACCAAAGAACAAATGAAGACTCCATCAAAAACGGTTCCTTTTTGGCGATTGATGAAAGAACTGACGCTGTTGGGGTATTTTACCTCCGAAGCGGGCATCAAGGCTTCGTTTGAGTACGTACAAATTCCTGGGAAATTGGAAAATATCAAGCTCAAACCCAACCAAAAATCATACGCGTATTAAGTGTAAATTTAGTGAGGAGTTATAAGAGAGGAGTGATGAGTTATAAGACATTCTTACATACTCAACTCTCATCACTCATCTCTTAACTCTCATCACTCACATAATATTTTGAAAATCATGTACTTAAATATAAAAGCAACGAAAGAAAATACCTTTGACGCCATTGTCGTTGGGTCGGGGATGACGGGCGGTTTTGCAGCGAAAGAACTGACCGAAAAAGGCATGAAGGTGTTGATGATTGAGCGTGGAAAAGAAATCAAGCACGTCCAAGATTACGACACGGCCATGAAACAGCCGTGGGAAATTGAACACCGTGGAAAAACCACGCTCGTATCGGCCGAAGAACGCTGGGCTAATAGCCGTTTTTGGGGGCTCGGCAGCGAAGAAGTGGTAAACCATTTGACCAACGATAAAGAAAATCCGTACGTTGAAAAACGTCCTTTTGACTGGATTCGCGCGTACCATACGGGTGGGAAATCCATGCACTGGGGGCGTCAGTCGTACCGCTGGAACAAACAAGATTTTGAAGCTAATGCCAAAGAAGGCATCGGTATCGACTGGCCGATTCGGTACGAAGATTTGGAGCCTTGGTACACACACGTGGAAAAATTTGTGGGCGTAAGTGGCCAAAAAGAAGGCTTGGACGTACTGCCCGACGGGCATTTTTTGCCGCCCATGCCGCTGTTTGCGCCTGAGGCTTATTTCAAAAAAGTGATGTTCGACAAGTTTAATCGCCCCGTAACGGTAGGGCGGGTGGCCAACCTTACGCAACCCCAAGCCATTCATACCGAGCTTGGTAGAGCATCGTGCCAGTACCGTAATAAATGCGCCCGTGGATGTCCTTATGGTGGATATTATAGTTCGCTGTCGGGCGCGATTCCCGCTGCCATGCGTACCAAACGCCTAACGATGTTACACGATTCGATTGTGGCCGAAATTATCTACGATGACCAAAAAAATAAGGCCGTTGGCGTTCGGGTTATCAATCAGCATAACAATCTTGTTACCGATTATTTCTCAAAAATTATCTTCTTAAACGCAGGTTCTATCAATACCGCTGCGTTGATGCTTAACTCTAAATCGAGGCGTTTCCCCAACGGATTCGGAAACGATAGCGACCAAGTAGGGCGTAATCTCATGGATCACCAACTTGGCGCAGGAGCTACGGCGAGTATCGAAGGTTTTGAAGACGATTATGTATATGGACAGCGACCCAACGCGCTTTACATTCCTCGTTTCCGAAACTGGGGGAACGATAAACAAACGGCGTATCTCAGGGGCTTTGGCTATCAAGGCGGAGCGAGCCGCGAAGGCTGGAACCGTGGCGTGGCCGCCGATGGTTTTGGCGGTGATTTTAAAGAAAACTTGACCAAGCCAGGGGCATGGGCCATCAGCATTGGTGGTTTTGGGGAAGTTTTGCCCGACCCCAGCAATAGAATGTACCTCGACCCCGACAAAAAAGATAAATGGGGTGTGCCATTGATTGTGTTTGATGCAGCCTTTAGTGACAATGACCGTGCGATTCGCAAGGACATCGTAGCTTCGGCGGTAGAAATGTTGGAAACAGCAGGGTTCAAGAACGTGACTCCTTACGACCGCCCAACGCACCTTGGACTGGGCATTCACGACATGGGAACGGCTAGGATGGGGCGCGACCCAAAAACTTCGGTCTTGAATTCTTTCAATCAAGTGCATGACAGTAAAAATGTATTCGTCACCGACGGTGCAGCGATGGCGTCGGCGTCTTGTGTCAATCCATCCATTACCTACATGGCGCTTACGGCCCGTGCAGTAGATCATGCAGTGAAGTCTTTGAAAAAAAGAGAATTGTAGCTCAAAACAGTATCTGTTTCCTTTTTTTGCCTTTCTTAAAGAAAAAAAGTACAAGAGAAAAAGATGAATAACCGTAGAAAGTTTCTTAAACAAGCAAGTAGCGCTTTGGCGATTGGGGCAGTTGCACCCGCCATGGCGCACGAAAATGCGAGCACGCCCAAAGCCCAAGAAGATTTGTTCAAGCTAGGAATCGCAGGCTATAGTTTTGTGCATTTTAAACTAGATCAAGCCCTCGAAATGATGCGTAAGGTGGACGTTCACTACCTCTGTATCAAAGATTTTCACTTGCCTTTTAATAGCACCGACGAACAAATCGCGGCGTTTCATGCCACCCTCAAAGCCTCTAACGTAACGGGCTATGCCGTGGGGCCGATTTACATGAAAACGACTCAAGAAATCGACAATGGTTTTGAATATGCCAAGCGGGTAGGAGTAAAGCTGATTGTGGGTGTACCAAACGAAGAGTTGTTGCCGTATATCGACAAAAAAGTGAAGGAATATGACATGCGTTACGCGATTCATATTCACGGTCCCGACATTAAATTGTGGCCTAATGCGTCGTCGGTTATCAATGCCGTTAAAAACCTCGACCCGCGTATGGGATTGTGTTTTGACATGGGCCATGATGCGCGTTTTGGTGATGATCCAATTGCTGACCTCAAAAAATACGCCGACCGTATTTTTGACATTCACCTCAAAAACGTAACGGCGGCTTCTAAAGAAGGAAAAACCTGCGAACTTGGACGCGGTATCATCGACGTGCCTGCGTTTGTGGCCATGCTTCGCAAAATCAAGTACAGCGGAAGTTGTAGTTTAGAATACGAAAAAGACATGAAAGACCCGTTGGCGGGTATCGCCGAATCGGTGGGGTACTTCAAAGGAGTTTGCCAAGCGAGTCGTAAATAGTGAACACCTGTCGGTAATAAGTAATTGGGGTTGGGTAAGGCTTTGGCCAATATCCAGCCCCTTTTAAATGATTAAGCACAGTTAACGATTAACGGATAACAATTAACTTTGCTTATTTTATGTGTTGATTTTTTAAAACAAGAAGCTGAGGGATGGACAAAATTCCCTTAAACATCAGCTTGGTTAGTTCGCCAACGTTGTGAAAATACGAGCCAAGTACAAGGTCGGTATCGCCGTCGCGGTCGATGTCGGCGGCTTCTAAAGTAAGCCACTTTCCTGCAGCGGCAGCTTGTGTGCTTGAGACGTCAAATTGAAAGTTACCCTTGTTGGAAAAATACAAAAAACCTTGTTCGGGTCGGTCGAGGTCATCGTAAAAAGAGATGGCAGCGATGTCGAGGTCACCGTCGTTGTCAAAATCTCGCGCCACAGCTTTGCTGGTGCCGTAGAGCGGATAAAACCACGCTTCTTTAAAATTGTCCTTTCCATCGTTCAGAAAAAGACGAATGCCGTGGTAGTTTTTAGAAATGGCGGAATAATCCCAATTGTCGCCGTTGGTCAATAAAATATCTAATGCGCCGTCTTTGTTAAAATCTACGAACTCAAAATAACTTACACCATACACAGGGGGGAATTGAAGTACCACTTTTTCTTTAAATTGGCCTTTGCCGAGGTTATAAAAAATGTGAATACTTTCGCGGGCTTGTGCCATCAACACCACGATGTCAGGTTTTTTGTCGTTGTTCATGTCTCTGATTTCCACCCTGCGAGCACCAGGTTGCGAGAGTAAAATGTGTTCTTTTTCGGGCAACATGCTCTCGTACCACGCCAGTTTTCCTGTGTTATTTCCAAAGTGACAAATCACGACATCTTCTTGGCCGTCTTGGTTGAGGTCGGCCGTAGCAAAGTCAACACCCCGCTGAATGGCGTCAAAATAAAGGGTGGCGTTGGCCACGGCAGTGTCAAGAACAATTAATTTGCCCAATGCTTGGTCAGAAGGACGAAATGACCCAATTGTGAGCAAGCGGGGAGGGGCATTGGTTGGAAATGAAATGGCCGACGGTGGACTATCGACGTTCCAAGCCATTCGTAATTGAAGAAGTGAATCGACTTCGTACAATTCATTTTGGGCATCACCCACGTACAAAATGCCATTTTTAGGATTAAACTTGAGCAGCGATGTTTGGGGAATGGGTTTGTCGTGCACTTTTACTTCGAGGGCTTCAAATTGTGCTAACGTTGGTACGATAGGAGCGTGTTTGGGTTGTGGCAATGGCGATTCAGGGGCCGTTTGTACGTAGAAATCAACAATCTGTTTCCACGCTTCTTGCGACAATTGCGGCGTTTCGGGGTATGTACCAGCTTGCCGCAATAAGGCTTCCTCCTTAGGGTCGAGGTCTGCATACGGATTGTTACCTGCGTCTTTGATCCCCAACCGAAGTCCCATGTTGGGAAGTACACTATTCGCCCACGTTTTTTTGTCCAACAGCGCTGGTTCAGGGTACAAATGACAACTTTGGCAATGCGTTAAAGCAAGTTGCTTTCCTTGAGAAAAAGCATTTGTTGCCCAAAAGAGTGCAATGAGTAGTCCCGTAATTTTAGAAGTCATAATGGAGAAATTTGAATCGAAAAATAAAAAAAATTCCGAGATAAAACCTATCTCGGAATTCTAACTACTTACCAAAGTTCAACTCTAACGTTGTATTTTTAATGTATGAATACTGCATACATGGTTAAAAGTACTATTTAACATCCCAAAAAAGTTTGGTAGTTAGGTTATCTTTTGCTCATTAGATTTACTGTAATTTAGATACCATAAGGAAAAATTACAGCAAATCTAATTGACAGATGTGCTTATTTTACATCCCAGAAAATCTTGGTGGTAAGATTATCTTGCGCTTTAACCGCCGCATAGTTGGGATTGTACGTAATTTCGTTGCTAGGGATTGTCCAACGGTATGGAGGCAAAGTTTGATTGTTGGAGTTATCTGGTACAAAACTAAATTTAGGCAAATCAAGTCTTCTTACATCAGACCAGTTTTCAAATGGCTGAGTGATGTTATAGTGAAGCCACTTTTGGTCAGCAATGAGCGCCAACTTGTTAGCTGCCGTACCTGCTTTGGTCCAGTTTACGCCATCTTTTGCAATGTAGGCCGCAATTTGAGTGGCTGTTGCAGCTACTGGAATGTTTTTCTCACCAATGATATTGTTGCTCAATGACAATATTTTGTTGTAGAAATTCACCGACTGGTCAATGGCCGTTTCGTAAGCTGTTTGGGCTTTGGCGTCATTGCTGGTTCTCAAGTAGTACTCTGCTTTGATCAAATTCACTTCAGCAGCATTGACCAAAACCCCAGGGAAGAAGTTGTTTCCACTGAAAGTAACGCGATTGTAAAGCGCAGCCATACCATCGCTGGCTAGGGTTGCTTGTACTGTTGCATTTGCAGTTGGATCAATTCCAAAATATTCTCCATTTGCATTGGCGCCTGGTTGGAAAATAATCGGCAAACGAGGATCTGCATTTGTTTTCATGTGGTCAATCATTTTCTTACCTGCGAAATTGATATACCAAGAAGCACCAGACTCAAGTGCATCTCTAAATCCTTTTGAATTGATAGGAGAATTTAGATCAAACACATTCATTTGAATGTTCTGTGCATTCGTTTCTACAATAGGATACGTAGTCGGATTACCCAAAATTTCTGCGATTTCTGAATTTGAACGTGCCTTCAAACTTTCTACGTCAGATACGCGGTTGAGCATACGAAGGCGGAGCGAGTTTGTGTAACGTTTCCAAGCATTCACATCTCCATAGTTGACAAAGTCTTGAACAGTAAAAGCTTTTTGGTAACCAGCAGATAAAGTAATTGTATTTAGCTCGGTCGCAATGCTTTTCAAATCGTCCAGCATTTTAGTATAAAGGTCTTGCGGAGAATCAAATTTTGCAAGTGATTTCGCATAATCACCATTGTTTGCACTTAACATACCCGCTTCAGTGAAAGGGATTGGACCATGTAAGTCAATCAGCTTTTGGGTATAGTCGTATATGTAAACTGTTGCGGCGAGCATGAAAATTTTCTTCTCTTTTTGCTCTTCAGCAGGGCGCTGGGCAAAAACTCGCTGTAGTTCACGATACTGCGCAAGTGTGTTATAGTAATTAAACCATACATCTTCAACACCAGAAGAACCAGGGATGTATTGGCCTTCACCGTTTACCCAACCCGTTGTTTGCACGTAGTGGTTGATAGTAGTGCGGAGCGTAACAAAGTACCAACGATACCCAGGAAGGACGTAATCTTTGTTTGATTGTAACAACCCTGTGAATTGTTTTTCAATGGTTGTTGCAGCAAGTTTTGACGGGTCTGCGTAAGCTTCAATGAATTCTGACTCTTTGCAAGACATCGCAAATAGAAGGAGTCCTGACAGCAAAATGGATGATATTTTTTTCATTATCTTGTTCATTTAAAATTAGAAACTGGCTCTTAACATTACACCTGTTGTACGGAAAGCTGGGTTATTCCCCGCGTTGTTTACATTGTCCGTCCAACGGGTACCTGCGTTTGTTTGCTCCGCATCCAAGTCTTTGATTGTTCTGTAGAAAAAGAACAAGTTACGGCCGAATACAGACAAGGTCAGGCTTTGAGCACCAATTTTAGAGGCAATCGATGAAGGCAACGTATAGCCAAATGAAAGCTCTCTCATTTTTGCGTAGGTGTTTTCAGTTACGTACAACTCATAGCGTGAGCTACTATATTGAGGCCCTCCCCAGTTGTATGTACTGTTGTAGTAAACAGCTTGCGAAATGATGTTTGTGTTTTTCTCTCCATTAGAAAGAACGCCGTCCATCAGCATCCCATCGTGGTAAACAGTCTCTCCGTTAGGGCCTTGGTTTGCAGTTGTTGCAATTCCTTTTCCGTCTTTTACATAGTAGCTAAGTCCACCATGCTCGGCATCCATGCTTCCCAAGCTTTGTTGGGTTAATCCTCGTGATGTCATCCAGTTGATACCTGTTGGCATGATACTTCCTCCGATGCGGAAATCAACGACTGCTTCTAGGTTGAAGTTTTTGTAGCTAAGGCTGTTGATAAAACCACCCACAATTTTAGGCATGGCATTACCTACTTTTTTCCAAGCGGGGTCAAGTTGATACAGACCACTTGGGCCTACAACATTTTTACCATCTTTCTGAAGGATTCCGTGTGCATAAATATCACCCATAGGTTGTCCAACAACAGATTTTAATTGAGCAGCATTGCCATCATAATCAGCGTGCAAGAGTTCAGTAGTGTTGTTAGCAAGTTTTTCTACTTTGTTGACGTTCTTGGCAAGGTTCAATGTCGCATCCCAGTTCAAATCAGAAGCAGATTTTCCTCTGATGATGTTTGCATTAATTCCGATTTCTAATCCCTTGTTTCTAAGCGTACCAATGTTAGCAAGAATAGTTCTTGCTCCTGTTGTGGATGGGATAGATAACGCTAAGATTTGGTCTACAATTTGTGCATTATAATACGAAATATCCAAGCCAAAACGGTTATTGAAGAATTTTGCATTAACACCAAATTCCATTTCATGCTTTTGTTCTGGACGAATCAAGTCATTTCCATAGGGGTTGGTACTTGTACTAGTATATAATACTGAGCCCCCCCCTGTCTGTTGAATATTAAGTGTGCCCTGATTGTAGGCGACGTTAGCCAAATAGCTACCTGGGTAGTTTCCTACTACACCATAAGACGCACGAAGTTTACCGAAACTAATAAATGAAGGCAATTTAAACGCATCAGAGAACACAAAACTTGCGTTGACAGATGGATATAGGAATGAATTTCTATTTGGAGCTAAGGTAGAAGTGCGGTCTCTGCGCAAAGTTCCTTCCACAAACACAATGTTCTTATAGTCGAAGTTTAATGTTCCTAACGTTGCGTCTCTGATATAACGATCACGACCTTGGCCACCAAGTGCCGTGTTTACAGAAGCCGATATGTCAAAGAAGTTTTCGGTACTTAAACCGCCGTCAGTTCTGCGACTTAACATCGTATTCAATTCACTTTTGGCAGTATAGCCTCCCATTACCGAAACGGTCATGTCTTCATTCAGTTTTTTCGAATAGGTCAAAAGCAAATCACCATATACACTACTGTACAAATTGTTGTTCATTGAAAAACCACCACTGTATCCAAAAGCAAGTGGTACTGTGCTATAGTTTTTGTTTTCGATACGCTCTGATGTAAGGTCAGTCGCTATACGTGCTCTTAGGTTTAAGCCACTAACAATATCCCAGTTTTGGGTAATGCTGGCAATAACACGGTTGCTGTATTCGTCCGATGAATTTTTACGTACGTTCCAAACGTAATCCGCAATATCCCCTTTGAAACCATTGTATCGGATATTCTCGTTGGGCGTTAAACTTTGTGTACCTGCCCCATTGACAAACTTATAGCCAAGGCTAGTTTGATATTTGGCATTGTACCAATCTGCTGATTCAAAACGGTCCATCATCCCCGTAAAGTTGTTGATCATACGATCTACTTTGAAAGGACGGTTGTGCGTGTGTTGGTTAACAAAATTAACCATCAAATCCGTTTTTAATTTCTTGTGAGGGTTAAAGCTGGCGTTAAGGTTCGCAATATTTTTACTGTTTTTAGCACCATAGCTAATCATTCCATTGTCTTGACGCGTAAATGAAAAACGAACATTTGAATTGTCAGATACTTTTGAAACCGCAAGGTTGACATTTGAGCTAGACGTGTTTTGGAATAAATCACCGTAGCTATTGTTAGAAGGAGAATAAGGTCTAATTACTCCGTCCCATGACATAACTGGTTGGCCGTCAAATTTTGGCCCGAAGTTAACTGTAGCACCAAGCAAACCACGTGTTTCTTTTGTTCCATCTCCGTTGGTATCGTAATAAATAAAACCAGCAGCATCCTGACCACCGTTGTTGTAGTTTAAAGGATAACCTGGACCTCTTACGTTTTGGTAACGAGGAAGGTATGCGATTTTGTCAACGTTGTAGCTCGCGTTAAAATCAACGCCTAAGCCTTTTTTGCCTTTTCCGCTTTTTGTTGTAATCAATAAAACCCCGTTTACGGCTTCTGACCCATAGAGGGCAGCTGCGGATGCACCTTTAAGTACGGAAATATTCTCAACGTCAGCTGGGTTGATGTCCAATAGACCATTTCCACGAATACGTTGGTCACCCCAATAGTCAGTATTTCTAGCTTCACCATTTCTGATAGGGATACCATCCAAAATGATAAGTGGCTGTGTGTTACCAGTAATTGAGCTAAAACCACGAATGCTAATGCTTACCCCACTCGTAGCTCCACCTGGCGTAGCGTTGATCATTACACCTGGTGCTTTCCCATAAAGCGCTGCTGCGAAGTTAGGAGATGCTACTTTAACAAGGGCATCGTTTTTAATGGTTGCAGTGGCATAACCCAATCCACGCTGTTCTTTGCCAATCCCAAGTGCAGTTACTACTACTTCTTGGAGCTGAGACGCATCTTCTTGAAGGACAACGTCAATACTTGAGCGATTACCAACAAGGATTTCTTGGGATTTGAATCCAATATACGAAAATACAAGGGCCGTTTTGGCCGAAGCTTGAAGACTGAACTTCCCGTTGCCATCGGTCGTCGTACCAGCACTTGTTCCTTTTACGATGATCGACACACCTGGTAGTGGCTGCCCATCAGTCTGGGATGTTACTTTCCCTGTAATCGTTTGCGCGAAAACAGAGCCGCCTATCATTGTCAGTAAGACAATCAGTGCAAGTAATTTGTGTTTCATTTGGTAATGGAGGTTAAAAATTAAAAATAAATAAGAAAGGGATTCTTGGTAAAAATTGGTTGCGAGTGTAAAAATCTCATAGTAAGAGATTTAGGGACGTAGGGCTGACCTGTCTTTGGTGTAAATAAGTAGTCGGGCTTTAATTAAAAAAAAATAAAAACTAAAGTTGGTTAAAGTTGTGTGAATCTGAGATTAGGAAATTTTTTACAATGTTAACAATAATTTTATTAATCCAAATGGATGTTAATAAAAAAATATTTTTAAATGTCGGCATTAAGTAAAAAAAATTAATATTATATTTATATCCACAAAATAAACTAATTTAGCATCTCCTTTATTCTACTTATATATAGCATGTTTGAACCTACTACATCGTCAGAATTAGATACTTTACCTAAAACCTCGGTCGTTGATTATAAAAAGAACTTACACCGCCGACGTATATTAATCGAACTTTATCGTTCTGGTACATCTTCTATTGCAGAGTTGGCCCGAGTTATTCACAGCAGCGTTCCTTCCGTGACGAGCATCGTGGAGGAAATGGTGGAAGAAAAGTGGATTGTGCCCGTGGGGACTGGTGTGACGAAACAAGGCCGTAAGCCCGTTTTGTTTAGCCTAAGTACTGAGCGGTATTATGTTTTGGTATTGGACGTAAATACCCACGATACCAAAGTGCTGGTGATGAATCTCAAAAACGAAGTGGTATTTCGGAGAGACCTCGACATGAAGTTGGAAGATTCTTCTAAGTTTCTGGGCGCACTGATTGAAGCTACCGAAGATGTAATCAATGAATCCAATATTCGTCACGATGATTTTATGGCGATGGGGATTTCGGTGGCAGGGTTGGTGGATGCCCGTAAGGGTTTTAACTTTACCTACCGCAGCCTTAACCAAGGCGAGCAATCGTTTGGCACATTGCTCGAAAGGCACTTTAAATTTCCTGTGTATGTCATCAACGATACCAAAGCAACTACCCTTGGCGAACACCGCTTTGGGTTGGCACAAGGTAAAGACCACGTGCTTGCCATCTATATTGATTGGGGGGTTGGACTTGGCGTGATTCTAAATGGGGAAGTTTTTCAGGGAGCTTCGGGCTTTGCGGGTGAGCTTGGACACATTCAAGTAGTACCCAACGGCGAACTTTGTCACTGCGGAAAAGTGGGTTGCCTGGATACCATCACTTCGGCGGCTTCCTTGTTGCGCCGTATCAAAAAAGGATTGAACGATGGTCGCATTTCGCGCCTGTCTGGAATGGATATTGAGAAAATCGACGCCGAAATTATCATTGATGCAGCTTGGCAGGGTGACTCCTTCGCCATTGATATTCTTCACGAGATTGGGATGGAGCTTGGAAAAGGGCTGTCGATTGCCATTCATCTGTTCAATCCAGAAATCATTATCGTGGATGGGATTGTGGCCAAGGCGGGTGCGTTTATTACGAACCCCATCGAACAAGCCATCAACAAATACTGCTTGACGGACTTTAGAAGTAACCTGAACGTGGTTATTTCTCAACTTGGGCAAGAAGCCAAATGGTTGGGAACGCAAGCGTACGTGGTAGAAAAAGTGATTGAAAATAATTAGATTCACTATCGCTGAGCACGATGAATTTTAAACAAGTAAAGGTAGGGGTTGTGCAAGCAACTCCTTTTCTTTTTGATAAGGCTAAAACCGTCGAACGGGTCATTGAGTGGATAGAAAAGGCGGCCAAAGCGCAGTGTGAACTGCTGCTTTTTCCTGAGTCTTTTATTCCTTGTTATCCGCGCGGGCTCGATTTTGATTCCCGCGTTGGTCGTCGAACGGACAAAAGCCGCGCGCATTGGCTCGACTATTGGGCAAATAGCATCGAAGCTGACTCGGAAGAAGTGCAAAAAATTGGCGAAGCTGTTCGTCAAGCAGGAATGTATGTGGCGTTGGGCGTGACCGAACGGGAACCTGTCGGTGGGTCGTTGCATTGTGCTTTGTTCTACTTTAATCAAGAGGGAGTGCTGGTGGGCAAACATCGGAAATTAAAACCTACGGGGCTTGAGCGGTACATTTGGGCTGAAAGCGATGGAAGTACACTCATGGCGTTTGATACCAAAGTGGGTCGAGTTGGAGGGCTGATTTGTTGGGAAAATTATATGCCTCTCGCGCGCATGTCGATGTACCAGCAGGGGGTCGAAATTTATTTGGCTCCTACGGCTGACGCCCGCGAATCGTGGCAAGCTACCATGCAACACGTGGCGTTGGAAGGACGCTGCTTTGTGTTAGCGGCCAACCAGTTTGTACGAAAGTCAGATTACCCCGAACGCTACCAAGAAGACTTAATCGAAGAACCCGACATCATGAGCGCAGGTGGAAGTGTGATTATCTCGCCTTTGGGGGAAGTTTTAGCGGGGCCACTTTGGAACGTAGAAGGACTGCTGACGGCAGAGTTGGATTTCTCGGTGCTGGCTAAAAGTAAATTGGATTTTGACGTGGTCGGGCACTATGCGCGTCCCGACGTTTTTTCGTTGGAAGTGAAAGGGCAACCTCCCATTTGTAAAATATAAAAAGGAGGGTTTGCGTGGTGCAGGTTGCCTATATCGTGGTGCAGGTTGCTCACAACCTGCTTTAGTCGATGTATAGTGCAGGTTGTGAGCAACCTGCACCACGAGCGGTGAGCAACCTGCACCACAAAAAACGCTACACGCCCGTGTAACTAAAGGGAGAAATCGCGCGTAGTTCTTCTTTAATTGCTTCCGATACTTCGAGGCAATCAATAAACTCAGCAATCGTATTGGAGGTGATTTTTTCGTTTTTACGCGTAAGGGCTTTCAGTGCCTCGTAAGGTTGCGGGTAAGCCTCGCGACGTAAGATGGTTTGAATTGCTTCGGCTACTACTGCCCAGTTGTTGTCGAGGTCGGCGTAGAAAGCGGTTTCGTTTAATTCAAGTTTGCCCAAACCTCGCAACAATGCCTTCAAACCGATGATGGTATGACCAAGCGGTACGCCAAGGTTACGAAGGACAGTCGAGTCGGTTAGGTCGCGTTGGAGGCGAGAAATAGGAAGTTTGGCTGACAAATGCTCAAAAACGGCGTTGGCAATGCCTAAATTTCCTTCTGAATTTTCAAAATCAATGGGGTTGACCTTGTGTGGCATGGCCGACGAGCCTACTTCGCCTGCTTTGATTTTTTGCTTAAAATACTCCATCGAAACGTACGTCCAAACATCGCGGTCGAGGTCGATGAGAATGGTATTTAAGCGCTTAAATGTATCCATCAACGCCGCAAGCATGTCGTAATGCTCGATTTGGGTCGTCAGTTGGCTGCGCGACAATCCCAGTGTTTCGTTGACAAAATTGTTCCCAAATGCCACCCAGTCAATGTCAGGATAAGCCACATGGTGCGCGTTGAAGTTGCCCGTTGCCCCGCCAAATTTTGCAGCGTAAGGGATGGCCTGAATCATCGCAAGTTGTTTCTCAAGACGTTCGATAAACACCCCAAACTCTTTTCCCAAACGCGTAGGCGAGGCAGGTTGTCCGTGCGTACGGGCCAACATCGGAATGTGTTTCCATTCTTCGGCCAAAGCTTTCAGCTTGACAACAACCTCTTCAAATGTTGGCAAAATTTCGTCCGTAATGGCTTCTTTGAGCGAAAGCGGAATCGAGGTATTGTTAACGTCTTGCGACGTAAGTCCAAAGTGGATAAATTCCAAATACGAATCAAGCTGTTTGTCTTTGAGTTTTTCTTTGATGAAATACTCTACGGCTTTTACGTCGTGGTTGGTAACCGACTCGATTTCTTTGATTCGCAAAGCATCAGCTTCCGTAAAGTCAAGATACAAAGCACGTAAGTCGGCGTAAATGGTTTTGTCGAAACCTTCCAATTGAGGAAGAGGAAGTTCGCAAAGGGCGATAAAATACTCGACTTCGATGCGAATTCGGTAGCGAATAAGCCCAAATTCCGAGAAATAAGGGGCGAGTTTTTCAACTTGACGACGGTAACGTCCATCGACGGGCGAGATAGCTGTGAGGGTATTTAATTGCATAGCTTGGTTACTAAAATGCAAAGATACGCCATCCATGCCAAAGATTTGGTAGAAAACGCTCGAAAATGCTTTTGGAAGTATGAAACATCGCATTCTACTTGGTATAGCAGGAGGGCTTATGGCATTAGTGGCTTTCCGTGAAGCAAATGATTTGTCGTTGGATTGGCCCGAATACAATGGAAACGCGACCCGAAGCCATTATTCGGAGGCGAGCCAGATTTCGGCCGAAAACGTCGGTCAACTTAAAGTGGCTTGGACGTATGCCTCGGGTGGGGCCGATACGGTTTTTCACCGTACCCAAATGCAGTGCAATCCCATTGTGATTGATGGGGTTTTGTACGGCGTTTCGGCCAATACCCAAGCGTTTGCCTTGGATGCTACGACGGGGAGGGAATTTTGGAAAACAAACGTGACTGAGACGGAAGGAACAACAAGTCGTGGGGTAAGTTACTGGGCAGCAGGAACTGAAAAAACAATCTTTTTTGGGGCGGGAAAATGGCTATATGCCGTGGATGCTGCAACGGGAAAGCTTCGCTCTTCGTTTGGAGAAAACGGACGAATCAACTTAAAAACGGGCATTGAACGCCCTACGGCCGACGATTACGTGGTTTCAAATACGCCCAATGCCATTTTTGAGGATAAAATTATCGTCGGCACGCGGGTGTCGGAAAGTGAATCGGCTTTGCTTGGTGATATTCGGGCCTATGACGTGCGAACAGGAAAACGCATTTGGACGTTTCGCACCATTCCTGAAGCGGGTGAAATGGGCGCTACATCTTGGCCAGCTAAAGCCCGACAACATATCGGAGGAGCGAATGCGTGGGCGGGAATGGCCTTGGACCGCCAGCGGGGGATTTTGTACGCACCCACAGGCTCGGCAGCGTTCGATTTTTATGGCGGAAATCGCAAAGGCGATAACCTTTTTGCCAATTGTTTGCTGGCTTTGGACGTTCGCACTGGTAAACGGCTTTGGCATTACCAGTTGGTGCGTCACGATATTTGGGACCGCGACGTGCCTGCTCCTCCCAATTTGGTAACAGTTGTCCAAAACGGAAAAAAAATAGACGCTGTGGCGCAAATTACCAAACAAGGTTACATTTTTGTGTTTGACCGAGTGAGTGGAAAACCGCTCTTCCCTATCGAAAATCGAACGTTTACGTTTGACGCCGTGGCGGGTGAATTTCCGTCAAAAACGCAGCCTATTCCGCTCAAACCGACCTATTTTGCCCGACAAAGTTTTACCGAAAAAGACCTAAACTCTTTCGTGGCTGACCGTGATTCGTTGGTGGCCTTGATCCGAAAAGCCCGTACGGGGAGTGCATATATTCCAATTGGCAAAGACATGACCATTTTCTTTCCTGGTACCGACGGCGGCGGGCAATGGGGCGGCGCTGCCACCGACCCGCAGGGAGTGATGTATATTCCTTCCAAAGAAATTCCTGTTTATACATCGCTCGTATCTCGTAAACAAGAGTCAAACGCAAAAACTACGACAGGAAAACAGTTGTATCGCCAGTATTGCTCGGCGTGCCACGGTGAAGACCGCCGAGGCAACCACGATGGCTCGTACCCTTCTTTGCTGACCGTTTCAAAACGACTTTCGGAAGATGCCGTCAAAAATTTGATTACCAAAGGCCGTGCCATGATGCCGTCGTTTGTGCATCTCTCAGCGGCAGAAAACAAAGCAATTGTCGATTTTTTGTTCCAAAAACAGCAAGATATTCAGGTGGCTAGCTCACAAAAAGGCCTCATTCCATATCAGCATACGGGTTACAACCGTTGGTACGACCGAAACGGGTATCCGATAAGTGCTCCTCCGTGGGGGACATTGACGGCTACGGATTTGAATACGGGCGACCGACTTTGGCAAGTGCCGTTGGGCGAATATCCCGAACTAACCGCCAAGGGAATTGCACCTACGGGAACGGACAACTATGGCGGGCCGCTAGTGACAGGGAGCGGATTACTTTTTATCGCCGCGACCCGCGACGAACGCTTACGGGCTTTTGACAAAAAAACAGGGAAAATACTTTGGCAGACCCAACTACCAGCGGCGGGTTATGCCTCACCAAGTACGTACGTTGTGAATGGTAAACAGTACGTAGTCATAGCCTGTGGCGGAGGAAAGTTGAAAACCAAGTCGGGTGATAAATACGTGGCTTTTGCATTGCCATAAGATAAATTTGTACTTAATTGCGAAAAAACTAATCCTAACAATCCTTTAACCTTCTAACTACTAAAAACGCTGATGACTCCTTCTCCTTTTTTAGGTGAACTTTTGGGCACGATGGTGCTTATTATTCTTGGCAACGGTGTGGTTGCCAACGTTGTTCTCAAAGATACCAAAGGCAACAATGGCGGCTGGATTGTCATTACCGCAGGTTGGGCTTTTGCCGTGACGATGGGCGTGTTTGTCTCCCAAGCTTTTGGCGGGTACGATGCGCATTTAAACCCTGCCGTTACGGTGGCTATGGCCATTGCCAAAAACGAATACAGTAAAGTGGTTAGTTATATCACGGCGCAGATGATAGGAGCCATGTTGGGTGCGATTACCGTGTGGTTGTTTCATTTACCGCATTACGCACGCACCGAAGACAAAGGAGCCAAGCGGGCTACTTTTTGTACAGAGCCTGCCATTCGTTCGACGGGGTCAAATTTCTTTAGTGAAGTCCTTGGAACAATCGTTCTTCTTGTAGGTATCAAAGGCATCGGGGCAGTGACTACGGGCTTAGGCCCTTTTGCCGTAGGTATTTTAGTGTGGGCGATTGGTCTTTCATTGGGAGGAACGACGGGTTATGCCATTAACCCTGCCCGCGACTTAGGCCCTCGCATCATTCATGCCATTATGCCCATTGCAGGTAAAGGCGATTCTGATTGGCAATACTCGTGGATTCCAGTGGCAGGCCCGATTGTAGGAGCGATGATTGCAGGTCTTTTATTGCTTTAGCAGGGGTGCTTAATGTGAGTGCCAGCCAATTTAAAACACATAGAGCACAGTAGAATAAACACATAGAAATAGCACTATGTATTGTGAAAATTCTAGGTGCACTATGTGTTTACTACCCATTTTTGACGCTTATTTCTCAAATTTTAGCTTGAAGACTCCCGTTGTTAGTTTGATTTCGTCTTTATCATCCGTTTTTTTGTAGCCTCTTCCTTCTGGGTCAATGTCGGAGTCATAGCCCGTGGCACTGGTAAAAACTTTATCTTCCAGTTTGCTTTTCAGCCTTCCAAGACCGCCCAAAGCTGTTGCTGATGTTTTTTCTTTAAAATGCGTTCCATCAAGGACACACGAAAACTTGCCTTCCAAATAACCATTTTCGGCTTTCACTACCTCAATCTCACCGCCATTTTCTCGTTTCGACTTCCCGACATGGTACTCCATACGGGGTGAACGCGTTTCTTCCACGTATTTTACATAGGCGACACCTTTGTATTTACCTTCCGATAGGAGCGACTGCCAATATTTTTCACCGTTAAAATCTTCATCCACAATTTTATATAACCCTACCTCGGGGGTATCGCTGTTGCTCCAAGTGGCAAACCAAAACCGTAACGATTTGTCGGGACTAGTGGCGTTGGCAGTAATATACCAAACATTGCCCATTCGTATTCGACGCGGGGCTGTTTTGAATTCTTTCCCGTCGATTTGAACATTCAGCGAATTATCATTGGAGAGCTGGGCAAGGGCTGAAGAAGTAGCAATAAATCCGACGATTAAGGCTAAAAATAGTGTTTTCATTGTTGTGAGAGGCGTTTGTATGCGGTTGATTATCAGTGAATAACTGTACTGTAAAGAAGTGAATTTTTGGCATATAAAACAATGACATTTTACCCGAAATTGGTATCACGGTGTTTCACCTGTATCTTTGGCGGCGTAAAATCAACCAAAAATCAATGAAATACCTCATCACCATAATAGTAGGAGTGCTTGTCGTTCTTTTTCAGGCCTGTAGTTTCTCGTCAGAAGGTATGCTAGAAAAAGGAAAAGAGTTAATGAAAGAAGGCAAATTTAGCGAAGCATTGCCCTTCCTCAATAAAGCCATCGAACGCGATAATGGCAATTTTGAAGCCCTCAACGCGCGTGGGGTGGTCTATTACGAATTGAAAGAATTCCAAAACGCATTGCTGGATTATGAGCAAGCCCTCAAAGTGAAGCCTGATTATTATCGTCCTTACTACAACCGTGCGATGCTAAAAGTAGCTCAAAACGATACCGAAGGCGCTTTAAAAGACTACGCAGAAGCCATTCGATTGGAAGATAAAAATGCCGAGCTGTTTGTGAATCGGGGGCAACTTTTGGCGGCAATGGGGCAAATGGACGGAGCACTCAACGATTTTGATAAAGCAATTGGGCTGGATTCAAAAAATGCCTTGGCGTATTACAACAAAGGAAATATTATATTTCAAAAAGGCGATTTTAAAGGAGCAGTTATTCAGTTTGAAAACGCTGTAAAAAGTGATGCAAAGTTTGGCAAGGCTTTCCACGCGTTGGGCGTAGCCCAATTGATGGAGCAGCAAAAAGAAGCAGGTTGTCTTAACCTCAAACAAGCCGATAAACTTGGTTATCCTGCCGCGAAAGAAGCACTGGAACAGAATTGTAAATAATGGCAGACTGGACTTGGAGTATGGCAAAAGGATGGAATTTATCTAAGTATTTTCTGTAACTTTACCCCATGGAGATAAAAAAAAACGCCAATCAAGTGGGCGGCAATCCGCCCAATACGATAAGATATTAAAAGAGAATATCGAAGCTGTAATTTTAAGTATCATGCAAAATGTACTTGAAATTACAGCTGTTTTTATAGAAGAATTACCTGACGACATACAGCACACCAAAGAGCGGAAGCCTGATGTACTCAAAAAGGTAACTGATGCTAAAGGGGATACTTTTGTAGTTCAGATAGAGTTTCAAGTTAAAGATGAGCCTGAAATGGTTTATCGTATGGCAGAATATTTTATCATGCTTGAAAGAAAATACAAGTTGCCAATAAGGCAGTTTGTTATATTTCTTGGCGCTGACCATCCAACTATGGTAACCCAGCTTAATAGGGAAATGCTAAAGTTTAAATTTCCGCTGGTCTCACTTTCGACGTTGGACTACCATATTTTTCTTAAATCGGATAAGCCTGAAGAAGTTATTTTGGCTATTTTAGCAAATTTTCAGAGTGAAAATCCTGAAAATGCTTTAAAACAGATATTGGTGCGTGTCAAAGAAACTAGCAATGGAGAATTTTCGTTAAATAGGTACTTCAATCAGTTGCGTGTATTAGCTCAACTTCGTAATTTAGAATTAAATTTAAAAAACGCTATGGATAGTATCGCAGAATATATTAAAGAAGAAAGAGACGTTCTATTTTTGAGAGGTCTTGATAAAGGAGAAGCAAATGCTAGGGAGAAAGAGTTAACGAAGTTTGTCACTAATTTGCTCCAGAAGTTAAATTTACCTTTTGAGCAAATTGCAGACATTACAGGTACTACTGTGGATTTTGTTAAATCTGTACATAAAAAACTTAGTGACAAGTAGATTTTATATGAAAAAAGAATCTACAAATAAAGCCTCGCCGAATCATTCGGCGAGGCTTTATTTGTAACAGTCGGCAAAGAATTAACCGACAACAATATCATTACGCTTTTTTAAGGTTCTTTGTCCAGAAGTACAAACCGATAAAGGCAACGATAAGAATGGCAGGGAAAGCTACCATCGTGCTCAGTGTCGCTTGTCCAGCAGCCAATTCAAGTGCATCGCCTTGGAAACCTTGAGCGGCTGCCTCAGTTTTAGCGCCATCAATCCAGTTACCAATAATTGGCTGGAAAATAGAGCTTGAGAACATCCCAACCCCACCAATTACCGACATTCCAAGGGCGCCACTCGCAGGGATTTTTTCAGCCACAAATCCAACCATGTTTGGCCAAAAATAAGCGATACCGCAGGCATATACAAAAGCCGCAGCGTAGGCAGTTCCACCCGTTACTTTGCTCAATAAGAACAAACCAATGGTTGCCAAAACGGCCGAAACAAGAAGAACCCCCGTTTGGCTGATTTTGTGAATTACGGGTCCTGCAAAGAAACGAGCCACGGCCATTGTACCTGTCGTAATCGCAAGAAGCAACATTGGGTCAGCACCTGACTTACTCAAAATCAAGCCTACCCACTGCTGAGGGCCGAATTCTGAAATCGCTGTCAAGGCCATACAAGCAAACATGAATATAAACAACGGTGAAAGCATGGCTTTGATGTTTTCGCCCACCGATGCAGCCACTTCGTTTTTTGGTTTTGGAAACTCTTGTCCCCAGAAAAGATAAGCATAAATAATAGCTGGAAGAAGAATAATCCAAATTTGTGCTTCCCAACCAGTGTTGGCTTCAGTCATAAATTTAGAAATCAACGAACCAATCACAATTCCACCTGGAAACCACATGTGGAATTTGTTCAACATGGCATTCATTTTATTACCATCGTACGCGTCGGCAATCATCGGGTTACAAGCGGCTTCTGTACAGCCGTTGCCCAAACCGATAAGAAGGGTTGAAATCAACAAGGTCATGTAGTTTCCACCCGAAAAGATTGTTAATAAAATACCGATAGTGTGTGCCAAAAATGCAAACTGCATGATTTTTTTGCCACCTACTGAGTTGTAAATTAAACCTCCAACAATCATGGAGATGGGGAAACCTAAGAACCACATGGAGTTGATAGTTCCTAATTGCTCGCCTGAGAAGCCGTACTGTTTGGCTAGTTGGTCTAGGATACCTGCACGGATACTGAACGAGAACGCAGTGGTAATCAGCGCAAAGCAACTACCGTAAAACAATCTGTCTTTGTTAATCATTGTTTGAAAGGTTTGGTTGAAGGGTATGAAACATATTACTTCCAGTGGACTAAAGTAGGCGTACGATTTTTTTTACCCAATTTTCGTGAGAAAAAGGCTTTTTTTTACTTTGTGAATGTAAAAGTACTTCGCTCGTGAATGGCGAAAATGATAGAATCAAACTAACCTTGTAACTAAAACACCAAATTTAAAAATTAAAAATATGGCTCGAAAAATTAGAATGGGCATGGTTGGTGGAGGCCGTGGGGCTTTCATTGGAGGGGTACACCGAATTGCGGCTGCTATCGACGGTGAGATTGACCTAGTATGCGGTGCGTTTAGCTCAACGCCCGAAAAGTCGAAAGCGTCGGGTGAAGACCTTATGCTTGATCCGTCGCGTTGTTATGGCGATTTCAAAGAAATGATTCAAAAAGAAAAACGTCGTAAAGACCGCATGGACGTGGTGTCGATTGTGACGCCTAACCACATGCACTTTGCTCCAGCTAAAATGGCGCTCGAAAACGGTTTCCACGTGATTTGTGATAAACCCGTGACGTTTTCGTTGAGTGAGGCTAGAAAATTGCAAGAAATTGTTGAAAAAACGGGCTTGACTTTTGCCTTAACCCATAACTATACGGGCTATCCGATGGTGAAAGAAGCGCGTCAACGTATCAAAAACGGAGCCATCGGCGCGATTCGTAAAGTGGTGGTTGAATACCCGCAAGGCTGGTTGTCGTTTCCTGTCGAAAAAGATGGGTCGAAACAAGCCGAATGGCGTACCGATCCAAAACGCTCAGGGATTGCAGGGGCAGTAGGTGACATCGGAACCCACGCAGAAAACCTAGCCGAATACATCACAGGCTTGAAAATAACGGAACTGTGTGCCGACGTGAGCCGCGTGGTAGAAGGGCGTGTGTTGGATGATGATGCCAACGTTTTGCTTCGTTTTGACAACGGCGCAAGAGGAATTTTGCATTGTAGCCAAATTTGTAATGGCGATTGGAACGGCCTGAATATTCGCATTTACGGAGAGTTGGGAAGTTTGCACTGGCACCAAGAAACACCTCAATATTTACACCACAAAAGCACGGATGGTTATCAGATTTATCAGCCATCGGTGGGGCAATTGTCAGACTCAGCCAATGCCCACTCACGCATTCCGTTTGGTCACCCAGAAGGGTATTTGGAGGCTTTTGCCAACGTCTATCGCAATTTTGCCCGTACGGTACGTAAGCGTATGAATGGCGAAGAACCAAACGAATTTGATTTAGATTTCCCAACCATCGAAGACGGTATCCGTGGAATGCAATTTGTCGAAACGGTCATCGCTTCGGGAAAAAGCAATAGCAAATGGGTGAAGTTTAAAGGATAAAATTGCTTAAATAACATCCTGTATATAGTTGTTGTACAGGATGTTATTTGAAAAATAAACCATCATTAGTTACCTCTTAAATCAAAAAAACATGATTCGCTATTTGAATGAAATTGACGCAAGTACATCTTGATGAGCGAGAGCTGTGGGATCGCCTGAAATCGGGAGATACAAATGCGTTTGGACAAATTTCGACGCATTATTATCGGATATTGTTTGACTATGGACGTAAATTCACCAAAGACCGTGAACTTATAAAAGATGTCATTCAAGATGCGCTGTTGGTGTTGTGGCAAAAAAGAGCCCACATCAATCCCGACGAAAATGCCAAATTGTACTTACTCAAAATCATTCGGAATAGTTTATTCAAAGAACTTCAAAAACAGCACCTGCGGGTAGCCGATGGCCAGTTTGATGAACTGGAGTTTATGGAGCCCGAAGAATCGTTTATCATTTCGGCTGAATCATCGCAGCAGATGAATGCCAAGCTGCAATTACACCTCAAAAATCTTCCCAAGCGGCAGCAAGAAGTATTGTTCTTGAAATTTTACCAAGACCTCAGCAATGACCAAATCGCGGAGGTAATGAATATTCATCGTCAATCGGTCGCCAATTTGCTCCACAATGGCCTCCGTTTGCTCAAAAACCGCTTTTTTCTTACAACCCTCTATTTCATTTTGGCTAGGTGTTGACAATTTGTTAACACGCCAAATTTCCCCCGCCTGAGAAATACCTTCTTTTTTGCATAATAAATTTTGACTTTCATGAGTATAGACCGCCAAAGTCTGGATATACCTTATAAAAGCAGTAATAAGTACTATTTTTTCTATGATAGATTATAGTAAATTCGAGGTAGAAGATTTTATAACTGACGAATCATTTGGCGAGTGGGTCAAGGGGGAGTCGGACAAGCATACGGCATTTTGGGAGTTTTGGCTGGAAGCACACCCTGAAAAAAAAGAAATTGTGAAGCAAGCAAGGCAGTTGTTGGAAGCCCTTAAAAACCAACCGACGGCCATCAACGACGACGAAATTTCTATTGAAGTTGCCAAAGTAGTAAGCCAAGTGGAGGAAGAACAACCTCGTTTATTTTTTCCATGGTGGGGAAAGGTGGCAGCAGCAGTAGTGGTGGCGTTGGGAATAGGCATATGGTTTTGGGCCACGTTTGTCCCCAATACACCAGCAATGGTAGCGACTTTGCCACTGAACAGTACCACCACAAAGAATGCAAAAGTAGAAGTAATCAATAACACCGATTCCGATTATACGGCGTCTTTGCCTGATGGCAGTACTGTGGTGCTGAAAAAAGGGAGTAAAGTGAGTTTTATTGAAAAATTTGTGGGCGACAAGCGCGAAGTATTTTTGACGGGGGAGGGTTTCTTTAACGTGGTTCGCAATCCCGCTCAACCTTTTTATGTGTATGCCAATGGCCTAGTGACGCGGGTATTGGGAACGAGCTTTACGGTACGGGCTTACGCCAAAGACAAAGAAGTAATAGTGGCGGTAAAAACGGGCAAGGTGATGGTGTATTCGCTCTCAGAATTGAAGAAATCGGAGCAAAATGCCAATTATCAGGTGCAGAGTTTGTATTTAACCCCCAACCAGCAAGCCACTTTTGAGCGAGAAATGGAGAAGTTTAACAAGGCATTGGTGGATAAACCTACGATTCTTACAAAACCTGTAGAAACACCCAATTTTACCTTTGAAAACACCCCCATCGCTGAAGTATTCCAACGCCTTAAAACGGCCTATGGCGTCGATATTGTGTATGATGCAGAAGTGATGAAAAACTGCTCCGTTACGGCACCTTTGGGAGACGAATCGCTTTTTACGAAGCTGACCATCATTTGCAAAACCATTGGGGCGCGTTACGAAATCGTTGAAACCGAAATTGTGGTTTCGGGCCGTGGGTGTCCCTAAATTGTGAACATTAATGCTATTCCTCTCTACTAAACTATCCTAAACTTAAACAGAACTCTATGTCTCCATAACTACCTAACTCCTTTAAAAAACGAAGTCGGCAATGGTCGCAACATTACCGACTTGTAGTTTTATCCCCTCCATTTTGTTGTGCTGCAACTGCCCGATTTCTCGGGTGCTGGGAGGGATTTTGTCCAAAAAATCTTGAACTAAAACCAAACCAAATGTATGGAAAGTTTACCAAAAAAGCGCAAACTGTTGCTTATAGCTATGCGAATCACCTGTTTACAACTACTGATTAGTGTCGTGCTTAGTGGTTTGGCCGTCGCGCGTGAGGGACTGGCCCAAGAAGCGCTGAATCGTAACATCAGCCTTTCGGTCGAAAATAAGCCATTAAAAACGGCATTGACGCTCATTGAAAAAACAGCTAACGTTAAATTTACGTATTTACCGCAGCTGATTGCCAAAAACGACAAAGTGTCATTGACGGTTTCGAACCAACAGCTGTCGGTCGTGCTTGAAAAACTACTGCGCCCGTTGGGATTATCGTATGAAGCATCGGGAGAGTACATTATTCTGACCAAAGCGGATGTTCAGATGCTCGAAAAAAGGAGCTATGTGCCGATGCAAACCATAGAGCAGAATGTAAAAGGACGCATCAACGACGAAAAAGGAGAGGGGCTTCCTGGGGTGAGTGTTGTGATAAAAGGCACACAACGTGGTACCACGACGAACGCCAACGGAGAATTTTCGTTGGTGGTTCCTGATAACAAAACAGTCTTGATTGTCAGTTATGTGGGTTATAGTCCCCAAGAAATTACGGTTGGCAACCAATCCTCTATTTTGATTTCGCTCAAAGCTGACTTAAAAACATTGAACGAAGTGGTAGTGGTTGGTTATGGCGTTCAGAAGAAAGCCAACTTGACGGGTGCGGTGGACATGGTTACGAGCGAGATATTTGAAAATCGCCCCATGACCAACCTGAACCAAGGGATGCAAGGGGTGTTGCCCAACCTTAACATCAAGATGATGGATGGGAAGCCCAACCAAGCACCAAGTTTTAACATTCGGGGGACGACCTCGATTGGACAAGGAGGAAATGCCTTGGTGTTGATTGATAACGTGGAGGGGGATCCAAGTTTGTTGAATCCCAACGATATTGCGAGTGTTACCTTGTTGAAAGATGCGGCTTCGGCTTCAATTTACGGAGCAAGGGGGGTATTTGGAGTGGTGTTGATTACCACAAAAAATCCAGCAGCGGGAAAAACAAACGTTACCTATTCAACCAATTATTCGTTCAAAAAGCCCATTGCAAGACCTGACTTGGTTACGGATGGCTACACGTGGGCTTCCATGTTTGCCGAATCATTCGTCAACTTTGGAGGAACGTTTCCCCAAAATGCCAATAAAACCCTCAAGTTTTCTCAGGCGTATTTGAATGAACTCAAACGGCGCTCGGAAGTAGGAGGCTTGCCAGAAGTAGAAATTGATCCTGCAACGGGCGAGTATGTGTATTATGGCAGTACAGATTATTATGGGCATTTATACAAAGATGTTAACAACTCCAACGAGCACAACCTGAGTATCTCAGGAAGCACCGACAAAGCGAGTTACCTAATCACGGGTCGTTATTTTGGTCAAGAAGGTTTGTTTCGCTACAACTCGGACGATTATCGGGTTTTCAACTTTACAGGTAAAGGTTCGATTCAGCTATTCCCTTGGTTGAAAATCAATAACATGTCGCAATATTCCGACATGAAATACCACAACCCTTCGAATGTCGGCGAAGGTGGGGGTATTTGGCGCAATATTGCAGATGAAGGTCACCCTTTGGCTCCTTTGTTGAACCCCGACGGTACCATCACTTTTTCGGCAGCGTACAGCATTGGTGATTTTTACTACGGTAAAAACGGCATTGACAATAACAAAAAGGTGTTTAGAAATACGACGGGATTTGTATCTCAGTTTTTCAACGACAAATTTAGAGTCAAAGGTGATTTTACGATTCAAAATACCGACAACAATGACCGAATCAAGGCAGTGCCTGTGCCTTATAGTGTCAAACCTGGTACAATAGCGTACGTTGGAACGACGACCAATTCTATTAATGATGTGTATCGTGAAACGTCGTACATGACGACCAACCTTTATACGGAGTACGAAAATACGTTCAAGGAAAACCATTATTTGAAAGCAATGGTGGGGTATAACTACGAGCAATCGAACTATCAGCGGTTATCTGCCCAACGTAACGGACTTATTTTTGAGGATGCACAAGACATCAACCTAGCACTTGGGCAGGCCATTACCACTACGGGAGGCTGGGAAAGATGGAAAATTCAAGGAGGTTTTGCAAGGCTTAACTATTCGTACAAAGACCGATATTTGTTGGAAGTAAACGGTCGTTACGATGGATCATCGAAATTTCCTGCCAATCAACGGTTTGCCTTTTTTCCATCGTACTCTTTCGGTTGGAGGTTATCCAAAGAGCCTTTTTGGAAAGTATCAGAACGGATTGTTTCCGACTTAAAATTGAGAGCATCTTATGGCTCATTAGGAAATGGAAACATCAGCTCGTATGCCTACTTGGAGCAATTCTCTATTTCGCAATCATCCATGATTTTGGCAGGTCAGCGGCCACAGCAAACCAGAAACCCAACGGTTTTGCCTGAGGGGCTTACGTGGGAAACCGCCACCACCAAGAACATCGGGATTGATTTGTCGATGCTTTCTAATCGGTTGACTTTTGTAGCCGATGCCTACATCCGAACCACAACCGATATGTTTACGGTGGGTTTGACGCTTCCTGCCGTTTTTGGCGCGACTGCACCCAAGGGTAACTATGCCGATTTGGAAACCAAAGGCTGGGAAACCATGCTGTCGTACCGCGACAAATTTTCGCTTGGTTCAAAGCCATTTAATTTTGATTTACGTCTAACATTGGCAGATTACAGGGCGGTAATTACCAAATACAATAACCCACAAAAATTGTTAAATGATTATTACGAAGGGCAAGTATTGGGTGAAATTTGGGGTTACGAAACCGACGGTTTTTTCAAGTCTGCGGATGATGTAAAAAACAGTGCGAGCCAGAATTTGTTCAGAACGGCTTCCAATGGGCTTTGGTTTCCAGGGGATATTAAGTTCAAGGATGTCAACGGAGACGGTGCCATTACGCCAGGTACTGAAAGGGTAGAAAACCCAGGCGACCGCTCTATCATTGGTAACTCTACGCCGAGATATACCTACGGGGTAATGCTAGGCGCAGACTGGAATAACTTCTTCTTCTCCGCTTTTATTCAGGGCGTTGGACAACAAAATTGGTATCCGAGTAGAGAGGCAAACCTATTTTGGGGACAATACAACCGTCCTTATGGAGACATTCCTAAGAGCCAATTGGGAAATATCTGGACGGAGCAAAACCCCGATGCGTACTTCCCACGCTATGTGTCGCGGATAGCTAGTAATGCCAACGGAACCCTCAGCGCTGCCCAGACCCGCTACTTGCAAAATGTGGCGTATATGCGTCTGAAAAACATTCAAATTGGTTATAATCTGCCCCGCGCCATCGTTTCAAAAATTGGTTCTTCGGCAGGACGAGTTTTCTTGTCGGCTGAAAATATTTGGTCATTATCACCCCTTTACAAACATACCCGTGATTTTGACGTAGAAAGTGCCGTCGCTTCCGACCAAGTATTTAGCCCTGGCGGAAACTCTGGCGATGCCTACAACTATCCAATTATGAAAAGTGTAACCGTTGGTTTGTCTATCACTTTCTAACCACCAAAAAAGTACGACTATGAAGCTTAAATACATCCTTATATTACTTGTCGCAACCTTCTGTGTGGGTTGTGATTTGGAGGAACTACCAGAAGCTACGACTTCAAAAGGCCCTATATTTGGTAGCGAAAGTGGCTTGGTGCTTTATACCAACTCGTTTTATACGCTGTTTAATGGTAAAAACCTCCATCGAGCCGATGCCATGTCAGACTACTTGGCGCGGCGAGAGTCGCCATCGTTTATTACCGAAGGCAACTACAGCGCCCAAGTGAGTACAGGTTGGAGTTGGTCAGATTTGAGAAACATCAATTATTTTATCCAAAACTGCAACGACCCCAAAGTACCCCTTGCCGTTCGCAAAAACTACATAGGTATTGCACGGTTCTTTCGCGCTTGGTTTTATTTTGATAAGGTCAAACGTTTTGGTGATGTGCCTTGGTACGGTAAGGCGCTTGACGTGGCAGATACTGAATTATTGTTCAAAGGCCGTGATCCACGTAGTGTAGTGATGGATTCGGTAGTGGCCGACTTGGACTATGCGTGTCAAAACATATCAACGAGCAGCGAGCCAACCAGAAGCTTAGTGACCAAGTACGTTGCGTACGCATTTAAGGCGCGCGTGTGCCTTTTTGAAGGAACTTTCCGAAAATACCACACCAACTTAGGGCTGCAAAATACAGCCGCTGGGTTTTTAACCCAAGCGGCTGAGGCAGCTAAAAAAGTAATGGACGAAGGTGGTTATAAACTTTTTGATGGTTCGGGAACGGACAAATCGTACCGTCAAGTATTCATAAGCGCTGCACCTGTGACAACGGAAGTGATGCTGTCGGCGGTCTGTGATTTGGCCCTAAATAACCTAAACGATGCCAACTGGTATTGGACAAGTGGTACTTACGGCGATAAAGCGAGCTTTATTCGGACGTTTATCAATACGTATTTGAACATTGACGGAACGCCTTTTACCAATAATCTAGCCTACAAAACCATGTTGTTTAAGGATGAGGTAAAAGGACGCGATAGGCGTCTCCAACAAACCATTCGGGTAGGCGACTACAAGCGGACGAGTGGGGGTGTGTTGGTACCGTCGCCACCGTTGTTTTCCTATACTTTCACGGGCTATATGCCTATCAAGTGGACGCTGGATGACATGTATTACGATACCCGCGACTTGAACATAAACTCTGTTTCTATTTTCCGCTTTGCAGAAGTATTACTCAACTACGCCGAGGCAAAAGCTGAATTGGGAACGCTCACCGACGCGGATTGGGCGGCTTCGATTGGGGCCTTGCGCAAGCGTGCGGGCATCACGGGTGGACTTACGACCAAACCAACGGTCGTTGATAGCTACTTGCAATCCAACTATTTCCCCGCCATTACCGACCCTGTGGTGTTGGAAGTACGTCGGGAACGTGGCATTGAGCTTTGTTTGGAAGGTTTCCGCTTTGACGATATTTTAAGATGGAAACGCGGAGAATTAATGCAAATGGAGTGGAATGGTATGTACGTCCCGTCGCTCAATACGCCGATGGATTTGAACGAAGACGGGATTTTGGACGTAGCATTTTACAAAACGCTGCCATCGTCGCGCCCTGCGGGAGTGACTTACGTGGAAGTGTCGCCTACCATCGCGGGCAAGCCTAACTCACAACTTATTTCGGGAGATACTTCAGGTGAATTGACGTGGTTGAACAACATTCCCCGTAAGTGGACAGACCGAAACTATTATTATCCAATCCCAACGGCTGATATTATCACCAATCCAAAACTTACCCAAAATGCTGGCTGGTAGAGATTGGTAAGGAATTTTGTAATTTATCACGCGCTCGGCCAACGGTCGAGCGCGTTTGTTTTTCTACACTTTGTCTTTTTTGGGCGAGTAGCCGTAGTATTCTTGGTACATCTTTGAAAAATACGATTGCGAACTGTACCCAACCTCATAAGCTACTTGGGTTACGTTTAGGTTTCCTTCTTTGAGCAATTCATTGGCACGTTCCAAACGCACTTGGTGGATAAATTGAGAAGGAGTTTGTTGAGTCAAGGCTTGGATTTTTCGATATAGTTGCGAGCGACTCAAATTGGCTTTCTGGGCCAACGTCTCTATCTCAAACGATTCTTCGGTCAGGTTCTGTAAAATGATGTTCCTGATTTTTTGGAGGAACAACTGTTCTTTTTCAATCAAAATGGGTGGTAGCGATGCCGTAAGTTCAGGCGTAAGCGGGGTAGAAGTACCAATTTTTAAAAGTAATTTTTGGCGAATCGCGATGGTGTTTTTGACCCGAATTAGCAGTTCAGAAAGGCTAAAAGGTTTACTCATGTATTCATCGGCACCAAAGGAGAGTCCTTTCAGTTTGCTGTCAAAAGACGATTTTGCCGACAAGACAATCATCGGAATGTGGCTGGTACGTTCATCGTTTTTGAGGGTTTGAATCACTTCGTAGCCGTCTGCCAAGGGCATCATTACGTCCGTAATAAGTACGTCGGGTAAAGAAGCTAAAGCGATATCAATGCCCTCTTTTCCGTTGGTTGCGGCTTTTACTTGGTAGGTAGTTTGCAAACTTTCTACCAAAAAATGACGAAGCTCTTCATTGTCTTCAATGACTAAAATAAGTGGTTTATCAGACGGAGTGCCCGTTTCTGATGTTTCATTTATTGGCGAAACGGAAGGGGTAAATTCCAACGAAACGGGTGCGGCTTTGCCTTGGGTAGCAGTAGCTTCGTTCAAAGGAAGTTCAACAACAAACGAACTCCCCAAGGCAAGAATGCTTTCAGCTTTAATGGTACCACCCATCATTTCGACCAATTCTTTCACCAGCGCTAATCCGATACCTGTACCTGCATACTGACGGGTAAATGAGGCATCGGCTTGATAAAATCGTTCAAAAATATGCGGTAGTTTTTCGGGCGCGACCCCGATTCCCGTATCATTGACTTTTAGTAAAAATACTTGTTGGGATAAAATCTGCGCGTTGACAGCCACTTTGCCACCCTCAGGCGTAAACTTGATGGCATTAGAAAGTAGATTATAAACAATTTTTTCAAGTTTATCGTGGTCATAAAAATAAGCAAACCCTGGGTCATCGGCGGAGAAAGTGAGGGAGAGTTTTTTCTTCCCCGCCATGCTTTCAAACGCCCCGACGATTTGGGCGGTTTGTTGGATGGGGTTTCCAATGGTTTCGATGACTTCCAACTTACCTGCATCTTTTTTGGTCAAATCCAGCATTTCGTTAATCAATCGAAGCAATTGATGTGAATTTTGTTGAATGGATTTGATGCGGGGTGTGGCGATTGCATCGGTGTTGGTGGCTTCCAATTGTTCGGCAGCGTTGAGAATAAGCGTCAAAGGAGTTCGAAATTCGTGGGTAAGGTTGGAAAAAAAATGCGTTTTCATCTCGTCAACTCGCTTTAATACTTCGGTTTCTTGCTGTCGTTGGCGCAGTTCTTTTCTGAGCTTACGGCGTTTTTGCCACTCTTTAAAACCCAAGTATAAAACAAGAAATCCGACAACTAAGTACAATAAAATAGCCCACCATTCTTTCCAAAAAGGTTTGATTACGATGATTTTGAGATAACCAACCTCTTTCCATTCGTTGGCCGAAACCCGCTGGGTGGTCGTAAACTTGAAAATGCCAGCATCCATTTGATTATAGGTAACGCGATTGGCCATGGTAGAAAAGGTCAATCCGTTATCGGAGGCGCCATCCAATAATTGTTTGTATTCGTACAGCTTAGCGGGCGCTGCGGGAGCGCTATAAATGGTCAGGTTATCGCCTTCTTGTAGGGTGACAATTGGAATGCCCTTTTCATCACGTACGTACGAATAATTTTCGGTGTTATCTTTGATAACGCTGCCATTGACGGTCAAGAAAATGGGGTGGAACAATTGCGTACGTTGGGTTTGGTTTAAATCATAGACCCTGACATACTTCGCATTCCCGACCCACAGCCGATTTTGGGAGTCAATCATCATCGCGAAGGCAAATCGCCCAGAAGGAGTCAAATCCATCCTAAGTAGCCCTTCACGGTCATTATAACGGTAAACCAAATACCCATGCGTAAAATAGTCATTTCCTTCGCGGTCGGTGGCGAAGTTAACGACGCGGTTATTTTCAGGAACGGAGTGAAGAAGAATGTGCTTCACTTTGCCCGTAGAAGGAGTTAGGACATTGACCTGATTTGAAAAACCTACCAAAATATCTCCGTTTTGACGGAGGCCAACGCTCATAGGCTGGTTGTTGCTGAGGGATTCGGCATTGAGTGGATCATGCAAAAAAACGGTAAATTTCCCCGTGCTGGGCGTATATTTTTGAACTCCCTGATTGGTGGCCAGCCAAAGGTTATGGTCAGCATCTTCTACAATGCCGTTGACGTTGATTTTGTTAGGGGTAACTTGGACAACGTTATCGAGCGTTGGGTCAAACCTTAACAGTCCAACTTCATTTAAGCCAATCCATAAAATGCCTTTTTGGTCGGGATATAGAAAATTACAACCATGTTTAGAAAGGTATTTTTTGATGACCAAAGCGCTGTCTGAGATGCGCACAATTTTCTGGAGTTTTGGGTCAAAATAAGATAGTGAAAACCCTAGACTGGTTTTGAACCACACTTTCCCGTCGGACGAGGCACGGGCTTTGGTGTAAAATTCTTCTTTGTCGGCAAGTGGGTCTTTAAAAATTTGAGTTTGTTTGCCATCGTACCGACACATACCTTTTCTTCCCGCAAACCAGTAGTGACCAGAACGATCTTTGGTAATGTCACTTCCTCCAAAAAAATGCCCCTTGACGGAAATCACTTGGAGTGGCTTTGGCATGATTTGGCCCCAACAGGTAAAGGCAGGCAGCAATAACAGTACCAATAAATAATAAGAACATCTCATGGGTGAGTAGGGTATATAAATGCAACATATTTACACAAAACGACACAATAGTGATTGTTTTTTGAGGTGTGGAAACAGTTGAATAAGCGACATAATTGCCTAATGCAATATAGGTATATAAAATGACACTTTGGTGATTGTGTGGAGGGTTTGGGTACGATTAGCTTTGTAGAAATCCAACTAACCTCGGTCGTTGGGCTGCCCTTTACCCTTTTTTTGAAAAGTTATGAATAAACTATGTACTGCCTGTATTGTTTCCATTTGGCTGGTCATTGGGTTCGACAGTCTTGGCCAAGCCATTGACTTGAGTGCTTTGAAAGGTGGGGATACTAAAGTAAAAGTAAGCGGTGGTCTGAACGGCAATGTGGTCTATACTGCTAGTCAAGCGACCAATATTCCGCCCATTAGTTTGTTTTTGAGCGGAAATCTCAATGTAAGCTACCGAAATTTTAACCTTCCGTTGAGTGTCAATTACTCCAATCGGAAGTTTACGTACAGTCAGCCTTTCTCTTTCAACTTCGTCACGTTTCGGCCTTCCTATAAATGGATTTCGGCAGAAATAGGGACTTGCTTTATGTCTTTTTCTCCCTATTCGCTCAGCGGTCACCAGTTTCAAGGTGTGGGCTTGACCCTCACGCCCAATCGGTGGAGCGTCAGTGCCATGTATGGGCGTCTTTTTAAAGCGACTGATGGCAATCCCGAGCTTCAACAACTTCCTACCTATCGGCGCATGGGGATGGGTGTCAAAACGGTATATAAATCTGACCATTTTACCCTTGGCTTGAGCCTTTTTAATGCGGCAGACAAGCCTAATTCGTTGGCGCACCTTTCTGAGCCACTTCGCCCTCAGCCGAAAGAGAACATGGTGGTGGGCTTAGAATTCAGTACCATGCTTTTTCGGAAATTAGAGGTGAGTGCCGCCTATCATTCCAGCTCGCTTAATGCCGATACCAATCAGCCTGATAGCAATGGCATCGCCCGTCAAAAATCAATTTCGGGTTGGCTGCTAAACAAATCATCGTTGGGGCAGTCGTATAATAGTTACCGTATTGGAATGAATTACAATTTGAGTAAATCCAACGGCATTATCGGCATCGAATACCAAAAAGTCGATCCTGACTACATTACCTTGGGTGGTTATTATTTTGTCAATGATTTTGAGAACCTTACCCTTAAATACAGCCAAAGCCTGTGGTCGGGAAAAGTGAACTTGTCGGGTAGTTTGGGGCTTCAGCAAGACGACATTGCCCGCCAAAAATCGTCGGGGCAACGACGCGTGGTCGGGATGGCAAACCTCATGTTTTCACCTTCTCAACGCTTAAACGCAGGAATCACGTTTTCTAATTTTACTTCCTATTCTTTTGTGAGAACAGCCTTTGACGAAATCAGAAGATTGAATCCTTTTGAACAATTAGATACCCTTAATTACCGCCAAATCAATCAGAATATTTCAGCATTTGTCAATTATACGTTGTCTCAAACTGAGACAAGAGTGCAAACCATCAACGTCAATGTTTCTCAAATGCAGTCCGTTGCTAAGCAGGGCGACGTCGTGCGCGTGGGGCAACAATCGGGTTTTATCAATTCTGACATTACCTACAACTATCAATTACCCCAAAAAGCCCAAAGCATTGGGGTAGGGGTCAACACAAGTTTTAATTCCATTGGTACCCAGAACTCCTTTTCGGTGGGGCCGTTGTTTCATGTCCAAAAAGGGTTTCTCCAAAACAAGCTGACGACCAACACCGCCTTGTCATACATCTACTCAAAAGATGCGACATTAGAAACGAGCGCGGGGGCTTTTAATCTTCGCGAAAGCGCCCAGTATAATTGGGACAAAAAAAATAGCCTCTCGGCCAATCTGGGCTTCACGCAAGTGTCGGGTTCTACATTGGCGGGGCGCACGTATGTGTCGGCAACGGTGGGCTACATCAATCGTTTTTAATCAATCAGGAAATGAAAACTATTCGATATATCGTACTCATGGCACTGGTCTTTCTGCCGCTGGCGAAAACGATGGCGCAGCATTTTCCAGTACAGGCAACTTTTTATTCCAAACCACCTTATCCCATTTTCTTGTCGGATTATGCCAATCCTGTGGGTCAAAATTTGACGCTCAAAGTGTTGCTTCGGGACTTGAACTTAGGCCCTACGCAGATTTATTTTCGTTTTCGTATTTCAAGCAATCGGATGACGGTCGGAAATCCTTCTTTTCGGGTAAATATGCCCATTTTTACCCTGACTCCTGGCATTGTTCAGACCTTCACCCAAGCCGACTTTGGGAAATATTTTGAGTGGATGAATCTGGGTATGAACCCGTTTTCGTATGCCCTACCACTACCAGAAGGTATTTATACATTTTCGGTTGAAATCATGGATGCGTTGACGAATAAACCGCTTTCCAAGTTGGAACAACTCCCGCCCGTTTGGCTCATTGTGAACGACCCGCCGCTGTTGGCGCAGCCCCAAAACGAAAGCATTCAAAAGATACAAAATCCGCAAAACTTGGTCTTTCAGTGGACGCCGCGTCATCGTCAGGCCAATACAGTTGAATACCAGTTTACGCTGACGGAATTGTTGGTGCCCGATAATTTCAACGGCAATTTACAGAACCTTTTCCTATCCCAACCCCCTTACTACCGAACCACGACGCTCAATTCTTCTTTTTTGTACGGCCCGACCCTTCCTCCGCTCATCGCAGGGCGTACCTATGGCTTTAGAGTGCGGGCGGTGGCCAAAAAAGGATTTGAGGACATTGGTATTTTTCGGAACGATGGCTACAGCGAAGTGGGTATTTTTCATTATGGTGAAAAAAATCGCGCTCCCGTCATTCTTTCGGCCCGATGGGGAAACGACGCCAAGCCTCTGATTACTTGGAAAGGCATCGAGCGACATGCTCAATTTGAGGTCTTTTACAAAAAAACAACGGTCACAGAGGAGGTATCTTTTCCATACTTTAGTTTATCTAACCCCTATCTCCAAAAAGTAGGAGAAAATACCTATGCGGGAAAAATCAACGCCGTAAGCGATGTTAAGTCAAGTTATACCTTTCGGGTAAGTGGTATCACGGGGGTTTCAGGCGAAGAGTCGCTTTCCTCGGGGTTTGTCACCTTACCGCCGATTGATTGGTCGAAAATCACCATCAACGGAATCACGCGCGACGACGAAGATTACCTTGGGCTGTTGGCGGGGAAAAGCCGCAAAGATAACCCTAACCCTTTGGTGGCTACTTGCCAAAACCCACGCATCAATCCGACCGATACCAAAACCAACGCGGTAGTGCTGGGCGATACCCTTCATGCGGGTGGAACGGATGTGGTTGTGGTATCAGACGAATACGTCAAAGCCCTCATCAAAACACCGAGCGGAGGTACGACCGACGTTAAACTTTATTATTCTGCCGATTTTAAAATCAATCAATACAACGAGCTGATTTCAGGGTATTTGACGGGAGAAGTGACCAACCACCGTATCAAACTCCTGAGTTCGGGAAATGCCATTGGGGAAGAAGACATCACCAATCAGCAATTGGTTTCACTTGGGCTAAGAACCGACTCGCTCAAAGTGCTGGCCAATCAGTATCACGACCAGAGTAAGAAACAATTGAGCTATACTACTGCCTATAAGTACATTTCGGTCATTTCTACGTCTCTACCTACCCTTCTAAACTTGCTGACGGCCAAGCAGGCATTGCTCCAAGAAAGTATTCAAGTGCTCAACGGCGAGTTGACTAAAAATCTGCCCAATCAGCAGCGCACCCAACTTCAAACAATGAAAACCAAACTAACCGCTCAGTTAAGTGAAACCCAACGAAACATTGACCGCTTGAGTACGTATATCCAAAACTTTGGAGGACGTAAGTTTTCCAATGATGTACAGGGGTTGCTTTTGCCTCAACTCTTTTTATAACTGCCCAACGCCCGTTAATCTCTTAAAGTTATGTTTGCTCGAAATAACCTATTGATACTCTTCTTTTTATGGTTTGTGCTGACCGCCCCCGTTACCTACGCAGGCAACGATCCCACTACGACCAGTGGCGGTGAAAATCAGCGCAAAACCATGCTGGCGTTGGAAGCAGCCCTCAATAAAAGCCTCAGTGTGCCTAATGCGGTGGAAATGGTCAACGTGCTTTCGCCTACTCAAATTCCAACGGCAGATTTGACCCAAGAAGCAAAAGAAGCCAAAGCATTGTTTGAAGAGCTGGAGCGGCAGAATAAGGTCTTAACTCAGTTTAAAAACAATCCCCTGCAATCGTTGCCCGTAGCGATTCCGTTGGACGGTACAGGTCAGGGATATTTGGCCTTAAAAAAAGCAGTTTTTTACCCTACTCACGTCGAATTGGAAGTGTATGCTCGTCTGTATTTGGGTGACGAAGAACTTTATTTCGGCAATAAAAAAGTGAATTACGTGCCTGGCTCTGGTTTTGCGGGCAATGCCTCCTTAGCATTGCTGGGCACGCAAGAGTTTTCAAATGCACAATACAAACTAAGCCTGACAGGGGGCACCGCCGCCAACTTGCCCAATGCCAACGCAACCCAACTGAAAATCAATTGTGGAGCTTTTGAAGCGTTGGTGTTGAAGGGAAAATTTGAATTAAACAAAGAGAGTTTTCTCAAACTGGACGCCAAAGGCTATCCGATGGCGGAGGGGACGGTGGTTACTTCGGGGATTGACATTCAAGTAACTAACCTAAGTTCGCTCACTGTCAAACTCAAAGACCCCTTGGCATTTACTTTGAAAAAGTCCGCTAAAGTAATGGGCTTTCTCTTAGAAACTGCCTATTTAGACTTTTCCGAAACAGCTACACCTGCATCGCTCAATACGCTTTTAGATATGTTTCTAAACCCAAGAACAGACAGCAATCGAAAACAATGGACAGGTCTTTATGCCGAAAAAACGCGGGTTTATTTGCCACTTTTCTTTTATCCAGCTACCAACAAAGATCCTAATCCGGCACGCCCCGTTTATGAGTCTTCGGCTTTGGTCATGGATCCATCGGGTATCTACATGACTTCTTCTGAAACTGCGGTTGCCAAATGGGATAAGATGGGAGGTTCTCCTATGACTGTCGATCAAATCCGATTTGTCCTCAAGAAAAGTAATTACAACTCGTTTGATTTGAAGGGGAAAATTGGGGTGTTATTAGCAAAAAGCCCTTTTGCGTCTAAAGGTGACAAATCCTATAATTTTGATAACCTCAAACCGGAAGAATACCTCAAGTACACAGGCAGTTTGGATGATAAATCGGAAAATTTTGCCATGAAGGCCGAAACCGCCAACAGCATGTATTTTATGGGGGCCAAATCGGCCTTACGTGAAGACTCAAAAGTAATATTTACCCAAGATTCACCCACGTATCGCAGTACTGCCATCACCGCTACACCCGATGGCAATTCGACGACAAATAACCTCGGTCTTCCTGAATTAACAACTGGCCTTTTAGATAGCCCAGGCGCGCATTCTTTCAAAGCCCGGCTCGTTACTCCTAAATTAAGTTTTCGCTTTGTGATTGGAAAAGACTTAAATGGTAATACAGTAAAGCACGATACAGTTTCGAGCAATACCGATAAAATCGTAAGCTTAGGAATTATTCTGGCAGAAGATGTTGTATTAGGATATTCATTTTTAAGCAAAAAACCCATTTTCAGCTTTTCCCGTATCGGTTATCAGCAAATGGGAAAGATACCAGTTTTTGGGAATGCTGGCTTTAAAAAGTTGATGGTCAGTTATGATGAACAGGAAAAAATGGCGACCCTTGAAGTGGAAGCGTATGCCAATTTTAATCCCCAAAGCAGACAAGCTGCTTTGGGTTCAACGCCCGTTGCAACCACCAACCCGCCCGCAAAATCTACCATCCAAATCAGTGTGGGTTTTAACCTTACTTTTGGGCTGGAAGTGTCCGACGAAAAGTCAGAAGTTTCCTTCGACGGGTTTGAGCTTACCTCTTTACGCATCAGAAATGCCACAACAAACGGTTTTACTATAGATGGTTCCCTTCGATACGTCACCGACGATGAAGACTACGGAACGGCCGTGATGGGAGATTTGATGGCTGAGATAGAAACGAAGTCCCTGAAAGCTGCTGATAATAAACCTTTACCCCGATTTCAAATCAACTGGATTGCTGGTAAGAAAGACGGCTATACATACGGATATTTTGATGGAATGTTTGATATGGGCGCAGCGGCAGGGATTCCAATGGGCGCTGTTAAGATTAACGGATTTGGCGTGGGGGTCGCGGTCAATATGTATCAGACCAAAGAGTTTGGAAGCCGAAAAACAGCTACTGGGTTGAAATTTTTACCCAAAGAAAAGGTGTATGGAGCCATGATTTCGGTCTCGCTTATCACACAAGATGCGAACCAAAGAGGCTATGTAGGCATCTATTTTGAATTTGCAACGGATGGTGACGGTTTTCGTAAACTCACTTTATACGGCCAGTGGGAAATAGCGAAAGATGCTACTCCAATGGATAATTTTAATGTAAAGGATGTCATTGCCAAAACGGCCGGCAGTTTACCAACAGCCCCAGGGGCTTCTAACACAACGCCAGTAGCCAAAACTACAAGCAATTCTACGTTGTATAATAAACAGGTATTTGATGCTATTAAGATGCTGGATGTGCCGTTGGATGACAAATTTGCCCTGTTCAAATTCAACTTCATGCTCGATAACTCTGAGGAAGAATTTCATGCCGAAGGAAACCTATATGGTTTTATGCACATGAATCTTGATTCAGCAAATAGAGAGGACGGTTCATACATTCGGGGAGCGGCTGATGATGAAGGACTGGGCTTTTTGGGAATGATCAGTTTTCGGGCTCAAAAAGACAAAGGGTATTTCTGGATTGGTCGTCCTGATCAGCCCTTAGCCATTGAAGCGATGATCAATGTTGGTACAAAGCCTGACTCTCCCACCTATATTCGTTTCGGGGCTACGTTTTTTATGATTGGAGGAAATGTAGGACTGCCTAGTACCAAAGTCAAGTATTATTCTTTGCTCGAAAATGCCAAAGATCGAATCAATTCTGAACTCAGGGATAGGAAGCAAGATGAGGTTCATTTTGATTTGCCACCCTCTTTTCAAATGGATGGTAATCGGTACTTTGCCATGGGCTTTTCTTTGGGAGGGTCGGTGGAGCTTAGTAACTCAGAAGCCAAGATTTTCCCTTATTTCCAAGCATCAATAGGTTTTGGGATGATGTTGTCGTACAGCCAAGTGCCTACTTGCAACAATGCTAATTTCTTAGGTTCTGCAATTTTTCACGGTTCTGGTGAATTGGGTTTAAGCATTAATATAAAAGCCACTGGAAAAACGAGATTTGCGATTCTGAAAGGAGCTTTTTCGGTAGGCGGTGTAGGCGACGGCAAAAAGAGTTACGGTGCTGGTGTATTTGAATATAGCATTCTGGGAGGGATTGTTGAAGGAAAGGCTTTTTTCAAAGTAGGGAGCGCCCCCTGTTTAGACCCTCGCATATATAATTTGAGCAGTAATGTCAATTTGGTAACCGATACATCGCCCAAAACCAATATCATATCTTCTAATTCATTTGGGCGTGCCGAATTTACGGAGGGCGAAGTGTTTCTCAATGAAATGATAATTCTTAAAATCCACCCTGAAATAGCCGTCTATGAACGTTGCAACATTGTCCTTGATGGTCGGGACACGCTTGTCAATGTGGCAATAGTGGCTAACTATAGCATCAGCCCTATTAGTAATATTCAGCGCTGGAAAGACAAACGATCTGAGCGAAGGGATGATGAAATACGATTTGTAGGATTGGACAAAACTTTCAATAAAGTCGTAAAAAGGTCGCCTAAAAGCGTACTTTGGTGGAAAGCCAACCTGCACGTTCCTGGCCAAAATAACCTTCTAAAAGTTAAGCTACTTATCACTGACGATGCCAATATTCAATTCGGCGACGGCGATCGAAATTGGGATAAACTGGGTGGTTTTGAGCAAAACTTTGAGTTTCGGTTCCGAACGAGGGCTTCTTTTAAAACGGAACACATTAAAAAAGATCACGACTACTATATCCGAAACCCCTAATTGATTCTTCCCATGAAAAAGATACTTCTTCTTTGCTATTTATTATGGGCATTCCCAGCTGAAATGATGGGGCAGGCTAAGGTAAGTACCAAAACACCATCAAAAACTACACCACGCGCTTCCGTAACAGAAGAGCCTGGTACATGTATTGGCTTAGTTGTAAAACCTATAAAAGGACAAATCTATATCCGATGGGCGCCTACGATGCAAAGCTACTGGGAGTTTGGTTATCAAAGTGGCTATGTGTTGGAGCGTATAAATGTAAAGACTCAACAGAAAATAGTCCTTCAAACAACTATCAAACCTCAGCCGTCCACCGTATGGAAACCATTTGTAGATAAAAAAGACCGCAACTATACTATTTTGTATGCGGCTATTTATGAGCCCCAGGAGTATTCCCAAGACATCCTTCAGCAAATGAACGAACGTCGCCATTTATTCCAATTCGCCCTTTTTGGAGCTGATATGGACTTTCAGGCTGCATGTATGGCAGGTTTGGGATTTGTGGATTCAACGGCCGTAGGTGGGGTACGTTACCAGTATATTGTCAGACACAAAATAGCTCCTAAATACGGGCTTTCCCCTACCGTTTCTGCCGAGGTAGGACTGAATGATACTATTCCGTTACCGAGTATTTCTGAATTTTTTGGGGTAGGTGGAACAAATAGTGCGAGTCTTTTTGCCGCAACCAAAACACTAAAAAAATACTATAATGCATACCGAATTGAGCGCTCTACCGACTCTCTTGATTTTGAATCTATCAGTGATTTACCGATCATTGTCACCAATAAACGGGATAGTTTGGTGGTAAGCGATACCCTCAAAGACAATGATATTTATTACTATTATCGCATAAAAGGGTTAACTATTTTTCAGGAAGAAGGGCCTTACTCTAAAGTCATTAAACTGAAAGGAAAAACAAATCTTCCACGTCCCGAAATTTACTCGGCGCAAGTGCTTAACAAAGATACAGTCGAAGTCACCTGGCTTTATCGTGACAGTCTCAACCGATACATTCAAAAATATCAATTAGTCGGGTCTTTGTTAAGAGATGGTCCCTATACCCCGATTAGTGGAGATATTCCTCCCGAACAGCATTATTTCAATTTTAAACCGCTGACCCCTACCAAGGGATTTTCTTTTTACATCAAATTACGTACTTACCCCATAAAGGGAGAGATGATGGAAACCCTTCCTTATCCCATCGTATTGGCCGACGACGACCCGCCAGCTCGCCCGAAAGGTCTCAAAGGAAAGATTGAAGTAAAAGATGAGATTGGAATTGTGACATTGAGCTGGGAAGCTAATACAGACTCTGACTTGATGGGATATTTTTTGACTCGAAAGTTAGGAGTGGAGACGGAGTTTTCACGCATTAATAATAAAGTATCCACGGCTACAACACTAACAGATACACTTCAACTGAAACATCTTCAAAAATTCGTTACCTACAGTGTCAATGCCATGGATGATTTGTTTAAGCAATCGGAAGCATCAGAGCCGTTGATTCTTGCAATCCCCGACATCAATCCCCCCACCTCGCCCATCATCGACAGCTTTGCGATAGAAGATAAAAAAATCTTTCTCCGCTGGACGCGCAGCTATTCTGACGACGTTCAAAAACACATTTTGTACCGAAAAAAACTGCCTACGACGGCTTGGGAAGAAGTAATGACCCTGACCGATACCCTTCGTAATACGTATATTGATTCAAACGTGGTGGAAAAAAGTCTCTATGCTTATACGCTCATTGCGTTCGACGATGCCCAAAACCAGTCAGAACCCGCGAGCCCAGTGGTTCTTGAAACGCCCTACTTTACCCAAAACGTTGATTTTGTTCGCTTTACCTCAGTATTGGATACCGTCGATTATCGGGTCAAACTGTCATGGGAATGCAAGCAAACTGATAAAATTGACAATTTCTTGATTTACCGTGCCTCACAAGGAAAGGAATTGGCTTTTGTCAAAAAAATGGATAAAAACAACCGTGAATGGCGTGATTTGATTGAAGTTGAGCCCAATACGGTGTATAAATACGTCATTCGGGCTAAAATGCAGGAAGGGTATTTGTCGGGCTGGAAAGAAACTGAAATTGAGTTGAAACCATGAAAAAATACGTACTCCTTTTTTGGGTAATGCTGTCGGCGATGGCCCATACGTTCGCTCAAAATTTCTCCTGTACGGCAGGAAGCCCCGTAAGGGTGCAATTTACAGGTTGTGCCAGTACGCCCACTTGGGCTGATAATGGTACAACGGCCACAACATTGCGTACCATTTCATCGGCAGGTACTTACACGGTCAATTGTGGGGGAACGCTCCACTCGTTTCGCATTACCAACGTCAATGCCTGTCCCTCATTCGCTTGTGATTTAAGTCTCAATGCTTCTGTCAACCCCGTCACGGCTGGGCAAAGTTCGGTGTTGAGCTACTCGGGATGTGATGATGGTACTGTGACTTGGGATCGTGGCTTGGGCACGGGTGATAACAAAACGGTTTCTCCAACGGCCACTACTACCTACAACGCAACCTGTACTCCTACCAATGGAATAATTTGTACAAGAGCTGTAACGGTCAACTTTGTGGATTGTGCGGTAACTGCCAATGCAAACCCTTCCGCCATCGTTGCTGGGCAAAGTTCAACATTGTCATTTACAGGTTGTTCGGGCGGTTCTGTTGATTGGGTGACCGATAAAGATGAAGGAGTAGGGTCGGGAAATAATGTGGTGGTCAGACCGACGGTTACGACCAACTACGTTGCGGTATGTAGTAAAGGGGGAGGCTATTGCTTGGGTACTGTGACAGTAAATGTATCAAATTGTGATATTACGGCCTCCGCCTCATCCACTAACATCAACGCAGGTCAAAGCTCGACTTTGAGTTATACGGGCTGCGTGGGTGGAAGCGTGAGTTGGAGCAATGGTCTGGGGACGGGCAATAACAAAACCGTCACCCCTGGCTCATCGACCCGATACACAGCGACGTGTACCCCAGCGGGCGGCGGTAGTTCATGCACGTCATCAGTGACAGTGAATGTAACAGCCTGTTCTGTGTTGGCTTTTGCTCAAAATACCAACATCAACGCAGGCCAATCGACGATATTGGCGTACGAAAACTGTACCAATGGAAATGTGAGTTGGAGCAATGGTTTGGGAACGGGTAACAACAAAACGGTTACTCCCGCCACGACGACGACCTACACAGCGACGTGTACTCCAACTGGTGGGGGTAGTTCATGCACGTCATCAGTGACAGTGAGTGTAACAGCCTGTTCTGTGTTGGCTTTTGCTCAAAATACCAACCTCAATGCAGGGCAATCGACGATATTAGCGTACGAAAACTGTACGAATGGAAGTGTGAGTTGGAGTAATGGTTTGGGAAATGGCAACAACAAAACGGTTACTCCTTCAACAACAACGACTTACACGGCGACGTGTACTCCCGCGGGTGGTGGCAGTCTTTGTACTTCCTCGGTAACGGTAAATGTGACAAATTGTACTATTACAGCCTCGGCTTCCCCCAACAACATCAACGCAGGCCAGAGCACGACTTTGAGTTATACAGGTTGCGCGAGTGGAAGCGTGAGTTGGGATAACGGTTTAGGAACGGGCAACAACAAAACAGTTACTCCTTCAACAACAACGACTTATACAGCCACCTGTACCCCAACTGGCGGCGGCAGTCCTTGCACATCGTCAGTAACGGTAAACGTAACAAATTGTACTATTACAGCCACGGCTTCCCCCAACAACATCAACGCAGGCCAAAACTCGACCTTGAGCTACACGGGTTGCGCGAGTGGAAGCGTGAGTTGGGACAATGGTTTAGGAACGGGCAACAACAAAACGGTTACTCCTTCAACAACAACGACTTACACGGCGACGTGTACTCCAACTGGCGGAGGCAGTCCTTGTACATCGTCAGTAACGGTAAACGTAACAAATTGTACTATTACAGCCTCAGCTTCCCCCAACAACATCAACGCAGGCCAAAGCTCGACCTTGAATTACACGGGATGCGCAAGCGGAAGCGTGAGTTGGGATAATGGTGCAGGAACGGGCAACAACAAAACGGTTACTCCTTCAACAACAACGACTTACACGGCGACGTGTATCCCAACAGGCGGAGGTAGTCCTTGTACATCTTCGGTAACGGTGAATGTAACTAGTTGCACAATCACAGCCTCGGCTTCCCCCAACAACATTAACGCAGGCCAAAGCTCGACCTTGAGTTATACAGGTTGTGCGAGCGGAAGCGTGAGTTGGGACAACGGTTTGGGAACGGGCAACAACAAAACAGTTACTCCTTCAACAATGACGACTTACACGGCGACGTGTACCCCAACAGGCGGAGGGAGTCCTTGTACTTCCTCGGTAACAGTAAACGTAACAAATTGCACAATCACTGCCTCGGCTTCCCCCAACAACATCAACGCAGGCCAAAGCTCGACCTTGAGTTATACGGGCTGCACGAGCGGAAGTGTGAGTTGGGACAACGGCGCAGGAACTGGAAATAATGTAACCGTAAGCCCCGCCATGACGACGACCTACACCGCGACGTGTACGCCAACTGGCGGCGGCAGTCCTTGTACTTCTTCAGTAACGGTAAATGTAACAAATTGTACTATAACTGCCTCGGCTTCCCCAAATAATATCAACGCAGGCCAAAGCTCGACTTTGAGTTATACAGGCTGCGCGAGCGGAAGTGTGAGTTGGGGCAACGGAGCAGGAACTGGAAATAATGTAACCGTAAGCCCCGCCACGACGACGACTTACACCGCGACTTGTACGCCAACTGGCGGCGGCAGCCCTTGTACTTCATCGGTAACGGTAAATGTAACAAATTGTACTATAGCAGCCTCGGCTTCCCCAAATAGTATCAACGCAGGTCAAAGCTCGACTTTGAGTTATACAGGCTGTACGAGCGGAAGTGTGAGTTGGGACAACGGCGCAGGAACTGGAAATAATGTAACCGTAAATCCAGCCACGACGACGACCTATACAGCGACGTGTACACCAACTGGCGGCGGCAGTCCTTGTACTTCATCGGTAACAGTAAATGTAACAAATTGCACTATAACAGCCTCGGCCTCACCCAACAACATCAACGCAGGCCAAAGTTCGACTTTGAGTTATACGGGCTGCACGAGCGGAAGTGTGAGTTGGGACAACGGCGCAGGAACTGGAAATAATGTAACGGTAAGCCCCGCCACGACGACGACTTACACGGCGATGTGTACTCCAACTGGCGGCGGCAGTCCTTGTACTTCTTCAGTAACGGTGAATGTAACAAATTGTACTATCACTGCCTCAGCTTCCCCCAACAACATCAACGCAGGTCAAAGCTCGACTTTGAGTTACACGGGCTGCGCGATCGGAAGCGTAAGTTGGAACAACGGCGCAGGAACTGGAAATAATGTAACCGTAAGCCCCGCCACGACGACGACTTACACGGCGACGTGTACTCCAACTGGCGGCGGCAGTCCTTGTACTTCATCGGTAACGGTAAATGTAACAAATTGTACTATAACAGCCTCGGCCTCACCCAACAACATCAACGCAGGCCAAAGCTCGACTTTGAGTTATACAGGCTGTACGAGCGGAAGTGTGAGTTGGGACAACGGCGCAGGAACTGGAAATAATGTAACCGTAAGTCCCGCCACGACGACGACTTACACCGCGACTTGTACGCCAACTGGCGGCGGCAGCCCTTGTACTTCATCAGTAACGGTGAATGTAACGAGTTGTACTATCACTGCCTCGGCATCCCCAAATAGTATCAATGCAGGCCAAAGTTCGACTTTGAGTTATACAGGATGCGTGGGTGGAAGCGTGAGTTGGGATAATGGCGCAGGAACGGGCAATAATAAAACGGTTACTCTTTCAACAACAACGACTTACACGGCGACGTGTACTCCCGCGGGTGGTGGCAGCCCTTGTACATCTTCGGTAACGGTGAATGTAACAAGTTGCACTATAACAGCCTCGGCTTCCCCCAACAACATCAACGCAGGCCAAAGCTCGACCTTGAGCTACACGGGTTGCGCGAGTGGAAATGTGGGTTGGAGCAATGGCGCAGGAACTGGGAATAATGTGACCGTAAGTCCAGCAACGACGACAACCTATACCGCTACTTGTACCCCTTCGGGCGGCGGCAGTCCTTGTACTTCATCGGTAACGGTAAATGTAACAAATTGTACTATAGCAGCCTCGGCTTCCCCAAATAATATCAACGCAGGTCAAAGCTCGACTTTGAGTTACACGGGCTGCGCGAGCGGAAGTGTGAGTTGGAATAATGGCGCAGGGACTGGAAATAATGTAACGGTTACTCCTTCAACAACAACGACCTACATGGCGACGTGTACCCCAACTGGTGGTGGCAGCCCTTGTACTTCTTCGGTAACGGTGAATGTAACAAATTGCACTATTACGGCGTCCGCCTCACCCAACAACATCAACGCAGGCCAAAGCTCGACTTTGAGTTACACAGGCTGCGTGAGCGGAAGTGTGAGTTGGAACAACGGCGCAGGGACTGGAAATAATGTAACAGTAAGTCCAACATCAACGACGACTTATACAGCTACTTGTACGCCAACTGGCGGTGGGAACATTTGCGCTACATCCGTCACTGTCAGTGTAATACCTTGTTCAATCTCGGCGTTTTCTTCTCCACCTAGTATTAATGTTGGGCAAACGTCTATTCTCTCCTATACGGGTTGTAGTAATGGAAGTGTTACTTGGAATAATGACGTTGGCAGCGGAAATACCCGTACTGTGACGCCTGTATTCACCACTACATACACGGCAACTTGTACCCCTTTTGGCGGTGGAAATGCTTGTAGTGCTGAGGTAACTGTAGCTGTCAGTCCTGCGCCGATTTTCATTACTTCAACTTCTTCCAAAGCTCCTTCGTGTACCGATGGCAAAAACGGCAGCATTTTCATTGGTTTAAGTCGCAGAACCGTCACGGGAGAAACAAACATTCGCCTAACCCTCCTTAAAAATAACTCACTGGTGGGGACTTTCCTGGGACAAGCGGCTGCCTTTGTAACTCCCGAAAATTTGGACGCAGGTACGTATCAAATAGTGATTGAAACGATGATTGGTTCGGTAGTGTCTGCACGAGCCGAGGGCAGCATTACCTTGCTTAATCCCTTGCCAGTGGTTTTTTCGTTGTCCAAAACTGACATTAAATGTTTTGGAGGTACGGATGGAACGCTTCAAATTGAAGCGAGTGGCGGGACAGGAGGTTTTTTCTACCAAATTAATGAGGGAAACTCAAGTGCGTTTAACGGAGGTACGAAACATAATCTCACAAATGTCGGCTTAGGAACGTACCGCATTCGGGTCAGCGACAGCTTTAATTGTACTGCTTTGCCCCAAAATATTTCCATCAATCAGCCAAGCGAGAAACTGGAATTGACCAAAATTTCGCAAAAAGACCCGCGTGGGTTTGAAACCAAAGATGGTCAGGGTGTGGTCAGGGTCAAAGGGGGAACGCCTAGTTATGTATTTGAATGGGTCGATGAAAAAGGAGTAAGCTATGGTTCAGGTGAAACAACCTTGCCCGAGAATGCCAACAAGACGCTGCGAGGGGGGACGTATTTTGTCCGAGTCTATGATGCTAATTATGCGACGGCTACCCAAAAAGCGGGCTGTTTTAGCGAAGTGGCTTTTGCGCTGGTAGAACCGCCCATCATTGAAGCCCGCATTGACCTAGCGAAAGAGGTTTCGTGTTTTGGTAAAAAAGATGGAGTACTGTTGGTTACGCCCAAGGGCGGTGTACCTTCAACGGCTGGAGAGTATAAGATGCAGTTGTTGAGCCAAACCAATGCTTCATCGGTGCTTTTGCCCAACAAAAATTCATTTGAAAAGTTGCCAGCGGGTCAATATACCTTGACAGTCACGGATGCCAATGAGGTGTCCCGAAGCTTTAATTATACCCTAACGGAGCCTTCGAAAGTAGTTACTCGGGTGATTGAGATAACTCAGCCTACGTGTTTTGGTGATAAAACGGGAAGTATTGAAATCAGTGCTAGCGGTGGAAGGGGCGGACATTCGGCTACTTGGAATACGAATAGTAATGCAATGAAAATCACTGGATTGTCGGCTGGAAGATATACCGCCATAGTTACTGATGCAGGCGGATGCCAGTCGGACATCGTTGCGGTTGAAATCAAAGCACCTCCCAAGTTGGACATTGCATTTAGAATCACCCAACCTACCTGCTCTTATTCTTGCAATGGTTCGGTAACGGCGGGTGTTACGGGAGGAACTGGCGCCTATCAAATGTCGTGGGAAGGGCGGATCAGCCAAGACACTAGGCTTGAAAACCTGTGCGGAAACGAACTTTTGTTGTTCAAAGTAACTGATGCCAACCAGTGTGTCGCAACCAAAACGGCCGTTTTACTTCGTCCTGCGGGCATTGTCTCCAAAGTTGAAAGTGAAAAGAAGTTGTGTCAAGGACAAAGCATTCGATTGGATGCTACCAACGAACAAGCGGACAGCTATTTGTGGAAACTTCCCGATGGTACGACTTCTACGCAACCAATTCTTGAAACAAAACTGGCAGGAATGTATTCACTATCGCTATTTGACAAAGCTAAATGTGAGTTTAAATCAACCGTAAATGTTGCTCAAGTGGCGACAAACGGAAAGATTCGGTTTGCGTCGGCATCCACGGCACCGCGCAACGAGTCAGTGGTTGTGCTGAACCTTTCAGATCCTGCTCCAACTCAGGTGGACTGGTTGTTGCCCAAAGAAGCTTTGGTGAAAATTAAAACCAACGAACGGGTGGAGTTTAGTATCGGAACCCTCGGGAATTATACTGTGGGCGTTAAAGCTACTTTTGCCGCGTGTGAAATGTACCAATCAAAGCCGCTTTCTATCGTAGATTTTTATCCCAAAACGGTTGCAGTCCACAACGATGATGTCGTTTTGAAAGTAAGTCCCAATCCGAGTTTTGACGATTTGGAGGTCAATTTACGTTTTGACCAACCGACTTCATTTAAGCTTCGACTGTTTGAAGCAGGGAATCCCGACCGAGTTGTTTTTGAAATGGAGGAAAAGGACAAAGCTGATTTTGTTACCAAAATCAGCGCCTTTTTGCTGAACTCTGGGCAATACATTCTAACGGTTGATACCCCAACGGGAAGAATCTCCCAAAAAGTAACAGTACTCAAATAAACCATAAGACAAGGTCAGACGACAGTCAGACCGTTTAAACAGACGAAAGCCAGACCCTTTAAATTGCCTGATCCATGTTTAGAGCTTTACTTTATACCGCAACTTTATTTTTTATTCTGGCTGCACTGGTAGGTTGCGTCAAAGAAGTGGCACTTCCAGTGACGGCAGATTTCGACTATCAGTCACCCAATAACTCGTTTACAATACCTGCCACTGTCACTTTTAATAATACCTCAACAGGAGGTGAAACTTTCCTGTGGACTTTCCAAGGGGGCGAGCCAAGTACTTCTACAAAAAAAACACCAGGAGAAGTCATTTATAAAACAGCGGGTACGTTCAATGTCCGTTTGGAAGTTAGTAATTTTGATGGTAGTCAACGTGTTATTGAAAAAAAGGTCACCATCGACGCCAATTTAAAAGCCGATTTTGGTTACGCTGTAGAGGGAAATACGTACGCTCCTGCCACCGTCAAATTTTCAAATACTTCAGCAGGATTTGAGAAAATTGAGTGGACATTTGAAGGAGGAACGCCTGCCACTTCGATTCAAAAAGACCCTGTTGTCACTTTTGAAACAGGAGGAATTCACAAGGTACGACTGACGGTTTCAAACTCCCGTCTCACCGCTTTTCGAGATACCGTTATTGTATTAGAACCTGAACTGACTCCCACGTTTACTATCGACATACCCAAGCAATTTGAGGAATTGGAAGCACCTGTGACGTTGCAATTAAAAAATACATCGGTGGGTAACACTACCAATCGTTGGGACGTGGAAGGGGCTGAGGTAAGTCAGTCGCAGGAAAAAGAGCCCTCAGTTCGTTTTTCCAAAGCTGGAACGTACAGCATTTCGTTGGAAGTAAATAATGGGAAAAAGACAAAAAAAATCAGCCAGTCGATTACCATCAAACCTAGCAAAGGGTACGCGTACATCAAGGATGCGGAGCTGGGGATTTATGACAGTAGGGGAGAATGGGGTGTTTTTTATTCCACGACCCTAAGAAAAGCCTTCAAGGAATCGGAAGACGTGACCCTTGCCGAGGCTGCTACCATTGATTTGCTTTTTTTTGGACTCAATGAATCCTTTAGCTTCAATCGTTTTCTTTCACCTCATGCGGCTGCTTCGGCGGGAGTAAATCCGATTACAGGCGTGGGTAAAACCATCGTAATCAATCCACTAAACGTAGAAAATGTTCTTGATTTTGAAAATTTGGGAGAGGCCCAACTCAAAGCCTTGCAGATAATTCGGGATGAGAACGAACCTGATGAATTTTTCGATGAAAAAAGCCCTAAAATTGTGTTGTTTGAAAATGAACAGAAGAAAAAAGGAGCATTGCTTATCAAAGAATTTATTAAAGACGGCGCCAATTCTCGCATTCGTTTTGACATAAAAATATTGAAATAAAGCCCTAAATGGGTTTTTTTAATCCCTTTTGTCATTTCCGACACTCACAGTCTCGGCAAGCTTCCAACGTCTCAAAGGGCACCACGCCACCGCAACCACCCCACGTAAATTCTTTGCACTTCTTTTCTTTTTTGTCGTAATAAAATCGCTTAAATGCCGCAAAACACACACCAGACTCAGGTTCCAAAGCGCAATTGGGTGGAATGGGACAAGAGCCTTCACAACTTAGTAGGCTTATGATGATTGCTGTTAGCCAAGCAGATGAGAGAGTGCGCTTTTTCATAGAGCTTATTGTTTATTATTGAGACTCACAACTTCAACAAAAAGTTGGAATTTAAGCACTATGTTTGTGGCAGCCATCAGTAATAAAACCCGTTTTTCTGCTTTAAAAAGTACCAAAAAGCTTGCAGGAATTTGTTTAATTGCGGGCTGTAACGTAAAACATTTTGTCTTTTACTCGTTCAAACCAATGAAAACCATCAAAGGACCTGCCATATTTTTGGCGCAATTTATGGGCGACGAAGCCCCGTTCAACTCGTTGGATACCATCGCAGCATACATGGCCGATTTGGGCTACAAAGGAATTCAAATTCCGACTTGGGATTCGCGTTGTATCGACCTCAAAACTGCTGCTGAGTCAAAAACGTACTGCGACGAGTACAAAGGAAAATTGGCCGACATCGGCGTGGAAATCACCGAATTGTCTTCGCACTTACAAGGCCAATTGGTAGCGGTTCACCCTGCCTATGACCCTATGTTCGACGGTTTTGCTTCTCCAGAAGTGCGTAATAACCCTGCGGCTCGTACGGAGTGGGCTATTCAGCAATTAAAATGGGCGGCAAAAGCTTCCCAAAACCTCGGATTGACTTCGCACGTGACGTTTTCGGGTGCATTGTTGTGGCCTTTCTTGTATCCATGGCCGCAGCGTCCAGCAGGTTTGGTAGAAACAGGCTTTAAAGAATTAGGAAAACGTTGGAAGCCCATCTTGGATGCTTTCGACGAAGCAGGCGTAAACGTAGGTTACGAACTTCACCCAGGCGAGGATGTTCACGATGGCGTTACGTTCGAGATGTTCTTGGAAGCCGTTGGCAACCACCCACGGGCGGGTATCAACTATGACCCAAGTCACTTTGTGTTGCAACAGCTTGATTATCTACAGTTTATTGATTTTTACCACGAGCGTATTTTTGCTTACCACGTTAAAGACGCTGAGTTTAACCCAACGGGTAAGCAAGGAGTTTACAGTGGTTTCCAAGGCTGGGCTGACCGCGCGGGTCGTTTCCGTTCGTTGGGTGATGGTCAAGTAGATTTCAGCGGAATCTTCTCTAAATTATCGCAATACAACTACGATGGTTGGGCGGTATTGGAGTGGGAGTGCTGCATCAAATCGCCGATTCAAGGAGCTGCTGAAGGAGCACCATTTATCGCTGACCACATCATCCAAGTGACCGAAAAAGCATTTGATGATTTTGCAGGTACGGGCGCCGATGAAGCCTTTAACCGTAAAGTTTTAGGTTTGTAAATAACCTACCTTCCCGAAAGTTTCAAACTTTCGGGAAGGTATTTGAAATCCCAAGAGGCTCTCAAACCCTCTACTACTTTTTTTCGGTCGCTACGGCCGTATGGTGCGAGGCGGCAAACATCCACCTGCCGTTTTGTTTTTGGAGGGTATAAGTAAAAGCCACGAGATAACCTCCAAAGGAATGAATGCCACTGGCGACAATCAAATTGCCTTCTTTAAAAAATTTGAGATTAGACACGTCGCTGTTGGTGCTCTTTCGCCCTTCGTTATTTTTTACCACAGATTCTCGGTTTGAAAAAAGTCCCTTAGAATCCGTAAATCTAAAATCAGTTGAAAGGCGACTGTCGAAAAAATGGTGAGGATCAGCGTTGTATTCGGAGATGAATAATTGAAGTACTTTTTCGGGGTCGTCTGTATTGTCTTTTTGGGCAAAACTGACCGAGCAAACACTCAACAATAGTAACGAGCAAAGGGCGAATTTGAAGGGTAAGGTTTTCATTGGAGCATTAAAGTTTAGTAAATGACTGAGGCAAAGATCAGGGATTCATCTAAACTCTAATCTCCCCAAAATTGGTAGTTTTTAAACCAACTTTTGCTCAATGGCTTTCACCACTGCTTCGGGGGCTGAGTTGACGTGGAGTTTTTCGTAAATGTGCTTGATGTGGTAATGCACGGTGTGGACGCTTAAATTACACGAGTGGGCTATCATCTTATAACTCATGCCTTTAACCATGCAAGCCAACACCTCACGCTCCCTACCTGTCAGTTCGACATACGTGGGTTGTGACTGCACAAACTGGCTTTGAAACATCTGCATTACTTTGAGTGCAATGGCGCGCCGCCTTGATACACATCTTGTATGGCCTGAAGTACATCATCGGGGTCAGGGCTTTTGAGGACATAGCCCGAGGCACCGCCGCAAACCGCCGAAAAGATGCGGTGGTCATCCTCGAAAATGGTGTGAATCAGTACTTTGGTGTCTGGAAAAGTAGCTTTTATTCGACTCAATGCCTCAATACCCGAAAGTCCAGGCATCTGAATATCCATCAGCACGACGTCGGGGCGATGTTTACGGATTTTGGCTACGGCTTCGTTGGCATCTTCGTAGGCTCCAGCCAAATAAATTCCTTCGGTGTTATTAAAATAGAGTGTCAGGCTTTGCCTAAGCACTTTATTGTCTTCAAAAATAACGATACTAATCATTGAGAGCGATTGAAAATGATTGTTGCCATAAAGCTAAGGAAAACCAAATGAATGCGTTCTCCCCAATTTGGGTAGGCGCGTTTTCAAATTCTCTTCTATTTAGCGTCTATGGCTTGAGCAATTAAACCTTGCAACAATTTATCTGGTATATCGGCTCGTTCTGATTTATCGTAAAGTTGTTTGATTAACTGACCTAAGTCACCTCTTAATGAAGCATATTTTTTTGCGAGCCGCTTAAACTCGCGGTCGAAGCTATCAATGGTATAAATCTGTACCATTTTATGAAGCATCTAATTCATCCAATAGGTCTTGAACAGGATGGGCTCTGCGTTTACCTTGCTTGACCTCCTTCAGCTCTTCAAATCCTTCCTTAATAAGTTGCCATGTTTCTTTTTCTGAAGGATTCAATGTGTTCTCAAGTTTCTCTGTATGAGTAACTTGTACAAATGGGAGTGCATTGACCAATTTCATAAAAAAAGGAAATTCGCTATCAGGTACGTTAAGAGTTATTTGTCTCATAAGTAGTTGTATATGCTGTTATAATACCAAAATAAGTACAAATAAAGTGCATAATCAAGTTTTAGAAGCTGTTGACAACACGACCTCAACTCTAGCCCCACTTTTCGACCAAACGTTCACCTCAAATCCACCCTCCTTGGCCCGTTTTTGAAAATTTTTCAGGCCGTTTCCATCGGTGATTGTGGCAGGATCAAAGCCTTTTCCATCGTCCGAGATACGAATGCGGAACTCCCTGTTTTGTTGGTAAATCCGAACCTGCGCGTGGGTTGCTTCGCTGTGTTTGGCGATGTTGTGCAGGGCTTCCTTATAGACCAGATACAGGTTGCGCCTGGTGTCTATGATGGTGTGAATGGCCTCTTTCGATTGGTTTAATCGCTGGAAAGAACCTAACGAAAAGTGGGCTATTTCTAGGCATAAGGCGCAATCGGGTTAAGTTTTTGGACTTCTTTATCCGTTTGCCATCCCCAATTTTGGTAGTCTAAAAAACAAACCTCCCGAAAGTTTAGAACTTTCGGGAGGTTAATAACTGTCTTATTGTGAAACGATTAGTTTCTTGGAGGGCCACCTGCTGGACGAGCACCGTTAGGACGGCCTGGGTGTGCTTCGCCACGGTGGCAAGTAGAACAACCGATGCGAGGTTTACGGTCTTTAGTTGCGTATGAAGGCAACGCAGCAATGACTTCATCGTTGATTTTGCCCACCATAGCCACCATGTCAGTCGCAATTTTGTGGTCGCCTTTTTCGTCCGATGCCCAGTCGTTTAGGTTGTGGCAGTGGCTACAGCTTACGCCCAGCGTTTTGCTCCAACGGTTTTCCATGATGCCCAAAACGGCTTCTGCGGGTTGGCCTTTAAAAATTTTAATGTTTTTGAATACCTGTTCTGCGGGTAATTTTTCTTTGCCCACAATCGCCTCCTTAATGGCTTTTACGTGCTTGGCGCGGTCAGCAGCTAGGCTGTCTTCACGAGGGTCAGCAGAGGGGGCAGTGGTGCGAGAGGGAGTTAAAGCCAATAAAGAAGCGATGGCAGTTACTCCAAAAAGGGATAAAATCCATTTTTTCATGGGAAGGAAGAGGTTTAAATGGGAACTTTGATTACGATAGCAAACATAGATAAAAAGTAAAAGTTTCCAAGAATCTACGCTAAAATAAGTTAGGAAAACGTGGAGATTTGATAGATTTGAGGCTGTTTTGAACAAGTACCTAACAAATTAACCATGCTTATCATTGACGCACACCTCGACATGGCCATGAATGCCGTCGAATGGAACCGTGACTATACGTGTTCGGTTCAGGAACTTCGTGAACGTGAAATTGAAAAAAACTTAACCGATAAACGCGACCGTGGTAAAGGGACGGTTTCGTTGCCCGAACTTCGCAAAGGGAAAATTGGCTTGGTCGTGGCAACGCAACTGGCCAGAGTAACCGAGCGTGGCAGTGCCTTTGACGGCTGGTATTCTCCCGCCCAAGCTTGGGCCATGACCCAAGCTCAACTCGCGTGGTACCAAGCCATGACAGATTTGGGTGAAATGGTGCAAATTACGGATTATGAAGGGCTCACAAAGCACCTTGCGTTGTGGGAAAATACGTCTATCCCCGACGAAACCAAACCTGTTGGTTTTATTTTATCCTTAGAAGGAGCAGATTCGTTGGTAAATCTTTCTTACCTCGAAAAAGCCTACGGCTACGGATTGCGTGCCCTTGGGCCTGCTTGGTACGGGCCAGGTCGGTATGCGTCGGGCACGGCTACGACCGACGGTTTGACGGCTGCTGGAAAAGATTTATTACGAGAAATGGACGCGCTCGGAATGATTCTGGACGCTACGCACCTTACCGACAAAGGTTTTGACGAAGCGTTGTCTATTTATAAAGGTACGATTTGGGCGAGTCATCACAACTGCCGTACGTTGGTGCCTCACCAGCGCCAGCTTTCTGACGAGCAAATTTTACGTTTAGTGGAAAGAGGTGCCGTAATTGGCGGGGCGTTGGATGCTTGGATGATGGCACCAGGGTTTTTGCAACGGCAATCAGACCCCAAAGAGTTTGGCGTAACGATGGATAAACTCGTAGATCACTGGGACCACATTTGCCAATTGACGGGCAACAGCCTCCACGTAGCATTTGGGACGGATTTGGACGGAATGTTTGGCCGCGAGCAGTCGCCTTACGATTTAGACACTATCGCCGACCTGCAAAAGTACCAAGACTTACTGCGCCAACGCGGCTATGCCGAAAGCGATATTGAGAATATATTTCATAAGAATTGGTTAAGATTACTTACAAATACTTGGAAATAGCCTAAATGGGTTTTGCATTATTGCGAGATTAAATATTGGTATATCGTTAATTTGTCCAATTTTTAAGTGTATAAATGACATATTAAAAAAATTTAACAAATGTTGTCATTTAAATAACAATAATTTAAAAATTGCGTATAACTTGCATTTGGTAATCTAAACTAATCCAAATCTATTTATGCGTAAAATTTTATTTGCCAACTTAGTTGTAATACTTATTGCGACTGGGAACTTGATGGCGCAAGACAGGGCACTGTCGGGAGCCGTCAAGGTTAAAAACGGGCAACGACTGCCCTGTGTGAACATTCTACTCAAAGGCACCAACCGAGGAACGAACTCCGACGGTGATGGTGCCTTTAAACGTTCGGTTCCAGTTTCTGGGACTTTTGTGTTTTCTTCGGTGTGCTACGAAACAAAAGAAGTAGCGTTCAATTCTTCCACCTCTCAACTGAAGGGCTTCATCCATTAATCAAAACTACTATGCAAAAAAATAAACTTGTATGGTTCATAGCCATTTTACTTTTCATGGTAAATGGCCTACGAGCACAAACGCGTGTCATAACAGGGAAGGTGACTTCCTCGGCAAATGAAGCCCAACCTGGCGCTTCGGTGATTGTTAAGGGCACAAACAAAGGAACGGTCACGGACGCTAATGGTGTCTATAGTTTAAGCGTGCCAAATGGCGATGTGACGTTGGCCGTATCGATTATTGGCTTTAATGCTCTAGAAAAACTAGTGGGAGCTAATGTTTCGAAGATGGACTTTTCGCTTACTGAAAATGCAAGTACCCTAAACGAAGTAGTCGTGACGGCACTTGGTATTTCTCGTGAAAAGAAAACACTGGTGTATGCAACCCAAACGGTAAAGCCGACTGAATTGGTTGAGGCAAGGGATCCCAACAACGTGATAAATTCACTATCGGGTAAAATTGCCAATGCCGTTATCACGCAAGGTTCGGGTGGGCCAGGCTCGGGTGCTCGAATTGTCTTGAGGGGTAACCGCTCCATTCAGGGGTCAAACAATGCGCTGATTGTAGTAGATGGTGTGCCATTGAGCAATGGTACAAACGGTACCGCTGGAAGCGACTTCGGTTTTGTGCAAGGTTCTGACGGTGCTTCGAGTATCAACCCTGACGATATTGAGTCGGTTACAGTATTGAGAGGAGCCTCCGCAGCAGCGTTGTATGGAAGCCAAGCAGGTAATGGCGTTTTGGTGATTACGACCAAAAAAGGAAAAGCAGATAAAGTGGCGGTAAGTATCAATTCAGGGTTTAGTACTGAAAATGTTTGGGCATTGCCTCGCTTTCAAAATACCTACGGACAAGGCAACGGCGGTACATTGAGCACAACATCGGGCGAAAGCTGGGGTGCTAAAATGACGGGACAATCTATCACCAACTATTTGGGACAGCCTGGGACTTATTCTGCACAGCCTAATAATGTTCGGGATTTTTTCAGAACGGGTTCGAGCTTAAATAATGCGATTAGTGTAACGGGTGGTACCGATAAAATGCAAACGTATGTATCTTATACCAATAACCGCATTGGGGGGATTATCAACAAAAATGATTTATTCAGAAATACGATAAACCTTCGTATTACGAATCAAATCTCGAAGCGTTTTTCGACGGATGCCAAAATCACGTATGTGAATCAACGGATAAATAGCCGCCCACGGTCGGGTGAAGAAAACGCCCCAGTATCTAACATTTACAATGTGGCGAGAAACATGACGACTGCCGATTTGATGCAGTATGAGAAACTGAGCAACGTTGGTATCCCAGAACCTACTACTTTTCCATCTACGCTAAGTTCGATTTATCAAAACCCTTATTGGATGATAAATAACTACATCAATAACGAAGCGAGAGACAGGGTGATTGGATTTTTAACGGCTAAATACAAACTGACGGATTGGTTGACGCTTTCAGGAAAAGCGAACCTTGATAAAACTACTGACAACGGCGAAACGTCGATTTATCAAGGAACAATCTTGTATTCTAGGCCAGGTGGTGATTATTCAAGAAATACCATCAACGTAACTGAAAAATGGTTTGACTTGATGCTTGATGGTAATAATAACATTACTAATAATTTGAAAATTAATTACCGTCTAGGTGGAATTTTCCAAGATAGCCAGTACGATGGTAATAACCAATCAGCAGGTGGGTTGAACGTAACCAATAAATTCAGCTTGAATTTTGCCCAAAACCCATCCGTTACATCAAGCTTTACACAGGTACAAACACAGTCGGTGTTTGCCCAAGCCAACTTGTCGTTGAAGGAGTCCGTATTTTTGGATTTAAGCTTGCGTAACGACTGGGATTCACGGCTTCCAAGTCCTCACTCGTTCCTTTATCCTTCTGCGGGGCTTTCTACCATCCTTTCGGATTTAATTAAATTACCAGAAAGCATCTCCTTCTTGAAAGCAAGCTTAAACTATGCCGAAGTAGGTAATGGGGGTAGATTTGGTCTATTGAAATCGGTTTATAACTATGGTCAAGGTGCTGGAAATGGCTTTTTACAAATCAATTCTACGCTTCCTTTCCCTGAGTTAAAACCTGAAATCGTTAGGAATTTAGAATTTGGACTTGAGGCTAAATTCTTACAAAATAGATTGGGGGTAACCGCTACTTATTATAAGAGTAATTCATTCAACCAATTGTTGAGCGTGAGCTTACCAGTTGCCACTGGATTCAGCAGACAATACATCAACGCTGGAAATATCCAAAACTCGGGTATTGAATTGGTACTAACAGGCACGCCTTTGCCGCAAGATTCGCCTTTGAAATGGGATATTACTTTCAATGCCGCGATGAACCGCAACAAAGTAGTGGCATTGAGTGACCAAGTAAAAATATTCTATCTTGGTGGTGGATTCGGCCGCTCTGCAACGCCAGTTGTTGAAGAAGGCAAAGCTTATGGCGATTTGTTGGCTTTCAAATGGAACAAAAATGCCTCTGGACAATACCTAGTTGACGCCAATGGCAAGCCTAGTTTAACGCAAGAGCAAAGCTATATCGGTAATTTCAACCCAAAAGCAACGCTCGGTCTATCCAACTCGTTTGACTACAAAGGTGTTTCTCTACGTTTATTGGTGGATGGCCGTGTGGGTGGCATTGTTGTTTCAGGAACTGAAATGAACTTGGCATTTAGTGGTATTACAGAAGGAACGGAGGCATACCGCGAAGGCGGCTGGAATTTGGGTGGCGTAAATGATAAAGGAGAAGCCAACTCAAAAGCCATCAATGCACAAGATTTCTGGCAAATCGCTTCTGGTAAAAGATACGGTGCAGGGGAGTTTTTTGCCTATGATGCTACTAACTTTAGAGTACGCGAACTTTCAATCGGATACAATCTTCCTGTAAAAAACATTAAAGCGGTGAAAGCAGCCAAATTGATGCTCGTTGCCCGTAACTTATTGTGGTTATACAGAGGTAGTTCAATATTGGACATTCCTGGTTTAGAAAAACGTAAAATGTGGTTTGACCCTGATATGAGTTTGGGTAATGGCAACTTCCAAGGGGTTGAATATGGTACAATGCCTGCAACTCGTACATTGGGAGTGAATTTGCAAGTAACGTTCTAAGGTTTAATTTTTTCAATTAAAAATTTACAAAATGAAAATAGATAGCTTTTTAAAATCCTTGTCTGTTCTCAGTTTTTTTGTACTATTATTCAGTTCTTGTACAGACAAATTTGACGAAATCAATACAGACAGAAACTCAGTTGCTACCGTAGGTTCGGCCGAATTACCCTTCCTTTTTGCCAAAGCCGAAGCTTCAGCGGTTCCTAATATTTGGAATTATCAGATAGCACAAAACCTGTTTGCGGATCAATATGCCCAATATTTTGCTTGTACAGCTACCTATTTCCCCTCTGACCGATTGAATATTCGTATGGACTGGGTAGGGGCTGCTTTTAATCCGATTTATACCGATATGGTGCCTCAGTTGCAATCAATCAAGGCGGCTGCTCCTGCGGGTTCTGCCGAAGCGGCGATTGCCGACGTGGTTTGGGTGCTTGGTTTTCACAGAGTGACGGATTATTGGGGGCCAATTCCGTACTTCAATGCTGGAAAATCGGGTAGTTCGGTGGCGTATGATGCACAGGATAAAATCTATGATGATTTCTTCAAAAAATTGGCTGCCGCTTCTGAAGTCTTGAAAAATAAGCAAAACGAAAAGCCGTACGGAAGTTTTGACTTGATTTATGGTGGCGATGCTGGTAAGTGGTTTAGATTTGCCAATACGTTACGATTGCGTTTAGCTTTGCGTATTTCAAAAGTGGATCCCGCACGCGCAAAAACCGAAGCGGAAGCAGCGGTGGCAGCAGGCGTATTTCAGTCAAGCCCTGGCGATGATGCGTTACTTCAGAAAAGCACAAAAGGGTCAGATAACAACGGCCTTTCCATCATGTCAGATTGGAACGAGTTCCGTATGAGTGCTTCGATGGAGTCTGTGATGAAAGGCTATAAAGACCCTCGTATGTCGGTTTATTGGTTGCCAAACAATGCTACAAAAGCCAATCCTAATGGGACTGGTAAATACGATGGTTTGCGCAATGGGCTTACTTCTACCCAATTGACGGAGGCAGTTAACCTACCAACCGCCAATGCCAAAGTAGGGCCTAGATGGTCTTCCCCTGATTTTGGTGGAAATGCCAATTATTTGGAAACCCCACACAACATCATGTCGGTAGCAGAGGCGTTTTTCTTACGTGCCGAAGGTGCCTTGTTGGGTTGGAATATGAACGGTACTGCCAAAAGTTTGTACGAAGAAGGCATTCGACAATCAATGGTACAATGGGGAATTACGGATGCCGCAGCCATCACGGCCTATATCAATAGCCCAGATGTGCCAGTTGCTCCAGAAGATTTCTTGAAATCGCCAGCGGTGTCAAAAGCTCCAATTAAATGGGCAAGTGACATAGCCACCCAAAGAGAACAAATTGCGATTCAGAAATGGTTGGCAATCTTCCCTGATGGATCAGAGGCTTGGGCCGATTATCGTCGTGCTCGTAACTTCATTTTATATCCAGTGGCAAATTCTGAAAACCCTGATATTACAGACCCAACAAAGCAATGGATACGAAGAATACCATTCTTGTTGTCAGAAAAACAAAACAACAAAGCGGCGGTTGATGCAGCAGTTCCATTGTTAGGTTCTGGTGGCGATAAAGTGACGACCCCTCTTTGGTGGGATAAAAACTAGCGCTGTCTTTTTGTACGAATACTTTTTTGTAGATTCCACCGAATAGTGTTATTTGGTGGAATCTCTTTATCACTCATACCCTAAACCATGCGAAAACTTCTATTGGCCCTTTTTACACTGGTTTTTTTGAATTCGTGTAAAGACAATAATGCCCTTTTTACTGAATTGTCCGATTCTGACACAGGTATCAATTTTAGAAATACGCTGTTTGAAGATGGCCCTTTAAACGTTGCTAACTACATTTATTTCTACAACGGCGGAGGGGTAGCCGTTGGTGATATTAACAACGATGGGCTACAAGACATACTTTTTACGGGAAATATGGTAAGAAATAGGCTCTTTTTGAACAAAGGGAACTTTCAGTTTGAAGATATTACCAAAAAAGCAGGCGTTGACCAAATGCAGGGCTGGTGTACTGGGGCAACGATGAGCGATGTAAACAATGATGGAAAATTAGATATTTATATTTGTCGAAGTGCCGATATTAATCCAGATCGCCGTAAAAACCTTCTTTTTATCAATAATGGCGATTTAAGTTTTACCGAAAAAGCCGATGAATATGGCTTAGCCGACAATGGTTATTCGACCATGGCCTCTTTTTTAGATTATGACAAAGACGGTGATTTAGACTGTTTTATCATCAACCACTCGATACAAAAATATACCGCAGGCGTTCAAGATAATCCTGAGTTAAGAAAAGAACGGAATCCAGATTATGCCAGTAAACTTTACCGCAACGACAATAACCACTTTACGAATGTCTCTGACCAAGAAGGCATCTTTTCAAATGTCTTGACTTTTGGTTTGGGGGTCACGGTCTCCGATTTTAACAATGACGGTTGGCCTGATATTTCGGTGTCCAATGACTTCAACGAACCTGATTATTTCTTTGAAAACAATGGAAATGTGACAGGGGCATCCCCACGTTTTACCGAAAAACTTGTGCAGAAAATGGATAACATTTCCCTCTATTCGATGGGAACCGATGCTGCTGATTATGACAACGATGGCAATGTTGATTTGCTGACGCTTGATATGATGCCTGAAGACAATAAAACCATCAAAATGCACAGTGGTCCCGAGAATTTCGATAAGTTTCAGTTTCTGTTTAGGCAAGGATTTTATTATCAATTTAGCCGAAATATGCTTCAACGCAACAATGGAGATGGTACTTTCAGCGAAGTGGGGCAATTGGCTGGCGTATCAAATACCGACTGGAGTTGGGCGGGTTTATTCAGCGATTTTGATAAAGATGGATTCAAAGACCTCTTCATTACCAATGGCTACGTAAAAGATTATACTGAAATGGATTTTTTGAAGTATTCGGTGGATAGAGTCATTAAATCCATGGCAAAAGACTCCGCCAATGTGGATCCTATTCCCGAGTATTTACGAAAAATGCCTAAAAATGAAACCCAAAATTATGCGTTCCGAAACAAGGGCGATGGTACTTTTCAAAAAATGTCTAACGAATGGGGTTTTACTACCAAAGGCGTTTCTGCGGGGGCGGCTTATGCGGATTTGGACAACGACGGCGACCTTGATTTAATCGTGAACAATACCAACGCATTGGCGAGTATTTATAAAAACAATGCAGAATTAGTAAGTAAAAACAATTATTTGTCCGTCAAATTGGATGGGGGCGCTACGAATCGTTTTGGCATTGGTGCAAAGGTAAAATTGTACTGCAAAGGACAGCTAATGTACCAAGAACAATCGCCAGTAAGGGGTTTTCAATCATCCAATGACCCTGTTTTAAATTTTGGCGTGGGAGAACATACCACGATTGATTCGTTGATAGTCATTTGGACCAATGATTCTTATCAAAAGCTCACTTCGGTTAAAACAAATCAAGTGTTGGAAGTAAAAATAGCGGATGCTAAAAACAAATGGGTGTATCAGCATCAAAAGTCAAATCCGATTTTTACCCAAAGTAATTTGGCCAATGTAATTCATAAAGAAAACGGATTTGGTGACTTTACTGTGCAATCGCTTTTGCCAAATTATTTCAGCCGACAAGGGCCATCCATTGAGGTCGCCGACATCAATAATGATGGTTTAGACGACTTTTTTATGGGTGGAGCCAAAGGCGAAGTTTCGCAACTATTCATCCAAAATAAAAACAACACATTTAGCAAAGTAAATACGCCAGTTTTTGCACAAAATGCGGGCAGTGAAGATGTCGCAGGGACGTTTTTCGATGCCGATAACGACGGCGATAAAGACCTGTATGTAGCGGCGGGAGGGTATGAGTTTGAAGCAAACGACCCCTTGCTACAAGATAGATTGTACCTGAATGATGGAAAAGGAAACGGTTCGTCGCCACGATATACCCTAAGCGAAAGCGCCCTTCCAAAATTGTTAACAAGCAAAGGCTGTGTAAAAGCGGCTGATATTGATTCTGATGGGGATTTAGACCTTTTTGTTGGCGGACGAATCGTCCCTCGAAGCTACCCTGTTGCTCCCAATTCGTATATTTTGATTAATGATGGAAAAGGGAACGGTTCGTCGCCACGATTTTCTGAAAATACATCTAAAACTTGTGCTGAATTGAGCCAAATCGGGATGGTAACGGATGCCGTTTGGATGGATTTAAACAATGACAAACAGCTAGACTTGATTGTAGTAGGAGAGTGGATGCCGATTAAAGTTTTTATCAATTCAAAAGGAAAATTGACAGATAAATCGGAGGAATATATCCATTTTGCAAGTACTGGATGGTGGAGTAAAATCAATGCCACAGATATGGACGGCGATGGCGATTTGGATTTGACCATTGGGAATTGTGGGTTAAACACCCAATTTAAAGTCAATGAGAAAGAACCGATGACTGTTCATTACAAAGATTTTATGGATAACGGTTCGATTGTGCCTGTCCTGAGTTATTACATTGGTGGGGTATCGTATCCGATGGCCTCTCGGGATGATTTGTCGCACCCCATTCCATTTATCAAGAAAAAATTCACTGATTATAAATCGTATTCAACGGCTACGATTACCGATGTTTTTAGCCCAGAAGAGCTGGCAAATGCTAAAGTGTTGAAAGCAGAAATCATGCAAACCCTTTATCTCGAAAACCAAGGAGCCAAAGGATTTAAAGCCCATGCACTACCGATGGAAGCCCAATATGCGCCTGTAACGGGTATCATAGCGGATGATTTTGACAATGATGGTAAAAAAGATTTGCTCTTGGCGGGTGGCAATACATGGACACGCATCAAATTTGGGCGTTACCTTGCCAATCACGGTGTGTTGCTTTTGGGTGATGGAAAAAACAATTTTAACTATGCTCCCCAATCCAAATCAGGATTGAGCCTTAGAAGTAATATCAGAAGTGTACAAACGATTAATTCAGGCAAAACAAAACGGATAATTGTTGGGGTAAATGACGGCGAAGCGTTGATTTTGAGTAGGAAGTAAAATTTAATAGTCAATTTCTTCGTCACGAAGCAGTTGGGCAAGATTCAGGGTGCAATCTTCCATCAAGGGAATGTTTTCCTCAAAATTGACCAGATACCAAGGGGCATTGGGCGTAATGACAAAGATTTTCTTGGTGTGGGTTGTAATCCAAATGACTTTTTCAACCCCAAAATCAAGCATTTTCTGCGATTTGTTCAACACATAATCAAAGTCGTTCGTCAGCCCCGTTTCTTCGAGAGCTACTTTAATGTCCACTTCAATCACTATTTTGGGGGCTACATCGAAGTATTTATCGGTCAATGTAATTTTGCCTTTTTCAAAAATGGCAATATCGTTGGCTAAATTACTCCCTGAACTTACGTGCAAGCCAGACTCATTGGAGGCAACTAAATATTTTTTTCGATTGATATTATTATTAACAAACCAATTGATAATAGAGACCAACACGGCCTGTAATGAACTGCTGCCCATGATTTCTTCTAATTTTTTCTTTCCTGACAATACTTCCAAATAACCGCGATAAGGCAAGGCTTGCCCGTTCAGCTCTTCATAGACCAAGTGGGCGGGTATTTTCCGAATTTTTGGGCGTCGTTTGGTGGCAATGACAACCATAGCGTGTTCTTTTTTTGACAATTTTACTCAAAAAAGCGACATAAACCAAGCCAAAATTTTATCTTGCATTATCCAATAACTTCACACACACCCATGAGTCCGCTCTCTTTTTTAGCCCCCAATCAATGGTTAGTTATCGGCCTGATGTTGGGACTGTTCCAAGCTTCAACGGCTCAAAATGCAGTGGTTCGTGAAACCACCCAAACCCTCACCACCTACCCGTTTTCTGACCCTGACCCCGTGCCTAAACCTGGACGTATCTATCCTTATTTTCGCTACGATGGCTACACCGACAAGCCTGTAATGAAGGATTGGAAATTTATTGAACTCGAAAACGACTACATCAAAGTCTATATCACGCCCGAAATCGGGGGTAAAATTTGGGGCGCGTATGAAAAGTCCACCAACTTCCCTTTCATTTACTTCAATCACGTCGTCAAATTCCGAGACGTGGCCATGCGGGGTGCGTGGACGTCGGGTGGGATTGAAATCAACTTTGGCGACATTGGCCACGCGCCTACGGTATCGGCTCCTGTTGATTATTTTACGCGAACGAATGCCGACGGAAGTGTGAGCTGTTTTTTGGGGGCATGGGATTGGTCGGCAAGAACGCGCTGGATGGTGGAGGTAAACTTGCCCAAAGACAAAGCCTATTTTACCACCAAGTCGCATTGGTATAACGCTACGGCTTTTGAAACGAGTTATTATCATTGGATGAATGCAGGTTTTAAAGCGGCAGGAAACTTAGAATTTGTATTTCCAGGGACAAATTACATTGGTCACGACGGGGAAGTAGGCCCGTGGCCAAAAGATTCGTTGGGAAGAAACTTGAATTTTTACGAACAAAACAACTTCGGGACGTACAAGTCTTACCACGTTTTAGGTAAAAAAACCGACTTTTACGGCGGTTTTTGGCACGACGACAACATGGGTTTTGCCCGTTATTCACCCTACCATGATAAATTAGGTAAAAAAATCTGGATTTGGGGACTGTCGCGCGAGGGGATGATTTGGGAAAAACTATTAACGGACAACGACGGTCAATACGTTGAGTTGCAGTCGGGAAGGTTGTTTAATCAAGCAGCGGAAGGGAGTATGTACAGTCCTTTTAAGCACGTGTCTTTTATGCCCTATACCCACGACAGTTGGACTGAATACTGGTTTCCAGTGAAACATACCCGTGGTTTGACCCACGCTACACCTCAGGGGGCTATGAATCTACGAGTGAAGGACGGTTGGCTTAAAATGGATTACTGTGCTGTTTCATTGGTTCAAGACACACTCTCTATTTCGATTGATAACCAGAGGCTTCTTTTAAAAAGGTTGGATTTAAAGCCCTTAGAAACAGTTCGGGATTCTATCCGCTGGTCGGGCGAGGTGGAGAAATTGGCGATAAAGATAGGCGATGAACTCATAGCAGACGGACAGCCAACCGCTACTCGAAGACCTTTGGCAGCCCCAAAAGAGTTTGATTGGGAGTCGGAATATGGGCTTTATACCCGCGCTAAAGACCTAGCCCACCAACGTCATTACGAGGAAGCGGAGGTTTATTTTACCAAACTTCTAGCCAAGAATCCTACGCACGTCGATGCGCTGGTGGACCTTGCTGAGTTGTATTTAACCAAAAAATGGATAAAAAATGACCTTGCCTCAGCTAATCTAAAGCAAGCATTGTCCATCGATGCTTATCACCCTAAAGCAAATTATTTACGAGGTACGGTAGAGTGGAATAACTTGAACGTTGCGGAAGATTTTCTAGGTGTAGCTTCGCTGGATGTGCGGTATCGGTCGGCGGCAAAAACGCATTTGGCTACCGTTGCCATCCGAAACAAAGACTGGAAAAAGGCCGAAGAATACCTGAATTTAGCCAAGGAAGCCGATGTGCAAAACATCCGAGCAGCAGAACTGAGCCTTATTAACACCCGAAAACAGGGGAAAATAGTGCAGGCGCTGAAGCTTGCCGAAACGCTGCTGTACCAAGATCCGCTGAACCATTTGGCTCGGTTTGAAAAATACCTTATTACCCAACGCCCCGAAGATAAAATCGACTTCGTCGCCTCAATTCAGTCTGAACTCCCGCACGAAACGTACCTCGAACTGGCGATTTTGTATGAACAACTCATTTGTAGAGAAGAAGGGTTACAACTGTTGGAATTGGCACCAAAGCACCCCATGGTGTTGCTTTGGAAAGGAAATTTTATGAAGTCATTAGGGCAGGATGGCAAGTCGGTGCAGCGTGATGCGTTGAAAATGCCAACGGAAGGAGTTTTTCCGTTTCGGGTGGAAGATAACTTGATGCTTCAGAACGCTCAGTTCGATGAAGACAAAGAGCAAGTAGCCAAAGCAAGTTACTATTCATTTTTGGTAGCATCAGCGGTTCAAACGCGCGACCCAAAATGGATAAAGAAGGAAGAGGATGAAATCGACTATGCTCCTTATTTTCTATCCAAATCAGAATTGTTTAAAAATGAAAAAGATGTTGTAAAAAAAGCCCTCGAAAAAGCCTACGAAATTGACCCGAAAAGTTGGCGCGTAGTGAAGCGTCTAGCTGAGTTTTATGCGGCCAACGGAGAGTTGAAAAAGGCAATTCGTATCAACGAGGAAAAGTTGACCAACTACTTAAAAACCAAAAAAGTTGAAACCTCTGATTTGCCCGAACACGAAATTTATATTTTGGGACAACAGCGAGCAGAACTATTGAAGCAGGCTGGGCGCTACAAAGAAGCCCTTGAGGTGCTAAATTCGCTGACCATTCTGCCCAACGAAGGGGCTTCGGGAGCGCATAAATTGTACCGCGAACTTAACATTCGGTATGCCGCGACACTCAATCAGCAAAAGAAATACCGTGAAGCGTTTGCCGTTTTAGAACAGGCCGAAAAATGGCCCGAAAATCTTGGCTCGGGCGAGCCTTACAATCCTGATAACCGCTTGACGTGGTATTTGAAAAAGTGGATGACACAAAAGTTGACCAAACAAGAACCACAGCCCGCAGACATTACTAAATTAACCAAGAACTTGTCAGCTTACGAGTTTGAGCTGTTAAAGCTATTTCAGTAAGATAGGAATCAATGAACAAACGACTTGTCATTATTACAGGAAGTAATCGCGGCCTCGGAAAAGCACTCGTTGACACGTTTCTCATGGACGAAAGCCAAGATACAGTGGTAGGGATTTCGCGGTCGTACGTGGAGCAATCTTCGCCGCGCTACGTGGACGTAGGGGCGGATTTGAGCAGCATTGAAGGCTGTGAGTCGGTACTTTTGATGCTTGGTCAACTGATTGAACGGGACGCATTTGAGCAAGTGATTCTATTCAACAATGCAGGTCGTTTGGGGGAAGTTGTACCCTCTTTTCAAGCGTCCCCGTACGACATTGCCCAAACCATTTTTGTGAACCAAACGGCGCCGATGATTTTACAAAATGGCCTGCTGTCCATTGGTTCTTCCCAAAACGTCGCGGTCGAAATCATCAATCTTTTATCAGGAGCCGCTCTCAAGGCGTACGATGGATGGGGGGCGTATTGTGCGTCGAAGGCAGGGTTACTGATGGCTACGCAGGTGCTTGGTACGGAGATAAACCTTCATCAGCTGCCTGCCAAAGTTTGGGGTTTTGCTCCTGGCGTGGTGGACACCGAAATGCAGACAACGCTTCGCACCTTGGACAGTTCCCAGTTTTCTCAAGTCGAACGTTTTCAGCGCCTTTTTGCCGAAGGACAACTCCGTTCTCCCGCCAGCGTTGCGACATTTTTATACCGAGCCGTTGGAAATCCTCAATTTGAAAACGGCGGTTTTTATGACATTCGAAGCTTTTAAAAAGCTGTTGATTGGCGCGTGCTAATTTTGCTACTTACCACCTTCAATTTTTAGGATTTTTGCGTAGAAATTTGTAGTTTTACGCCTTAATTAATACAAAAAGTACATCAATAAGTACCCTATTCGTTACCAATTCCAACATATGGCAACCGAAACGATTGAAATTTCCGAACAGATTGACAGAAGTAATTATTCAGCCGAAAACATCCAAGTTCTTGAAGGTCTCGAAGCCGTTCGCAAGCGTCCTGCGATGTACATTGGAGACATTGGTATTAAGGGACTTCACCACCTTATTTGGGAAGTAGTTGATAACTCGATTGACGAAGCACTAGCGGGGCATTGTGACCTTATCAGCGTCACCATCAATACCGACAACTCAGTTACAGTAAAAGATAATGGTCGGGGGATTCCGACAGGCATTCACCCCAAAGAAAAAAAATCTGCGTTGGAAGTGGTAATGACCGTTTTGCACGCAGGGGGTAAATTCGACAAAGACACATACAAAGTATCAGGTGGTTTGCACGGGGTAGGGGTATCCTGCGTAAACGCCCTTTCAAAATACCTTCGCGTGGAAGTACACCGTGAAGGAAAAATCTTTGAACAAGAATATAGCATTGGTAAGCCCAAGTACGCCGTTCGCGAAATTGGCGAAGCAACCGATACAGGAACGTTTGTACATTTCTTGCCCGATGACAGCATTTTTACGGTGTCAGAATACAAGTACGAAACGGTCGCCAACCGTATTCGCGAGCTGTCATTTTTGAACAAAGGCATCCGCTTGACGTTGACCGATTTGCGTGATTTAGATGAACATGGACAGCCACGCACCGAAGAGTTTCACTCACAAGGAGGCTTGACAGAGTTTGTGACCTACCTTGATAGTACCCGCGACCAGCTTATCCAAACCCCTATTTACATGGAAAATGAAAAAGGGGTGGTGCCTGTGGAAGTGGCAATGATTTACAATACTTCGTACTCAGAAAACGTGGTGTCGTACGTCAACAACATCAATACGATCGAAGGTGGTACGCACGTTTCGGGCTTCCGTATGGCGTTGACGCGTACGTTGAAAAATTACGCAGAAAAAACGGGGATTTTGGCCAAAGAAAAAATCGAAATCAGCGGCGACGACTTCCGTGAAGGTTTAACGGCCGTGATTTCGGTAAAAGTAGCCGAACCGCAGTTTGAAGGACAAACAAAAACCAAGTTAGGGAACTCCGACGTGGCAGGGGCAGTGAGCCAAGTGGTGAGCGAAATGCTCGACAACTTCTTGCAAGAAAACCCCAAAGAAGCCCGCACGATTGTTGATAAAGTGATTTTGGCGGCAAAGGCGCGTATCGCAGCGCGCAAAGCCCGCGAAATGGTGCAACGTAAAACCGTGCTTGGGGGCGGTGGTTTGCCAGGAAAACTAGCCGACTGCTCAGAAACCGACCCGTCTGCTTGCGAGTTGTACTTGGTGGAGGGAGACTCGGCGGGAGGCTCGGCCAAACAAGGTCGTAACCGCGCATTTCAGGCTATTTTGCCGTTGAGAGGTAAAATCTTAAACGTTGAAAAAGCCCAAGAATACAAGATTTACGAAAACGAAGAAATCAAAAACATGATTACTGCCCTTGGGGTGCAGTTTGGTCGTGATGGCGATGAACGTGCGCTCAATATCGAAAAACTCCGCTACCACAAGATAATCATCATGACCGATGCCGACGTGGACGGGAGCCACATTCGGACTTTGATTTTGACGTTTTTCTTCCGTTATATGAAAGAACTCATTGACAATGGCTACATCTACATTGCCCAACCACCTTTGTATTTGGTGAAAAAAGGCAAAGAAGAGCGCTATTGTTGGACAGAAACGCAGCGTGAACAAGCCGTGCGCGAGATTTCGGGAGGAAAAGAAGACAGTGTCTATATTCAGCGTTACAAAGGTTTGGGGGAAATGAACCCAGAACAGTTGTGGGAAACAACCATGAACCCAGAAAACCGTAGCTTGAAGCAAGTAGGCATCGAGTCGGGGGCGGAGTCAGATCACTTGTTCTCTATGTTGATGGGTGATGAAGTAGCGCCTCGCCGTGATTTTATCGAACGCAATGCAAAATACGCCCGCGTTGACGTTTAAACGTCGCTTGAGAATTTATTACGTGGCGAAGGCTATGTTGAAATAACTCTTGTTAAGAAAACGTTAATAAAAGCCATTCGTCCTATCCGACGAATGGCTTTTTGTTGATAACCACCTATTTTTGAAGAATAAAAAAAGTAACATGCCTGCATCCGATAACCTTAAAAATTTAGCGTCTATGTTTTCTTTTGGACGCGACCGCCGTGAACCCAAAGTAGGAGGACAAATAGCCGAAGACCAAGATCGTTTCTCACGTTCGGTAGAACGGGTGAGTCAAACCATCGAACAAAGTAATTTTATCAGCCGTGATTTGAGTTGGTTACAATTCAATTTTCGAGTGCTTGACCAAGCCCGTAGTAGCCGTCGAACGCTGTTTGAACGAATGAAATTCTTGGCCATTTCAGACTCAAACCTAGATGAATTCTTCACCATTCGGGTAGGAAGTTTGTACAATTACCTCGACTATGGCAAAGAGCGGGTGGACTATTCGGGGCTGAGAGAAATCCCTTTTCGCAAGGCGTTGATGTCGGCTATTCATAAATTCACTGAGGCGCAAGACGAGGTGTTTGAGAAACAACTTATGCCGTTGTTTGCGGAGCATAAGCTTCGCATTGGTGGTTGTGTGGATTTGGACGAAGTTGAAAAACAGGAGGTGGGGAAGTATTTCGACCGAACGATTTACCCGATGCTGACACCGATGCTTTTTGACTATACCCATACGTTTCCTGTGTTATTGGCCAAAACCCTGATTTTTGCGGTGATTACCAACTCACACGAAAAAGGAAAGGGTGACGAAGAAAATCGCCGCATTTCGTTTGTTCAAATTCCCGTGAACCTTCGACGGTTCTATACGATTGAGCGAAAAAACGGAGAGTTTTTGTTTATTCCAATTGAAGAGATTATACGTCACGAATTACATAAATTATACCGAAACGTAGAGATTACGGACATGCACTTGTTCCGTATTGTGCGTAATGGAGACTTCTCCATTGAGGAAAATGACGATGATGAAAGTGATTTTCTGGACGAAGTAAAACAGAAACTAAAAACGCGGCGCTTGGGACGTGTAGTGCGAATGGAGGTCGAAAAAGGAATGACCGATTGGCTCCTAAACCTACTCAAAAAGCGCTGGGAATTTGATGATTATAACGTTTTTACGTGCAATCACTTACTCGATTTTACGTGTTTGTGGCAAATTATCAAACATCCCGAATTTGCCGAACTTACGCCGCCGCCGCCTTCGGCAGTTCCGCCGTTGGGCCTTGAACCTGGGCAAATTTTAGACGATATTTTTGAGACTATCAAGGAGGGAGACGTAATGCTGCACCATCCTTACAACAACTTTGAGCCAGTATTGAAGATGTTGGAAAATGCCGCAGAAGACCCGCAAGTTTTGGCAATTAAGCTGACGATTTATCGTTTGGCCAAAAAATCACGTATTACGGCTGCCTTGCTAAAAGCCGCTGAAAACGGAAAGCACGTATCGGTTTTGTTTGAAGTAAAGGCCCGTTTCGACGAAGAGAATAACATGCGCGAAGCTGAACGCCTCCAAAAAGCAGGCTGTTTTGTGATTTATGGCATTACGAGGTTTAAAACCCACACAAAACTCCTACAGATTGTTCGGGCAGAGGAACAAGGAGTCATCAGTTATTCTCACCTAGCTAGCGGTAATTATAATGAAGAAACGGCAAAACTTTATACCGATATTGGTTTGCTCACCTGCGACGAGGTTTATAATCGTGACATTACGGAGTTTTTCAACGTAATTACGGGGCATTCGTTGCCAAACGATTATCAATACCTACTCACCGCGCCGCGCGACATGCGTAAACAAATTGTCAAATTAATTCGGCGGGAAGCAGAAAATGCCGCTCAAGGACTTTCAAGCGGGATTTGTATCAAAATCAATTCATTAGAGGACAAATCGACCATTGAAGAATTGTACAAAGCCTCGCAAGCGGGTGTGCCAATTCGCCTTATTGTCAGAGGTATTTGTTGTTTGCGTCCAGGGCGGGCAGGTTTGAGTGAAAACATTACTGTGCGGTCAATCGTGGGTGATTTCTTGGAACATACCCGTGTATTCTACTTTCATAACAATGGAAAACCCAAAGTATATGGAGGAAGTGCCGATGTGATGGTACGTTCGTTTGATCGTCGGATTGAATCCATGTTTGAATTTGTCAACCCACGGGTTAAACAACAAGCAATTCATATTTTGGACTATAATTTCCGTGACAATGTCAATGCGTATGAGTTACAGGAAGACGGTAACTACATCAAATGCGAAGACGAAAAGGGGGAGGTTTTCAACATCCATGAACGTTTTTTCCATGTTACCTTAGAAGAAGTAATGGCCACGCGCTTGTTTGTAAAAGAAGATGCGGCTTTATTGGAAAAACAAAAAGAAGAAGTAGAGGCTACAAACATTCCTGCTGCCACAGAAACGGGAGAAGAATAAACCATGAAGTATTTTAGAACACTTGTTCAAGCTGGAGTCATCTTCTGGGGGGCATCCATGGGCGTAGAGGCTCAAACACGCACGCCCAAATCGCTTTTTGTGATTGTGGATGGAATTGCCTCAGATGTGATTGAAAAGCTTGATTTGCCTAATCTAAAAGCCATCGGACATCCTGGCGGTTATACCCGTGCGTATGTTGGGGGAAAGAAAAATACCTATTCTCAAACCCCCACCATATCGGCAGTGGGCTACAATAGTTTATTGACAGGAACGTGGGTGAATAAACACAACGTTTGGGACAATAACATCAAAGAACCCAATTACCATTATTGGACTATTTTTCGCTTTTTTGAAGAACAATATCCTTACAAAAAAACGGCTATTTTCTCGACTTGGTTAGATAACAGAACCAAGCTTTTAGGTACTGGTTTGCCTCAGACCAACCACTTAAAAGTAGATTATTATTTTGATGGTTTTGAATTGGATACCTTGCATTATCCCCACGATGGAGAAAAAGAATACATCCACAAAATAGACGAACGTGTGGTGGAGGAAGCCGCCCGATATATCAAAGACGAAAACCCTGATTTAACTTGGGTGTATCTTGAATATACCGACGATATGGGCCATAAATACGGAGACAGCGAGCAGTTTACCAAGGCGGTTAAAATCATGGACAACCAAATGGGAAAGTTGTGGAAAGCAATTCAGTACCGTGAGGCTAACTTTAAAGAAGATTGGCAGGTGTTTATCACCACTGACCATGGACGGGATGTTGCGAGTGGACGAAACCACGGCGGGCAGTCGGAGCGAGAACGGAGTACTTGGATAGTAACCAATGCAAAGGGATTGAACGATTACTTTGGTGATAAAAAGAAGCAAAATGTTCTACCAGCAGTGGTGGATATTATGCCAACGATGGCTAAACATCTACAAATAAACATCCCTAAAGAACAGGCATTTGAAGTAGATGGTACCCCATTAACTGGGAAATTATCTTTTATTGATATGTCAGTCAAAAAAGAGTCTTCAACGATACAGGTGGGTTGGAAAGCTTTGGAAAAAAAAGAAAAAGTGAAGGTTTGGGCAACAACAACAAACCATTTTGAAGAAGGAGGGCATGATTTATATTGGCTGATGGATGAGGTTCCAATTGAAAATGAAAAAACGGTAATTGATGTTTCAAAACTGCCGTCTAAGTTGTATAAAATCGTCATAGAGGCTAAATTTAATCTTCAAAATAAGTGGGTGGTCGAATAAAAACTTCCAACCTTTTTGCTGTCAACAACGTCATGGTTTTAGAAAACACACCAATTATTTAAAGTAATTGATAATTTATAAAAACCATGAGAAAAATACTGTTAATAGGCTTAGTAGCGTTGGTTGGATTACGATGTAAATCAACTTCTGAGGCCATGATGATGCCCTCAGGCTGTGCCTCAGAAAAGCCTACTTTGGTAGGAAAATGGACCATGACGGAGTTTCGTTATTATGGAGGTTGTTGCCCTGTTATTGCAGATTCTACTTGGAAAAAAGCAACTGATAAGTCGTATGCCATTGAGTTTACCAATAATGGGAAACTCAAAGTGATTGATTACATGGCCAACGGGCTGTCGTCGAGCAACGCTGCACAATTGGTGACTAATTATGCCTTTGATGGCAAAGAGATTGTCATAGATGAACAAATTTTAGGGGGAGTTCCTTGGCAAAAGAATGTAACGATTGCACAACTTACCACCCGAGAACTAATTTTCGTAGTTACGGTTGGAAAAGAAGGCGAAAAAAATGCCCGAAAATTTGTCCGAATATGCGAATAGCGTTTTTTATCCTACATTTGAAGTTGAATAATTAACACTTAAATCAACTACTTATGTCACGTATTGCCCTCATTACGGGTGCTTCTTCTGGAATTGGTAAAGCGACCGCAGAAGCCTTTGCAGCCATTGGGATTGACCTAATTTTATGTGGCCGCCGCAAGGAACGTTTAGAAGAACTTGCTATTCAGCTTGGCCAAAAGGTAAAAACAACTTTTTTGGTTTTTGATGTTCGTTCCTACAAAGAAGTTACCGAAGCCATTCAGTCGCTACCCGAAGCGTGGAAAAATATTGATATTCTAATTAATAACGCGGGAAATGCGCACGGATTATCATCAATTCAGGAAGGAGATGTGGCGGATTGGGATGCAATGATAGATGGAAACGTGCAGGGATTGCTTTATGTGTCAAAAGCCGTGATTGATGGGATGGTCGAGCGGGGCAAAGGTCATATTGTCAATTTGAGTTCAGTCGCTGGAAAACAAACCTACGCCAACGGTGCGGTGTATTGTGCCTCTAAAAAAGCCGTAGAAGCCATCAGTGAAGGAATGCGCTTAGATTTAACGCAGCACGGAATCAAAGTGACAAACATTGCGCCAGGGGCCGTGGAGACGGAGTTTTCGTTGGTACGTTTTAAAGGAGACGAAACGAGAGCTTCAAAGGTATATGAAGGTTTTGATCCACTTTTAGCCCAAGATATTGCAGATGCCATTGTTTATGCAGTAAATGCACCAGCACGCGTAACTATCGCAGACTTAACGATTTATGCCTCTGCGCAGTCAGCACCCACAATAATTTTTAGAAAATAATTAAAAAAAAGCTTGACCAAAGAAATTAAATCGCACATATTTGCAGCCCGAAACGACGAAAAAAGGGCATCGGGAGTTTAGCTCAGCTGGTTCAGAGCATCTGCCTTACAAGCAGAGGGTCGGGGGTTCGAATCCCTCAACTCCCACAAAAGTAAAGGAGGCTCATCTGCTTTACAAGCAGAGGGTCGGGGACGGTCGGCCGCTGCCGTTCAATCCCTCAACTCCCACGAACAAACGACGAGTTTGTCAATAAAAATAGTGAAGAAAGACCTTAGGGAGTTTAGCTCAGCTGGTTCAGAGCATCTGCCTTACAAGCAGAGGGTCGGGGGTTCGAATCCCTCAACTCCCACAAAAATAAAGGAGGCTCATCTGCCTTACAAGCAGAGGGTCGGGGACGGTCGGCCGCTGCCGTTCGAATCCCTCAACTCCCACGAACAAACGATGAGTTTGTCAATAAAAATAGTGAAGAAAGACCTTAGGGAGTTTAGCTCAGCTGGTTCAGAGCATCTGCCTTACAAGCAGAGGGTCGGGGGTTCGAATCCCTCAACTCCCACGGAAAATAAAAGGAGACCAATCTGCCTTACAAGCAGAGGGTCGGGGACGGTCGGCCGCTGCCGTTCAATCCCTCAACTCCCACATTAAAAAAGCCTCAGTTATCTGAGGCTTTTTGCGTTTTAAGCACTTTTAGGGAGTTTAGCTCAGCTGGTTCAGAGCATCTGCCTTACAAGCAGAGGATCGGGGACGGTCGGCCGCTGCCGCTCGAATCCCTCAACTCCCACAAAAATAAAGGAGGCTCATCTGCCTTACAAGCAGAGGGTCGGGGACGGTCGGTCGCTGCCGTTCGAATCCCTCAACTCCCACGAAAAATAGAAGGAGACCAATCTGCCTTACAAGCAGAGGGTCGGGGACGGTCGGCCGCTGCCGTTCGAATCCCTCAACTCCCACATTAAAAAAGCCTCAGTTATCTGGGGCTTTTTGCTTTTTAAGCACTTTTAGGGAGTTTAGCTCAGCTGGTTCAGAGCATCTGCCTTACAAGCAGAGGGTCGGGGACGGTCGGCTGCTGCCGTTCAATCCCTCAACTCCCACATTAAAAAAGCCTCAGGTACCTGAGGCTTTTTGCGTTTAAGCACTTGAAATGTAATGCCTCTACTGAGGCTACTTTGAATTACTCTAAAATTTTTGATTGAATACTTAAAATAGAGCGCTACTATTTATCGTCCCAAAAGAGACTGCATCTTAGTAGAAGAAACATTGCGTTCCTAAAATTTCGAAGCATACCGATAAAAATCAATTCTGTTTAAATCCTCTAAAAAAGCTTCGTACTGTGATTCTGGCATGTTTTGTACTGGCAAACGGAATTGTCCACAGTCAAGTCCAATCACCCGCATGAAAGCCTTTCCTGTGGCTATACCGCCATATTTCCCCAAAAGCTGGACGATTTCGATGGATTTTTCTTGAAGTTTTCGCGCTTTTACTAAGTCGCCAGCCTTAAATGCTTCTATCAATTGATGATACAAAGGAGCTGCATAATTGAAGGTGCTGCCCACTCCGCCGCGGGCTCCCATGGCCATTCCTCCCAAAAATACTTCATCCCACCCCCATAAAATATCGTACTTTTCATCTGCAAAGTTTAAACAGCGGTTAAATTCCATCATATCGTGGTGCGTGTATTTGATGCCTTGGAAATTGGGAAGTTGGCCATCCATTTTTTCTAAGAAGTCCACCATTGATACGTTAACACCCGTCAAAACGGGAATATGATAAAAATAAAGCCCCGTTTTTGGAGCAGCTTTACCCACCTCAATGCAAATTTGGGCTAACACCTCAGCTTTATTTAAAATAAAATAATGGGGAGCTAAAATGGCTATGGCGTCGAACTGAAGTTGCTCGGCAAGTTGCGCAAGGAGTTTCATTTCTTGAACGGAATTTCCGCCCACCATGGCAATTTTTAACAAAGGCCCATGGGGAATTTTTCCCCATGCCTTTAATAGCTGCACTTTTTCATCAAAACTCATCGACACTCCCTCACCTGTCGAACCTGCGATAAATGCCCCCTTTACTTTGTTTTGAATGAGCATATCAGCATAAACAGGAATTAGGCTCAGGTTTAGGCTACCATCAGCGTACATGGGGGTAAAAGGCGCGGCTACTAACCCTTCAATTTTTGAAATCATTTGCGTAATAATTTTGGTTGAACGAACATTTTGTTCATCAATAACCTGGTGTTTGGATTAATTTCGGATCGGTATTCAACATCGTGACCGTAATGGGTAAGAGGAGCTTGAAACCTTGCCCTGTCGAAAGATATTGCGGATTGACGTTGGCAAATACATAAGCATCTCCTGCACGTCGTAGCGCCCACCAGCGTTTTCCTTCACCAACAAACTCACGCAGGTATTCATCGAGCAATGCGTTCATATTTTCGGTTTGGCTACTGTTGGTATGAGGCTTGTAAGAAGCTCCGTAGGCCCGTGCTCGAAGGAGGTTGATGTCAACGGATGGGTCAAGTCCTAATTTGGTATTTGCTTCGGCCAAAAGCAAAAGTACATCAGCGTATCTGAAAATCGGGAAATCATTGTCGTACAGTTGAACGCCAGCGTCCACCCGTCCAATAAATTTGGTCAACATAACTCCCGCAATCGGAAAGCCAGCGGTATTTCGGTACATAATTCTAAAGGTTGTTTTGGCACGACGGTCGGCGGGGTCGCTCAGTTTTGAAAGCATAGCATTGGACATTCCTACGCGACTTGCTCCTGAAACAAATGGATAGACGCTGTTTACGGCTGTAGGGGTTCCCGATGGTGCGTCAAAATAAAGGGTGCCTGCTTGGGTGGTATTTACTAAAAAACTACCGTAAGCACCTTGCGTAGCTTCATTTTTTTCAAAACTCAGGCTAAAAATAATTTCTTTGTTATTGCTTTCTTTGGTCGGATCAAAAACGTCGGCATACGTAGCTTGCAAACCTAGGGTAGAAAGGGATTTTACTTCTTCTAAGGCAGCTTTGGCGGCTGTAAAGTCAGCGTTGCCGCCGCCTAAATGAGTCCCAGACCAAATAAACACATCACCTTTGAGCGTAAGGGTAGCTGCGCGGTTCCAATACACCCGTTTGGGGGCGAAGGTCGTCGTTGCTCCAAAAAGTGTAAGGGATTGCTCCAGGTCGTTTTTTATCAATTGCATTACTTCTTGGGCCGAAGAGCGCGTTTTGTAAAGATCGGTAAGGTTACCTACCGATGTCACAGGTTCGGTCGTGATAGGAACTCCTCCCCAAGTTTTGAGCAAGGTGTAATAGATGTACGCCCGAAGCCCATACATTTCGGCCAAATACTGTTTGCGTTTGGTTTCTTCAATAGAAGTTTGGGGAAATAATTTGATGACTGTATTGATTCGGTCGAGTAAATTATAAAAACCACCCCAGTTGCTGGCAGGGACATTGGCGGCACTGATGTTGTGCGACCAATATTGTTTTAACCCCGCATCTTCTGATTCAGTATAAAGACCATCAGCCCAGAGGTCTGAACGCATTTCACCCAAATTGACCAAAGTACTATGGTACCCTCGAAGCGACGCATACACCCCATTGTAGAGCGTAAGTGCGGCGTTGGGGTCTGATAGTACCAATTGCTGATTTAAGGAAGTTTGTGGGGTTACTTCGGCTAATTGTTGTTGGCAAGAAGTAATGGTTAAACATAATCCAACGCCAACAGCAAGGCTTGAAAAAGAAGCATTTATTTTCATTTCGATGTTTTGCTTTTTGTGTTAAAAAATAACGTGACTGCCTAGATTGACTCTTGCTGATTACAAGCTAAGGGTAGCTCCCAGAGTCACAGTTTTGGGTAATGGGAAGCGTCCTGCATCGTTTCCACCGACTTCGGGGAAGGTGCCATTGTATTTGGTCAAATACACTAGATTCGAACCCGTCAGAAATACCCTGAGGTTTTGGACACGATTTCGAGAGAACCTTGATAGCATTTTGGCGGGCATCTCGTAGCTGAGGGTAACTTCGCGCATCGCGAGATAATCTCCTTTTTGCCAGTAATTAGCAGGTGCAGTGGTGCCCCCTCCTGCGTCAGTAAAATAATTGCGACCGTAATTGGCCCAATAATAGCGAGGCAAAGTTCCCGAAGTATTGTCAGGTGACCACGTTTTGGTGACGTCAACGGGGCCATTTTGAGAGCCTTGAACTTGCGACATTCCGCGCAAATACATTTGGTTGACAATCACAAAACCAAGTGAGTAATCAAATTGCCCGTAAAAATTGAAGCCTTTCCACGACAAATTGGTCGAAAAGCCCCCTTGAATGGTTGGAGTTGTGCGGCCGACATAGACGTAATCGCGAAAATCAAGGGTATCGTTTTTGTCAAGGTCTGTCCAACGAGCGTCCCCAAGGAGCTTGATGCGTTTGTTGGTATAAGGTAAAAAGGTGTTTAACAGCTTTGCGTTCGCATCCAATTCGGTTTGATTGGTATAAATTCCATTAAACGTGGGTGCCCATATTTCATCCAGTCCAATTCGGTTTCCTTCTTGCAAACCTGCCACCCAAACCAGCTTGTTTTGGGTAGGATCCCATACTTGAACGGCGCTTTGGCGGTTTTTATCCAAGCCATTGTTGGGCAATTTTTGGGTATAGTTTTTTACTTTGTAAAAATTCGCACTTACATCCCAACTTAGCCCGTTTCCGCTTCGAGGTCTGAGGAGGTTGGCTTTTATCTCCAGTTCAATCCCTTTGTTTTGTAATTGAGCCAAATTGGTGGTATAACTGTTGAATCCTGTCCAAGCTGGAATCGTCAATGAGCTAATTTTATCATAGACGTTGCGCACAAAGTAGTCGGCAATGATGGAGAAACGGTTTCCGAGCAAGCCTACATCCACGCCTAAATTGAGGGTGGTGGCGCGTTCCCACCGCAAATCGGTATTCGTGATATTTCCAGCGGCAAAACCTGGCGCGCCGTTGTAAATTCCGACGTTGCCGTATTGAGGAATTGCGGCATAGTCGCCAAGTGGGGTAATGCTGCCATTTTGTCCCCAACTAATCCTTGGTTTGAAATTAGAAACGTATTTACTGACGATAGAATTGGCAAAGAAATCTTCAAAGTGCATGTTCCATCCCGCCGAGACTCCTGGGAAAAACCCATAGCGATTGGTCGTAAGTTTAGAAGTGCCATCATAGCGCATGTTGAGGGTCAACAAATAGGTATTGGCGTAACTATAGTTAATTCTACCAATGGCCGATGCCAGACGCTGCCAACTCGAAAAAGCGGAATAAGGGATGCCTACGGCGGCGGTAGAAGCCGAGAGCCAAGGGATAAAATCGGTGGCGGCTAAGTTGGCCGTAGCGTTATAATCATAGATTTTGAAGTCGTAAAATTCTCCACCAGCCAGTGCGTTGATGGAGTGATTCCGAAACTCTTTTGCGTATTGCAAAAATCCGTTGTACGAATATTGGGTGGTTCGTTGGTTGGCAAAAGACGAGTTGCGAGTCGCTACAAGTGCACCACCTGTTCCGTTTATGTACGCTTTGGTAAAACTCTCGGAGGTCGTGTAGCGGTAAAATCCTGAGCCTGAAGCTAGTAGTTTTAAAGAAGGGAGGAGTGTGTATTCAAGGTTGAGGCCGCCTGCAAACCGCTGCTCAATGGTTTGATTGTAAAATTTATCTTTGTAATACAGAGGATTCCCAAGCGTACTAGCATCTACTCCTGGGAGAATCTCCCCCGTGAGGTCATGCGTCAAACGGGCAGTAGGAGCAATGCCAGTGAAGCGCTGAATCAGTCCACCGCCCACTGCGCCGCCGTTGTCGGCAGTTAGGTACGAGGGGTTGGTTTTTGTGTTGTATCCCGATAAGTTGAGGGTAATTTTTAAATCTTTACCGACGTTTAACCCACCGTTGAAATTCAAATTGAGGCGGTCCATTTTTGAGCCAATCACCATGCCAACGTCTTTGAGGGCGCCTAATCCCAGTGAAAAATTGCCTTGCTCATTGCCCCCCGAAAAATTGAGATAGTGCTCATTGAGGGTACTTTGTTGTAGAATTAAGTCTTCCAAATCGGCCTGTGACACAGAACGATAAAGTAGGCTATCCATTTGACCTGCCGCAAACGGATTGGGATCCACCAACAAATGGTATTGAGGGTCGCTTAATAACTTACGATTGGCGTTTGAAACCAGTTGAGTCGAATATTTGCCATCTGGAGCAATCCAACCTGAATTGACGCCAAATCCCCAAGCACCTGAAAGTTGGTTTCGGGTATTGTTCATTTCGGCGATATTATTGTCGGCTTTTGCGGCTTCAAATCGGCTGGCAAGCCCTCGGCGATTCCACCGAATGTAATCTTCGGCGGTCATGTAAGCCATCGGATTGCGACGTACGTAGTTTTGGGCGGTTTTGTAGCTGTAAGTTACCTGTGTTTTTCCTTGTTTTCCTTTTTTTGTAGTGACTAAAATAACGCCGTTGGACGCCCGAGAGCCGTAAATTGCGGCCGAGGCAGCATCTTTAAGAAGGTCGATTTTTTCAACATCTTCCATGTTGATACCAAACAACGAAGGAACGATGACGCCGTCCACGACGATTAGGGGAGAACCACTTCCGTTAAAATCAGTTCCACCTCGGAAAACTATCGTTGGGGTGGCGCCTGGTTGTCCCGTTGTTTGTTGCACCCGTAACCCTGCGGCAGTACCTTGCAGTGCTGTCCCTACGTTGGTACGAGGAACAGATTTAAAAACATTTTGATCAATACTGGAAACCGAGCCTGTCAACGATTTACGGCTCTGTTGGCCATAACCAATGACAACTACTTCGTCCAGCGATTTTGACTCTTCGATGAGGACAACCGCGAGAGGTTGTGTGCCTGTCACGTTGATTTCTTTGGTTTGAAAACCAATCATTGAAACGACGAGCATACTTTCTTGACTTGCTTCAATGCTAAACTTTCCCGCGGCGTCACTGGTTGTTCCGCGCGTAGTGCCTCGAACGAGGATAGTAGCACCAGGAAGTGATTGTTGGCGGGCGTCTAAAATCGTACCTGTTACTTGAAATTTAGCCGATTGACCCTTTGCATCAATCATGAGTAACCAACTTACAATAAGTATGACATATTGTAGGGTTTTGTAAGAAATTCGATACATGTGTAACATAAAAAAGGGAATTGGTTTTATATGTATGATGTAACAAAGGTAATAAATAATACATAATGTCAAGAAAAATTGAAATTATTTTCAAAAAATAGGGTGCTTTGTTGTTTTTGACGAGAAGGTAGGCTAATTTAGCCGCATCGTTTCTGATATTAAGTAATACATATTATAAGCAAATGGATTATTCAGACATTCAAAATGATTTGCAACTGACCGATAATCAGACGTTGGTGGACAAGGCTGAAACAAGTATGTTGGAGTTTTTTACCGAGCAACGTTTCAAGGCAGGGGATGTAATTCCGAAAGAAATGGAATTGGCCGCTAATTTAGGCGTAAGTCGAACGGTGGTTCGGGAAGCAATTTCAAGGCTACGGATGAGAGGCTTGTTGGACACCCGAAAAAAGCGTGGAACGGTCATTACGAACCCCGATTTGTTGTCGTTGCTTGAAAAAAATCTTTACCCAGGTATTCTTGATGACACTACCCTTCGGAATATTTTTGAGCTACGAATGGTACTTGAAATTGGAATGGGCGATTTGATTTTTGAACGAGTGACTCAAAAAGACATCGACGAATTGTACCGCATTGTGGAAACGGAACCGACCAATACCGAAGAAATGATTTTTGACATTGAACAGGAGGTAAACTTCCACGGAAAGCTCTACGAAATCACGGGGAACGACACCTTGGCGCGTTTTCAGCAAATGTTGTTGCCCGTATTTGAGTACGTTCACAAAAGTGGAATTCTGCGAAAACAAGTGGTGCAAAAACGATTTGTGTCGCACCGAGGGTTGGTCGATGTCATTCAACATGGCACGCCCGAAACGTTCCGAAATGCCATGAGGAATCATTTCGAAAATCATTTTCAGCGGATTTTTTAAGCCAAACTTCGCTTGAGTACAAGCCTTAGATTTTAACCTAATAACACGCTAGTTCTATGTATTTACTATTTCTATTTACGTTTCTCCTCAATGTGGGTGTTGGGGAAACTGTTGAAAGTCAACAGTCATTACCTCAGGAGGTTACTGTATTTCAAAATGGACTTGAAGGATATAAATGTTACCGAATTCCTGCCATCGTCAAAGCACCTAATGGCGACTTGCTGGCTTTTGCTGAAGCACGCCGCAACAATTGTGGCGATTTTGGCGACGTGGAAATTGTAATGAAAAGTAGTTCTGACCAAGGAAAATCGTGGTCAGCGCTGCAAGTGGTGGCTGATAATGGTTCCGACCAAGCGGGAAACCAAGCGCCCGTTTTTGACCTTACCGATAAGCGCTACCCAAAAGGCCGCCTGTTCTTGTTTTACAACACAGGCACCGCCCACGAACAAGAAGTGCGCGAGGGAAAAGCCATGAGGGAGGTCTGGTTCAAAACAAGTATTGATAATGGACGTACGTGGACTGAGGCGGTCAACATCACGACGCAAGTATCAAAACCTAACCATCCAGCTACCAATCCAGCGTATCGTTTTCAAGAAGATTGGCGCTCGTATGCCAATACTCCTGGGCACGGCTTGCAAATTCAGAAAGGTACCTACAAAGGTCGAATCTATATCGCAGCCAATCATTCGGAAGGCTCTCCGCAGCCTAAGTCAAGAGATTACATTGCGCATGGGTTTTACACCGATGACCACGGGCAATCATTTAAACTGTCTCCCAATGTAGCCTATGCGGGTAGTAATGAGGCGATTGCGGCAGAGACGTCGGACGGTAGTTTGCTTTTTAATTGTCGCAATCAGTCGGGAGATGCCAAGTATCGAATTCAGGCTTTTACCAAAAATGCGGGTGAAACGTGGTCAGAAGTGAAAGTGATGACCGACTTGCCTGATCCAGTTTGTCAGGGAAGTATGATTGATTTTGAGCCCCAAAAAGGGAAAAAAGTGTTGATTTTTTCCAATTTAAACAGCCAAACAAAACGCGAAAAATTGACGATTCGGGTGAGTGAAGACGATGGAAAAAGCTGGTCGGCTGGTAAGGAAATTTATGCAGGTGCAGCGGCTTATTCCGACTTGGTCGTACAAAAAGACCAGCAAATTGGGGTTTTGTATGAAAAAGATGATTATACCAAAATCGTCTATGCTGTTTTTGGATATAACTGGTTGATGAAATAAAGAACCATGAAAAACAGCATCAATTCTTACCTAGCGCAATACCGTCATAACCTCTTGGAAGACGTTATTCCCTTCTGGACAACGCATTCGCTCGACCGAGAAAAGGGGGGCTACTTTACTTGCCTCGACCAAAAAGGAAAAGTATATGATACCGATAAGTTTGTTTGGCTACAAGGTCGCCAAGTGTGGACCTTTTCGATGCTTTACAATCGCGTAGAGCTGCGTGAAGAATGGCTGGAAGTAGCCAAACACGGTGCCGATTTTCTGGAAAAATACGGTCGTGCCGAAGACGGTAGCTGGTATTTTTCGTTGACCCAAACGGGCAAGCCGTTGGTTCAGCCGTACAATATTTTTTCGGATTGCTTTGCCACGATGGCTTTTGGACAACTGTCGAAAGCGACTCAAAATCAGCACTATGCCGATATTGCTAAGCGAACTTTTGACCAAATTTTAAGCCGTAGAAACAATCCAAAAGGGAAATGGAGCAAAGCCGTAGCAGAAACGCGACCGCTGAAGAATTTTGCTTTGCCGATGATTTTGTGCAACCTCTCCCTTGAAATTGAGGAGTTGTTGGATTCAGAATTGGTCAATCAAACCATTCAAGCATGTATTCGGGAGGTGATGGAGGTGTTTTATGAGCCAAATTCTGGCCTCATTTTGGAAAATGTGACACCCGACGGGAAGTTTTCGGATAGCTTTGAAGGACGCCTACTCAACCCTGGGCACGCCATTGAGGCCATGTGGTTTATCATGGATTTGGGCGTACGACAAAACGACGTTGCGTTGATTGAAAAAGCGGTAAAAATTACCTTAGATACCCTTGAATACAGTTGGGATAAAGAATTTGGAGGAATTTATTATTTTCTCGATTTGAAGGGAGCGCCTCCGCAGCAACTAGAATGGAACCAAAAATTGTGGTGGGTACACGTAGAAACCCTAATTGCGTTGCTCAAGGGTTATTTGCATACCCAAAACCCCGCCTGTTGGGAGTGGTTCGAGCGGGTCCATGCTTATACGTGGAAACATTTTCCAGATGCTAGTCACGGCGAGTGGTTTGGGTACCTAGACCGTCGTGGGGATATTTTACTGCCACTTAAAGGTGGAAAATGGAAAGGTTGTTACCATGTTCCGAGGGCATTGTACGTTTGTTGGAAAACGCTGGAAGAGATAAACGCCAAACAAATGGGTTAAAGTTGCACACGATTCGTATAAAATAGGGTATTTTAAGGTATGTTTTAGGTAAGGACACCTGCCTTCTGACAATCTATGTGTATATTCGTACGTTTGATACGAAAAAGCCAATTGCCCTACTATGAAAACCCGATTATCCATGCTCTTCGTTATTTGGAGCTCGTTGGTGCAGTTGGGAGCGATGCAGGAGCCTCAGTGGAAAGTGTACCCCAATCCCGCCACGGAGTACGTAACAGTTGAATTCAAACTGCAATTACCTTCGCGAGTGGTTGTTAAAATTCTTGACCCCAACGGGCAGCTTATACGGTTATTGACCAATGATTTATACCCTACGGGGACGCACTTTATAAAGACCACGTTGTTTTCAATTCCAACGGGTTATTACCTTATTCATTGCGAGCAAGGGGATGAGACTTGGACAAAGAAGTTTGTTGTCAAATAAGTAATAAAGCAAAAGTTTTAGAGTAATTCAAAGTAGCCTCGGTAGAGGCGCAACATTTGTAGTAACAGTAGGTGATTTTTGAATTTTTGCTTCGGAGAAGCATAACAAAGCAACAAGTTATGCTTCTCCGAAGCAAAAGGATTTTATGGATGGGCTCTCTACTACTACAAAGGTTGCGCTTCTCCGAAGCAATATAAACTACTAATACACTAAAATTTATGCGCAACTACTTAAAACTTCGTAAACAAAAATAGCCCTTTTCAGAAGGGCTATTTTTGTTTATCCACTTAATGGAAACTATTTCTTCGGCATCGCAAATATGCTTTCGTCGATGGTTGGATTCAGTTCTAATTTGGTAATAGTCGTTACGATTGCACCCGCTTGAGGATTTGAAATTTCCGTTGTATGGGGAAACGAAATCCCATCGACCACTTTATAATTTGACATTTTTGTATCAACCTCTACCGACTGCCCACTCACCGTTACCTTAATGGATGTTTTGGCCGTAAGATACGTTTTTGTATCAATGTAGTGGGTCATAATGGTGCCGTCTTTGGAAGTAAGTTTTACTTTAAATGTTTCGTTTCCGTCCAAGGTTTCTTTGCCCATTAATTCGGCAACAGCACCTGACTCTTTGATGTTGGCCATACCCGATAAGTCCAATTGCGATGCTGTGGCTTTGACTTGTTCGTCTGGAAGGGCCACGGGGTCAGAACCCTGCATTGGATTAATGGTCCAGCCTTTGTCGCCGTCGATGGCAACAACGATGCTCTGACCCATCACTTCGATGTCGTTGCGCATTCCGCGCTTATGGACAATGACCGACTTGGAGGCCAAATCCATCCCCATGACCGACGTCGTGCTTTCCATTCGCATCGATTTGAGGGCGTTGAGTTTGGCCGAGCCACCACGGGCATCAATGGCCTTAGAAATAATTTCATCGGCTGTTTGTGCGAAACTGGCAGCTGCACTTGCAAAAACGATGGTTAAGGAAAAAAGTAGCTTTTTCATGATTTTATTGGGAAGTTAAACAAGTGCTGAAGCGCCTTTTACGCCCTGAACGTACGAAGTGATGTCTTTTTCAAGCTCAGTGCTTTCTTGCAAAACCCGAATGAAAGCACTACCGATGATGGCGCCACTTGCGTGTTCACAAGCTTTGTTGAAGGTTTCGTTGTCTTTGATACCAAAGCCAATTAAGCGCGGGTTTTTGAGGTTCATGGCATTGACACGCGCAAAATAAGCTTCCATGTCGTGGCTGACGCCCGACTGAGAACCTGTCACGCTGGCCGACGATACCATGTAAATAAACCCTTCACTTGATTCGTCGATTTGGCGAATGCGTTTTTCGGTAGTTTGAGGCGTAATTAAGAAAATATTGAGTATGCCGTACTTGTCAAACGTAGGTTTATAATAGGCTAAGTACTCATCTACGGGCATATCAGGCAAAATAAGCCCATCGACGCCTACTTCGGCACATTGCTGGCAAAAATTTTCAATGCCAAATTGGAGAACGGGGTTGATGTATCCCATTAGCAACACGGGCAGCGTTATTTCTGAACGCATTCCACGAAGTTGCTCGAATAGTTTCTTGACACTCATCCCGTTTTCAAGCGATTGCTCGTTGCTTTTTTGGATGGTTTCACCGTCAGCCACGGGGTCAGAATAGGGCATACCAATTTCAACCAAATCCGCTCCTGCTTCTTCGAGGGCTTTTAGCACACGGCGGGTGTCGTTTAATTGCGGAAAACCTGCCGTAAAATATACGTTTAGATTGTGGGTGGGGTTCTTCTGAAAAAGTTGAACAATTCGATTCATGCTGGGTTTATTTTTTTGGTAAATGTAGGATTTTCCACTACGACAACCAAAATTTGGGGTGTGCCTATTTGGACGGCAAAGCGTACTACTTGGCCAGCAACCTGTTTTTGACAACCACCTCCAATACCCGCTCGCGGAGGTTGCGGCTGATGGGAATGAGTTGATTCTGAATAGAAAGCTCGGTAGGCTCGATGCGCTCGATTTTGGCAATAGCCACCAAATATGATTTATGAACCCGTAAAAATTGGCTTGGGTCGAGGTACTCTTCCACGGTTTTTAGGGGAAGTAGCGTCATAAATTTTCCCCGCAGGGTGTGAATTATCACGTAGTTTTGAAGGGCTTGAACAAACAGAATTTCGTCCACCAAAATTTTCTCGTACTTGCTTTCGCATTTGATAAACAGATAATCGGGCTCGCTGTTTTGAGGTGAGTTTTGAAGCGCCTGATTCTTTAAAAAGTACAAATCTTTGGCTTTGTTGGTGGCTTTGAAAAAACGATTGAACGTGATGGGTTTGAGCAAATAATCGACCACATCAAACTGAAACCCTTCTAAGGCGTAGTTAGGGTAGGCCGTTGTCAAAATGACCATCGGAAGGTTTTGTCTGATTTTTAGAAAATCTAGCCCCGTCATGTGGGGCATTTGAATATCCAGAAATAGAAGGTCAATGGATTGGTTATCAAGTATTTTATTGAGTTCGAGTGGATTTTCTGCCACACCTACAAGGCTTAGGTAATCGACCACCTCAACGTACTTCATAAGCCCTTCGCTGGCCAAAGGTTCGTCGTCCACTATAACGCATCGTAATTTCATAGCTGCCTTCTCCAAGGGGAGTTTTTATAGATGGATGGTTAATGTAACTTTAAAAAAATTCACTCCTCGTTCTATGTCTAAGGTATGTCGATTTGGGTATATCAAATTGAGCCTTCGTTCGACATTTTTTAACCCAATACCCGAATTTTCGTCTGTTTTTTCCGCATTGTGACTGTTTTCGAGGTGCAACTGAAGTACTTTTTCGGTGTCAACTTTCAAATCCAATTTTATAAAATTTTGTTGGGTTTTTCCCTTCGATACGTGTTTAAAGGCATTTTCAACAAAAGGCAACAAAATAAACGGTGCTATCTGATGCCCTGCTGCCGACTCATGGTTTAATTCAAACGCTAATTCGGTTTGATTTTCGTTCAAACGTAGGGTTTCTAATTCAATAAAATTCTCCAAAAATTGAAGGTCTTTGCTTAACAAAATCTCTTGGTCGTTGCACTCATAAAGCTGATAACGAAGCATTTGTGAAAAAGATGCCAGCGACTCAGAGGCTAAATCGGGGTTTTTGTGAATCAGGACAAAAATGGAATTTATGGTATTGAACAAAAAATGGGGGTTAATCTGCGATTTTAAGTATTTCAGTTCGGTTTCGAGATTGGCTTTTTCAAGGGTGAGACGTTTTCTTTCTGCATTTAGCCAGTTTTTGCCCAATTTTATACTCATGGCTAAGGTCATAGAGCCTACCGTAGAAGGCAAAGCCGCCGTAGAAAAAATGACAAACCATTGGTCGGGACGTTTGCCAAATAATTCAAAAAATGTCAGTTTTGAGTAATAAGCGTTCAAAAAATAACCTGCCGTAATGAATGCCGTACACACCAAAACGGTGAGGAGTACTGCCAAAATATAGCTACGATATTTGCCCACATACAAAAACTTCGGGATTAGATAGTATAGAATAAAATAAGCTCCCGCTGCTTGAAAAATAATGTATCCGATGAATTTGACAGGCAATTCTCCTTTAAAAAGATAATTAATTACTCCTTCAAAACTACCTACATTAATCATCATCCAAGCCAGATGGTTGGTAATCCAAAAGGGAATGTGGTGAAGTTTGTATTTGAAAAACCAATGTTGCATTTTCGCCTATTTTAGACTGAAAAATAACAGTTTATGACGTACCAATGCCCCAAAGATTGATGTAGTGTCGAAAATAATTGACGAAACGGATTTAGTCCCCCACCAAATATTTTTCTAATTGAACATACAAACTATCACGGTCGCTGGGTCTTTTGGCGTTTGATTCTACTAATTTTCCTTTTTTGTCGATGATTAAATAGCGCGGCATCAGTATTGTACTATCTTTGGTAGATTGCCGATAGAGTTTGGCATATTGGTCTTCACTAATAAAAATATGATTTCCCTCTACATTGTATTTTTTGATTTGCTCACGCCAGAGGTATTCATTTCCTTGGGCTACGTAAAGGTATTTAATGTCCTTTCTTGTGCGATATTTCTCTTTGAGAGGCTTGGTAAAATTCCTAAATTCTTGTAGGCAAGGGCCGCAAGTAGTACCCCAAAAATCCACATACACAACACTACCTTTAAAATGCGTGTTATAAATCTCTTCAAACGAAGAAGTATTTGGGTTGATCGAGATAAGATTCACATTTTCAATGGAATCGACCCTATTTAGTGCGAAAATTTTTATTGATAAAAAACAAGCCACCATTCCAATCGTATAAAGCAAAGGTTGCCAGACTTTGGGTTTTGCTTGTTTTTGATAGCGCCAGAAAAAATAACTACTCCCTACCACGAAAAGCAGAATAGCAAAGCTTTTGACATACATAAGAAACATTAAAGCTTGGTTTCGCTCAAACACTCGGTCTAAGATGTTGGCTTTTTGGTCTTTGGTGAAAGTATATAGGTTTTGTACAACAATGATAAGTTCTTCTCTTACTTCTTTTTTCCAATCAAGGTAGTGGTGTACAATGTCGATTATGAAGCAGGGAATGATAGCGACCATAAGTGCGGCTAGCCAGAAATAGGGGGATTTTATCATGAGAGTGTTAAAGTTTTGAAACGCAAGTTTAGCGCAAACATCTCTCGTGAAGTAAAAAGTGGTTTGAAATGTCCCAAAAATGGGATAAAACAGGCTATGCCATCTTTTTAACATTTTATCAATCATTTTCAACATTTAGTCAATCGCTCCACCTTCTCAATAGCAGTCTCTTTTTCTTTGGAGAAAAAACAGAGACATGAAAACGCTATTAATTATCATCCTTTTTTCAAACGTCGCCTTTGCGCAAATCACAGGCAAAATCATCACTCCCAAAAGAGAAGCTGTTCCGTTTGTCAATGTGCTACTTTTAGCTGCCTCCGACAGCAGTTTGGTATCAGGTACCACCACCAATGAAGGGGGGAACTATCAACTTTTGTTGCCAAAAATGGGGCGATTTTATTTGAAAATCAGTGGGGTAGGGTATCAGACGCGACTTTCTGAGGCGTTTGAAGTAAATGCTTCCAAATTGACCATTACGCTGGCTGATTTGACACTTTTGGAAGAAGAAAATATCCTGAACGAAGTACAGGTTTCAACTAAAAAAGAACTGATTCAAACCACGCCGTTGGGCAAAATTATCAATGTTCAAAGTAGCCTGATAACCAAAGGAAGCAACGCTTTGCAGGTATTGGAGCGATTGCCGGGCGTGATTTCTGACCGACGAAACAACCAATTTAGCTTGAACGGACAAAGCGGTGTAACGATCATGTTCAATGGCCGAAAGGTGCAGATGCCGATGGAAGAACTGATGTCACTGCTTGAAAATACGGTGGCCGATGACATCGAAAAAATTGAGCTTATCACTTCTCCCACTGCCCAATACGACGCCGACGGAGGAGCGGGGATTATCAATATTATCTTCAAGAACAACGAACTATTGGGGACGAAAATCAATTTTTCTGCTACGGCAGGGTATGGTTATAAAGAGAAAGTCCTTACCACAATTGGCATTTCTCATGGAGTTAAAAAGCTAAACCTTAATGCTTCCTATTCGTTCAATCATGATGTTCGGAAATCTGGATACGCAGGTGATGGTACAGCAGGGGCTTCGTTTATGCTGGGCGAAACCTACAATACTTTTTATGGAATTGCTCGTCGATACCAAAACAATCATAATCTAAATTTTGCGGCACAATATCAGCCTAATCCCAAAACTACACTTGGTGTAGATTTTGTTGGAAGTTTTGATAAATCTCATAATTTGGTAAACAATGGAGGCACTTACCAGCTAAAAAGGGGTGATTTTTTTGAAGTAGCGATGCTTTCAGATGGCTTGACGACCAAGCAAAACAATATTTCTTCGTTTTATCTGAAACAGAATTTTTCGCCTAAGACACAATTCAATGCCGATTTTAGCTACATAAATTATTCCAACAACAGCCCCGCAGGTATTTCTTTGGAATATTTTGATGAACAAAAACAGCCGATAAAACCCCAGTTTTCAATTTTTACGTACGGAAATAGAGGCGAAAGTATTTCTAAAATACATGTGGGTGTTTTTAAAGCTGATTTGACTACGCAGTTTAGCGAAAAAATCAATGCTGATTTTGGTATAAAAACGAGTTTTGCACAAAATGAAAACGACAGTAAGGTAGAAAGAAAAGTGAACGATATTTGGGAAATAGATCCACGCTCGCAAAGCCAGCTCAAAAGTCAGGAACGGATTGCGGCGGTATATTCTCAAGTTAAATATATGCTTGACGCTAAAAGTAATCTTCTTTTGGGGATGCGTTATGAATATTGGAAAAGAGATTTTAGCAATCAAGAAGAGGTATTTGAGATTTCAAAATTCTTTCCATCGGTGCTTTATACCTATGCCATTAATCAAAATACATCGGTAAATTTCAATTATAGTCGCCGTATCAGTCGCCCTGCCTATACCGACTTGATTTCCAATTTGTTTTACACCGACCCCACTTTTATTTTTTCTGGAAATCCATTGCTAAAACCTACGCTTTCTGATATACTCAAAATCGAGTATGTAAAAAATGGTTTGAGCCTTGGTATTTCAGCTCAATACGATTTGAATCCTATTTTGAGGTATCAGATTACGTCAAACGCCACCAAAGATGTAGGCATATCTTCGCCACAAAACCTGGATTACATGAAAAGCCTGAATCTATTTTTGAGTTACCCTTTTCAACTTGCAAAATGGTGGAAGGTTACCCTCAATACCCTCACGTCTCTCCGAGATTATAAGGTGTCTTACAGTCAATTCCCTGCCGAAAAGCGGTATGTGTTTCAGAATCTTAATTTCTCACAACAGATCAACTTGCCTAAAAACGTTGAAGTCGAGCTTTCGGGATGGTACAATATGCCCTATTTTGAAGGCCCAAATACAATCAAAGGCTTTGGAGTAGTCAATGTAGGAATTGCTAAAAAACTTAAAAATGACAAAGGAACCTTATTGCTTACTTTACCCGATGTATTTCGTTCGTTTAGTGTACATTCACACAACGGCGGCATGACGCCCATTGCATTCGACATCAATACAGTGTCAAATTGGCGTGACGAAACGGTGTTTTATCGGGTTATCAAATTGACCTACGCACGAACCTTTGGTAAAAACACCCGCAGCGTGAAGTACGACGCAAAAGATGAAGAAAGGGAGAGATTTTAAAATGTAAGAAAACAAAAAATAAGACAAGTATCCACGCCCTTTTTTCAAAAGTAACTGCTTCTGTGTAGTTTTGTTGGATGAAAAATAGAATTCAACTTCTATTTTGTTTAAGACATAAATTCTTGGGTTAACTTAGGAATAACTACTCAGAAAAATGGCCTTTGGAGATAAAGTATTATTCTTTTTTAGTGCACTAGGGGCATTTAACGGCCTGATTCTGAGTCTTTATTTTTTCTTTTTTACAACAAAAAAACACCTGCCAAATTACCTATTAGGGGCGTTGTTGTTGGTGCTTAGCCTCAGAATTGGGAAATCAGTTGCGTATTTTTTCGACGCCGATTTGCCTAAAATATACCTCCAACTGGGGCTTACAGCCTGCTTTTTTATTGGCCCTTTTTTATATTTCTTCATAAAGGCCGAAATCCAACAAATTCAAAAGTTGCCCAAATCGTGGATAGGTCAAACGGCTTTTTGGGCTTTCGTCATTGTGATGGTCGGAGTGGTGTATCCTTATCAAGCGGTTCCTTACTGGTGGAGGCATTACATCATCCCGCTTATTTATTTGCAGTGGGGAATTTACGTCATTTTTTCGGGGGGAGTAATTTGGCCGCTTCTTAAAAAAATACGGCAAAAAGAAAGCCTAAAAGCTTTTGAAAAATGGGTTTTAACCATTTTTGGTGGCGTTTTGCTATTGTTTGTCTCCTACGTTTGGGCTATTTTAAATATCATCAAAGGAAGTTACATCTTTGGGGCGCTTTATTTTTCTCTCATCATTTATCTGGTCGTGTTTATTCTGCTTTACCGTAAGAAAACAAACGATTTGTCTTCTTTTTCATCCCAAAAATACGTCGATAAAAAAATGGATGAACAGGAAGTTGGGCTGATGGTTGGGAAGCTAAAACGCGCGATGGAAGAGAAAATGCTTTATAAAGACCCCAATCTGAAATTGAACGACCTTGCCAAAGAAATTAACCTTTCGGGGCATCAATTGTCGCAGCTTTTAAACGACAACTTGGAGAAAAACTTCTCCCTGTTTGTCAACGAGTACCGAATTGAAGAAGCCTGTAAAATGCTTTCGATGAACGTGCCACTTACCATTGATGCCATTGGAGACGAAGTAGGGTTTAATGCTAAATCGACTTTTTTTGCTGCTTTTAAAAAGATTAAAGGCTTGACTCCCAGCGCTTACCAAAAACAACAAATTCCAGATTTATAAAACCGTACTACTGATTTTAACTTCCTGAACTTTCATCATCAAAGTTTCTTGAATTTTTGAGGTGCAAAATGAAGCGTTTTCATTTTGATAAACTCTAAAAGAACTTTACGATGAAAAAAGGAACGTTGCTCCTAAGTTTATTGATCAGTTGCTTCTCGGCGTTTTGCCAAGAGAACTTCTCAGAAAGACAACAAATTGAGACTACGATTCAGCTCTATTTTGATGGCTGGGCAACTGGCGATACCACCAAAGTGGGGAAGGCCATGCACGCTTCTTGCCACCTGAAAAATTTCCGAGATGGGAAGTTTATCGACTATTCAAGAAATCAGTACCTCAGCTTTTTCAAGCCACACCCACGACCCAAAAACCTGACTACGCGCATTGTAACCATTGACGTAACCGACAATATGGGAAGCGCAAAAGTGGAAATCAGTACTGAAAAAGACCTGTTTACCGATTATTTTAACCTTATGAAAACCAACGAAGGCTGGTTGATTGCGGATAAAGTTTCTACCCGAAAGTCACACAGAGTCTTTGATGTAAACGCCATTCAACTCGAAAAAGAAACAATTGTGGAAGGACTAAAACGCCCTTGGAGCATGGCTTTTATCTCCGAAGAAGAAGCACTGATTTCGGAAAAAGAAGGCGATTTGGTGCTGTTGAATTTAGTGACCAAAGAACGAAAAAATCTTCAAGGCTTCCCGACCGACTTGGAAGATAGCCTTGGGAGCTTTGGGGATAATACGGGTAAATTTGAGGTATTGCTTGATCCTGATTTTAAAAATAATCACTACCTCTACTTGTCTTATGCTGCCAAAAGTGCGAAAGGTAGAACCACCAAAATTATCAGAGCTGTGCTAAAAAATGGGGTTTTGAGCCAAATAAAAGTACTTTTTGTAGCCGAACCTTTTACGTCTGAACGCGTACATTATGGTGGAGGAATGGCCTTCGGTAGCGACGGGAAATTGTATTTTACCATTGGCGAACGGCTATTCAACGAAAAAGATGAGCCTGCACTTCCCATTGCTCAAAATAAAGAAGACAAACGAGGTAAAATATACCGCATCAACCCTGACGGAACGATTCCTAACGATAACCCTACTTTTGGCGAAAAAGCTATTGCTGGTTTGTACGCCATGGGGATTCGGGCTGCACAAGGAATTACCCTAAATCCTACAACCAACCAACTCTGGTTTAGTGAGCACGGAACGCATCAAGGCGATGAAATCAATGTGCTCAAGGCAGGGGCTAATTACGGCTGGCCGATGAAAACCACAGGGAAGTATCGTTTTACCGAATTTGACCCAAAGCCCATTGCAGGAAATGTTTACACCGACCCCGTTTGGTCGTGGTCTCAAACGGTTGCCCCTACGGGATTGCATTTTTATGCGGGTAGCGAATTTGCCGCTTGGAATCAAAACGTACTCGTGGGTGGCTTGGCAAAAGGCAGTTTGTGGCGGTTGGTTATCGAGGGCGAAACCGTGAAGAGTGCCGAAGAACTGTTTGTCAATGACCGCTTGAGAATCCGTAAAGTGGTACAAAGCCCGTTGGGGAAATTGTACCTGCTTTCGGACGAGGTGAATGGGAAATTGATTAGGGTAAAGAATGCGGGATAATTTTCAACTTTTCTCCCTTTTGAACCGATTTAATTGCTTGAATGTTTACGGGAGTATATTTGAATTTTACAACACAAAGATGAGCATCACATCGGTAGAAGAATTTTACAATGAGATACACCTTCCGTTTCCTGAGGGCTTCAAAAAAGAAATCGGGCATTTCAATGTATTTGAAATTGACGAATTTATCAGGGGGCTGCGTGAAAAAAATAGTATGCCCTACAATCGTCGGGCCTATTATAAAATTAGCCTTATCCTTGGGAAAAACCGTGCTGAATATGCCGATAAAGTCATTGACATCGAAGAAAATGCGTTGCTCTTTGCTACTCCTTTGATACCGTATCATTATGTGCCACAAGATGCCGATCAAAGCGGCCATTTTTGCGTGTTTACTCCCGACTTTATGCTCAAAAGTAAGACGGGAATCTCTTTGGATGACTTGCCAATTTTTCGACCAGACGGCTTTCCCATTTTCAAATTGAATGATGAGAATGTGGAAGAGCTCAAGGCAATATTTAAAAAAATGCACCGCGAAATCGTGTCTGATTATGCGTATAAATACGATTTACTCCGTAACTATGTTCTTGAATTGATTCATTTTGGACAAAAATTGCAACCTGCAACGGCCCTGTATTCTTCGCATAATGCCGCGGCGAGGGTTTCTTCTTTGTTTCTTGAATTGTTGGAAAGACAATTTCCGATTGATACGCCGCATCAAAAACTCAGCCTCCGCACTGCGAAAGATTATGCCGATCGCTTATCGGTACACGTAAATCATTTGAATAAAGTGCTAAAAGATAACACAGGAAAAACGACGACGGAGATTATTGGTAGTCGTGTGACGCAAGAAGCTAAAATTTTGCTTCGACAAACCGATTGGCACGTTTCGGAAATTGCGTATTCGTTGGGTTTTGAAGAAGTTGCCCATTTTTCTAATTTCTTTAAGCGCCATACTTCTATTTCGCCTGCTCAATTTAGAGCGTAGAAGAAGGGATATTTGATTTTTGCAAACATTGCTTTCGTTTTTGCAAACAGCGAGCCCGTAATTTCTCGCAATTTTGCATCAACAAATTAATGACATATCCCATGAACAAAATTGCATTAGTAACGGGCGGAAGCCGTGGATTAGGAAAAGATGAAGCCCTTCAGTTGGCAAAAAAAGGTTTTGATGTTGTTATTACCTATCAAAGCAACGAAATCGAAGCCCAAAAGGTAGTTGTAGAAATTCAAAAGTTAGGACAGAAAGCAGCGGCTTTGCCGTTAGATATTTCATCGACGAACAACTTTAATGCGTTTGTCGATGAATTGCAACGAGCACTAAGCGAAACATTTGGTGCTCAAAAAATGGATGTTCTCATCAATAATGCGGGAACAGGACATTACGGTGCTTTTGCAGATACTACCGAAGAGGATTTTGATAAAATGGTCAATATTCATTTGAAAGCGCCTTATTTTTTGACCCAAAAACTGCTGCCTTTGATAAATGATGGCGGTGTAATTTTAAATACCTCGTCGGGGTTAGCTCGTTTTTCATACCCTGGCTCGTCGGCCTACGCTATGATGAAGTCGGGGATAGAAACACTAACGCGCTACCAAGCCGCAGAGTTAGGAAATCGAAAAATTAGGGTAAACGTGATTGCGCCAGGCGCTATTGCGACCGATTTTGGCGGAGGTAGAGTTCGGGACAACCAAGAACTGAACGGGGCCATCGCCTCCCGAACAGCGCTTGGCCGAGTGGGTTTAGCCGATGATATTGGAAGTGTAGCTGCTTTTTTGTGTAGCGACGAGGCGAAGTGGATTAACGGCCAACGCATTGAGGTTTCGGGGGGAATCCACCTTTAAAAATGGTTAGGAACTCGTTTCGTCAAAATAGCTAATTGCGACGCTGATGATGCTCAAAATCGAATAGAAGACGGCGAAACGAGTTTTTTCTAGCTCTATAAAGGCTAACGTCCCGAGCGAAAACATCGCGATTTTGAACAGATTTAACCACGGAAATCGAATGCGCATGGAAGATTTGGGGGCGGCGTATATTCCCCAAAGTGCAGCAACTGCAACAAAAAGTATGATGGCAAACGCCCACTTGGTCAATGTCGTTTTTCCAGAGGAATAACCCCAAAAGGCAACACTAAAAATAAGGACAAGCTCCAACCCAAAGGCTAACAGGTAATTGATGTAGCGGAGAGTTTGCATGGGTAGTTCAAAATAAGAGGAATAGTAAAAAAGGAACAGACAAATTTACAAAACAGGAGCTACATTTTTTCGAAAGGCGGTAGGATTGTTGCCCGTGTATTTTCGGAATTGTTTGCAAAAATGACTTTCGTCCGTAAACCCAAATTCATGCGCAATTTCGGTCAAGGTCATGGAGCTGTAGAGAAGCCTGGCTTCAATCAATTTAATGCGATGTTTGACAATAAATTGCTTGAGCGATTCTCCCGTTTGTTTTTTGAAAAAGATACTTACGTAGGAAGGCGCTAAGTGAAACTCCTCGGCAATTCGTTCCATACTGAGTTTTTGGGGTTCATAAATGTGTTGTTTGATGTACCTCAATATCGCCTCGGCGGCATTCGATTCTTCCGATTTGGCGGGAGTTTGTTGGGAGAGGTTACGAGCCAAAATCAGCAGAATACTCCGCATCAAGCTGTCTCGTATCATTTCAAAATGTGCCGATGGTGGGTTGTCGTACTCACTTTCAAGTACTTTTAGAAGTTGGTGTAATTTTTGTTTTTCTTCTTTGTCATGTACAATCGTTCCCCGACTTTGGGTAGAAGTCAATAGCAACGACTGGAAAATTTGTTGCCAATATTTGTCCGTAACGCTGTGGGTTTTGCTGTAAGACTCGTTGAAACGGATAAAACAAAACTCTGTAATTGACTCTATATCAAACGAATGAAAATCTTCTGGGCCTAACAAAAACACATCTCCTTGCTCGTAAGGGTAGGTATTGCCATTGATGTTGTGGTTGCCAAACCCCTTCAAAATAAAAATGATTTCGTAATAGGTATGTTTGTGTACGGGGTGTTCCCATTGGGCTGCTTCAAAATGGTAGATGTTAAAAGGGCTGTGCAAAACGTAGCGTTTCATCGAAAGAAGGTGCGTTATTTTTACCAAAATAAAATGGATTTTTACAGAAAGTAACAACTCTGTCCTCTCTAATTTTGCCGAACAATGCTTAAATGAACTTTTTCTCGCATTGACCTATAATGAAATAGTACAGAATCGGCCACAAAACGCTAAGGCTGAACGGATGAATTAGAACAAAAAAACGACAAAAGATGAAAGTGGTAAAAAGACGCTCGATGCTAAAAAAAGCCCTCCTTGCCTCGGCGGCTTCGGTGGCTACCTTGTCAGCGGCAGCAAAAAAAGACAAAAAAGTGTTTGTCCATCACGTATATTTTTGGTTGAAAAACCCTTCAAATGAAGCCGACCGCGCCAAGTTAATCGAAGGCTTAACGGCCTTGGCGAAGGTACCAACGATTCGGATGCACAACATTGGTACGCCTGCAACCACCAATCGTAGTGTTATTGAGCGCAGCTATGCCGTGTCTTGGTTGTGCTTTTTCGACAATTTGGAGGAAGAAGAAGTTTACCAAAAACACCCTATTCACCTCAAGTTTGTAGAAGATTACTCGCACCTTTGGGAAAAGGTCATTGTGTATGATTCGGTGCAGGTGTAGTACAGGTAGGAAGTATTTTCAAAGGGAACATGCCAGGCTATGTTCCCTTTGAAATTTTATAATTCTAAGTAATCAAGAGCAAAATTTAATATAATTCGTCGATTTTGAACGGATAACGATTAACAGATTACGGTTAACTTATACCTTACACCTAAAATACCGTTTGACGAATTTTGACTTCGCTTTGGTGATAAACCTGCGAGTACGGTTGTACGCTCGCCGTTACCCAGGCGTTTCCGCCGATGATAGAATCATTGCCTATCACGGTTTTTCCACCTAAAATAGTGGCATTGGCATAAATGACCACGTTATCTTCGATAGTTGGGTGTCGCTTGGTTTCTGCCAATGATTTTGAAACGCTCAAAGCGCCCAGTGTGACCCCCTGATATACTTTTACGTTGTTTCCAATTTCGGTTGTTTCGCCAATGACGACCCCTGTGCCGTGGTCGATAAAAAAAGATTTTCCAATGGATGCTTTGGGGTGAATGTCAATGCCCGTCAACCCATGGGCGTATTCGGTCAACATCCGTGGTAGAAGTGGAACGTCCAAGTCAACCATTGCGTGTGCTAGACGATAGACTGCGATGGCATAAAAACCTGGATAAACCGCAATCACTTCTTCAATGCCGATGGAGGCGGGGTCGTTGTCAGAGATGGCCTGTGCATCCAGCAGGAGATTTTCATAAATATCGGGAAGCTGCTCCATAAACTGCTCCGTTACCGCTTCATGATTTGTTCCAAGGTTGCCGTTTAGGGGTTCTAACAAACACAAAAGCCGTTGCTGAAGCTTGGCGTAGGCATCAGGTAAATTGGTGGCTGAGCGCGAACAATCTTGGGTGATGGGAAATAAAAACCGCATCATTTCTTCGACAAACTTCCCAACTTCGTTGCGGGAGGGCAAACGATACTGATAGCGGGTGTTTTGCTCGGCGAGACGTTTAAAAAAAGTGTTTGACAACGTATGGAAGAATTTTTATACTTGAGATACCAAAAACCGTGCAAAAAGGTTCAACTTTGGACGTTATTTGAAAAATATATCTACCTATTCATAAATTCATTTTTTGTGCGTCGATTTTGTTTGTTCATTTTTGCCTTAGTGTGTTTTGTTTCGTTAAAAACGTCAGGACAACAACCTTCTTCGCTTCGTCGATATGCCTATGCCCGCAATGCCATGGGTTCGGAGTTTAATCTGGTTTTTTATGCGCCAAGCGACTCGCTTGCAAAAGTAGCCTCCGACAGCGCTTTTGCGAGAATTCAATTGCTCAATAACCTATTAAGTGATTACCTAGATGGAAGCGAAGTGAACCGCCTTTCGGAAACAGCAGGGACGGGACAGCGTTTTTATGCGAGCGCTATTTTGTTTGATATTTTGGAGAAATCAAAGCACCTGAGTGGCAAAACCAATGGCGCATTTGACGTGACTGTGGGGCCAATCGTTCAGCTTTGGCGAAGGGCGATTCGGCGCAACTATTTTCCCGATAAATCCCAACTCAAAGAAGCCCGCGCTGCTGTTGGCTATCGTTTGGTTCAGCTTCGAGGCGAAGATCGCTCTGTCGTTTTAAAACGTAAAAAAATGCGGATAGATTTTGGGGCAATTGGAAAAGGATACGCGGCCGATGACGTGTTGAAGGTGCTAAAATCGTTTGGAATCGACCGAGCCTTTTTGGACGCAGGCGGAGATTTGACCATTGGTGACGCCCCACCAGAGAAAGATGGTTGGCGGATTGAAGTGAGTTCGGGAGGAGGCGATACCACCGCTACGCACGTACTGACCTTGAAAAATTGCGGGGTAGCCACTTCTGGAAGTACGTATCGGCATTTCGATTACAAAGGTGTCCGCTATTCGCACATTGTGAGTCCTTACACGGGGGTAGGTTTAACCACACATACACGCACGACCGTAATCGCCCCAACTGGCACGGACGCCGACGCCTTGGCTACTGCTTTTAGTGTGCTGGGAATAGAAAAAGGTAAAAAAGTAGCCAAGCGTTTGAAGGGAATTGAAGTGTGGCTTTTGGAACAAAATGCCAGCAAAAAAGCACACTACAAATAGGGAGTTTGTCGGTATTCTTTTGGGGTTTTTCCTGTTTCTGCCTTGAAAAACCGACTAAAGTCGCTAGGGTCGAGTTTCCCAATTTTGAAGGCAATGTCAGCGATGGAGAGGTTACTTTGTTTTAATAAAACTTTGGCTTCCAATACCCGCATTTCATCCAGCAAATCGTGGGCACTTTTTCCCGTGACAGCCTTCACACATTTGTGGAGGTGATTGGGGGAGACAGACAATAGCTCGGCGTATTCGGATACGGTATGTTTTTCGTAAATGTGCTGAGACAGTGCTGTTTTGAAACGTTCCGTCATCCGAACGGCAGCGTTGCCAATGGGTTTTTCTAGGGGACGAACAAATTGGTTTACCTCCGTAAATAAAGTGAATAGATAGGAGGCAATCAGACAAAATTGTTCTTCGCAAATCACTAGGTTAATTTCAAGGAGCCGCTCAAAGATTAGCACGATAGCTAGGTGACGCTCTTGGCTGAGTTCAACTACTGGTGAACCCGCTAATTGAAGAAAAGAAAAGGTTTGTAATGTTTCTGATTTCCAGGGTGACATGCTAAAAATGTCGCTGCTAAAATGACAATAAAAACCTTCGGCGTCGTCGCTGATTTCATCCAAAGTTGTGATTTGAAAAGCGGGTAAAAAAAAGAACGAACCTGCCTTAATCTCGTATTTAGTAAGTGCTTTTCGGCGGGTAATGCTACCTTTGGTTAAGAAAACAAAAAACGTAACCGAGCGTCGATGAGGAGCTTGAGGAATGATGAGGTGCTTTTTGTAATCTTCTAACCGAATGACGTGGAACTGATTAAAAAATGGTCGCTGCGTGTTTTTCCATACCAAGGTATCAAACACATAGTCATCGAATTCGGCGGGTTTAAGAAGTGGAATTTGGGTGGTTTTCATACAAATTTTAACAAACTATGAATGAGCTTTTCGTTTTTTTTGATGCTTTTCAGAAGCTTTCTATGCCAGAAAAAGAGGCGATTGAAGGGCTTTGTACTGAAATAAAATTGAAAAAAAACGACGAATTGCAGCCCATTGGCCATACATGTCGCAACATTTACTTTGTTAAAAAGGGAATAGCGCGCATTTACTACTACAAAGATGGTACCGAGGTGACTGAATCTTTTTCATTTGAAGGTAGCATTATAGTGAGGGTAGAGAGTTTATTTCTTGGAATTCCGTCGCGAAAAGCCATTCAGATTGTTGAAGAAGCGGAAATAATAGCCATTCAAACACCTGCCTTATTTCGACTGTATGATACGTTTCCGATGGTTGAACGCCTGTTTCGGAAAGTTTTTGAAAAAGGCTACGTTGAAGCAGTTCAACGACTTGAAAGTTTGCAATTTCACACGGCAGAGGAGCGCTATTCGGCCCTTATTGAGGATATTCCTAATGCTGTTCGACGAATTCCTCTCAAATACATTGCTTCCTATTTGGGGATTTCCCAAGTGAGTTTGAGTAGAATTAGGGCAACAGTAAAGTGATTTTTTAACAAATGTAAAAGGAATCGGTTTTAGGGAATTTGACCTTTGTGGAATGTTTTTAAATCATTCGACATGGTTCAATTTGGGTTAAAAGAAAACTGGAAACAGTTTGCATTGTTGGTGATTATCAATGCGTTTGTGGGTGGAATGATTGGTCTTGAGCGGTCTATTTTACCACAATTGGCCGAACAAGCATTTGGGATTGCGTCAAAAACAGCGATTCTATCGTTTATCATCACTTTTGGCATTACAAAAGCCATTGTCAACTACTTTACGGGCAAACTAGCGAATTTATTGGGGCGAAAAAAGCTCTTGATAATTGGCTGGCTTTTTGCCTTACCAGTTCCTTTTCTATTGATTTATGCACCTAATTGGTCGTGGATTGTGGCGTCCAATGTGTTGTTAGGCATCAATCAGGGACTGACGTGGAGCACGGCTGTTATGATGAAAATCGACCTTGTAGGCGACAAAAACCGTGGGCTGGCGGTGGGTATCAACGAATTTGCGGGGTACTTATCGGTGGGTGTTGTGGCTTTTCTGACAGGCTACATCGCCAGTCATTACGGAGTGAGGCCATACCCTTTTTATTTAGGAATAGGATTCGCCATCGTAGGGCTGTTATTAAGCATATTTTTTGTCAAAGATACACGCCAACATGTTTCTGTTGAGAACAAAGCAAGTGTTATTCCCCTTTTGGCAAGTCCCTTTTGGGATACGACTCTTCGGCACAATTCGCTGAGTGCAGTGACGCAAGCGGGGCTTGTTAATAACCTAAATGATGGCATGATTTGGGGAATTTTGCCGTTGTTACTTTTTGCAAAACACTTCACTTCTGCACAAATTGGTATTTTGACGGCGATTTATCCGTCAGTTTGGGGACTTAGTCAATTGGTTACAGGCCGATTGTCTGATATTTATTCCAAAAAAGGTTTATTGTTTTGGGGAATGTTGTTGCAGGCTCTGGGAATCATTTGGCTCATTTGGGCAACTACTTTTACGCATTTCGCGCTGATTGGCACAGCTTTAGGTCTTGGAACAGCCTTGGTTTATCCCACTTTTTTGAGTGCTATTGCTGATTACACGCCTCCCGCCCAGCGCGCAGAAAGTCTGGGGACTTTCCGATTTTGGCGCGACATGGGGTATGCCGTTGGGGCATTACTGACGGGGGTAATTGCTGATTACTTTGGGCTAACCATGTCAATCGTTAGCATTGGCACGTTGACCGCTCTGTCGGCTTTTGTGGTGTTGTTCAGAATGAAATAATCAGCATTAAATCTCCATTTCTAACAACGCATAACTCAATGCTTTTCCGTGGGTGTCTATGGCCAATGAGGTAGTTACGCCTGTTAGTAAGGCGTCTTGACACACAAACAATAATGACGAAATAGTGGGCAGTTCGTACCGTACAATTTCACCCGAAACGATGTCTTTTAAATGTTCTTTTACCCGTTCTACCGTTATTGCTTTGCACAAAAATTCATAATCTTTCGCGTCGTACGGAATCAACGATAGGGTAGAGGTATTGCCTTTGTCTCCAGCGCGGCTGTGGGCGATTTGATGTAACTTCATCTTTTTAAAAAAGTATTACTTCTGGACTCACTTTCTTTCTATCCACTAAAACCGACACAATGCCGACGAGCTCGGTGACGTACTTTCGGGCACCTCCGCCACCTGCTGGGCCATTAGTGTAAAGGGCTTCTACTTCTTCGCCGATGATAGCGGCTTTTTGGGCGGTTGCGGCGTTGGCAGCTATGCGTAATCGCACTTCATAAGGTTCAAGGAGATGGTTAAAATCAGTCCGATGAATGGCCGAAACGCCGACGTAATCGGTTCGCAAATCGGGAAAATCAGCTTTGAGCCTTTTTTCGAGGGTATCGCCTGCCAACTGCGCCCTTGCGAGGGCATTTGCCCCCGCGTATGAGATTTCGCCTTCCCCCAAAAAACCAGCCTGATAACCCACGCTTACTTTGAGCGTTGACGGTTTTTCTTGGCCAGTGCCACCCCATACTTTGACTTGATTATCGGCAATTTCTTCCAAGTGTACCGTCGTAAAATTAGCTGATACATCGGGTGTAAGGTAGGCATGTGGGTTGACGACTTCGTACAATAATTGCTCTTTGACCGTAGCCAAATTGACAACGCCCCCCGTACCTGCAACTTTGCTAATGATGGCCGAGCCGTCCGCAAAAACATCGGCAAAAGGATGACCCAAGGTGTCTAGGTTCGTTACGGGTTTGGTAATTGGGTCGGCAAAATATCCGCCAGTTATTTGCCCCGCACATTCTAGTAAATGTCCTACGATGGTTCCTTGTCCCAACAGATTGTAGTTGTCGGTAGCCCAGCCAAATTCATGAATCATGGGGGCTAGAAACAACGATGGGTCGGCCACTCTTCCCGTGATAACGATTTGAGCATCAGACTGTAATGCTTCCAAAATTCCTTCCACTCCCATGTACGCATTGGCAGAAATAAGAGAGGAGGGAGGAGTGTTGAGAGATGAGGGAGGAGTGTTGAGAGAGGAGGGAGGAGTGTTGAGAGAGGAGGGAGGAGTGTTGAGAGAGGAGGGAGGAGTGATGAGCGCGATGGCAAAATCTTCATTGTTAAATTTAGAAATCTCATTACTCATCGCTACTAACTTATCGCTCAATTCGTCTCCGATAACGGCGGCTACTTTTACTGAAATGCCTTGTTTCTGAGCGATTTCAACGATTTTTTTTGCACCTTCAATGGGGTTAGCTGCTCCCATGTTGGTAATGAGACGAATGTTATTCTTTGCCAAAATAGGTAACAAACCCTCAATGCGGCGTTCCAACAACGGGTCGTAGCCTTTGGTAGCATCTGCGCGTTTTCGTTTTTGGGCAAGGGCAATGGTGCGTTCGGCCAAACATTCCAACACCAAATAATCTAAATTGCCTTGTTCGGCCAAAATAATGGCAGGTTCTAATCTATCCCCCGAAAAACCCGCCCCGCAACCTATTCTGATTTTATTTTTCATTCCGTATGAAATTTATCGTTATTACCCAATATCAAAATGCCATGAATATGATTTGGCATAACCACAAACGCACCCAATTCAATATTCTTTGCATGGTTTTTAATCTCGTGCCAAAATACGTCGGCCAGAACACCGATGGACGATAATTGCATTTTATGATTGATAATTTTACCAAAAAAATGCTCGCGATTTTTAGTACAGATAGTAATAAAATAGGCACCGTTCCATCCATAATCCCACCAAGAGGCACGTGCCGAGGCAATACGGTATTTGTGTTGAAATTTTTCCATGATTACAAATGTATTGACCCTGTCAAAATAGCCATGATCATCATCACAATGGTTGTACCCCATGCCCAGAAAAACGTGTGGCGTTGGTGTTCGCCTAAATCCACCTCAGTGAGCCCCACCAGCAAAAAAGTCGAAGCCGTAAGCGGACTGATAGGAAAGCCGACGGTCATTTGACCTAGCAAGGCCGCACGACCAATTTCGAGCGGGTCAATGCCAAATTGGGTAGCGGTCTGGCTCAAAATAGGAACAACCCCAAAATAATAAGCATCGGGAGTAAACAAAATGCTGGCGGGCAAACTCGTGAGCGCAGTCAGGGTAGGTAGCCAACTGGCGTGCTGCTGAGGTATGAGCGCCACCAATGAATTGGCCATGGCGTCAATCATTTTTGCCCCCGTGAGGATGCCAGAAAAGATACCTGCGGCAAAAATCATACTTGAAACCAAGAAAATATTGGTACCGTGGCTTTTGATGACCTTTTGTTGGTCCATAAGTTTGGGGTAATTGACGAGCAATGCAATCATGCTCGCAATCACAAACAGTACGGGAGCGGGAAGCCATCCTTTGGTCAACGCAATAATGAGTGAGATAGTAAGAATGGCATTGATAATGAGTAGGTTGGGGCGGCGTAGCTGATGCTGTTCTGTGTTTAAGTTGTCTTTGTGATTGTACTCAAACTCAATGATGCCAAGGCGTTTTCTTTCTTTTTGGCCAAACCAATACGCAACAAAAAGCACCCAAACAATACCCGCTACAATGGCTGGAATGTTGGGGTTGAAGATGTGAACCGCATCGCTCTTTAACGTAGAAATCGCCCGTGCGGATGTCCCCGACCACGGAACCAAATGTAAGGGGCCGACGCTCAGGGCCACGATACTCGCCAAGATTTTTCGGTTGATTTTCAGTTGTTTGTAAATGGGCAAAAACGCTGACAACACAATCATAAAGGTGGCTGTACCGTCGCCGTCGAGGTGGACAATCATGGTCAGAATCGCCGTTCCCAAAATCACCTTGAGCGGGTCGCCCTTTACTGATTTAATGATAGCAGCAATGACAGGGTCAAAAAGCCCTGCGTCGAGCATGGTGGCAAAGTACAACACCGCAAACATCAATAAAACCCCCGTCGGTGCTACCTGTTTGATACCTGCTAAGGCAAAATCGCCGAGTTCTTTGGGACTAAAACCAGCCAAGAGTCCAAAAACAACGGGCGTAATAACCAAGGCAGTCATCACCGACATTTTTTTTGTCATGATAAGTGCCAAAAAAACAAGAATGGTAGCAAAACCGAGGACGGAAAGCATTGATAATTAGGAGTTTTTAATTATGTAAATGCGCAAAACAAGATAATACTTTATTGTGCGTAAATTTTGGGGTATTATTGGTTTATACTGCTTCGGAGAAGCGTATCCTTTGTAGAAGTAGAAGAGAGCTTGCGTTGTTATGCTTCTCCGAAGCAAAAATTAAAAATAATCTCCTGCTACTACAAATGTTGCGCCTCTACCGAGGCTGCTTTGAATTCCTCAAAAACTTGTGATTAAATACTTCAAATCAACCTCTCTTCAACTGTTTATATTTCTCAATGTACATCTTATCCAGTGCCTCTGAGTCTTTGTATTTGACGCGGAGCGCTGTCAATTTTTTGTGCATTTCTGCCTTTATTTTGGCGTATTTAGGGTCGTTATAGACGTTCTTGAGTTCGTTTTTGTCGTTAGTACGGTCGTACAATTCCCATTCATCAACATCATGATAGAAATGCACTAACTTGTATTTTTCCGTGACAATTCCGTAGTGGCGTTTTACCATGTGAATCCCTGGATATTCGTAATAATGGTAATAAGCCGCATCCCTGAAATTTTTGCCTTGTCCTTTAAAAATCGGAATCAAACTTTCTCCTTGCATGTCGGAAGGAGGTTTTACACCCGCAACCTCCAAAAACGTTTGTGCATAGTCAAGATTTTGAACCATTTGCGAGTTTTTAGACCCCGCTTTTATTACCCCAGGCCACTTGATTAACAAAGGTGTTTTGAACGATTCATCAAAAATAAAACGCTTGTCAAACCAGCCGTGTTCTCCCAAATAAAACCCTTGGTCGGAAGTATAAATGACGATGGTATTTTCCTCTAAACCATTCTCTTTTAGGAAGTCTAATACCTTGCCAACTCCTTCGTCCACGGAGGCGATACAGCCCAAATAATCCTGCATATAGCGCTGGTACCGCCATTTCATTTTGTCGGTATCGCTCATTTTAGGATAATTTTTGATAAAGTCCTCGTTCATTTTATCGTAAGTGGCATCCCAAACTTTGCGCTGTTCAGCATTCATTCGACCAACGGTGTAGTCATAATTGCGTTTATCGTACGGGTGCGATTCTTTGATGCCCAATTTATCCATGTTTTCGGGCTTGATTTTGGAATCACCCGCCCAGTTCATGTGCGTGAGCAGGTTCATTTCAGCCTGCTTAGAGGCACTTCCGCGGCCTTCATACTTGTCAAAAAGCGTGGTGGGCTCAGGGAATTTTTTGTTGATAAATTCCTTAAAGTGACGTTCCGCAGGCAGCCATTCGCGGTGAGGGGCTTTGTGCAAATAGGCCAAGAAAAATGGTTTTTCTTTATCTCGTTCTTTTCCTAACCAGTTGAGAGTCATGTCTGTGATAATGTCAGTGACATAGCCCATGATTTTCTTTTTACCCTCTTTTTTAGTGATAAAGTCGGGGTTGTAATAATCGCCTTGGTCGGGTAAAATTTTAAACTCGTCAAATCCTTTGGGGCTGTTACCAAAGTGTAATTTTCCAAACATGGCAGTTTCGTAGCCATTCGCTTGAAGTAGCTGTGGAAAGGTGATATTGGTGGTGTCAAACGGAAAATTATTGTCAATTTTTCCGTTCAAATGACTGTGTTTCCCCGTCAAAATCACGGCCCTCGATGGTGCACAAATGGAGTTGGTGACGCAAGCATTGTTAAAAAGCATCCCTTCCTTGGCAATACGGTCGATGTTAGGAGTTTGGGTGAGACGGTTGCTGTACGCCGAAATCGCCTGATACGCATGGTCGTCTGACATGATAAAGACGATGTTGGGACGATGACCCTCTTGGGTTTTCTTGGTAGCCTGCTTGAACGAAAACGTACCAATAGCAATGATGGCTACGGCAGCGATAGAAATGGTGATTTTTTTCATAAATGACAATGATTAAAACTTCAAATAATCATTAAAAAACGGTAGTAAATCGTTTAAAACACGTCCGTCAGTTGTCCAGATTTTATTGCCGTGGTCGCCGATGTATTCTTCAGAAAAGTGATTAATCCCCAGGTTCTCTAAACGCTGGCTCAACATCCCGATTTGGACAGGAAAACGGGGAGAGTCATTTCGCCCCCAATCCAATTTGATAGCGGTTAGTTTGCGCAAATTATCAGCATATTTATTGACCATGTAAACGGGCATATTGGCCTCCCATTTTTCCAAAATTGCTTGATTGACAATCATTTTATCGCCTTCGTAGCTAAACGGAAAGTCGCAATAAAACGGAGGTTTGTTTGGATTGGGCGACCATGCCCGCGCTACGGCCACCAATACTTTGGGGTAATAGGTTTTCTTTAAATCTTCTTGCGTTTTTACGTTTTGAACCTCTTTGAAAGATGGACTGTTGGGGCCAAATTCCTTCACCATTGCCAACAACCCTGGACTCAACGCATAAATACTGCTAAATACCTCTGGGTGCAACATGCCAATTTTAAATGCACCATAGCCACCCATCGAATGCCCCGCAATCCCCCGACTTTCACGAGTGGCAAGGGTTCGGTAGTTTTTGTCCACGTATTCGACGAGCTCTTTGGATTCAAATTCGTCCCAATTTCCTGTCAATGAAGAGTTTGAGTAGAAACTGCCTTCGTAAAGCGTGTAATGGTCGGCTTGAACAAAAATAAAAGGTTTGATTTTGTTACGTTTGATACCTTCGTCGAGGATAGCTTGCATTTGCGGAAAAATATTATCCTTCCCCATAAAGCCATGCAAGTAATAAATGACAGGATAACGTTGCGTAGAAGCATCATAATTGGGCGGAAGATAAACCGAAACCTTACGATTTGGGTCTTCGCCGCCCGTATTTTGAAGAGCTTTGGAGTTGAGTACGAAACTGACGACTTTGCCTTGAGCCAAAGCCTCACTTCCCCCAACGGAGAAGCAAAAAATGAGAATTAAAAATAAAAGTTTTTTCATCGGGTTAGTTTGAAAAAATAACCTTCCCGAAAGTTTCAGAACTTTCGGGAAGGTAGCTTATTCGGTAATTGCTATTTTGCTAATTGCTTTTTGACTTAGCTCATCAAAATATTCTTGGCAAAAGCTACGCATTTCGCTACTTCTTTGACCGCATCCGAACCTTCGGGGATTTGGTACTCAAGCTCAACCGAAACGGGAAATTTGTATTTGCGGTCGCGAATCATCAACAAAATTTCACGGATAGGCGTGTCGCCCGTGCCCCACGTCAAGTTGCCTGCGCCGTGTTCGGGCGTGGTGCGGTCTTTTAAGTGCATGGTCGAAATACGGTCGTGCTTGTTTTCGATAAAGGCCATAAGCGCCTCTTTAGTGTTTTTACCCCCCGCCGCAAGGTAGTGACCACAGTCAAAATTAATCGAGTTGTAAGGCGATTGACTTAGCGCGTTATCCCACAATGTATCAGTAGCTTGGGTGTGATTGTGATAGCCTACATACACCTTGTTTTTTGCCCCCAAATCACCCAAACGTTGGGTTTGTTTTGGGTCGGTGGGTAGTTCTAACGTTACCGAAGTAGCTCCGAGTACTTTGGCCACTTTCATACCGTATTCAACCTCGCCATCGGTATTGGTTGGGCTAAAGGCGTTGGGTTTGAAAGCATAAATAGAGATGCCCGCTTTGTCAAATTTCTTACGAACTTCTTTGAATTTATCCATCGAAACCGTGCTGCGCCATTCCGCTACTTGTTTGTTGTAGTCGGCCATTTGGGCTTTTTGTTCGTCGGTCAACTGCGGGCGTTGGCCAGGGCGCGCATTACGGAAAAGCTGCGCCATGTCAATCGGCGATTTTGGTTTTCCAGCATATTCTTCCACCGAATCGCCCATCAACTCAATGGCACTAAGGTTGGAGTCAATGCAAAACTGAATCAATTTATCGACATCATGCGGCATACTACGGAATGAATAGGTAATAGCGCCAATTTGCACACCTTTAAACTTAGAGTTGGGTTTGTCGGCCAATGCCCATGCTTTATTGACGTTAAACAGGCCTCCCATCGCAGTGAGAGACGCCATTGCTATAAAATTTCGGCGAGATACTTGTGTTGTCATTGGTTATGAGGGTTTAATAAATAATGACGATTTAGTGAATTACTACTAAAAGAAAAACGCGTCCGTTTTTTCCTGATTAATTGTTCCTCTATTGCCCAAATATGAATAAATAACGCTAACGTGCATCTGCATCTATCTTCAAACCCCATGCCTTTAGGCTGGGGTTTAAAAAAAGAGTGTAACTTAGGGCTTCAGCCCTGACTTTTTAAACACTAAGGCTATAAAAGTCAGGGCTGAAGCCCACGTAACATGTTCCTATTGCATCCCCAGCCTAAAGGCGTGGGGTTAAAATAGAAAAAGCCTTATACTTTGCGTAGTTAATTAAATAATTTCGGAGCAAATTGGCTTAAATAGACTCGCCAGTTTCTCCAAATATGCCCACCTTCCGATTCAACATACTCGTATTTCATTCCCATACCATCTAGTTTTTTGCGGAAATCGACATTGGCTTGGTAAAGGAAATCGGTTTTGCCAATGGCTATCCAGTAGAGCTTGGTTCCGTTTTCTTTTTGTACTTTCAAGGTTTCATCAATGTTGCTATACACCTTTGCCGTAGCATCTTCGCGTGGCATAATGGCGGCAGAAAACAAGCCGACGTAGTCAAACGTATTTGGATAAAACCGTGAAATGTGCATTGAATGAAAACCTCCCATGGATAAGCCTGCAATGGCTCTGCTCTCTTTTTTGGCGTTTACGCGGTAGTTTTTCTCCACAAATTTTACAATATCCATAAAAGCACCTTCATACGAACCTTCCATGGTACGAGGAGCCATAAATTGCGGTTTGTAGAAGCCCGTATTTCCTTCACCAGGGGCGGCATCTTGCGAAGCGTTTCCGTTTGGCATGACCACAATCATTGGTTTGGCTTTGCCTTGAGCGATAAGATTGTCCATGATTTGTGCCGTGCGTCCGAGTGCTATCCAAGCCTCTTCATCGCCACCCGCGCCGTGCAATAAATAAAGTACGGGGTAATTGGCTTTGCTGCTTTCATAACCTGGAGGGGTGTAAATGGTGAGGCGGCGGTTGATGCCTAAGCCTGGTGAGTCGTACCAACGTCGGGTTACGCTACCGTGCGGGATGTCGTTTACTTTGTAAAAGTCAGCCTGAGTACCTCCCACAATAAAAATATTAGTAACAGTCGCTACATCACGGTTTAAAAATGGATTATTTGGGTCGATGCTACGAAGGCCGTCCACCGTAAATGAATACGAATACAATTCAGGGGCGAGTGCATCGGAAGTAAAAGTCCAAACGCCTTTCTCATCTTTTTTCATCAATGCAGGTTTTGGAACATCCACTAAACCAAAACGCGATTTAATTTTCATGGTAGGCAAAAAATCCCCTGTTACAAAAACAGAGTCGGCTTTTGGGGCAAAAAAGCGAAACGTAACGGTTTTGTCCGCATTGATTTCAGGCGACTTGAGGTCGGCAGCGTTAAAAAGAGCTTCTTGTGAAAAAGCTAAATGGCTCAATAGTAGGCCAAAAAGTAAAACAATTGATTTTTTCATGTTTTGATAATTTAGTTTAAATATCACCGCCAGCGAGTTTGAAAATCCCCTGACGGTGACGGAACGAATTGAACTTTGATAGGTAATTGAAATTTATTGTGGCGCAACGACCTTCATCAACTCTTCGTCGTGGTGGTACCGAATGCCGCATTTATTGTCGAAAAACATCGTCGTTCCTTTTTCGGCCGTATAAGCATCCCATTTGGGAAGACCAGCATGATTGGGGTTGCCCGTTTTGGCGAAATTAATCCACGATTGGCTCATTTTATCGGCCAACACGTAAGCGTCTTTGAAACCTCCCGTCATTTCTTCGCAGCGAGCGATGTTGTTGAATACAAACGGAATTTCCATGCAGTGGACAGCCTTGTATTTTCCATCCATCACAGGCGACTGCCACGTAAACATAAACATGTAAACAGGTGCCCCGCCTGCCAACGACGACTTTTGCTTGGCTTGAGATACGGCCCCTGGACGGAAAGTTACGTCAATGTCCAAAACTGCTGAAGGTTTGGTGTCTTCGGGGAATGCTTTTTTTGCGGCAGCAATGTACGCTTCAGCTTTGTCGCCATACGATTTTTTGACCAGTTCCAATACTTGCTCAGGGGTGCTGTTGGCGGGAGCCGCTCGGAAAGCGGCAAACTCATTTTTAGTTGTGCCAATCAATAAAGGAATGTTTTTAGAAAGTTCAAAAGCTTCATTTGAAAACAATTGGTAGGGGAGAACCTCGCCGTCCACGCTTGGCCCCCAGCTCAAACCAAAGCCAATGACAGGTTTTCCTTCTGCTTTCATTTTATCGGCAATGGTTTTTAAGGCTCTTTTGCCCGCATCGCTCAAGGTTTGGAAAGGTACTTTTTGAACGTCATCCACTTTGTCGGCCGAAATGTTGAGTTCCTTTAATACCTCAGCACCAATGGCTTGGGTTGTTTTTTTGTCGAGCATGGCAGCACGAAAAGCCCCACTTTGGTTGATGGCTTTGTGGAATAGTCCTTTGGCCGACGGCATCGCCATGAGCGTATTTACCTTCGCTCCCCCGCCTGACTGCCCAAAAATGGTGACGTTGTTGGGATCACCGCCAAAGTTCGCAATGTTGGTTTTTACCCATTCCAGCGCTACTTTCATATCTAGCACGCTCAAATTGGCCGATTGTTTGTACTTATCACCGTAAGCCGACAAATCCAAATACCCTAAAATATTCAAGCGGTGGTTGATAGAAACAACAACGACGTCTCCTTTTTTAGCCAAATTTTCGCCATCGTAGGAAGGTAGTTCTTGCGATGAACCTGCCGTAAAGCCCCCTCCGTGAATCCAGAACAACACAGGGCGTTTTTTGCCATCGTTGATACCAGGTGACCAAACGTTGATGCGCATGCAGTCTTCACTTGTATAGCCCCAACTATGGTTAAAAACGAACTCTGGCTCGTCCGTCACCGAAGTAGTGGGGTCCATCAGCGGTGCAACGGGGCCGTAGCTCATCGAGCTTCGTACATTGGTCCAAGGCTTTGGTTTTTGAGGAGCTTCAAAACGTTTTGCTTCGGCATACGGTATTCCCTTATACGTAAAAATGCCATTGTGAATATAGCCCCTAACTTTGCCTGCATCGGTATTGGTGACAGCTACGTTTTCGCCCGTTTGCACTTGGGCAAAAGCACTATTTAGGGTGCAGGCGAGCGCAACAGCGCAAGATACAACCAGTTTTTTCATGTGTTAAAAATGTGTTTTGATAGGTGTTTGAATGGTTATTTTTCTAATTTTTTCAACGTGTTCTTAATCTCCTCTTTGGAGAGCCACTTGCCATTGAGCATTACCCCTTCAACCTCACCCACAGCGCTTATATCTTTCATTGGATTTGCATTGAGCAGAACCAAATCGGCCACAGCTCCTTTTTTGATGACCCCCAAGTTGTCGTTCTTAAAAAACTGTCCAACGTTATAGGTGCCTGTTCTGAGTGCTTCGTAAGGAGTTAGTCCTGCCTCCACCAAGTAAGTTAGCTCGTGTTTGAGTGAAAACCCTGGGACGCTAAAAACTTGCGGCGCATCCGAACCCAACAAGAGCCCAACCCCTTGTTTTTGGCATTCGTAAATGACTTTTTTACGGATTTCGTTGTATTTTAATACAGATTCGGGTTTGTATTGAGGGCTTTTAAAGGTGTTTTGTTTGGCCGTTGCCCAACTAGCTAACTGGGCTTTGCTCATGTATTTCATCTCGGGTGCTGCTAGCATATCGTCCACCGAGCGTTTGGGCGATTGCCAATGCTCGGCAAGGGTTTGGGTTGGAACAATCCAAATATGGTGTTCACGAATGGCTTGTAGCGCTTTGTTGAGTTGGCTTAAATCAGCCCGATGCCCAGCAAACATTCCAAAAAGTCCCACTTCGTCTTCGCTGAGGGTGTCCAAGCGGGGGATTAAACTTTGAACAATACCGTCTAAGTGGTCAATGGTGGCATAATTGGCCTCAATGGAGCGCCAAAGTCCTACATTAAATGAAACGTGCCCACCGTAGGTCATGCCCTCCTCATTGGCGGCTTTGATTACTGCTTCAAAATTGCTTTTGGAGAGCCCAGGGTGCATTTTCATAAAATCATATCCTGCCCGTTTTTGGCTTCTTACGCGCTCAATGCCTTCTTCTGGCGTTTTGACACTTGCACCGCTGAACGAAGGCCCTGAAGTATATAGCCGAGGCCCCAAAATATCACCTGTTTGTATTTTTTTGCGTAGCTCCAAGTGCAGCGGATGCCCCAACATTCCTCGGATGGTTGTGACACCGTTGGCAGCAAAGAGTAACAATACTTCTTTCATCGGTTCAATGTCATCGACGGGCGGAACGTGGGCGTGCATTTCGGCCAAGCCAGGCAGTAGAAATTTACCTTTGGCGTCGATGACCAGCGCGTCTTTGGCGTAAACAACTTTTGTCCCCATTGCAGAAATTTCCCCATTTTTGACCACCACCGTTTGGTTGCTGAGAACGGTTTCGGTATTCATGGGAAGGACTGACACGTTTTTAATGACGATTTCGCGTTGACGAGAATCAACAATTTTTTGGGCGTTTAAGCCCCAAGCTACAAGTAGCGCAAGAAGTGTAAGTAAGTGTTTCATTGTCGTCGTGTTTTTGTACTACCAAAGCTACGCTAATTTGCTTCTAAAAAGTCAAATTCGCGTTTAAACAAGCCTTGTTGGGAATAGGTTTTGGTGTCCAATACAAGAATATTGCCCGTGGCTTTGTCGTAGGTTTTCCACTCAGGAAGTCCTTGGCCGTTCGGGTTGCCTGTTTTGGCAAAATTGACCCAATAAGACGACATAATGTGCTCTAATTCTTTGTCTTCTGCTTTCCAAGGACGGTTCCATGTGTGTAACGTATGTAACGCATACGGAACTTCGGAAGTGTGAAAAGCGCCATAATTTGGGAAATTAGGCTTGTCGGGTGGAACGTGGCTGAACTGATATAAATAGCTTGGTTTGTTGGTATAAGTAGCCAATAAGTGCGAAGGCATCGCGGCAAAGCCCAGCAAAGTTTGTTTTTGTTTGATTGCCTTTACTTCATCATTGGTGGTAGCGGGAAAAATACGCAGGTAGTCAGCGGCTTTGTCACCGTAGTTGGTTTGCGCTTCTTTTTGATATTCCTCCAAGGTGGTTTTGCTTTCACCTAGAAAACTGCCATCGCCCGTTACCCAGCCTGTAAGTAGTGGCACTTGGTTGTGTTTGCCGTTTTTAAAATGAGCCAAAATGTCTGTGGGCAAGACGTATCCGTCTATTGTAACCCCAAACCGCCCTGCATCTTGGGCATTGCTAAGTTTTTGAAGTTCGTCTGCTGATTTACTGCGCAATTCGGCGAGGGAACTACACTTGGCTTTTTCCATAAATTTAAGCCCTTGTTTTTCCGCATCGGTGAGGTTGTAACTCAAACGGTTCGATAGTAACCCGCCACTTTGTGGAATGGCTTTGTGAAATAAGCCTTTGGCCAAGGGGGAAGCAATCAGGGCATTCACACTAAAAGCGCCTGCTGATTGGCCTGCAATGGTGACGTTGGCAGGATTCCCCCCAAAATTTGCAATGTTTTGTTGAACCCATTGAAGTGCCGCGATTTGGTCTAAAAACCCGTAGTTCCCTGAAGCATGGTAGCCCGATTCTTTGGTAAGGTCAGGATGAGCCATAAAACCCAATACCCCCACGCGGTAATTGATGCTGACAAAAACAATGTCTTTCTTAGCCATTTCTTCACCGTTATAAATGTCGCAATTGGCCGAGCCACTGTTTAGACCGCCGCCATAAATCCAAACAAAAACGGGTAGCTTTTCTGCTTTTGATTTGGCGGGTGTCCACACATTGAGATACAAACAATCTTCACTTAACGGCTCAGGTTTGGCAATAAACTCTTCAGACCAACAGTAAAAAGGCTGGGGTTTGTTTTGAATTGGACTTGCTGAAAATTCGGTACATTTTTTTACGCCTGTCCAATTTTGTACGGGTTGGGGGGCTTTCCAGCGCAAGTCACCAATGGGTGGCGTAGCAAAAGGAACGCCTGTATATATACGTAAATTTTCTTTAACGTAACCTTCGACTTTACCTTTGGCGGTTTGAACGACAAGTTGTCCTTTTAGAATTGGGATGAGTGATAAGTGAAGTGTGATGAATAAAATGAGCTTTTTCATTTTTCGTTTAGTTTTTCACTTTGGGAATCGGGACAAGCGGGAATCTTGATTGGTAAAGAAAAAATGCAGGCAAGCTTACGGTCGTTTACGGTCTGACTATTGTCTGACCGGTCAGACGATAGTCAGACCGTAAACTCGCCCACGTATAGATAGGTTAGTTTTTATAGGCTTTGTCAAGAAACAAATAACGAGCATCGTCTTTGGCACTTTCGGTACGAGACTCAACATCCAAAATCATCACGGGTGGAGTACTTTCTCCCGCCTTTGCGGCTTTCCAATTGGGAAGTTTATCTCCGTTTGGATTTCCTGTTTTGACAAAATTGGTAAAGTAATTCAGCATCGTATCCGATACTTTAAAATCATCGGCAGTCCAAGCATATTCTTTCACTAGCGGAAGGTTGCCCATCGCGTATTCAATTTCACAGGCGTGTGGTGCCCCAACGGCTTTGGGAGGCTTGGGGGCATTGGCGTCGGCCCGAACTGTACCACCAGCTAACCCAGATGCCAGTGATTTGTCCACCAAGTCAGGGCGAAGTTTGCTGTATAAATAGCGGTAAACAGGTTGAGAACTGTTGTTGCGGTGCAAATCAAACCACTTCCAAGTGCTGTATGAAATGAATCGGTCGGCTGCTAAGGCCGTTGCGGAGAGTTCAATTTCTTTTTCTGAGCCGTGGGGATATAATTTTAAAACTTCCTCAAAATCAGTAGGATACTCTTTTTTGACGCGTGCTACGTAGTTTTCTTCTTTATAGGGTTGTCCTTGCATGAAGGCTTGTCCTGGAATTTCGGCAGAGTTCCAGCCGACCAAAAGGGGTACTTGCGCTTGTTCTTTGGCAGCGAAAACCTGAGGTAATGTTTTGGTTAAGAAATAGTTATCAATCACAATGGGGAATCCAAAGCGGCGAGATTCGTTGTAAATTTCGTAAATCTCACGCGTTGACATTCCTCTCAATTCTTTGATGGATTTTATTCCAGCTTTTAGCAAAAACTCAGCGCCTTGTTTTTCACCTTCTGCCAGCGGTACGGGTGCCATCGTTGGATTGATACCTGCACCACTTTCACCAATGGCTCCTGCAATCAAATTTCTCGACAAAGGAGAGGCCATCTGGCAACTTACGCCAATTGAACCAGCCGATTCGCCCGCAATCGTTACTTTTTTAGGGTCGCCACCAAAGGCTGCTATGTTTTTTTGAACCCATTTGAGGGCAGCAGCTTGGTCAAGCATTCCGTAATTACCAGAAGCTTTGTAAGGCGCTTCTGCGGTGAGTTCGGGGTGTGTTAAAAAACCAAAAATATTCAAACGGTAATTGCAAGTGACGACCACCACCCCTTTTTTAGCCATGCTTTCGCCGTCGTAGCGTGGTTCTGAGGCATCGCCAGCTACATTGCCGCCACCATAAAAGTAAACCAGAACGGGTAAATCTTTGGTGTTACGTTTGGCAGGTGTCCATACATTAAGGTACAAACAGTCCTCGCTGACGCCATTTGAGCGGGAATTCATGTCGCCAAACACAACGGTTTGCATCGGACGAGCACTAAATTGTTTGGTTTGTTTTACCCCTTTCCAATTGTCGGCGGGCTGGGGGGCTTTCCAACGTAGTTCGCCTACGGGAGGTTTGGCAAAAGGTACGCCAAAATAGGTTTGAATACCCGTTTTTGTATCATAATTCCCTTCAATGACGCCATTTTCAACGGTGGTTTGAACCGAAAATGCGTTATTTTGAGCTTCGGTGGGCATTTGGGTAGCTAAGAAAAGTCCTAACAAATAGACTAATTTCTTCATAAACTTTGATTAAATTTATTTATTGTCTCATTTTGTGACAATAATAATTGCTTTTTGAAAATTATCCTATTTATTTGAAAAAAATTTACATTTGTTGGTTAAAAATCAGTCACCAGTGAAGCAAACAGCGTATTTAAGACACATTGCCTACGATTCGGTTATCTTTGGATTTTCGGGAGAAAAACTCAAAATATTGATTACAAAGTACCACAATACAGGGCTTTTTGCTTTGCCAGGGGGCTTTGTGAAAATGGATGAAAACCTAAACGATGCGGTGCGCCGAGGTTTGAAAGAACGGACGGGCTTGGATAATATTTACCTAGAGCAGTTTTATACCTTTGGGGACGTGGCTCGATTTCGACCAGAAGTGATGCAAACGATTCTTGAAGCCAATGGGCATTCCATCCAGACGTACGAATGGATGTTGGATCGGTTTATTTCGGTGGCCTATTATGCCCTTATTAATTATAGTGAGGTGGTTCCTACGCCTGACGCACTTTCTGATTCATGTGATTGGTACAGTTTAGACGACCTTCCCGAACTGATGCTCGACCACGGCAACATAGTGAGCAAAGCCCTACAAACACTACGCGACAACTTAGAACGACAACTTGTTGGGATGAACTTATTGCCACCGCTTTTTACGATGGGAGATCTCCAAAAGGTCTATGAAGCTATTTTAGGTGAAAAACTTCACCGTGGGGCATTTCAGCGTAAAATGTTGGGATTGGGGATTCTAAAGCGCCACGATAAGCAGTATTCGGGCGCAGCCCATAAAGCACCTTTTTTGTACAGCTTTGAAGCAAGATAGAAAAAAAATGTCCCAACTCATCAACCAATGAGCTGGGACATTTAATTGTTATTCATTCGGGTATCAAAATTGTCCTTGTACAAACTGTTTTGGGGTAATGTTGTATCGTTTTTTGAAGACAATAATGAATTTGATGGCTTGCGTATATCCTAAGCGTTCAGCAACTTCTTGTACTTTAAAGTATTTTAAAAGCTCGCAGGCTCTTTCAAGCTTTCGGTCAAGATAATATTCGTAGAGTGATTTATTGTGAACTTGTTTAAACTTGTTTTGGAGCGTTACTTTGTGCATGTTGAGTTCTAAAGCTATCTCATCAATTTTGGGTAAAAAACCTCCTTCTAGGTGATTCTCAACAAGTTCCTCTAAGTGCTTTACAACCTTATTGGTTGGTGCAGAAGGGCTGTTGAGGTCAATTGACGAGCAAGCCTGCCGTAAAAAGTCATGAATAAGTTTTTTTGGGGAGACAAACTCCTTCAAATCGCCCGTGGCCCAGCCAGTCAGAGCTAACAGAGACGTAAAGCAGGCGGGGGGGAGCGGATAGGATGTTTGGTTCATCCGTAACTCATTGGTTTGTAAGGCGAAACTTTTTTCTAAATAGTCATCTTTTGTGACGATAAAGAACCCTTTCCATTTGGTGTGCGGCCCTACCCCTTCAAACCACGTAATGGGTTGATTTGGATAGAGGGCGCAATCAATAAACTTAATGGAGGGGGTAGGTGAGATAAATACAATGGCAAGTTTAGCCCCTGAATTAGGCAATGGGTACTGAAACCACTGATGCGAGGGTAGAATTGGAAGGTTAAACTCATTCCATTCAAAATCAGCGTCTGAGTATAATAAATTGACGTTAAGGGTTGACTCTGCGGCAGTTGTCATGAAAGTATATGGCTTCATTGCATCGGCAGTTAGTAGGTTGGAACATTGGATAGTTGTAAGTTTTGACGCAATGTGAGTACCAAAGATACCTAGAGATAGTAACAAATTAAACCAATTGGCAAGTTTTATAGCGAAATAGGACAAAAAGTTCAATAAAATGGCTATTTATGGTCAATGACAAAATAATTATCTTGGTATTTGTGGGGCATAAATAAGGATATATTTGGGGTATGTAATTGATTTGAAGGATAAAATTACTTGATTTTGGTATCGATAAAACTGCTAACGTTTATCTATTAGCGTTCAATACGTTGACGGTTACCAGTGCCCCATACGCTGTATCTGTCGTCTCAAATTCCCCATTGTTGATTTCTAAAAGAGATTGCACGAGGGTGAGTCCTAGTCCCGAACCTTTTTGTTTGGAATTGGCTGTATTGCCAAACCCAGGGCCAGAATCAAGAATTGAAAGGGTGATAAATGGTGGTTGTGTACCAGAAGTGATGGTAATAGATGTACCATTTGGTGAGAATTTGATGGCGTTTTGAAGTAGATTTCTAATAATGATTTTAAAATGATTTTCATCCATAATACATTCTAATGTTGGGTCAACTTCATTGACAATGGATAGCTCATTTAATTCAATATTGGTTTCAAGCAATTCTAAACACTCTTCAACAATTTCAAGCAAGTTACATTGTACGGGCTTTCGTTTAAAAGATTTTTGTTGGCTATTAGACCAATATAGAAGGTTATCGAGTGTTAGCAAAAGTGTGTTGAGCCTAACCATTTTTGAATGGAGTGAATTCCTGATTTCTTCTGCGGTTAATTCTGGATTGTTGATAACTCGTTTTATATTTGTATAAGCGGCTAAAACGGGGCTACGTAAATCGTGTCCAATAACTCCAAAAAGAGTATTTTGAGTGGAAGTTAATTGGAGTAGTGTGTTTGTTTGTTTTCGATTTTTTCTTATTTGAATGCCAATAACAATGAGTGAAATGAATAATATCACAATTGATAAAATGAGTCCAGAAAATTCTTTAAGTTTTTGGGCTTGAAATTGCTCCGATTCGTATTTTTTTAATTCAATTTCTTTTTGAAACTCTTTCAATTTTAAATCACTTGCTACTTGTTCTTGAAGTAAAATAAGGTTAAAGCCAGCAAATAATCTATTCAGGCTATCTTTGATAGGAATGAGCTTTTTGTAAACATCAATACTTTTTTTTAACTCATTTTTTTGTTCTAGAATTGATAACTGATTAATTAGAAAATCGTACCGATGAGTGATAGATAATGTAGGGTATTTTAACAAGATATTTTTGGCCAATAAATTGTAGTAATTGGCTTCGTTAAATTGTTTTTTTTTAATATAATATGTCGCAAAATTATTATAATATGTAAGGCTGTCTGTTTTTCCTGGAAGTAAATGAAGTCGTGGCTTGAGTTGAGCCGCTATTTGGGAATTTAAAGAAGGATAACTGAGTGACTCCCGCATCATATCGCTGATATAATAGGCATAGACCATGTCACTAAGTTCTTTATTGGCATGAAACCTAGTCAGGTTTTCGAAGCATTTTTTTGCATTCTCAATGTCTTTTTTGTAGATAAAATACCCAAAATAGATAATTTGATAATTAATAGATGTAGTAGGTAATGGGTTGATTTTTAAATGTTTATCGAAAAATGAGTAGTAACTAGAATCTTGTTTATAGGTGTAGTATATATCTTTAAACAGATAAATAGTTTTATATAAACTCTTCTTAGATTTTGATATTTCAGAAAATCGAATGTTTTCGTATAATTGTTTTACTAATTGTCCTTGACTTGTCTCGTTTGTACTACTTCCTAAGAAAATATCCGAGTACACTGTCAGTTTCTTGTAGTTTATTTCTTCAATAAATAAATTATCTTTTCTCTTCTCAGCCCAATACAAAGATTTGTTAAACATTTCAAGGGCTTTATTCCAATTGTATTGCGTATGACCTCTATAATATTGGCCGTATTGAAAGTAAATTTCAGGGTTAAAAAAATCTATTTTATTTTTCTTTGAAAACGAACTGATTTTGTCAAGATATATCAAAACACTGTCGTGCTTAGCGTCGTAGTAAAGCGTAGTGATTTTGGTTAATATACTGCGTATATAGGTGGTGTCTTTTGAGTAGTTATTTGCAGGCTTGTTTCTTGTAGATTGTGAATGTGAGAAATTGCAACAAATCAATAAGACAAACAAGAAAAAATAAGCTCGCGTGGACATGAGATTAAGAAGCGTATGGATAGTGATACTCAGAAGCATGGTTTTAAGTATCACTATCAAATTGTCATGGTTTAGAAATTAGGATCCACATTTAAGTATTCTGCCAAACGACCTCGGTAGCTAACACCCAATGCAAATTTTTGATTGCCAATCCATAAATGTCGGCTATCAAAAGAAGCGATATGGATACAATTATAAATATAAGATTTATGGAGTCGTACAAGCTTGGTGTGTTGTAGTTGCTTTTCAACTTCCGAAATATTACTGTTGATAAGGCTTCGTTCTCCAGACTTCAAATAAATCATACTGTAAATTCCATCGGCCTCAATGTATAAAATTTCGTCAAGTTTATACTGTTGATTTTTGTGTCCTGCTTTAAAGTAAATGGTATTTTCGTCTATCTTCTCTACTACCTCCTGCATGGCCCTGCGGATTGCTCTGCCAATACGCGTGACGGTAAATGGTTTTTCTACAAAATCCACCACGTCGTCGAGGTCAAAACACTCGGCAGCGTATCCTGGATGGGAAGTGACCACAATGGTTGGTGGCAGCGCCAGCGACTTGAGGAGTTCTATTCCACTAAGCTTGGGCATCTCCATGTCCAAAAAAAGTAAATCGTACTCGTTTTCAAGGAGTTCGGCGTAGCCTTGGGTAGAGTCATTGAGAATTTTGATGGAAAGAAAAATAGGTAATTTTTCTAGGATACTTTGAAGGTGTTCTGCTTGTTCTGGGTCGTCGTCAATGATTAGTGCGGCTAAATTTTTCATAAGGTTTTCTGCTTTAAATGCTTCAAGAAGGGTAAGTTCAGAATAGGACTAACACTTTGGGACAAAGTAACATGTTTTTTTGAATAAAAATACAGATGCTCTTCGTTCATTTTTTCTGGAAAATAGGATATACAGCGTGTACTTATTTGGGGTATAATTCATGTTTTAGACATTACATTGTATAAAATAGCCATTTTGATTTATATTTATATGATTGTTGGTTCAAATGATTTGGCATAAAATTATACGATTTGGAGGGGATAATGAGGTTATTTTTGGGACATAGTATTGATTTAAGGCATTAAAACTTTTTAACAAGAAACTTTCGTCAAAAAAAGTGCGTCAAAGCCGATAATTTCCAATGGTATGTTTCTGTTAGTAGGTAATTTAAGTGAATTTCTAGGGTGAATATCTCATGAATTGCCTTCTTTAGGATGCCTTAGCCTGTTGTATATCTATGAAAAAGGGTTTGTTTATAAAATGGCATAATTATTGATAAAGGGGATTTTAATAAAATTTACCTTTCTTTGTTATTTATGCTATATAAGCGTATATTCATGTCAATAACTAGCCATTTTATGTAATAATTGGTGCATTTCTGGTGCAGAAAATAAATACTTGGTAAGCTTATTGATACGTTAATCGTCTTCTTATTTGGTATATATATCTTTGGTGAAGTATATAGCCATTTCATTTGGTTAAGTCGCCATTTGGTTTAAAATCACAGTTACTTCTTTCATTCTTGGTGTCATTTTAGTGTGCTTTTAGGGGTGCAGTTTATTACGTAGCTGCGCTATTACTATTGCCAAGTTCAAGCTATTTACCTCTTATCCTTATTTAGTCCTAGGGTCAACAACCTTAAAACAGTATTGTATATGAAAGCATTTTATTACCCCTTGCTCTTAAAACGATTGAAGAATCGCAGTACCTTTTATTTTGGAATGAGTCTCCTACTTGCTAGGATCACAAGCTTTGACTCCTTTGCCCAGTCAGGTGCGCTTGATTTGGGAATGCCTGCGTATTCAACGTTGGCTTGGGATGATATTTCATCTTATGATAATAATGATGTATCCGCTGCCATCGGAAAAACGACTGATGGGCGGGTATATACCTGGGGTAACAATAAAGGTTATACAATACATGCTGGAAGAGCAGCCAATGGCTACACTATGATGCAAGTAGCCCCTTATTTTGTAAAATTGCCCGCAGGCGAAGTAGCCAAGAAAGTACGTGTAACGGCATCAACAGGATATTCAGGCGCTGCTGGGTCTGGTAGTTATCCTACGTATTTCTGCCTTACGGCCAGCGGTAAAATGTATGCTTGGGGTATAAATAGGGGACTTGCAGGTAATAACCTCGCAACATTTCCGAGATATACTTCATCAATTGCTCTTAATGATACTACCACAGCCCAACGTTCACCGATACTAATGACCAACATTGGAGAAAATACGTTTATTGATATGGATTTTTCCAAGATGAACGATTATGGTGTGGTAATTGGCTCATTGGGTGCTGCTTACCACATTGGGGTATCTGATGTTTATGGGACTTTTGCAGCCACTTTTGCGCCCATTCCCCTGCCTTCGGGCGTAGGCAGTGGCTTTAAGTACACCAATGTATGGGTATCCGACTTAGGTACTATGCCCCTCATTTACCTGAAAGGAAATGATGGCAACATATACATCACAGGATCAATGAGCGGTAATTATACCTCTGGTATTCCCGCATTATATCCTACTGATGGGCCTACGTTAACAGCTGCCGAAACAGCTGGTACTGTTCGGTCAATCAATCCTCGTTTGGTACCTTTTCCAGCGGGTGAAAATATCATTGAGATTAATGTTCGTTCAAAGGCTACATACGATAACACATATGCGATTAGTTCAAGTGGGAAGGCCTATGTTGCTGGTGCCTGGCGATTTACGTTTGGAAGAGGGGGAGGTACGCCAGGAATGGATTACCGACAATATGTAGTTGTCCCCATAAAAACGGCTCTTACTGCCAATCAGGTAGATGCTAGGTTCGTGAATAGCGGAGATATAGATAGTGTTTACATACTAAAGCAGTTTACCGAAATAGCCATGCCACCAGGTGTAACATCCATATTGAGCATTGTAGGGGGGGTAGTGGGTTCACAGAATTGGGCCACATTGATGGTGGGTAATAATAACAAGGTATATTGGAGTGGAACTGGACAGGGTGGTACGGCATCTTATCCATATGATCGTATGATTGGTAATTATTTACAATTAACCTCTTCAGGTGCTCCCCAAGCTTTACCAGATGAGTGTAAAGATGTGCAGACTGTGCGTTCTAATTCCTATTATTCCTGGTTGTATGAAGCAATTAACTATCAGGGGGCTCAAAAGATATTTCATTCTCACTATGTGCAACGTCAGCTTGGTATAATTTCAAAATCGGGCAGAGGTTATTTTGTAGGCTATATGCTTCCTAACACAGCGCCTGGTAAAGTAATTACAAGTTCATATTATACCTCCGGTTGGCCCGTGCCCATCGCCAATGAGCTTCTACTTAGTTGCAACACCAGCACAGGCACGGGTGGCCCGCTTGGTGAGCCAGTATCTACCCCAGGCGTAGGAGCCATTGATTGTTCAAAAACGAAATTGTATCCCGCACCCGTGCAGGGAACGCCTTCGGAGTTGTCGTTGCTCGTAACGATTAACGTCACCACCATTGGTGATTTTTCTCCGATTACCATCAGTGGCTCGGGAATGAGCTTGGTGAGTGGTTTTGACAAAGTAACCGCCACAACAACGGGCGTTCAAACCTTCCACATTCCGATAAAATACAATGGCAGCACGTTGACCAATAATTTTCAATTTACGATTGGTTCAGCAGGTAGCTGTTCGGCTGACTTAACCAATAAGCCTTCCAACGAAATTACCAAAGTGTGGAGTTTGAACAATTGTACGGCCATTACGCCAGGCGTACTTTCAAAATAAGCAAGACGTTAGGGAACTCACAGTTGATACATCCTAAAATCGATACAAAATGAATACATTATATTACCCCTTACTTTTGAATCAGAAACAGCCGAGGTTGTCAGGAGACATGCTTCGTCGTGTGTATGTTTGTTTGTTGATTTGCTGCTCACTTCTGGGTGGGCACAACGTAGTGGCTCAGTTTGGGTCAGAATTGGGAAAACAAGCGGTTTCTACCTTGGCTTGGCAGGATATATCTTCCCACTACAAGAATAATGAAACGATATCAACCATTGGTTTGACAACCGACGGGCGGGTCTATACTTGGGGGGCGAACATGTATCATACGATTCATGCCAATCGGAATGGGACATCCGCAGCCCTTGAGGCCGCATATCAGGTAACTCCCTATCATGTGCGTGTGCCTGGAGATGAAACAGTCACAAAGGTACGGGTACTCATGTTTGAGGGGGCTACGTACAATTATGCCAATACTTTTTTCTGCTTGACTTCTACGGGGAAATTGTGCGCGTGGGGGATCAACACAGGACTGGTGGGGACGGTAGCGGGGTGGACGTTGGGTGTTCCAACCAGTTATGCTGATACAGTTCGGGCAAAGAGGACTCCCATCCCACTGACGATTTTGGGTGAAAGCGAGTTCGTTGACTTTGATACGCCCAGAAACTCCTTTTTTTGGGTATCGGTGGGGGCTTCAGGAAAGGCGTATCACATTGGAGTGGGAGGAGCATCAGCTACTGTAACATTTGCCGAAATTCCTAAACCATCGGGTACGGATGCCAGCTTTAAATATACAAGAGTATGGGTGGGTAAAATTAGTAATGCCCTCCCAATTATTTACCTCAAAGGCAACAACGGAAAAATCTATTATACAGGGGCCATGTCAGGTGTGTATGCAACAGGTGTACCGTCAATTTTTGCTTTCTCATCTCCGACTTTGACGGCTGATGAAACTAATGGAAAAGCAGTCTTGATTAATCCACGGGAAGTTCCTTTCCCTGCGGGCGAAGATATCATCGATATTAAAGTGGGGACTCCCAATATTTATGCAACTACGTTTGCGATAGCGGCCAGTGGCAAAGCGTATGCGACGGGGGTCTGGAGAAAGTCTAGCCAATATAATAGTACAACTTACACCAAACCAGGGGTGGCTCCTACCAACTATGTACTTGCGCCGTTAAAATCAGCCCCTCTAGCTGCAGATGAATACAAGCGTAATCCTTCAGGTACCGATTCTTTATTTTACCTCAATCGTTTTGTGGAGATGGCCATGCCCTCAGGTGCTTCAAAAGTGCTTGACATTGCAACGGGGCGGGAGTTTTCAACCGATTATGAAACCGCAACGCTGGTAGCTTGCGATAATGGGAAAGTGTATTGGACTGGTAAAAATGATAGTAGGGAGGCTAATACGATTTATTCGGGTAATTTCTTGTCGTTAGTCAATGCGCAGGGCGAAAGAGCAGTAGGACAGGTGGGGGAATTTGTCGATGATTGTAATGATGTGGTAGCTGCTAACTCAATCACGCGGTATTCTTGGACGTTCGAAGCGGTAAATTATTCGGGTGCCAAAAAATTAATTAGATCAGGGAGTGGGAACGGGGATCAGCTTTTTATTATCTCTCAGTCGGGTCGAGGGTATGTAGTTGGAGATTTAGCGGCCAATTCGGGTGTTGGAAAAATACTTTATGGTAATAGTGGAACTAGCTCAATCTTTTCTCCCTTTCCTATCCCAATCGCCAATGAGCAGTTATTAAGCTGCAACACCAGCCCAGGTACGGGTGGTCCGCTTGGAGATCCTGTTTCTACCCCAGCGGCAGGGGTGATTGATTGTTCAAAAACGCAATTGTATCCCGCACCCGTGCAGGGAACACCGTCTCAGTTGTCGCTTTTGGTGACCATCAACGTAACGACGGCGGGTGATTTTTCACCGCTCACCGTGAGTGGGTCAGGAATCAGTCTCGTGAGTGGATTTACCAAAGTAACGGCCGCTTCAACGGGAATTCAAACCTTCCACATTCCGATAAAATACGACGGAAGCACGTTGACCAATAATTTTCAATTTACGATTGGACAAGCGGGTAGCTGCGCGGCTGATTTGACAAAAACACCAACGAAAGCGTTTACGGATATTTGGACGCTGCAATGTGTGCCATCGGTAGGCCCTATGCTAAAGAAATAAACTATGTGCCCTTTTTACAATACCCCTTTATGAACAAGAAAATAAATTCTTTGAACAGGGCCATAGGTCTATTCCTCGTCATACTACTGACGGTGGTTGGGCAGGTATTCTCCCAAACACCCTCCGTAAATATCACGACCTATCAGCCGACAACTGTACCGCAAGGGGCAACCTTTGAATGGCACAGTGATTTGCCCGTCAGCGCTGCTAACCTAATGACTCCCGCGCAAGCACAAAGTGCCGCCCCAGGGGTATATTATGCCGTTTACAATTTGGGTGGAAACCCCGTATGTTACAGTCAACCGACGGCACTCAAAGTTGCGACAAATGTTTGTCCTGCTACGACCGTTGAATTAAAAGCTTCGGTGGACAGTACGGGTAAACCTAGCGGTTCGATTGTTACCTTTCATACTGACCCCCTAGCAACGGATGCCAACCGAATTACGAATACACTGATTACGACTACTTCAACAGCAGTGGTGTATTTTGTCGCGTACCGAGATGCCGCAGGTTGTTATACTACTTCCAATTCAGCCATCGTCGCCATTGCCACCAGTTGTAATGTGCCTTGTTTGGCAGGAACTGCCTCGCCAGTATTGAGTAGCTCAACAAAAAGTAACGTATGTCCAGCTACGGTAGCTAATTTAGAGTCAATAACAGCCTCAAATTTACCAGCAAATACAACCTTGACGTGGCATACTTCTAAAGTAGCTACTACTGCCAATAAGTTGGGTAGTGTGTCAGGAGTAGGAGCGGGGAAATATTATGCTGCTTTTTTTGATGCCACCAATAACTGTTACAGTCCTGCCGATTCAGTGACAGTAACTATTAACGCATGTAGCTGTCCTGCGGGTACAACAGCACCCATCATTACGGCCACTTCGCTGCAAAATTCTTGTCCTGCCGTCACAGTCTCGTTGGCAACTCTAACAAATACTGGAACAAAACCTTCGGGTACAACGCTTGTTTGGAGTACGCACAAAGTACCTACCTCATCGGCAGATACATTGACCAGCTTAACAGTAAGCGCAAGTGGTAAGTTTTATGCCATGTATTATCACAAAGTGGCCAATTGCTTTAGCCCAGCGGACTCAGTAGCGGTTCAAATCAACGATTGCGAGTCACCCATCCCACCGTTGCCACCTGTACCAACAGCTTGTGATTACAACGCCGCCCCCGCTAACGTAACGTTAACGGTGTCGAACGAACCCGCAGGTTATTTGAAAACGTACTTGTTGGTGGATATGGCCAATGGTCAAATTGTTAAAATCAACTCAACTAGCCCAAGTTTTACGGGGGTAAATGCAGGGAATTACTATGTTGTTGGCGCTTATTACGCTGATACATTGAGAGATGCGACGGTTGGCAAGCGAATAACGGAGGTGTATAGCACCAGTGGTTGTTTGAAATATTCAACTCCACTTGCCTTTAGAGTATGTGGTGCGTGTGATTACACAACAGCACCTGTTACCATCACTTTTAACGCAACTCCAAGCGCAACAGCAGGTGTAACTACCTCGTATGTGTTGATTGATGAAAAAACAAACACAATCAAAGCCATCAGTTCAACCGCGTCTTTTGCGGCGGTAGATACGGGCTATTATGCCGTAGTAGCCGTTTATAGAACCAAACCCATTAATTTTGTTGTGGGCGATGTCCTTTATTCAAAAGTGACGGTTTTGGATAGTTGCTATGAGGTATCAAACTCAGTGCATTACCGCGTTTGTTCAAATTCTAATTTACCGCCTATTGCAGTCAATGATATTTTTAATACGGTTCAAGACAAGCCAGTCTCGGGAAGTGTACTGACAAACGACCGCGACCCAGAAGGCGGGCCGTTGACAGTGACCACAACGCCAGTAACGCCCCCTGCAAAAGGTACGGTCGTATTGAATGCCAACGGAACATTTGTATATACACCAAATCCAGGGGTGACGGGGCAAGACGTGTTTTGTTACGAAATTTCGGACAATGCAGGATTGAAGTCAACAGCGTGCGTGACTATCAATATTTTACCTGCACCAACTGTTGAAAATAACAAGCCAATTGCGGCTGACGATGCTACTGAAACCCACCTAAATACAGCGGTGGTGATTAAGGTAAAAGCCAATGACGTTGACCCAGACCCAACAGGAACGCCAAACGGGACATTGGGGAATCCAACTAAGTTGACAAACCCAACAAACGGTACGGTGGTGACGAATCCAGACGGAACATTTGCCTACACACCGTCACTTGGATTTATCGGAAAAGACAGCTTTACGTACAGTATTTGTGACAACGGAACACCAAGTTTGTGCGATACCGCAACGGTGACTATTACGGTGTTACCAACGCCATTGGCAGGAAATAAACCGCCAGTTGCGTTGGATGATGCGAATTCAACCTTGATGAATACGCCTGTAAATGGAACAGTTGCTAACAACGACTTTGACCCAGACAACAACACGCCGCTAACTTTTACAAGAGTAAATGCGCCAACCAATGGGACGGTAGTCTTTAATGCTGACGGAACCTATACCTACACCCCAAATACAGGTTTTGTGGGTAGCGATGTCTTTACTTACAAGGTGTGTGACAGTGGTATTCCAGTGAAGTGTGATACTGCCACAGTTACGTTGACGGTACTACCACTTCCTGTTGCGAAACTTGTATTGAGGGTTTTATTACAAGGGGCATTGTACGGAACAAGCGATGGTTTGATGCGGGATGATTTGAGAAGATTGAATCTCTTGCCATTAACAGAGCCATATAAGGCGCTCAATGATTCACTTGGCGCATTAAGTACGCGATTTAAACACATAAAAGGTGGAACCGAAATAACCACTTCGGCCGTATTGAGTGCTAATGTAGGTACTGGAAATGCCATCGTGGATTGGGTATTTGTTGAATTACGGTCAAAATCGGATTCTACGGTAGTACTTCAAACGGCTTCGGGATTGGTTCAGAGAGATGGGGATGTAGTGTCATCCACTGATGGAGTATCTGCACTTACCTTTACAGGTTTAACCAGTACATCCTATTTCGTGTCGGTAAAACACCGCAATCACCTTGGCGTAATGACCAAAAAAGCGATTCCGATGACTACCGTAGGGACGTTGGTGGACTTCACCGTGATGGATAGCTCCGACGTGTGGAATCGTCCTAATATTTTGACTTTAAATTATGACGGTGTTGAAATGAATACAACCGTATTGCCTGGTAAGAAAGCGTTGTGGGCTGGAAATGCCGTCTCTGACTTCCGTTTAAAATATGATGGAGCCAATACGGATTTGACAAAGCCACTAAACGAAATTTTAGTGGAGTTCTCAGCCGCTTCTTACAACTTTAACAATGGCATTGGTTATAAACAGGGAGATATCAACATGGACGGAAAGGTTAAATACGCGGGTGCCAATAATGACATTATTTACATCCAAAATAACCTGCTGTTATATCGTCTGAACAGTGGTTTGCTGTACAACTTTAATAACATGTTTGAACAAATCCCTTAAACCTTACCCTACAAACTATTATGGAACGATTGATAAAATATCTTTTAATTTTGTTCGGGGGGCTTTTCGTGAGCGTTCAAGCAATGGCTCAGAAAGTAGAATGTACCATTCGATTCAATTCAACTACGAGTGAATACGAAGTGTATGGCCGCCCTGACTTTTCTGCTTCAACATTCAATGTTGGGGGAGGAACCCAGATAACGGTAGTATTACCAAAAAGCATTGCTGATGCAAAGTTGGTAATAACCTCAGTAAACGGCGGGGTGTGGGCGGATAATTCAACCGTTTATGCTCCAACGGCTGCCCCAAATTCTGATTTCCACGGAGTATCTACAACGGGTGCTCCGATGGCTTGGACGAATGGGCAAGAGACAATGTTGTTTAAGTTTTCATTGTCTGGGAATTGCGTGGCAGGCGTACGCTTGTTTGAAAATACTACTGACCCACAGTCGGATGCGCCAGGGATGCTTTTTGGGGATTACAATAACTACATTGGTAATGCTCTGAATTTTGCAGACGTTTACAAAAGCAATTACAATAATACAGGAACGACATGTAGCGTAAATTTACCGCCGCTTGCGACGAATGACATAGGCGAAACGCCACAGGATAAGCCATTCAATGGAAACGTGTTGACGAATGACAAAGACCCTGAAGGCGGGACATTGACAGTGACGACCACGCCAGTGACGCCACCAACAAAGGGAACGGTAACGTTGAATCCCAATGGTAGCTACACCTACACGCCGAATCCAGGAGTGACGGGTCAAGATGGCTTCTGTTACGAAGTGAAGGACAATGCAGGCTTGAAAGACACAGCTTGTGTAGTGATAACGATTATTCCTACGCCAACGCCAGGTAACGACAAGCCGATTGCGATGGATGACAATACGCAGACGGAAGTAGGCACTGCTGTGACGATTAATGCGAAAGCCAACGACAGCGACCCCGATGCAATAGGAACCCCCAACGGAACATTGGGCAGTCCAGTGAAGTTGACGAATCCGACGAACGGAACGGTGACTCAGAACGCGGATGGTACGTTTGTTTACACACCGAATGCGAACTTTACGGGGACAGACAAATTCACGTACCGCATTTGTGATAACGGTAGCCCAAGTTTGTGTGACACAGCGACGGTAACGATCAATGTGGTGCCAGTGATAGCAGGCAACAAGCCCCCTGTGGCGGTTGATGATGCGACGACAACGACGAAGAACGTATCGGTAGATGGCACAGTAGCGGCCAACGACAGTGACCCCGACCACGCGGCGAATCAGTTGACATACACAAAGTTGACGAATCCGACGAACGGGACGGTGGTACAGAATGCAAACGGAAGTTACACCTACACGCCAAACACGGACTATGTGGGCAGCGACAGCTACACCTACAAGGTATGTGACCCAAGCGGAGCGTGTGACACGGCAACGGTAGTGATAGCGATCTTGCCACCAGCGAACCAGCCGCCGATTGCGATGAATGACATAGGCGAAACGCCACAGGATACGCCATTTAAAGGGAATGTGTTAACGAATGACAAAGACCCCGAGGGAGGCACATTGACGGTGACGACCACGCCAGTGACGCCACCGACGAAGGGAACGGTAACGTTGAATCCAAATGGTAGCTACACCTACACGCCGAATCCAGGGGTAACGGGTCAAGACGGCTTCTGTTACGAAGTGAAGGATAACGCGGGCTTGAAAGACACGGCTTGTGTAGTGATAACGATTATTCCTACGCCAACGCCAGGTAACGACAAGCCGATTGCGATGGATGACAATACGCAGACGGAAGTAGGCACTGCTGTGACGATTAATGCGAAAGCCAATGACAGCGACCCCGATGCGACAGGAACCCCCAACGGAACATTGGGCAGCCCAGTGAAGTTGACGAATCCGACGAACGGAACGGTGACACAGAATGCGGATGGTACGTTTGTTTACACACCGAATGCGAACTTTACGGGGACAGACAAATTCACGTACCGCATTTGTGATAACGGAACTCCAAGTTTGTGTGACACGGCGACTGTAACGATCAATGTGGTGCCAGTGATAGCAGGCAACAAGCCCCCTGTGGCGGTTGATGATGCAAAAACGACGACGAAGAACGTAGCGGTAAATGGCACAGTAGCTGAAAATGACAGTGACCCCGACAACACGGCGGCACAGTTGACGTACACGAAGTTGACGAATCCGACGAACGGGACGGTGGTACAGAATGCAAACGGAAGTTACACCTACACGCCAAACACGGACTATGTAGGCAGCGACAGCTACACCTACAAGGTATGTGACCCAAGCGGAGCGTGTGACACGGCAACGGTAGTGATAGCGATCTTGCCACCAGCGAACCAGCCGCCGCTTGCGACGAATGACATAGGCGAAACGCCACAGGATAAGCCATTCAATGGAAATGTGTTGACGAATGACAAAGACCCTGAGGGAGGTCCATTGACAGTGACAACTACGCCAGTGACGCCACCGACGAAAGGGACGGTGAGTTTGAATCCAGACGGGACGTTTACCTACACACCGAATCCAGGGGTGACGGGTCAAGATGGCTTCTGTTACGAAGTGAAGGACAATGCAGGCTTGAAAGACACGGCTTGTGTAGTAATAACGATTATTCCTACGCCAACGCCAGGCAACGACAAGCCGATTGCGATGGATGACAATACGCAGACGGAAGTAGGCACGCCAGTGACGATTAATGCAAAAGCCAACGACAGCGACCCAGATGCAACAGGAACCCCTAACGGAACATTGGGTAGCCCAGTGAAGTTGACGAACCCGACGAACGGAACGGTGACACAGAACGCGGATGGTACGTTTGTTTACACACCGAATGCGAACTTTACGGGCACAGACAAATTCACGTACCGCATTTGTGATAACGGAACTCCAAGTTTGTGTGACACGGCGACTGTAACGATCAATGTGGTGCCAGTGATAGCAGGTAACAAGCCCCCTGTGGCGGTTGATGATGCGAACACAACGACGAAGAACGTAGCGGTAGATGGCACAGTAGCGGCCAACGACAGTGACCCCGACAACGCGGCGAATCAGTTGACGTACACAAAGTTGACGAATCCGACAAACGGGACGGTGGTACAGAATGCAAACGGAAGTTACACCTATACGCCAAACACGGACTATGTGGGCAGCGACAGCTACACCTACAAGGTATGTGACCCAAGCGGAGCGTGTGACACGGCGACGGTAGTGATAGCGATCTTGCCACCAGCGAACCAGCCGCCGATTGCGATGAACGACATAGGTGAAACACCACAGGATAAGCCATTCAATGGAAACGTCTTGACGAATGACAAAGATCCAGAAGGCGGCACATTGACAGTGACGACCACGCCAGTGACGCCACCGACGAAGGGAACGGTAACGTTGAATCCCAATGGTAGCTACACCTACACACCGAATCCAGGGGTAACGGGTCAAGACGGTTTCTGTTACGAAGTGAAGGACAATGCAGGCTTGAAAGACACAGCTTGTGTGGTGATAACGATTATTCCTACGCCAACGCCAGGTAACGACAAGCCGATTGCGATGGATGACAATACGCAGACGGAAGTAGGCACTGCTGTGACGATTAATGCGAAAGCCAATGACAGCGACCCCGATGCGACAGGAACTCCCAACGGCACGTTGGGTAGCCCAGTGAAGTTGACGAACCCGACGAACGGAACGGTGACTCAGAACGCGGATGGTACGTTTGTTTACACACCCAATGCGAACTTTACGGGGACAGACAAATTCACGTACCGCATTTGTGATAACGGTAGCCCAAGTTTGTGTGACACAGCGACGGTAACAATCAATGTGGTACCAGTGATAGCAGGTAACAAGCCCCCTGTGGCGGTTGACGATGCAAAAACGACGACGAAGAATGTAGCGGTAAATGGCACAGTAGCTGAAAATGACAGTGACCCCGACAACACGGCGGCACAGTTGACTTACACAAAGTTGACGAATCCGACGAACGGGACGGTGGTACAGAATGCAAACGGAAGTTACACCTACACGCCAAACACGGACTATGTAGGCAGCGACAGCTACACCTACAAGGTATGTGACCCAAGCGGAGCGTGTGACACGGCGACGGTAGTGATAGCGATCTTGCCACCAGCGAACCAGCCACCGCTTGCGACGAACGACATAGGCGAAACGCCACAGGATAAGCCATTCAATGGAAATGTGTTGACGAATGACAAAGACCCTGAAGGAGGCACATTGACAGTGACGACCACGCCAGTGACGCCACCGACAAAGGGAACGGTAACGTTGAATCCCAATGGTAGCTACACCTACACGCCGAATCCAGGGGTGACGGGTCAAGATGGTTTCTGTTACGAAGTGAAGGATAACGCGGGCTTGAAAGACACGGCCTGTGTAGTGATAACGATTATTCCTACGCCGACGCCAGGCAACGACAAGCCGATTGCGATGGATGACAATACGCAGACGGAAGTAGGCACGCCAGTGACGATCAATGCGAAAGCCAATGACAGCGACCCAGACGGCAATTCTACGTTGGGCAGTCCAGTGAAGTTGACGAACCCGACGAACGGAACGGTGACTCAGAATGCGGATGGTACGTTTGTTTACACACCAAATGCGAACTTTACGGGGACTGACAAATTCACGTACCGCATTTGTGATAACGGTAGCCCAAGTTTGTGTGACACAGCGACGGTAACAATCAATGTGGTGCCAGTGATAGCAGGCAACAAGCCCCCTGTGGCGGTTGACGATGCAAAAACGACGACGAAGAACGTAGCGGTAAATGGCACAGTAGCTGAAAATGACAGTGACCCCGACAACACGGCGGCACAGTTGACGTACACGAAGTTGACGAATCCGACGAACGGGACGGTGGTACAGAATGCGAACGGAAGTTACACCTACACGCCAAACACGGACTATGTAGGCAGCGACAGCTACACCTACAAGGTATGTGACCCAAGCGGAGCGTGTGACACGGCGACGGTAGTGATAGCGATCTTGCCACCAGCGAACCAGCCGCCGCTTGCGACGAACGACATAGGCGAAACGCCACAGGATAAGCCATTCAATGGAAACGTGTTGACGAATGACAAAGACCCTGAAGGCGGGACATTGACAGTGACGACCACGCCAGTGACGCCACCGACGAAGGGAACGGTAACGTTGAATCCCAATGGTAGCTACACTTACACACCGAATCCAGGAGTGACGGGTCAAGATGGTTTCTGTTACGAAGTGAAGGATAACGCGGGCTTGAAAGACACGGCCTGTGTAGTGATAACGATTATTCCTACGCCGACGCCAGGCAACGACAAGCCGATTGCGATGGATGACAATACGCAGACGGAAGTAGGCACTGCTGTGACGATTAATGCGAAAGCCAACGACAGCGACCCCGATGCGACAGGAACCCCCAATGGAACATTGGGCAGTCCAGTGAAGTTGACGAACCCGACGAACGGAACGGTGACACAGAATGCGGATGGTACGTTTGTTTACACACCGAATGCGAACTTTACGGGGACTGACAAATTCACGTACCGCATTTGTGATAACGGAACTCCAAGTTTGTGTGACACGGCGACGGTGACGATCAATGTGGTGCCAGTGATAGCAGGCAACAAGCCCCCTGTGGCGGTTGACGATGCAAAAACGACGACGAAGAATGTAGCGGTAAATGGCACAGTAGCTGAAAATGACAGTGACCCCGACAACACGGCGGCACAGTTGACGTACACGAAGTTGACGAATCCGACGAACGGGACGGTGGTACAGAATGCAAACGGAAGTTACACCTACACGCCAAACACGGACTATGTAGGCAGCGACAGCTACACCTACAAGGTATGTGACCCAAGCGGAGCGTGTGACACGGCGACGGTAGTGATAGCGATCTTGCCACCAGCGAACCAGCCACCGCTTGCGACGAACGACATAGGCGAAACGCCACAGGATAAGCCCTTCAATGGAAACGTCTTGACGAATGACAAAGATCCAGAAGGCGGTACATTGACGGTGACGACCACGCCAGTGACGCCACCAACGAAGGGAACGGTAACGTTGAATCCCAATGGTAGCTACACCTACACGCCGAATCCAGGGGCGACGGGTCAAGATGGTTTCTGTTACGAAGTGAAGGACAATGCTGGCTTGAAAGACACGGCTTGTGTAGTGATAACGATTATTCCTACGCCAACGCCAGGTAACGACAAGCCGATTGCGATGGATGACAATACGCAGACGGAAGTAGGCATGCCAGTGACGATCAATGCGAAAGCCAACGACAGCGACCCAGACGGCAATTCTACGTTGGGCAGCCCAGTGAAGTTGACGAACCCGACGAACGGAACGGTGACACAGAACGCGGATGGCACGTTTGTTTACACACCAAATGCGAACTTTACGGGCACAGACAAATTCACGTACCGCATTTGTGATAACGGAACTCCAAGTTTGTGTGACACGGCGACGGTGACGATCAATGTGGTGCCAGTGATAGCAGGCAACAAGCCCCCTGTGGCGGTTGACGATGCAAAAACGACGACGAAGAACGTAGCGGTAAATGGCACAGTAGCTGAAAATGACAGTGACCCCGACAACACGGCGGCACAGTTGACGTACACGAAGTTGACGAATCCGACGAACGGGACGGTGGTACAGAATGCGAACGGAAGTTACACCTATACGCCAAACACGGACTATGTGGGCAGCGACAGCTACACCTACAAGGTATGTGACCCAAGCGGAGCGTGTGACACGGCGACGGTAGTGATAGCGATCTTGCCACCAGCGAACCAGCCGCCGATTGCGACGAATGACATAGGCGAAACGCCACAGGATAAGCCATTCAATGGAAACGTGTTGACGAATGACAAAGATCCAGAAGGCGGGACATTGACAGTGACGACCACGCCAGTGACGCCACCAACGAAGGGAACGGTAACGTTGAATCCCAATGGTAGCTACGCCTACACGCCGAATCCAGGGGTAACGGGTCAAGACGGCTTCTGTTACGAAGTGAAGGACAATGCGGGCTTGAAAGACACGGCTTGTGTAGTGATAACGATCATTCCTACGCCGACGCCAGGCAACGACAAGCCGATTGCGATGGATGACAATACGCAGACGGAAGTAGGCACGCCAGT
>NZ_JBYFCH010000004.1:413916-473474 GCF_057652295.1 Runella sp. R5_40 | reverse complement strand
ATGTGTTTGAGCCATGCGGAGTTTATCAGGCGTTTTGCTCAGCATATATTGCCCAAACGCTTCGTTAGAATACGACATTACGGGTTTTTGAGCAGCACTTGGAAACGTGTCAAATTCAAGCAGTTACGGGGGCATTTTAAGCTCCAACCCAAATCAACAGGGCTGCCAAAAACTTTGCTACGGCGTTGCCGATGCTGCGGCGAAGGCAATTTAGTAACCATTGAGGTATTTGGACGGCGAGGCCCACCCGCCTCATACATGGGCGTTGGCCAACCCCAAAGCATCCGTCCTGTTAGTTAACGGGATGGGTAGGGGAAAGTACACCCTAACCTCAATAAAAACCTATAAAAATGGTGCCTAAACAGCCGTAAAAACAAAAAGCAGGCCAAAACCTGCTTTGAAAGTAGTGGCACCTTCGATGATAACTCCATAATAAAATAAAAAGGTTTGGTGAGCACTTACCGCTACCGAAGGTTTCGTTCAACAGCGCCTTCATGGCTTGGCCTTCGGCCACCACGAAAGCTTAGTTATTAGCGGCTGGTCTTTTTCTCTTTGGTCAGTTCTGTTGGCGAATGTCCAAACATTTTTTTAAATGCAAATGAGAAATGTGAAAGGTCTTCAAAACCCAAGTCGAGATAAATGTCAGTAGGTTTTTGTTTTTTATTGTTGAGTAAAAAATATGCTTCATTTAATCTACGTTGTATTAACCATCGATTTGGAGTTTGCAAAAATATTTCTTTAAAATCTCTTTTGAAAGCCGATAAACTTCGTCCAGTCATAAATGCAAGTCGTTGTAAACTCACATTGAATTTATAGTTTTTTTGCATAAATGCTTCCAAATCTATTTTGCCAGGTTTGCCGAAGTCAAATAAAATACTTGCATACTCAGGATGAAGATTAAGTAAAATAGTTAATAATTCCTCTCTTTTAATATCCTCAACTTCTTTTTTCAATTTCCCTCCTTTGTCATAATACGGAAGCAATGTGTGAAGAAATTTAGAAACAATGTTAGTTTGTTTAATTTTCAAGAAAGCTAATCTTGAAGAATAATTTTTAATTGGAATTTTATTTTTGGCTGAATAAGTTTTCAAAAATGCTTCATCAAAAATCATTATCACTTTTTCAAATTCGTTGTTTTTTCTTTGCTTGCTATATCGAGCCATATGATTTTTACGAACAATACAACATTCTCCTGATTTCAATGTAAAATGCTTATTACCATCATAACCATTCATTTTTCCTTTGGCTACGAACACAAAAAAATGTTCGGCAATAAATTCTTCTGCCGAAATTGTCGGTCCAACAACACACGATTTTATTTCTGTAATTCTCATTTCGCCAATTCTATTATGTCATCAACTTCCAAAATTTGTGACGGATAACCTTTTGATACAGCATTTATCATAGCTCGTCCAACCGTTGAAAGTTTTAAAGTCTTTACAGGGAAAAACGGTGCGATTAGCGGTGCAAGTATTTTGTAAATTCTTTTTACGTTTACTTGTCTTTTGGTAGCCTTCATAATTGCAGGGCGAAAATTGTATTGTTGTTTGAATGGCAAAGTCATTAATGTGTTTTCAGTTTTTCCTTTCACTCTTGCCCACATTACTTTTCCTTTTTCTGTGCTATCAGTGCGGTTTCCTGAAACATAAATAAATGTCATTTTAGGATTGATTTCAGATAGTATTGTTGCAAATGGTATTACAAAATCGTAAGTTTTTTTTGTGAAACTTTCTTCGTTTTCGCCTACTGAACTTACACCAGCACAAAAGAAACAGCCAACATAATTTTTCAGTTTATCTGAATAATTTTTGATTTCTGAAAAATCATTTACAATTAGTTCTTTTAATTTTAGGTGCTTTAGATTGTAATTTCTTCTGCTTACAATCAGTACTTCCGTTACGTTTGAATTTTCCAAACATTCCAATAAAACGCCTTCGCCCACCATGCCTGTTGCACCTGTTATAATTACTTTCATTTCTTTATTAATCCTAATTGTAACATACTTTTTGCTGTTGCTAAAATTGCTTCTTCATTAGTTCTTGGAGACCAATTTAATACTTTTCGTGCTTTCTCATTGCTTGCCTGTGCATATTTCCCAAGCAAAGTTGCAACCATTCGCAAAGCCGGATTGAAAAGTGCTAGCAATTTGATAACAAAATTGGGAATTTCTTTTGTCGGCACTTTTTGAGCCTCATCGCCTAAATTTCGTTTCAGGATTTTAGCAACTTCAAGCATTGCTAATTGTTCGCCTGTAGTTGCAAGAAATCGTTCGCCATTGGCTTTGGGGCTTGTCATTGCAAGTAAATGTAAATCGGCAACATCACGAACATCAACATAACAAGAATAGACTTTAGGGCACGCTTTAATTTCGCCTTCTAACATTCCTCTTATACTTTGATTGGAATGAGAATAATCTGCTCCTAAAATTGGCCCCATAACACCAACAGGATTAACAGTTGATAGTTCAAGGTTTCCACCTTGTGTTCTAATAAACTCCCAAGCTGATTTTTCTGCTATAGTTTTTGATTTTTGGTAGGCGTGAAGTTTTGCATTAAGATTTGACCAATCGTTTTCTGTAAAAGGCGTTGTCCTGTTTTTGTGACCCATTGCCACAGCACCATAAGCCGAAGTTAAAACCACACGTTTTACTTTTGCATTTCTTGCAGCTTTCAAAACTCGTAACACACCGTCTTTTGCTGGGATTATCATTTCGTCTTCGTGTTTGTAATCCACGATTGGGGTAGGCGAAGCAACGTGCAGTATATAGTCGCAACCTTGTATAACCTCATTCCAATTTTTGTCGCTTGTCAAGTCAGCTTCAATAAATGATAAATTGTCAAATGAAGTAATGCCACCATTTTTGAGCATTTCTTTGACTTCGTCTATACGACTCAATGAACGCAGTGTTGTTCTAACCGTATAACCTTGTTGCAATAGTTTCAGAATACAATGCACTGCAATAAATCCCGAACCTCCTGTTACTAAAACAGTTTTGTGTTTGTTTGAATTATCCATTTCTTTCTTTTTTAAATTCGACCACAAAGGTCGCATCAAAAAGAAATGCTTGTTTTGTTGAAAAGTCCAATTTTATTGTGTTCTAAAGTTCAGTTGTCTGTCATTAGATGTTTGTTTTAGACTTGCCGCTAACGATTGGATAGACGCCACTCCATCGTTTTCAAACGCTTATAAGTATTTGTTGTCGGTTAGTATGGCTACGCAAAATGATTCAACTTTTGGGGCTAATTTCACTTATGCGCTGCCGTTTGCACCTTTATCAAGTACATCGTGATAGCGCGAGGTTCTGCCTCGTGCTGATTATTTTCAGGCTTCTAGCCCAAGTTGCAGAAAAAGGCTGGAAGCCTTGTAATCGTTGTCACAAGCGGGGACGCTCGCCCGAGTTTCTTTCAATCCCGAACGCTTTCGGGAGCTTCATGGCTTGGCCTTCGGCCACCACGAGAGCTTAGTTATTGTGTGCTGTTTTTATTTCCATTCGTCTCGCAAGTTTCGCCATTCTTTCCAAAATGTCAAGTAACCTTTTTTGTCGAAGTCGTCCGTTGGTATTGTCTTTGGCAAACTCGTTTTATAAAAATTCTCAACTTGGTCTGCGAAGTCCAAAACCACCTTTTTATATTCTTCTTTGTCAACTGTTGCTTCTTGTCCGCTGTCTGTTATGTGTTTGATTTTACCATCGTCTGTGTGAATAATTGTCCAGTCAATTCCGTTTGGGCAACCCATAATAGCAACGTAGTCACTTTCTTCGTCAGCCATAAAAAAGTGTCCGCAACAAGGAAGTAGTTGACTTGCATAGTCGTCTTTTTTGTAATTATCCTTTATTGTCCGCATTAAATACAGAGCAGTTGAACTTACTGTTACGTCTAAACTGTCTTTGTCCGCAACAACTTCGTCTCCGATTTTTACAAAAACGTGTCCGTGTGCACAAAGGTCTGTTGGGTCGTCAACGTCCTTAATCCAATGAAGGTCTAATATTTTTATATCAAAATTGTTGTCTGTCATTGTTTGTAATCGATCGTCCTAAAAAAGCACATAACGAGTGAATAGACGCCACTTCACCATTTTCAAATACTACTATAAGTATTCATTATCGGATACTCTGGCATCTATTTCTACTTTGTACGCAAAATGATTCAACTTTTGGGGCTAATTTCACTTACGCGCTGCTGCCGTTTGCACCTTCATCAAGTACATTGTGATAGCGCGAGGTTCTGCCTCGTGCTGATTATTTTCAGGCTTCTAGCCCAAGTTGCAGAAAAAGGCTGGAAGCCTTGTAATCGTTGTCACAAGCGGGGACGCTCGCGCCATCAGAAGTTCAACACATACAAGCGCCCGTTTAGTCTTTGCGGGCTACATTGCCTACAAGCGTTCTCAAATAAAAAGACCTAAGTACAAATATACAAGTAGTTGAACGAAATTTTTATTCGGTAAAGCCAACAGCTACCATTTTGCGTGATAGCGCGAGGTTCTGCCTCGTGCTGATTATTTTTAGGCTTTTAGCCCAAGTTGCGAAAAAAGGCTGGAAGCCTTGTAATCGTTGTCGCAAGCGGGGACGCTCGCGCCATCGGGGGGGGCAGTCTTAAAACAAAAAGCAGGTCAAAAACCTGCTCTCAGCGTAGATGCCCACCCGACGATAATCCATAACAAAAAAAAAGGGTTTGGTGAGCACTCAGGCTGGCCGCCCGCCCGAGTTTTGTTCAATCCCGAACGCTTTCGGGAACTTCATGGCTTGGCCTTCGGCCACCACGAAAGCTTAGTTATTATGCAACGTTTTTTTTCCTCAGTCTGCAAAAGTGTCCTCAGTTACAAGTCCGTTTATAAAATCATCAAAATTGTCCGCAACGTGAATGTCTTGGTCGCACTCTACGTCAATCCATCTTATAGTTGGAATTTCACCTTGTCGATAATCAAGAGTTATCCACCAATGTCCGTCACCACTTAATAAAACTTGTTTGTCAGGAAGTCCCCACTCTTCAATCAGGTATGCAGTGTCAAGGATATTCTGTCCTGTCTCAATTGTTTGGTCAGTCACAATGCCAAAAAGTTCAGATAATGGAACATGATTTTCTGACCATGTAGTCTTTACAGTCATGGGATAGGCAAACCCTTTGGTATAACCACCATTCTGAATTTTGAGTAAATCAATTAAAAGTGTCGGTAGTTTTACTTTCAATAATGTCTCAACAGTTGTAACCAAGTCGTCAGTCAACGGAGGATGGTTGTAATAATTGCTGTCCCAAAAGTCTGCTTTATTAATTGTCATGTTTGGTCTGTCTTAAAATGTTGCATAACGTTTTGCAGATTTGCGATGGGCGGGCTTTTTACCACTGAACTTTATGCGGAGCACAAAACTTTCGGCTACCACTAAACTGTCTGCGGAGCACGAAACCCCGCCTATTGCAAATGTGCTGTTAGCGGCTGGCTTATTGTTCAATGCTGTCATCGCTTTCATCGTAAAGTTTAGCCATGTCGGCAAATGCTATGATTAATTCTTGTTTAATATCCATTGGTAAAGTTGGTTGGTCCAATATTGATTGGGCAAAATGATTTACAAATTCACTTCCTATGCTTTTGTAAGCTGCTCCATAAATGATTGGAAAAATGTCAAGATGATTTGTTGCTATTGCCAAACCTAAACAATTTCTCCATGCTTCTGAATCCCATGATTGAACGCATGCAGTCATTAAAAATGCAGTCAATGCAGATTCCAATTCTCCTTTTAAGTTTAATGACACAGCATAGTTAAACCATGCAATTCCATTTAATGGATTTACTTGAATTGCCTCGTAAAAAAGTTGTTCGTCCTTTTTGTCTATTCCCTCGCTTGCAAGTTTTTCAGATAAAATTTGGTCAATGTTAAGATTGTCAAGTTTTTCATCCGTTAAAGTTTTTGCCATCATGGTTTTCAAGATAAACTCATAAGCAAAGGGATTAGGCTTGGTTTGTTGGCTAATCAATTTGTCAAAATAAATCATTGAATCAGAAAACTTTCCTTGAAAGAATTTACAATCGCCTATCAATCCATAAACTAAAGGTATGTTTTGGTCATCTTTTAGTGCATGACTTTTTTGATAAAATGCTTCCGCAATTTTGTAATGTCCGGTCAAGAAAAAAATGCCTGCGTATTCAAACCACCAGTAGTGTCGGTCTTTATACTTGGGTTCAAACTTTCTTGCATTTTGGTAATTTAAGCTAGACAAATAATAATTACTTGATGAACGAAATGAGTTTGCCAAGTTGTAAGATAACATACCTTTCATGCGCAAATCTTCAATCTTCTCGATGGCAAAAATCAAATTTTCTTGATAAAGACTATTTAGTGATTTGTCCTTGTTCAGAATTAGTATTGAGCTGTTTAAGAATTGAAACTCATTTATCTTTTCAGCTAAAACGAATGTTTTTGCAAGTTCGTTTAACTCTGATGTCTTGTCGTTACGAATTGCTGTTTGAGTGAGATGAACGAAAGATTCCATTGGTAAATAATCACCAGTGTAATCTTTAATAGTGTTTTGAATAATCTTTATTGATGCTTTGATGTTCTTATCACAGTTCTGTAGAGAAAACAGCAGTAAGCACTCTGATAATGCTTTAGGAATACTGTCGGGGTCAATGTTGGGAAGGAAAAGAAAGTTTTCATTTCCTAAAAGCTTCACTGGTTGCAGTTGATGGGTTTTGCCTTTAGTGGTAATTGTAATTTCAACTGTCTCTGCTTGGGTAGTTTTATATTCTAACAAGCAGGTATTTGGCAATAGATGATTCTCAAATTGAACCTCGTCTGTGAAAAAATGCTTCAAATATTTCACAAGGCATTCATGAAGCAGTTTGGTTTCAGGGTTGCTGCTTTGATATGCAATGTTGATTTTTGAAGGCAAGTTATTGGCAAAAGCATTTTCCAACTCCACAAAGAAGTTTGCTGAAATAAGATTTTTATGGGTAAGAGAGATTGTGTATTTCTTTTGTGAGTCTTTTTTTAGAGCAATGTTCTCTTTTATTTCATTCGTCCACACGCCCCAAAATTTGTTTGTTTGAGAACTAAAAAAGATGAGAAGCACTGGAAGAGTAATTGTATTCCAATACTCAATATTGTCCAGTGAAAGTTGATATGAAATTGTGTCGTTTACAATTTCACTGTCTGTCCCTTTAAGCTGAACAAAGAACAACTGTCCAGTTGAATTATTGCTTTTGAAAATCTCAACTAAATAGTCTAGTCCATAGTCAGCCCCTAATTCTCTTGCTACCCAAGTGTCAGGGATTAGTCCTTCAAATTGCTTTTTTGATTTAGTTTCAATTATATGTTGTTGGGGTCGCTTCATTATGTCGTCAAGGGTGATTTTTTCTGGTCGTTACTTATTGAAATGTTTGGGTTAGCACTGTCGCCAAAGCTTGCCGCTAACGAGTGGATAGACGCCACTTCATCGTTTTCAAACGCTTATAAGTATTTGTTGTCGGTTAGTATAGTATGGCGTCTATTTCTAATTTTTGTACGCAAAATGATTCAACTTTTGGGGCTAATTTCACTTACGCGCTGCTGCCGTTTGCACCTTTATCAAGTACATTGCAAACAATTACCCCCAAAAGTAAAAAAGAAGTGCTTAATTACTCATCTAGTTCAACGAGTATTTTATTTGGGAAAATCGAAGGTGAGTTATGGTATCACAAGCTGGGAAATTCCACTGAGTGCAGGTAAGTGGAATGGTCAATAGGAGAAGAAGCTATAAGCCTGCCAAAATACGCAAGTCATGTATAGCAGGGTAGGGACTTGGGGCATCGGTGGGGAGGCTTAGGCAAAAGAAGAGACAAAAAAAGCAGCACGAGCCTATTGCCCGTGCTGCTTGGTTGGTACTTTATAATAACCTACTGTTTGGTCAACGACGCCTTGATTTGGGTATAATAAAGGGTGGTTAGTCCCTCAAAACCCGAATCCGTGCCTACGATGAGCCAAAGCTCGCCTTTGTCGTTAGCCTTAGCCGAGAAAGGCGTTTGGCTATTGGTACGTTTGATGAGTTGGTATTTGACGTCCTCGCCTTCAATGCCAATCGTGCCAAGGAGCACGGCATCTTTTCCACCTTCACTTTGAGCGCCCTTGTCCCAGTTGAGCTTCCACTGTCCCGTGTTGTCTTTGGCGCGTTGAGGCTCAGTTCCCGCGGCTCCCGCTTTCAAATACACGGAGCCACCAGGCGAACCGCCAATGCCAACGCTGTTTTGGGGGTATTTGGAGGCCAATTCTACCTCAAACCCGATTTTATAGGTTTGGTTGGGCGTCAACCCTGTCAACTTACGGGTCAAATACATAAAGGCATCGTCGCTGCGGTTGTGACTCTGAATCATCATTGATTTTTTGAGGGTGTCCGTCGGTAATGCCGCAATCTTAGAACTAAACTCCATGATTCCCTCTTGCTGTTCGTTGTAATCGACCAAACCAGCCGTCCAACTATCCGCTCCTTTGTTGAAGTCGGTGGTGAAAGTTGGGTTCGGGTCAGGCGTTTCGTTTTCGGTGTTACAACTGCTCAATCCCATGGCGAGAACGGTTCCAAAGACCCAAATAACGTTTTTGACGGGGGCTACTGATGCTACTTTCATTGCTGTTTTTTTTCGTTTTTTAAATGAATAATGGTGAATCCAAGGCCTCGGAAATCAGTGAAATGACGTGGATGGTGAATGGAAGGTTGGAATGGAGGCGAAAAAAAAGCGTTGTTTTTTCGGCTTGGGTAAGGCAAGTGGCGGTAGCTCTGAGGGTTGGGAATCGGCTTATTTGTTCTTATTTAGATTTTTTTTAAATATATTTGCGCCCAAAATAGAACATTACTCTGCCGTTTTTTGTTGGAAATTTAGAATAAACGCATATCTATACGCGATGAGCAAAGAAGTTGAATTGTTAGAAGAAATAACCAATTCGGAATACAAATATGGTTTCGTGACGGACATTGAAGCCGAAGAAGCGGAACCAGGACTTTCCGAAGACACAGTTCGTTGGATTTCAGCAAAAAAAGAAGAACCCGAATGGATGACCGAATGGCGTTTGAAGGCGTTCCGCGCGTGGCAAACCATGGTAGAACCCACATGGCCAAACGTTCATTACGCGCCCATCGACTTCCAAGTCATTAAATATTACTCGGCCCCAAAACAGAAAAAAACGGTCAACTCGCTCGACGAAATCGACCCTGAGTTGCGTCGTACTTTTGAGCGTTTGGGCATCTCGCTCAACGAGCAAAAACGTCTGTCGGGAGTGGCTGTCGATGCCGTTATTGACTCAATTTCGGTCACTACAACTTTTAAAGGTGAGCTAAAAAAACAAGGAATTATTTTCTGTTCTATCAGCGAAGCCATCAAAGAGCACCCTGACTTGGTTCGTAAATACTTAGGCTCGGTAGTTCCTGCCAAAGATAACTTTTATTCAGCGCTCAACTCAGCCGTTTTCTCGGATGGCTCGTTTTGCTATATCCCCAAAGGCGTGCGTTGTCCGATGGAGCTTTCGACCTATTTCCGTATCAACGCGGCGGGAACGGGGCAGTTTGAACGTACGCTTATCATTGCCGACGAAGGTTCGTACGTGAGCTATTTGGAAGGCTGTACGGCACCCATGCGCGACGAAAATCAGTTGCACGCGGCGGTAGTAGAAATCGTTGCACACGAAAAAGCCGAAGTAAAATACAGTACCGTTCAGAACTGGTACCCAGGAGATAAAGACGGCAAAGGAGGGATTTATAACTTCGTAACAAAGCGTGGTCTTTGCGAAGGCGCTAATTCTAAAATCTCTTGGACGCAGGTAGAAACAGGCTCGGCCATTACGTGGAAATACCCTTCGGTTATCTTAAAAGGGGACAACTCGATTGGGGAGTTTTACTCGGTGGCTGTGACCAACAACATGCAAGAAGCTGATACGGGTACCAAAATGATACACATTGGAAAAAATACCAAAAGCCGTATTGTATCAAAAGGTATATCAGCAGGAAAAAGCCAAAACTCCTACCGTGGACTTGTAGAAGTATTTAAACGTGCCGAAAACGCGCGTAACTTCTCACAGTGCGACTCGTTGTTGTTGGGTGATACGTGCGGAGCGCATACCTTCCCGTACATCGAAGTGAAAAACTCAAGTGCGACGGTAGAACACGAAGCAACTACCTCAAAAATTGGCGAAGACCAGTTGTTTTATTGTAACCAACGCGGTATTCCAACCGAACAAGCCGTGGCGTTGATTGTCAATGGCTATGTGAAAGAGGTCTTAAACCAACTTCCAATGGAGTTTGCGGTAGAAGCTCAGAAATTGTTAGAAATCAGCTTGGAAGGTTCGGTAGGATAATTTTCTACAGAATTTACCGCTTTAGATAAAGTAACCAACTACGACGGTATGGCTTTTTAAGGAAAGTCATACCGTTTTTTATTGGCAAAAAGATGAAAAAAACGCCCCATTCCACCGAACTTACCCCCGAAAAACTAACGGGACTTTCGCTCGAAGCACCCAAAGCAGTGGCCGTCGGACTTCCTGCCGTAACAAGCGCAATGCGTCATGTGTTTGGCGCAATGGACGTGGGGCGGGGCGTAAAAGCCTTGTTGAACCTCAATCAAAAAGACGGTTTTGATTGCCCAAGTTGCGCTTGGCCCGACCCCGATGATGAGCGTTCGCGGATAGGGGAGTACTGCGAAAATGGCGCAAAAGCCGTTGCGGATGAAGCAACAACCAAACGGTTGACGGCCGATTTTTTTGCCAAACATTCGATTGAAGAACTAGGAACGTGGACCGATTACGAATTAGGTCAACAAGGCCGTTTGGCCGAACCCCTGTTTAAGCCCAAAGGAGCAGCCCATTATCAAGCCATTTCGTGGGACGAGCTTTTTTTGAAAATTGGCACGCACCTAAAAAGCCTTGCTTCTCCCGATGATGCTGTTTTTTATACGTCAGGGCGAACGAGCAACGAAGCAGCGTTTTTGTACCAACTTTTTGTAAGGGAATTTGGAACCAACAACTTTCCTGACTGCTCCAACATGTGCCACGAGTCGAGTGGGGTAGCCCTCAACGAGACTTTAGGGATAGGAAAAGGGTCGGTCAAATTAGATGATTTTTACAAAGCAGATCTAATAATCATTGCGGGTCAAAACCCAGGCACAAACCACCCACGGATGCTGTCGGCGCTGGAAAAAGCGAAGAAAAACGGGGCAAAAATTTTGGCCATTAATCCATTGAAAGAAACGGGGTTGGTGGCGTTTAGTAATCCGCAAACGGTAGGAGGCTTATTGGGCGCAAAAACGGCCTTGGCCGACCAGTACCTACAAGTACGCATCAATGGCGATGTACCGTTGTTTAAGGCGTTTTTAAAGTACTTGTACAAAGCCGAAAAAACGACGGGAGAGGTGTTTGATTGGACGTTTATTAAGGAAAAAACGCAGGGCATTGAAGCACTGCTGGAAGACCTTGAACAACATGATTTTGAACAATTGATACATGATAGTGGCCTACAGCTAAAGGAGGTGGAAGAGGCGGCGGAATTGATAAAATCGTCCCAAAACATCATTGGCTGCTGGGCAATGGGGCTGACGCAGCATAAAAACGCCGTAGATACCATTCGCGAACTGGTAAATATACTTTTAGTAAAAGGGTCGATTGGAAAGCCTGGCGCAGGAACTTGCCCTGTTCGGGGTCATAGCAATGTGCAGGGCGACCGAACGATGGGGATTTGGGAAGCTCCTCCGCAAGCATTTTTAGATAAAATACAAGCGCAATTTGGGTTTGATCCTCCTCGCAAACACGGCTATAACACCGTGGAGGCTATTAAGGCAATGCACGAAGGTAAAGTTGGGCTGTTTTTTGCCATGGGAGGAAATTTCCTTTCGGCAACCCCCGATACGTCTTTTACCGCTCAAGCCCTCCGTAAGTGTCAGCTAACAGCGCACGTATCGACAAAACTCAATCGAAGTCATTTGGTGACGGGTGAGGAAGCGTTTATTCTGCCCTGTTTGGGACGTACAGACAGCGACGTTCAAGGAGATGAGCCTCAGTTTGTAACTGTCGAAAATTCGATGGGTGTCGTGCACAAATCTATGGGCAAACTACCGCCTGTCTCGGCACATTTGTTGAGCGAACCCGACATTGTTCGACGGTTGGCAAAGGCTACCTTGGGCAATACATCAAAGGTAAATTGGGATTTTTTGGTACAACACTATGACCATACACGGGAAGCGATTGAGCGAACGATTCCAGGTTTTGAAAATTATAACCAACGTGTTCGCCAATTAGGCGGATTTTACTTGCCGAATGGCCCTCGCCAAGGAGAGTTTAAAACCGTGAGCCAGAAAGCCATTTTTTCAATAAACAGGTATAGCCCAATTGTGTTAAGTGATACCGAATATTTGATGATGACCATAAGAAGCCATGATCAATTTAACACGACAGTCTATGGGTTAGATGACCGTTACCGTGGAATTTTCAACGAACGGCGCGTTATCTTAATGAACCAAAACGATATCCAAAAAGCAGGGTTGGTGGCTGGCGAAAGGGTCGATTTATGCAATTATCACGGTGGCGTAACCAGAACAGCTCCTAACTTTGTCGTTGTACCGTACTCATTGCCTGAGCGTTGCGTAGCGACGTACTTTCCCGAGGCAAATACGCTCGTTCCAATCAATAGTTATGCTGACCGAAGTATGACACCTACGTCTAAAGCAGTAATTATTGAAATTATCTGTAAAGAGAAGAAAAATTGAAATAACCTCGTTCGTCAAAAACCATGCCATAAGCAAATTTGTAAATGGGAGGGTCTTAAAGTGGTTTGTATCCCAATATTAATCGGTTTAAAGAGAGGTTATTTATAAAAAAAAGTGCTTAATAGCCCTATAGGGTGCTTTTTTGCACGGTTTTTGATACAGGTATATCAGATTACCCCTTTATCAAAAACATGTCCCAAATGATTATACGTGTAGCAAGAATTTTGTGTGTACTGGCATGGGTGGTTTCTTTAAAAACCAGCGCAAAGATTAATTCTGACCCATTCACTTCACCTCAACCGCACCATTTTGTCGCAGATGACAATCAACGCTATTTGTGCGTTGCTTTACTAAATACCACCGAAGGAGCCGAGCATGGCCTCAATGTCATACGCGAAGCCGCCAAACAAGGTTGTAATGCTGCCATGATTACGGTACGCTGGGATGTTGTGTATCCACAGGTATCAAGTTCAGCCAACTGGGTGCAATTCGATAACCAAGTGAAATTGTGCAAAGAGCTAGGGTTGAAGATTTTTTTTCGGATTCACTTGGCACGCTGCTGTAACCGAAACGAAGGCTTTTGGACTGAAAGCGAAGCTTCTAAAGACCAACAAGGCCGCGTGTTTAAAGAAATTTTTAGCATGGCGCACCAGCCTTCTGTCACCAAAGCCCTCGGTTTTGTGAAAGAAGTAAGCCAAAGGTATGTTTCGTATTTGCAAGAAGGGCGCGTTTTGTGCGTTGCCGCGACAACCACGACAACCCAAGAAGCGGGCTACCACTACGAAGGGTATATTCCGAATGGCAACATAGGCTACGGAGACCCTTACTTATCGTTGTATGATTATACTCCCACAATGCTTACGGGTTATCAAAGCTGGTTGGCTGCTAAATATGGCTCTTTAAAAGGAATTAATGATGCTTGGAAATCTGACTACAGCGCCATTGGAGATATTCAACCAATCACAACCGACTATAGCCACCCAGAAAATAAACGTTGGGCTGATTGGTATATTTATCGACATACGCTTCTAAAAAACTTTTTGGACGGGGTAAGCAGCACTGTTAAAGGAGTGAATGCTAATTATAAGGTTATCAATGATTTTGGGTCGGTACACGATGGGCTAAGTTTTCGTCGTGGGACATTGGCTTTCAAGGATTTAGCCCGTAACGTTGACGGTACTAAAATCAATGACTCGCAGTACTACAATCATTATTTTAGTGCGGACGTATTGCGCGGAAGCATGGGTGATAAGTGGATTATGAATGAAGCGTTCCGTGAACCCGATTTGTCGCAGTTTGGCATGGAGCAAATGCTAGGCCAACATTTTGAACGTGGATGTAAGTTGGTCAACGTCGTAATCAACAACACGGCGGACTTAAATTGGTTTGCCCCCATGATTAAAAGTGTAGCGACCAACTGGTTATCTAAACCCATGACCCCCATTGTGAATAAACAAAAAATGGTGGTTAAACTGTCAGAACTGGTAAGAACAGGGAGCTACGGTATTCCAGGTTATAACAATCGTTGGGAAGAAAAGCGCGTAAGCGGCCCAGTTGAAATTCAATTGGTAGAGGATTTGCTCGGCGAACCAGAAGTCAATCAGCCCCCTGTGGTAAAAACCGCACTCTCAGATTATACCATTACAGCTGGTTTTGATGCGACCTACACCATACCCGAAGGTTCATTTCAAGACCCCGATGGCAGCATTGAATCGTATGCAGTAAGCGGCCTACCTACTGGTTTTTATTTTGATAAAAAAACGATTCGTGGTAATTCGTTGATTGTAGGTACGTATAAAATTACGGTTACTGCAACTGATATGTATGATGCTTCAACCAGCACTACGTTCAATCTCAAAGTAGTGGCTCAGAAACCTTCTACATTGGCCTTGTTTAAAGCGGGTAATTACCTAAATCGTACATTTTTACGCAATGTAAAAGATAGAGATACCCTTAATTTGAATGACCTCAACTTCCTTACAAATTTTATAGCAACACCCGATGCGTCAGCCAAAGCAGTGATTATGAAACTGACAGGGCCTGTGAATCAGACCCGTACCGAAACAGATGTTCCGTTTGCACTATTTGGGGATGATGGAGGAACAACCCTAAAGTTGGGAAATTATCAATTGGTACTTGAAGCGTATAATTCAACGTCAATTGTACCCGCCAATGGTGTAGGTCGAACGACCATTAATTTTGTCGTGGCAAATCTGCGGGTCAATCAAGCGCCAGTTGTAGTCACAAAAATTACTGATCAACAGGCCACCATCAACCGCAATTTTATCTTTATCATTCCTACCAGCACTTTTCAAGACAAAGACGGACAAATTTCAAGGCTTGTTGTGACTGGACTACCAGCGGGAATGGTGGCAAACAGTGGTGTGATTAGCGGCGCTCCGACGGTAGCAGGAAATTTTACGGTGACAGTAGAGGCTTTTGACAATGAAAATGCGTCGGTCAAAACCCAGTTTTTACTAAAAGTATTATCTGTGAACCAAAGCCCGATTGTTGTGACGACCATTCCTGATCAAGTAACGGTAGTGCAACAGGCGTATGAGTACGAAATTACGCCTAACATTTTCCGTGATAATGACGGATATATTGTGCGGGTGTTGGTGCAAAATTTGCCGCAAGGAATTACCTATGCCAACAACAAACTTTCGGGGAAAGCCGTAACAGCGGGTGATTATAAAGTGACTGTGCGGGGAATTGACAATGAAAATGCTTCGGTTGAAACGTCCTTTCAGCTATCTGTTAGAAGTATTTCCTCGAATTTGCCACCAGTAGCAACGACAACTTTGCCTACCCAACGGGTCGTGGTGGGTAATCCGTTTTCATATACGCTGCCGCAAGGGCTTTTCCGTGACCCTGAGGGTGGAACGGTTCGGTTAGAAGTAAGCAACCTGCCATCTGGATTTGTGTATGCCAATGGGGCAATCATCGGAACATCAAGCGTGGCAGGCGAGTATAAAATTGTGGTGCGAGGCTATGATGGCCTGGGTGCATTTGGAGAAACAACCCTCACGTTGTGGGTAACGTTGAGTAATGGAAATATTCCGCCAGTAATCGTTACTCAAATCCCCGATCAAGAAGCCGTCGTTGGAGAAGCTTTTTCACTGAACATTGACGTGAATGGCTTCCGCGACCCAGATGGTATTTTGTTTGGTGTTTTGGTGAGGAACTTGCCTCCAGGCTTGTCATTCCAAGGTGGGAGTATTGTAGGAACACCAACAACTGCTGGAAATTATACGGTAACTGTTCGTGCCATAGATAACCAAGGAGCGATTGTTGACGAGTTTTTTGTCATTAAAGTCAGTGAAAGTACGCCAATGACTGCCAATCTTGTTTTTAGTTTGTACAAAGCAGGAGGTTCGTCATCAAGAAGGTTTATTCGCACCCTGCGTGATGGGGACAGGATTTCACTTTCGTCGGTTCAAACCATTGCAACTTTTGTGAACATTTTTGCGGAATCAAGTCAGGCAGTGGATCGAATCGAATTTAGTATGACTGGGACAAAAGTGCAGTCTTTTTCAGACGCAGCTGCTCCTTATGGGTTATTTGATGACAATGGCGGTTTTAGTGCTGAGCTAGGAACTTATAAACTAACAGCCAAAGCAATAAAGGCCGACAAGGTAATTGGGGAAGCAACGATTACATTTACGCTGATAGCTGGTAATGCCAGAATAGGTGAGGAGGAAGCTGAGGTAGTGGAAGTATGGAGTGCGTATCCGAATCCGTTTGTGTCGGTTTTAAAAATGACCCTTCCCGATACCTACAAGCCAGAATCTACGACATTTTCAATTGTAACGCTTGCGGGCTTTATGATGCCAGTGCCGCAGGTTCGTTGGCAGGGACTTGAGGCCGAATTGGAACTGGCACCGTTGCAGTTGACAAAAGGTACGTACCTTCTCCAAACGTCGCATCCTGACATGCCGACTAAAGTGATTAAGGTACTGAAACAAGAATAAAAGCACAACGTCAATTACCCTACAATGAAATTCCCCGTCAACCAAGCAATTTGCAAAGGTGACGGGGAAAATTATTTTAGGACAAAACCTGATTAAACGGTGATGGTTTTACCAGGGACTGCGACAGGATAGAATCCATCGGCAAGTGGTAAAATTTTTGGTTTAGCATCCCACGCAATTTGATCAGGGAAAAGGCTAATGTTTGAATTGAGGGCTTCTTCCCATTTTATTAACTTACCAGAATACGTAGCCATACGTCCCATGATAGAAGTAAGGGTACTTTTTGCTCCGTTTTCGGCATCAGCAAATTTGTATTCACCTTTCGCAATGGCTGCAAAAAGCTCATCGTGCTCTACTTGATATGGGTTACGGTCGCCTTTTCCTTCGTGGGCATAAATGACTTTTCCGCCTTGGTATGACTTCAAAACGGTGTTGTTGCCATTGAAGCTGTCGATGCGGCCTGTGGTGCCCAAAAACTGCTCATCTACTTTACTGTAAGTTCCTTCATAGTGGCGGCATTGGCTGTTGATAAGCGTTCCGTCGGCGTAAGTGAAGTCCACGATATGGTGGTCGAAAATTTCTCCAAATTCTTTTCCGTTACGGATTTGTCGTCCACCCGTGCCCTGTGCCGAAACAGGATAGCCTTGTTTTGCCCAGTTTGCTACGTCGATGTTGTGAACGTGCTGTTCGGTAATGTGGTCGCCGCACAACCAGTTGAAATAGTACCAGTTACGCATTTGGTATTCCATTTCAGTTTGATTCGGTTTGCGAGGGTTATTCCATACGCCACCCGAAACCCAATACACACTTCCACCAACGATATCGCCAATTTTTCCGTCGTGAATGCGGTTCATTGCTTCACGGTAGTTGCGTTGATAGTGACGTTGAAGCCCAACTACTACGTTCAATTTTTTGCGTTTTGCTTCTTCGGCCGTTGCAAGCACTTTACGAATACCTGGCGCGTCGGTTGCTACAGGTTTTTCCATAAATACGTGCTTATTTTGGCGAATGGCTTCTTCAAAGTGCATTGGGCGGAAACCAGGAGGCGTGGCCAAAATAACAACATCTGCCAAAGCGATAGCCTGTTTGTAACCGTCAAAGCCCACAAACATCCGATCTTTTGGTACATCAATTTTTGATTTAACATCAATCTCTACACCAGCATCATCTTTGTATTTGCGTTTGGTCAAGGCGGTGTATGCGTCGTCCAAGCGATCTTGGAACGCATCTGCCATGGCTACGATTTTTACATTTTGTTTGGTGCTAAGGGCTTGGGCTGCTGCACCCGTTCCGCGACCACCACAGCCAACAAGGGCGATTTTGATGGTATCATCATTTGACGAATGAAATCCGTATGAAGCAAAAGGTAGGCTACTTAGCAAAGCACCTCCTGTTAATAAACTAGACGATTTGAGAAACTCTCGGCGATTAGTTTCCATTTTTAGAAAAGAGTTTAAGTTGGAAATTGTGGATGTCGTTGATTTAGCGACCTAAAATCAATGTGTCTGTCAGCTTATAAAAGTGCCTAAAAAGCGAAAACTACCCGTAAAGAATGAATCTACGGGTAATTTTTATGTTGAAGGTCAAATACTTATTAATAGTCCTCAATCAAAGGCGGGTTGTAGTAAGCGGCAATTTCTTCTTTTGAAGGGGTTTTAACGGGACGAACTACGCGAAAACCAACGAATGAAGCGCTAGTCATCCACCACTCACTTTTTGGACTCTGAGGGTCAATAATTTTCCAATCAGGAACTGAAGGGATACGGGTAGCACTGCGGCATACACTTGCATCGTCGTCCCACGAACCACCCCGAACTGACGTTGGATACAATTCGGTTACTTTCAAAAACGCTTCCTTGGCTTGGCCACCCGCTTTTTTGGTATAATAATCTTTGGCGTATTGGTCGAGTGTCCACTCCATCACGTTTCCGTGCATGTCGTGCAATCCCCATGGATTAGGCTTTTTTGTACCCGTTTTTTTGTAACCACCGCCGCTGTTGGCTTTGTACCAAGCGTATTCATCGAGTAGTTTTGGATCATCCCCAAACGAGTATGCGGTAGTGGTACCCGCACGGCAAGCATATTCCCATTCGGCTTCGGTAGGAAGGCGGTAAAACACCCCTGTTTTTTCGTAAAGCCACTTGCAAAAATAAATGGCGGCATATTGGGTCATGTTGACAGCTGGATAACCACCACCGCGTCCCATTCCAAATGACATATCAACATAAGCAGCACTTGGACGCGTACTTCCATCGGTTTTGGATAGGCTGTTTTCGGTATCTGGAAAACGCTTTGCCATTTCAATTTCGATATTTTTGGTGGTAAAAAGATCATAGAAATCCCAAGGAATTTCGTACTTACCCATCCAAAAAGGCTCAATTTTTACTTTGTGTTGAGGACCTTCGTCTTCTTTACGGTCTTTTTCTTTGGCAGGACTACCCATCATAAAATCGCCACCTTTGATGGCAACCATATCGTATTTAATGTTACTTCCCGAAATGGCTTGCGCGTAGTTCTCGAATTTCTGCTGGGCAAAGGCCGTTCCGCAGAAAGCACAAAGAAGGAGTGTTTTTTTTACGAACTGCATTGATGTTTTGATAATAGAAATGAGCTAAAAAAGATTAGAGCCCGAAAGATACCGCAATCCAATGATTTTCACGAATAGAGCGCCAAAGATTTCTATAAGTCAAAGCTCTCCCAAGTCAGTTTGTCGAATTGTTTGTACAAAACATAAGCGATAAAGGTGGCAAAAACACAGGCAACTGGCACGCCAAATGGGATGAACGTCAGTCCCCAATGTCCAAAACCACAAATGGGAAGCAAAAGCATAAAAATGACAAACTGAGAAGTTTGCCCTGCTTCTTTCATCGTAGCCAGGCTTTTGGAAAACGGAAGGCGATTTTGGGAGCCAATTTTGCTCTCAATCATGGATAAACACACCGAAGCCACAAAGGCTAAGTATAAATCATCAAGTGCTTTGATGCCCCAAATCGTCAAAACAAAGGTGCTAAGTAGCAAATAAAATGGGGTGTAAAATTTAAGAAGAATGGCTTTGATGTTGCCTACCACTACGTCGCGGGGGGAATCGGTGGGCGTGGCAAAATAAACCCATGCAGCCTTAAAATCTTCACTAAAATGACTTTGAGATTGAAACGTACCTGCAATGATATGTGCCATATAAAGCAACATTAAATAAAGGTAACCTTGCGCCATCTCTGACCATTTTTGGGGATCAAAAAGCTCCTTACCAAAAACAAATACCAACGGAATTAACGACCCAAAAGTGGGGTAAGTACGCATCTTAAACTTGCGATCGCGGGCAGTAATTTTCCACGAAAGTTCAAAAATGGCTTTTTCAAGGTGGCTTCTGGTCATTAAGGAAGCTAATCGGCTAACAAAACCACCGCGTTTTTGTGTAATGACTTTTTCAGAACCTCCCCCGTCGCCCACACCCAATTGAGCGATTTTTTGGGTGAATTGTGGAGCCAAATATCGTATCAAAATCCACATGGCAAGAAGAGGAATACCAAAAGATAGGAAGGATAAAATCCAAAAATTAGGGGCTCCTTTAATCACAAATTGCATCCAACCACTGAACCAGAGCGGAGGAAGGGCGTAATGCCACCCACGAATGGCGACTGCCGTGGTATTGAGGTCGAGCCAAGTGAAAATACGCCCTACCATTTGATAACCAGCCGTTACCAAAAGTGTGAATACAATTTGGAAGTAGCTGATGATGTCTTTTAATCGTTCTTCGCTGGTAAATTGCATTAAAAGCATGTAGAGGAGCGAGGTAAAGAAAACCGACAACATAGCTAAAACAAAAACGGCCAATCCAAAGGCCAAAAACGCTAAAATGCCGTACTTAAAAAGAGTAAAAATAAGCGGCAAAAGGGCAATTCCGTAGGAAAGAATAAGGACATAGGAGGCAATATGAACCAATCGGGCCAATAAAATGGTACGTCCCGTGACTGGCCGTGGAAGAAGCACCACATTGTCGGTGGTATCGAGCAGCAAGGACGAAAAGTCGGTGACTAACGTAAGCACCGACATAATCATGATATACCCAAAAGGTAAGGCATAAGCGTAATAGGGTTTGTCGATGAAGAAAATACTAATGCCCATCAATCCGCCAAAAATTGAAAGTAACCCCACCATCATCCAAAAGGAATTATTGGTGTCTTGGTCGTTGTTATAAGATTTGTATTGCGAAAACGACGCCATTGGCCGACGGTTTTGCATTTTGAATTTCACTTCAACGATTGTTCGTAAAATGTCGTAATCGGCACCTAACCACCGAAATACGCCTTGCATCAGGTCGAGAATTCGTAAAACTGCGTTGCTCATTGGGGAGACTCGTTAAGTGGTTTGGACTTTACTTCAATGCTTGTAAAAAATCTTCGGCGCGGTGGCTATTCTCGTTGTCGCCCGTCAGTCCTTGGAAAATAAGTTCCAGCGAACCCGACTGCGCCTGTGCTTTGAGTTCTTCAAAAGTACCGTTGGCGATAATGGTTCCTTGGTTAATAATCACAATTCGGTCGGAGATTTTTTCTACCACGTCCATGATGTGGGAGCTGTAAAAAATGGTTTTACCAGCGGCTTTCAATTTTGCCAACACTTCTTTTACCAAAATCACGGCATTGGCATCCAGTCCCGAAAGAGGTTCGTCCAAAAAGATGACGTCTGGGTTGTGAATAAGCCCCGAAATCAATAACACCTTTTGCCGCATTCCTTTGGAAAAAGTATTCATTCTCACGTCTGCGTGGGTTTTTAGACCAAAAATTTCGAGTAATTCCAACGCCCGACGTTCGGTGAGTTCGTCCTCCATTTTGTGTAGTCTGCCTATAAACAACAAGTACTCCATGGGTGTCAGAACTTCGTATAACATGGCATTTTCGGGCACATAACCGATGCGTTTCTTGACTTCAAGGGCATTTTCTCGAATGTCGTACCCGAGCACCTTGGCCTCCCCTACAAAATCGGGAAGCATCCCAATCAGTATTTTGAGGGTTGTACTTTTTCCCGCGCCATTGGGGCCAATGTACCCAATGATTTCACCCGCATATACGTCCAAATCAATTCCTTTGAGGATTAAATCGCGGCCATACGATTTTTTTAAGCCGCGTAAACTTACGACTGGCTGTTTTTCCATGTTAAATTCGTTTAGGTTTTGTGAAGAAATAGCAAGGCGGTTGTGCCCCCATGCCATTGAGACGTTAAATAACGAATAAGTTCACATTTCTAAACTAAAATATAGATGAACGGTTTAAAATGTCTTTTTGTGTAATTTTTGAAAAGATAGCATTTGAAATTAGCTCAGAACGCCTAATTTAGCAGCAGACTTTCCAAGTTTGATGAACAACTTGGAAAGTCTATCAATTATTAAAAAGACAAATGTTAGAAATTAGCAACGTAACTACGGCAGAACTGCCCGAAATTCAGCGCATCGCTTATCAGACCTGGCCCATGACTTTTGGGGATATTTTGTCGCCCAAACAAATTGATTACATGCTTGACTGGATGTACAGCATTCCGTCGTTAACAGCGCAAATTGAGGAAAAAGGGCACGTTTTTCTGTTGATAAAAGAGAACGAAGCGTGTTTGGGGTACGTCTCGTACGAACTCAATTACAAAAATGAACCCAACACGAAGATTCATAAAATTTACCTGCTACCCGCAAGTCAGGGCAAAGGGGCGGGAGCTGCTTTGATTCGTAAAGTAGCCGAAATTGCTACGGAGAATAACAATTCGGCGCTACTACTCAACGTCAACCGTTATAATAAAGCGGTTGGGTTTTACGAAAAAATGGGCTTTAACATCGTAGGAAGTGAAGATATTGACATTGGAGATGGATTTCTAATGCAAGATTACATCATGGCAAAACCGCTTTAGGAAACTAACGATTACGAAGAGTGGGGAACTAAAGTTTGCTGACAATATCAACAGATAGCCCAGTCATTTCGGCAATGGTTTCAGTTGCAAAGCCATTCGCTTTCATTTTGATGGCCATTGCCAAACGTGCTTGTTGTTCACCTTCAATGAGACCTTCAGCTTTTCCTTCAGCTTTTCCCTCAATGCGAGCGGTAGCGATTATACCTCGTTCTGAAAGGAACATTTTTTCGTGCCTTTCGTAGGCCAGTTGCTCTTGTTCAGAAAGCCCATCAAATTGTAGTTGTGCTTTTACTTCGGCCAAACCGCGTGCGTTGAACTCGTCCTTTACTTCGTTGTTCTTAAAGTAATAAATCCATTGATCGAGGTTGTCGCGGGCTATGTCGTCGAAATTGTTGATTTTGATGACATAGTATTCGGGATAAATTTCAAAAAGGGCTTCTTTGTGAAAAAGCTCTTTTTGTTTTTCTGAAAGGTCTAAAATGTCGTTTTGATGGATGCCCCTAAACTCAGTTTTACCATGATAAACATAGTCAGTGCCATGTCCTAAATCAAAGTAAATCAAGTTGATGGAGAATATTTTTTTGATTTCTTGGTAGGGTTTACCTTTTTGAAGGGTTTCAGTTAAGTGTTTTGAAGTAGCAAAAAGCATTCTTTGAAAGAAGTCAAATTCTTTACTGTATTGGAGTTCAATAATGAGTCGTTCTTTTTGCTCGTTTTCAACCAACAAATCCACGCGATTTATTTTTTGTTCATCGTCGTTCACGTTAGATTCGCTTTCTAGGAGGTTGATAATGACGATGTCTCGTTTGAGTAAGACACTCAAGAAACCTTCAAGAATAGCAAAGTTGGCCCGGGCGGCGCTCCGATTTTGCCTGAGGAGCCTTTTTAGCGCCCAATCGAAGCTGATAAGAGTACGGGTCATTTTGAAAAGTTTATAACAAAGCTACGAATAACTTTTTAACACTTCTAGCATAACTTCCGCTAGAAGTGTTGAACCGACAGACTAGACTTGTATGGCCGTAAACCCTGCTTTCTCGATTGTTTCTAGAATAAGTTCGCTTGATAATTCTTCACCGTTGATGGTCAAAATTTTATCGGGGTTGGCAGTATCAACGCGCCAATCTTCAATCTCTTCAACTTGATTTAAGAACGGCGTTACTTTGGCAATGCAGCCTCCGCAGTTGATGTTGGTTTTGAATTGTAATGTCTCCATTTTTATGATTTATTAAGCCTGAGGCTATTTGCTACGACTGATACTGAGCTGAGTGCCATCGCCGCCCCCGCAATCATGGGGTTAAGTAAAAAGCCATTTATGGGATACAACACTCCCGCCGCCAGCGGAATTCCAATGAGGTTGTAAATAAATGCCCAAAAAAGGTTTTGGTGGATGGCCGCCACCGTCCATTTTGAAAGTCGGATGGCTTGAGGGATTTTTTGTAAATCGCTGGAAATAAGCGTCATCTTCGCAACATCCATGGCAATGTCGGAGCCTTTTCCCATGGCAATACTTACGTCGGCTTGTGCCAAGGCGTGTGAATCATTGATACCGTCGCCGACCATCGCCACGATTTTCCCTGTTTGCTGAAGTTGTTCAACAAAAGCAGCTTTATCTGCTGGAAGTACGTGTCCTTTAAAGTGACTAATTCCAACCTCTTGGGCTACTTTTTGGGCCGTAAATGTGTTGTCGCCCGTCAACATATATACTTCTACTCCTTCACGTTGAAGGTCAGTAATGGCCTGCGCTGAGGTGGGCTTGATGGGGTCAGTGATGGCCCACGCTGCCAGCACGTCTTTTTTATTGGCAAATACGACTACTGTTTTGGCCGATTCTTGCCAAGTATTAATCGGTAAATTGGCAAAAGACAACCCACGTTCTACTATCCAAGATACGCTTCCAATCACGTACTCATTCCCTTCAAAAAAAGCCTTGACGCCTTTCCCTGCTACATTTTCAAATTGTAATATCGGAACGCTTTTGATGCCATCGGCTTTGAGCGTTTGCACAATGGACGCGGCCAAAGGGTGCGACGATTGACTTTCGAGTGCCAAGGCAATGGATTTGAACGCGGGTTCGTCGGAAGCCCAGTACGTGTCGGTTACTGTTGGTTTCCCTTCGGTGATTGTGCCTGTTTTATCTAGTACAACCGCATCGATTCGGTGTGCCAACTCAAGGCTTTGGGCATCTTTGATTAAAATGCCGTTTTCTGCTCCTTTCCCGACTCCTACCATAATGGCGGTGGGCGTAGCCAAACCCAGCGCACAGGGACAAGCAATCACTAGGACGGTGACGGCGGCTAATAAACCTTGGGTGAGGGCGTTTTCTCCACCAAAACTTGACCAGACAACAAACGTAAGTACTGAAATGGCCATGACGATGGGCACAAATACTGCTGCAATCTTGTCGGCCAGTTGCTGAATGGGGGCTTTGCTGCCTTGAGCTTGCTGAACCATCCGAATGATTTGGGCCAAGAGCGTGGCTTCGCCCACTTTTTCGGCCAAAAAACGAAAACTCCCCTGCTGATTGACCGTGCCTGAAAATACTTTACTGCCTTTGTTTTTTTCAACGGGGACAGGTTCTCCCGAAATCATACTTTCATCGACGTAAGAAGTACCCGAAAGCACTTTCCCATCGACCGCAATTTTATCCCCAGGTTTTACCACAATTCGGTCGCCTACCCGTACGGCTGAAATGTCAATTTCTTTTTCTTCCCCGTTTTCAATAATCCACACCGTTCGCGGTTGTAATCCCATCAGTTTTTGGATGGCGGTTGAGGTGTTGGCTTTGGCTTTTTCTTCCAACCATTTGCCTACCATAATAAACACAATAACCACTGCAGATGCTTCAAAATATACGTGCGGATGAAGTCCACGGTGGTGCCAAAATTCGGGATAGACGGTATTAAAAAGGCTGAATATAAAAGCGATTCCCGTACTCAGTGCCACTAGCGTATCCATATTGGCTTGACCGTATTTGCCCTGTTTCCACGCATGAATAAAAAAATCACGACCAAAAATAGCCAATACGGGCGTCGTCAGTGCCAACATAATCCAGTTGACGAAAGGGAGTTCCATAAAAAACATGCCCAACACCACCACGGGTAACGTCAGTGTGGTCGCCCAAAGTAAACGTTTTTGTAGCGTAAGTAGCTGATTCGCTTTTTGTTCAGCTTGTTGTGCTTGGGCGTTTTCAGGATGGAGCAATAAATCGTATCCTACCGCTTGAAGTGCATGTTTTAGGGCTTCAGGATTGGTTTGGGTCGTGTCAAAAGAAATGCTGGCTGATTCATTGGCAAAATTGACGGCACATGCTAGCACTCCTTCCTGTTTTTTGAGTATATTTTCAACACTCATGGCACAAGCCGCACAGGTCATCCCCGTGACGGGTACCAAAAGTTGTTGATTATCAGTTTTAATCTCGGTTTCCATTGCGCTATTCATTTGTCGTTACAAAAGTAGTGGCTTAAATCGGGAAGCTAGTTACACGATTTTCAAAAAGGATTACAGGATTTTCGTCAGTCTGGAAACTTTTGTATTATCGTTGGTCTTTACCATTTAAAAGAACATTTTATGCCAAACCGCCTCATCGAAGAAACATCGCCTTATTTGCTTCAACACGCTCACAACCCAGTGGAATGGTACCCTTGGGGAGAAGAAGCCCTGACCAAAGCCCGTACCGAAGACAAGCCCATCATTGTAAGTATTGGTTATTCGGCTTGCCATTGGTGTCACGTAATGGAAAGAGAAAGTTTTGAAAATGAACAAGTTGCGGCAGTTATGAACGCAGGCTATGTGTGTATAAAAGTAGATCGTGAAGAACGCCCCGACGTCGATTCAATTTACATGGATGCGCTTCATGCCATGGGTGGGAGAGGCGGCTGGCCGTTGAACGTATTTTTGACGCCCGAAGCCAAGCCTTTTTATGGGATGACTTACATGCCGCCACGGAATTGGGTGAACCTCCTCAATAGCGTACAAAATGCTTTTGTGAATCATCGGGATGAATTGGAAAAATCGGCAGCAGGTTTTGTTGAAAATATGCTCATGAAAGAGTCCAATAAATACCATTTGGACGGTTCAACGACGGAATTTCGTCAGGAGGATTTGGATGAAATGTTTGAGCATATCAAACAAAGTTTTGACTTAGAAAAAGGAGGGATGGAGCGTGCCCCCAAATTCCCGATGCCTTCAATTTATAAGTTTTTATTGCGCTATTATGCCCTTTCGCAAAACCCCGAAGCTCTGCGCCAAATCGAGCTGAGTTTGAATCGGATTGCGCTGGGAGGAATCTACGACCACGTAGGTGGTGGATGGGCGCGGTATTCGGTGGATGAAGACTGGTTTATTCCGCACTTTGAAAAAATGCTCTACGACAACGGACAACTTTTGAGTATGTATTCGGAAGCTTATACGTTGACCAAAAATGAGCTGTACAAACGTCGGGTGTATGAAACGGTTGACTGGCTGCGTCGGGAAATGCTAAGTCCAGACGGCGGGTTTTATTCGGCCTTAGATGCGGATAGTGAGGGAGTAGAAGGGAAGTTTTATACGTGGACACAAGCCGAATTGCAATCAATTTTAGGCGACGATTTTGACTGGTTTTCCAAATTGTATTCCATCCGTACCGCAGGAAACTGGGAACACGGCTATAATCATTTGCACTTGACTCCTCAGGCAGATTGGAACCTTGTTTTTACTGAAAAATACCGCGCGGCGCTGGACAAACTTTTTGAAGTGAGAGAGAAACGGGTGCGTCCTGGATTGGATGATAAAATTTTGGCTTCGTGGAATGGGTTGACATTGAAGGGATTGACGGATGCGTATCGTGCTTTTGGGGATGAACAATTTAGAGAATTAGCGTTGCAAAATGCGACCTTCCTCAAAACCAAAATGACCAACGAAAATCACCGCCTTTGGCACAGTTATAAAGCAGGAAAAGCCACGATTGTTGGATTTTTGGAAGATTACGCCTCGGTGATTGATGCGTACCTTGGGGTGTATCAAATTACGTTTGAGGAAGAATGGCTCGACGAAGCCCTCAAATTGACTGCTTATACGATTGAACATTTGTACGATGAAGAAGATGAACTTTTTTACTTTACAGATAGCTCATCTGACGACTTGATTGCCCGTAAAAAGGAAATTTTTGACAACGTTATTCCTGCCTCTAACTCGTTAATGGCGCATAACCTATACAGTTTAGGGATGCTCGTGAGCTACGATGAGTATATTGAATTGGCCGATTGGATGTTGTCAAAATTGAAACGTTCGATGATGACCGATGTGCAATGGGTGACAAACTGGGCGGCACTATACGTGATGCGCGTACAACCTACCGCCGAAGTAGTACTGGTTGGCCCAGAAATAGACACCTTTAGAAAAGAATTAGAGACAACTTTTTGGCCAAATAAAATTGTTGTTGGGGCCAAAACTACCTCAGACTTACCGCTTTTGGAGGGAAGGTTATCTTCGACGGATACCACAACGGTATATGTTTGTTTTAACAAAACGTGCCAATTACCCGTTCACTCTGTAGAAGAAGCCCTGCAGCAACTAGCCGTCAGTGTAAGTTGAAATGATCACAAAAAGGTAAATTGGCGGCGGGCAAATAAGCCATAACCAACAAACTCACAAAACCCAAACTGTAAACCCAAAATTCGTTCTTGACATGCCCACTTCAAACACGTTCGAGCAGAAGAAACAGTTTTTATTTCTGTTTTTATGCGGATTATTTTTAACCAATGCACTCATTGCCGAGATTATTGGAGTAAAGATTTTTTCGGTAGAGACATTGTTGGGGACAAGCCCCGCTCAACTTGACATTTTTGGCACAAAACTCGATTTCAATATGTCGGCAGGGGTCGTGAACTGGCCCATCGTTTTTATTACTTCTGACATTATTAATGAGTATTTTGGAAAAAAAGGGGTGAGACGCATATCGTACCTTACGGCAGGATTTATTGCTTATATGTACATTGTGATTTATGCAACCACATCGCTTCCACCTGCTCAGTTTTGGTTAGAAGTAAATAGCCAAGATAGCCACGGAAACGCCATGAATATTGATGGTGCTTTTAACCAAATTTTCCGCCAAGGCTTAGGTATTATGTTGGGTTCTATCGTTGCGTTTCTTATCGGACAGGTGCTCGATGTCACGGTATTTTCGTGGTTACGGCGTCGTACGGGAGGAAAATACATTTGGCTGAGGGCTACGGGTTCGACGCTTTTCTCGCAGCTGGTTGACAGCTTCGTCGTGATTTTTATTGCCTTCTACCTTTTTGGGAATTGGTCCGTGACCCAAATTCTTCAAGTAGGGACAATCAATTATATTTATAAAGGTTGCATAGCCCTCTTAACAACCCCCGTATTGTACGGTGCCCATTACTTAATTGACCAATATTTAGGCAAAGAAAATGCCCACCAACTGGCCAACGAAGCTGCTGCATCGAGTTTTACACCCATGTAAAATAGCGGTAGTCAATGAATAAAATGAAGGAATATATAGCGAAAAAGTGGTAACTTGGCCGAAAATCCCTATTTTATTCATAAGACAAAACTCTACATGGAATCCACAGTTACGTTCATTAACGACATTATTTGGAGTAATGCCCTCATCTTACTTTGTTTAGGTGCGGGCATTTATTTTTCGGTTACAACCCGTTTTTTGCAAGTTCGATACGTTCGAGAAATGGTAAAACTACTGTTTGGAGGAAAAACCTCTGACAAGGGTGTGAGTTCGTTTCAAGCCTTTGCGATTGCCATTTCGGGCAGGGTCGGGACTGGGAATATCGCAGGGGTGGCCACTGCCATCGCCATGGGAGGGCCAGGGGCAGTATTTTGGATGTGGGCCATCGCGTTTTTGGGCGCGTCTTCGGCGTTTATTGAAGCAACCTTGGGGCAAATTTACAAGCAGGTACAAGATGGGCAATACCGTGGAGGCCCTGCTTTTTACATCGAAAAAGGGCTCGGAATGCGCTGGTACGCCTTGCTTTTTGCGGGGGCTACCATTTTGAGTACAGCGTTGTTTTTGCCTGGTGTTCAGAGCAATAGCATTGCACTTAGTGCCAAAGCTGCTTTTGACATTCCTGTAGAAATAACGGGAGCGGCGGTGACAGCCCTGTTGGCACTGATTATTTTTGGGGGCGTAAAACGTATTGGCCAAGTGGCAGAAGTAGTGGTGCCATTTATGGCGGGTGCTTATATTCTGATGGCCTTGGTGGTTATTGCCCTTAACATCACCCAAGTACCAGCCGTACTTGGCTTAATCATTCGTTCGGCTTTCGACATCGAACCAGCCTTTGCGGGAATTTTTGGTATGGCCGTTTCGTGGGGGGTAAAACGTGGTATTTACTCCAATGAAGCAGGCCAAGGAACGGCTCCGCACGCTGCTGCTGCTGCCGAAACCAGCCACCCAGTAAAACAAGGATTGGTGCAGGCTTTTTCAGTATATGTTGATACGTTGTTTGTCTGTACGGCTACTGCCTTGATGATTCTTTTTACGGGACAGTACAACGTTGTCAATCCAGTAGGAGGGTTTATCGTCGAAAATGTACCTGGCCTTGCCATTGGTTCAGAGTTTACCCAAGCGGCTATCAACACGCATTTTCCGTCGTTAGGTAGTGGTTTTGTGGCTATTGCGCTGCTCTTTTTTGCCTTTACGACCATCATGGCGTATTACTACATTGCTGAAACAAACCTGAGCTATCTTTTGTCAAATAGTAATAACAAGTGGCTAGTACAAGCGCTACGGGTGATGATCATGGCCGCTACTTTTTACGGTTCTATCAAAACGGCGGCGTTAGCTTGGACAATCGGAGATATTGGGGTAGGAATGATGGCTTGGTTGAATATTATCGCCATTTTCTTGCTACGAAAACCAGCATTTAAGGCATTTAAAGATTACGAAGAACAACGTAAAGCAGGGCTTGACCCTGTATTCCACCCTAAGAAGTTGGGCATCGAAAATACCGACGAATGGGAAGGATAGAGAGGTACTGATGAAAAGGTGGTTGTGGATTGATTCCAAACCACCTTTTTTTAGGCTTCTAACAGAGCTAAAGCAGCCGTACAGTCGTCGTCGATGGCTTTTTTGAGTGCTTCAAGACCATCAAACTTTAACTCAGGACGGATAAACGCAACGTTTTCAACGGTCATTTTTTCTCCGTAAATATTCTCCTGAAAATCAAAAATATATACTTCTTGGGTTCGGCCGATGCCGTTGACAGTGGGGCGAAAACCTATACTCATGACGCCCTTGAGCCATTGCCCACGCACATGCACACGAACGGCATAAACGCCATCAGCGGGAATGAGTTTGTAGGATTCAAGCACCTGAACGTTGGCAGTTGGATAACCAATGGTCCGACCCAGTTGGCGACCTTTGACAATCACGCCCGTAAAAGTATAGATGCGCCCGAGCAGTTCATTGGCTACTGACGTTTTTCCTTCAACCAATGATTGCCGAATTTTGGTGGAACTTACCGTCAAATGGTCAATTTCTTGGCGTGGAATTTCTTCAATTTCAAAGCCAAATCGGTGGGCATTTTTTTGTAAATACTCGAAACTCCCTTCTCGGTTTTTGCCAAAATGATGGTCATAGCCAATGACCAATTTTTTGGTGCCGATGGTATCAATCAAAATTTGTTGAATAAACTCATCGGACGTTAGCTCGCTAAATTCGCGGGTGAAAGGAACGACTACGAGGTGCTGAACGCCATTTTGACGAAGCAATTCAATCTTTTCGTCAATTGTGGAAAGCAACCGAAGATTTTGGCTGTCGTTAGAAACCACCATGCGGGGATGGGGCCAAAAGGTAATCACCACCGTTTCGCCACCCGAGGCTTGGGCAGCTTCACGAAGGCGACTCAGGATTTTTTGGTGTCCCAAATGAACACCGTCAAACGTCCCGCTGGTCACAACGGCGTTACTCAACGGACGAAAATCTGCTATATCGTGGTAAACTTGCATTAACTACGTCTTAACTGAACTGTTATGATGAAAGACCTAATTCAGCTCTTTTTCGAGCAACGTATCCTTCAATCTCTTCTGCATCTTTTAACCAAAATTTACCGATTCGGGTTCGGCATAATTCGCTCATGTAGGCGCCCGATTCGACCAATATCCCCACATCCCGCACCAAACTGCGGATGTACGTGCCTTTAGAACACACAACTCGGAAGTATATCTCAGGAAAATGAGAGTCATCAATCTCAAAAAGTGACACAGTAACCGTACGGGGTTTTATTTCCACGGCTTCGCCTCGGCGTGCTTTTTTGTAGAGGCGTTCGCCCCCTATTTTTACGGCCGAATAAATGGGTGGAAACTGCTCAATGGTACCCGTAAGCTGCTGAACCGCTTTCATTAAGGCTTCGTGCGTAATATGGTCAGTGGGATATTCGGCATCAAAAGCCGTTTCAAGGTCAATCGAAGGGGTAGTTTTTCCAAGTACCATTTTACCCGTGTACTCTTTTTCTGCTCCTTGGTACGAGTCGATTTCCTTGGTTTTTTTGCCCGTACAAAGAATCAACAAACCTGTGGCGAGGGGGTCGAGGGTACCTGCATGGCCAATTTTTTTGACCTGACACGATTTTTTGATTTTGTTGACGGCATCGAATGATGTCCACGTCAGGGGCTTATTTAATAAGATTACCTCTCCTTCTTCGGGAGAGGTTGGTGTAATGTCTGTCATGTACGAAATAAAAGGTGCAAATCGCAACCTGTGTTTAAACTATTTGTAAGTTATATCCTGCCAAAAGCAACGCAAGGATAATGCCGCCTACAATAATACGGTACCAACCAAATAAACGGAAGCCGTATTTGGTCAGAAAATCAATAAAGAATTTGATGGCCAACATGGCGACAATAAAAGCCACTACGTTTCCGATGGCCAAAAGTTTGATTTGTTCTTCATTGAGGACGAAGCCCAATTTATAATAATCGTACGCCTTTTTGGCGGTTGCGGCAAACATGGTAGGAACGGCCAAGAAAAACGAAAATTCGGCGGCAGCTTTGCGAGAGAGGCGTTGCGACATCCCACCTACAATGGTTGCTCCCGAACGGGAAACGCCAGGAACCATGGCGATACATTGGAAAAATCCAATTTTAAATGCTGTGAGGTAGTCAACTTCGTCGGTATCAACAATATAAGCTTTGGTAAACCATTTGTCAACAAACAAAAGAATGATACCGCCGACAAGAAGCGAAATGGCTACTCCGAGCGGACTTTCGAGCAGGGCGTCGATGGCATCGCTGAATAAAACACCAAAAATGGCACTTGGAATAAAGGCAATGAATAGTTTGATGTAGAAGTCAATGCTTTTAAAAAAACGCTTGAAATACAAAACTACAACCGACAAAATAGCACCTAATTGAATAGCCACTGTGAAAAATTTCACGAAAGGATCCGAAGCAATCCCCATAAAAGAGGAGCCTAAAATCATGTGGCCAGTGGATGAAATAGGTAAATATTCGGTGATGCCCTCAATGATGGCTAAAATAAGTACGTGAAGAAGGTTCATCTACTAAATTGTAATTGGGACAAGATAAAAGCCGATTAGGGCTTACGTAAAATGGCAAAAAACTCAACAATAAAACCAGACACGACCACGAGTGGGCCTACGGTAAGTCCAAGTGTTCCAAAACCAAATTCGGCAGAGTCCATACTCATCAGGACAAAACCACCGAGTACAAGGACGATGCCCACGATCATGAGCGTAAGGTTATTTTTTCCAAAAGGTAATGCGTTCTTTTTCATGTTATGTTATTTAAAATCAAATGTGGTAGTTTAGTATAAATCATCTAAAGCCATGCGCAAATAACGGGCCAAGGCTTGAAAAGTACTTGCAATTCCAATCAGCGCTCCCAAAATGATAACCCCAGCGAGCAAAAAGCTAAGTTTGTCATATTCTTGAAGAAGATGAAGTCCTTCGATTTGGTGAAGGGCAAGTTGCTGAAGTGCTACGATTAAACCTGCGGCAATCAACCCGCTGATGAGTCCTTGAACAGCCCCATTTTTCAAAAACGGACGTTGAATAAAGCCGTTTGTAGCACCCACCAATTGCATACTCCGTATCAAAAATCGCTGCGAATAGAGCGCCAAGCGAATGGTGTTATTCATGAGCAAGATGATGATAACGAGCATGATAACGGCAAACGTGGCCAGAATCAAATAAATTTTGGTGAGGTTTTTGTTGATTTGGTCTGCCAAATTTTCTTGGTAAACGACCTCAAAAACGCCATCATTTTTTTCAAGTTCGGCCTTGATTTGTTTGAGCTTGGTATCTTCAAAATAATCTTCTTGCAAACGTACACGGTAACTGTCGTGCAGCGGATTGTCGCCTAGTAACGTAGAAAAATCTTCTTTGGTGTCGGCGATAAATTCCTTGGCAGCCTCGTCTTTGGAGAAAAAAGTAACTTGTGGTTTGCCGTCTATCGAAAGCACAAATGGACGAGCAACGATGCTTTTATATACCTTCGTTACTTGATTTGAATCCAAACCTTTGTCGAGCATTACCCTTACTTCGATGTTTTGTTTGATAATGGAAATGAGCTTTTTGGACTGCATTACCAATAACCCGCAAAAACCAATCAAAAACAACGCCGCCGTCAAACTGGCGATGATCATTGCGTTTGGATAGCTACCGACTTTTTTCTTTTTTAAAGGCATACGTAATGACAGTACGGTTTGTGTTTATTGAACGGAACGTCGCAAAAATAGCTATTTATTTCGATAACGAACCAAGGAAGAAAGCGAGTGAGGCTTTTTTAAAGAATTTTAACCAAATTTTGGTTTAATTTGACAAAACCATTTTGAACCTAGATGTTACCTTCACTTCAATTCAACTTACCGTCCGACGTTCACTTCATCAACTGCGCCACTCGTGGGCCTTTTTCTAAAGCGGTAGAACAAGCAGGCATCAACGCTATTTCCACTTTTACGCCATCCATTCATCAAATTCGACCCGATGATTTTTTTGAAGGAGTATGGGGAGTTAGAGCACTTTTTTCCCAACTTGTCAATGCCCAAGACCGCGAACGGATTGCCATCATTCCATCGGTTTCGTATGGCATGGGAATCGTCGCCCGAAACCTACATCGGAAGAAAGGGCTGCGGGCTGGTCAACACATTTTACTCGTGGGAGACGAATTTCCGAGCGATGTCTATCCTTGGCAGCGCGTTTGTGAAGAGTTGGGCTTGGTCATCAAAACAATTCCAATGCCAGATGCCGAGAAGGTAGGGCAAGTTTGGAACGAACAAATTTTGGCAACTATTTCTGAACAAACGGCCTTGGTCATTGTGCCACACGTCCATTGGCAGTACGGAATAAAATTTGATTTGGTCTCCATTTCCCAAAAAGCAAAATCGTTTGGGGCGCTTTTGGCGATTGATGCTACGCAATCGTTGGGTGCGTTGGCTTTTGATGTGCAAGCCGTCAAACCAGATGCCCTGATTGCGGTAGCTTACAAATGGCTGATGGGGCCTTATTCGATGGGATTGGCGTATTTTGGTGAATTTTTTGACGATGGTGTGCCTCTGGAAGAAACGTGGATGGCCCGAAAGCAGAGCAATTTATTCAACCAACTGACGGATTACCAAGACGAGTATCGACCCAAGGCGTTTCGTTATAATGTGGGAGAACATTCACACTTCATCCAAATGCCGATGCTGGAAGTGGCCCTTCGAGAAAAATTGGAATGGACAACTGAGCGCATTCAAGCGCACTGCCAATCACTTTGGAAGGGGGCATCGCCTGCGTTGGAGGAATTGGGGGTATTGTTTGAACCCGAAGCCGAGCGAGCGCACCATTTAATGGGACTGCGATTGCCTGCGGGAATTGACGTAATGAAAGTGCAACAGGCACTAGCTTCCCGAAAAGTGATTGTAGCCGCCCGTGGACAAGGTATTCGGGTTTCGCCTCATTTGTATAATACGGAGGAGGACATGGCGGCGTTGGTATCGGCGCTTCGCGAGGCATTGAGATAGTATCTTTCACCTTCCCGAAAGTTTCAGACTTTCGGGAAGGTGAAAGATAACTAGATAATATTTGCCGTTTGCTCCTTGATTTTTTCCAATTCATCTTTCATCTGAACCACCACGTGCTGAATGGAAGAATCGTTGGCTTTGGAACCAATCGTATTGATTTCACGCCCAATTTCTTGGGCAATGAAGTTTAATTTCTTGCCGTTGCTTTCGCGGCTTTCCATGGTTTCGATGAAGTAGGAAAGGTGGTTTTTGAGGCGTACTTTCTCTTCCGAAATGTCGAATTTTTCGATAAAATAGACCAATTCTTGTTCAAAACGATTTTCGTCAAATGCTTCGTCTTGAATCAAATCACGGACATTTTTGCGTAGCCTTTCCCGAACCGAAGGAATGCGCGTTTTGTCAAGCTCTTCTACTTCTAAAAGCGAGTCAGCGATTTTTTGAATGGAAGTCCGAAACACTTTTGCCAAGGCACGTCCTTCCTGTTGGCGAAATTCGTTGCATTTTTTAAGTGCTTCGAGCGCTGCTTGTTGAATTTGAATACTTTCAGCGGCTTGCTGGTCTTCGGTAGGGGCGTCCGCCAAATAGACATTGGGCATTTGAAGCGCCATCCGCAATACCTCCGTAGGCGTGGGGGCAAAGCCAAGTTCTTCGGCCGTTTGGTGCAAATCTTTAAAATAAGCTTTTACCAATGCTCGGTTGACAACTGTTCCCGCGCTGTTGTCGCCAATGGGAGTAACTGTCATAGTAAACTCCACCTTACCGCGTTCCAACGACTGCGTAATGAGGTTGCGGATTTCAATTTCACGCTCCGAATAATTTCTTGGAATACGGCAAAATATATCCAAAAACTTAGAATTCAATGATTTGACTTCGGCAGTGACCGAAAGCGTATCAGATTCGATGGTGGCTTTCCCAAAGCCCGTCATTGATTTGAGCATCTTACAATTATTTAAAAATTTGGCAATGTGCTAATTTAAAAACAGCGCACTATTTCTCCTCCTGCGAAGTCATTTTCTCCACAACGGGGTTTTTCTTCAACGCATTTTTTTCTAGTTCGGCTTGTTCCTTGCGTTGACGGACGACATCAATCGCCGTAAAAATCGCCTGCCGCATGGATGTTTCGTCGGCTATGTTTTTACCCGCAATATCGTAAGCCGTACCGTGGTCGGGCGAGGTACGAACGATGGGCAAACCTGCCGTAAAATTGACCCCATCATTGAACGCAATCGTTTTGAAAGGCGTCAAACCTTGGTCGTGATACATGGCCAACACGGCATCATACTTGCGGTACGACTGAGCTGCAAAAAAGCCATCGGCAGGATAGGGGCCGTAAACCAACTGTCCTTTGGCGCGCATTTCTTTGATGAGAGGCTCTATAATTTCGTTTTCTTCGCTTCCAAGCAAGCCGCCCTCACCAGCGTGGGGATTGAGTCCCAGCACTGCAATGCGTGGTTTGCGGATGCCAAAATCGACCCGCAGCGACTTTAACATGGCCTGCAATCGCACCATGATTTTTTCTTTGGTAATATTCTCGGCGATTTTGCCAAGGGGAATGTGGCCAGTAACAACGCCCACCCGCAAAATATCACTCACCATAAACATCAACGGCTCTTTTACGCCAAACGCTTCGGCAAGGTACTCGGTATGCCCAGGGAAGTTAAATTCGTCGTTTTGGATGTTATTTTTGTTGATAGGTGCCGTAACAATCGCGTCAAGGTGGCCTTCTTTCAGGTCTTCAACGGCGCGTTTTAGCGATTCATAGGCCCCTTTTCCCGCTTCGGGAGTTACTTTTCCAGGCTGAATATCCTCTTGTGGGTCTTGCCAACACGTAATTACGTTGGTCATTTTGGGGTTAATCACGTCGATTTTTTGCGCCCCAAATAGGTTCCAATCCTTCATTTCGAGTTGGTTACGATAACGATTCAAGATGCGCATCGAACCATATACGACAGGCGTACAAATACGATTAAGTTGGTTGCCATGTAATACTTTAAGAATGACTTCGGGGCCAATACCATTGTAGTCTCCTAACGTAATTCCAATGACTGGTTTATCAGAAAGTAATTCACTCATGATTCAAAATAATAAATGAGATTTGTGCAATGTGCCGCAATTTACGAATAAAGCGCACTATTTTTGTAACCAGACTCACGCTGACATTTTGATATGACGATTTTAATTGCCGACGACATTCATCCTTCCCTCTTCGATATGCTCACTACGCTTGGCGTATCCTATTGTTATGAACCTACTTTCAAACGTGCCGACATTCTCGAAAACCTTGCCAAATACGAAGGGTTAGTCATTAGAAGTAAAACATACATCGACGAAGAAATTTTAGAAAAAGCACCAAAATTGCGTTTTATTGCAAGGGCAGGGGCGGGGCTTGACCTGATTGATTTGGAGGCCGCCGCACGGCGGAATATTCAGGTGTTTGCGGCCAACGAAGGCAATCGCGATGCCGTGGCCGAACACGCATTGGGCATGTTATTGGGGTTGTTTGCCAACATTGCCAAAGCTGACCGCGAGGTGCGACAGGGAACATGGGACCGAGAAGGAAACCGTGGGATTGAACTGATGGGCAAGACCGTAGGTTTGATTGGTTTTGGGTTTAACGGCAGTGCTACTGCCCAGCGGTTGAGCGGTTTTGGGTGCCGTGTGCTGGCCTACGATAAGTATTTGACCAACTACGGAAATGCTCATGCGGAAGAAGCAACCCTCAATGAGATTAAGAACCAAGCCGACGTAATTAGCTTTCACGTACCGCTGACGGAAGAAACCAGGCATTGGGTAAACGACGCGTTTGTGGCAGACGTAGCTCGTCCATTCTTTTTGATGAATGTGGCACGGGGCGAAATCGTGGATACTGAGGCCGTTGTAAGAGGTTTGGAGAGCGGAAAAATTCGCGGAGCTTGTTTGGACGTGCTAGAAAATGAAAAATTAAAAACACTTACGCCAGCACAACAAGCAGCTTTTGATTATTTACGGGCTTCCAATCGCGTCATTCTTACGCCGCACGTGGCGGGTTGGACACAAGAAAGCTACGTAAAAATCAATGAAGCATTGATGAAGCAAATTCGGAGTCTGGTTAAGGCTTGATTAACAAAGCCGAATTAAATGAGGCAAACAATTAACTTGCCTGTTTAGCGTGACCAAAGTACCAGTCCTAGGGCGATAAGTGCGGGTAAACCTTGCACAAACCATATTTTTTTGCTGGCACTGAAGGCACCATAGGCTCCTGCTACAATGACGCACGAGAGGAAGAAAATGGCGATTTTGCTACTCCATTCGGGTTCTGAAACGGTCAAACTCCATAAAAGTCCTGCGGCTAAAAAGCCATTGTAAAGCCCCTGATTGGCCGCCAGTGTTTTGGTAGGTTTAAACAGTTCGTCTGGCAATGAACCTTTGAACGTCTTTTTGCCGAGGGTTTCCCACGCAAACATTTCAAGATACAAAATGTAAAGGTGCTCTACTGCAACGAGGACGATGGCGATTGTGGCAAGAATTTGCATGAATGAATTGTTTTTGCTTCTCACAAAGCAAAGTATTTAGGGCGTTTTTGATTTAATTCGTTGATTTTGACCTGATAACGGCTAATGGTGCCTGAGTACTTAATTGTAAAGTTGCTGGGTGTGTTCGATTTGTTTGATAATTAATTCTTCCAACACATCCAGATTGACTTCGCTGAGCCTTTTGATATAAATGCAGCCTTTTTCGGTTTTATACTTACCAAGCTGAGATAAAAGCTCTTCTCGTTGGTCAAATGATGAAGAAAAATAGACCGTAAGCGCCGCCGCTCGTGGAGAAAAAGCCACCAAGGGTGCTTCTCCTTCTCGCCCACTTTCGTATTTGTAATGGTAACTACCAAAACCAACAATGCTTGGCCCCCAAAGTTTGGCGGGTGAGCCCGTAATTGACTCGAACAGTTCGACCAACTTGAAGCTATCAGCGCGTTTGGTCTCGTCTTTGACGGCGTTTAAAAAGTCGCTGACACTGGCGTTGGTTTCGGTAGTTTTATTTTTTGACATGATGCTGAATGGTAAAAAGCATTACTCAATTTTAAATCGGGTACTTGGTTTGGTATCTTCGGTGATGGTTGCAATAAGCTTGCCACTTTTGGTAACAATCGTTACCCCAGGTTTTACATATACACTACTAATGAATTTGCTTCCAATTCGTTGTAGCGAATTACTCATTCCTTTTACTGTGAAATAAACATCTTCCGAAGTTAAGTTTTGTAATTCAATTTTAAACGTTTTTTCGGTAGTTTTTGCTGGTTTTTCTTTATTTGTGCTCGTGCTGGTATTGCTTCCGCCGTTGTTACTGGTGCGCGGCGTGGTTGCACCCTCCAGCTCTCTTAAAGCTTCTTTTTGACCATCAATCTGTAAATCGTATCGTTTTTGAAACGCCTTTTGATGGGTAACGAGTAGGTCATACAATTGCTCATCGGTCAGGCTTTTGGCTTTACTTTCTTTGTCTTTGGTATATAACACCGCCACGGGGTCAAGTTTCTCTCTGGCAACGTCGTCGGGAGTTCGTCCACCTTTGGGAATGTAATAGAGGCCACTGCCATTGGTCATCAACAAAATACCTGGCTCAATAAGCACGATGTGCATGACCGAGCAATCGCGGAGTGTCTCTTTGGTGTCTTTGACAACTTTACCGTCTTCTACCTGCGTCTGTTTGGCATAAAATCCATAATAGGCTCCTTTACTGAGCGTTGCGTCAAAACGAGGTTGTTTAATGGCCGCACTGACTTTCAAATTTAAGTCGGCAGGGAAGTCATCTCTCCCTAATACTAGACTTGAAACGCCCTCCGCCTCGTAACTTGGCGTGAGTTTTAACTTTACGGCGTTGGTTTGTTTTTCAAAACTTACCAAAAACTTTCCGATGGCTTTGTCGAGGTTGTTGGTTTCACTGCCACACACAAACAATTCCCGTGTATAATAAATACCGCCAAGTCCGTAAGAATCTTTGGCAATGGTTTTTTCTTCTAGTATAGTTTTAGCGGCATCAGCTTGTTGTTTTTCGTATAATGCCTTGGTTGGACGGGACGACGAGCTGCCATTTAGTCCTTCGGTAGCGGCTTGCGCTTTTTCTTTGATTTTCTGCAAAAACTTTTGCGCAAAAAGGGCTTGGCTGGTAAGTAGTCCTGCTGCAAATACAACCGAGGTAATGAGGGGGGATTTTTTCATTGGCGTACGTTTTTTGAACAAAACTACACGCCTTTGATGCGAAGGTTTGCCTAACTCTACCAATGGTTAAGCAAAGGTTTTGAAATGTCGTTTTGGGTTTATGAACCGTGTGAATGTTAGGTTTTGCGTTTTTTCTTTTTTGCCGACGGAAACAAAACATTATTAAGAATGAGCCGATATCCAGGCGAATGCGGGTGGAGGTTGAGGTCGGTCGGCATCCGATGAAAACCGCGTTGTCCTTCGGGGTCATGGCCACCGTAAAAAGTCCACTGCCCGCGTCCTAACTCACCATAAATATAACGATCCGACGATTTGCTTTGACCCATGACCAAAGCACTAGATTTGACTGTTTTTTTGTTGAAAGCCGTGGTTTGCCCAAAAAACTCACGGATAAGGTTTTCGTGATTTTGAACCAACATAGAAGGAATAACATCCCATTTGGCCGAAAAGTCAAACAACGAAAAATAGTTAGTGGTTTCGTCGCCCCAGCCTTGTCCTGAAGAAGAGTTGATGCTCGAAAACGACATACCACCACCACGGTAATCGTCGTCATTGTTGAGTTCGAGGACAAAATTTTCAAAGGCAATAGTTTTACCAAAATCAAGCTTAGATTGGGCTTTAGGATCTACGCCATCTCCGTCAAAAATAGAAGGAACAATATCAACCCCTTCGGCTGCGAGGGCGACATCCAACGACTCTGCGCCCGAACACATGGCAAACAAATACCCACCGCCCGCGCAAAAACCTTTGATGCTTCGGGCGACGTCGAGCTTGAGCTGTGACACTTTTTTGTAACCGTATTTTTTGGCAATATTTTCTTGGGCTTGCACATCGGCAACGGTCATACGGCGGCGGTTTCGGCCAAATTGCCCCGTAAAATCTTCATGGTGAAGGTGCAGCCAGTCGTATTTGGCGAGATCGCCTTTTAAGATTTCTTCGTCATAGACGATTTCAAACGGAATTTCTGCGTACTTCAACACCAGTAAAACGGCATCCGTATCTTCAAAGGATGAAGTGCTGACTTTGATGGGGCTATACACCACAATTCGGGCAGCCTTGTGAAGTTTAACAGCATCCATGTTGACATCAGGGTGGGCAATTTGGGCTAAAATAGCCTTTACGTTGGCATCTGAAATGACCTCATACGACACCCCACGCAGCCGACACTCACGCTCAAGGGCGCTTGAATAGTTCATCATAAAACTTCCACCTCGGTAGTTGAGCAACCAATCCACTTCGCGGTCGGCTTTCAGTTCCCAATATGCCACCCCGTAGGCTTTGAGGTGATTGGTTTGCTTATCGTCCATGGTAATTAGGATAGAATTCGCCAGGGACGTTGTGCAACTGACAATAAAAAACAACACAATTCTGAAAAGATGCGCTTTGGTAAGAACAGCATTCATAAGTTGAAAAGTCAAAGAGTGGGTGGAATCAGTAAGCAAAACAAAATTAGCAGAAAGATTCAGATTGTCAAGGAGTTGTCCGTATTTGTTGGGAGGCTTTTTTAGCGTTTTGGTCAAATATGCAAATTGCGCCAATATCTTGCGTAATTTTGTCGCTTACTTTTTACATGTATCTATGAAAGCTTTATTTCGTTTGGTTGGATTCTTGGCGGTTTTTGCCTTGGTAGTAAGTTGTAACCGAGAAGATTTATCGGGAACTGAAGAGCAACAAATTGAGAATTACATCAAAAATAACAACTTGGTAGTCACGGAAAAGACAGCTACGGGACTGCGCTATATTTTAACCAAGGCCAATGCTACGGGGGCAAGTATTAAATCAGGGCAATCGGTAACTGTCAAATACACGGGAAAACTACTCACCGACCGTACGTTTGATGCGGGCACGTTTAGTTTTTATTTAGGAGCTGGTCAGGTGATTGAGGGTTTTGATGAAGGCATTGCGAAAATGAAAGTTGGTGAAAAAGCAACGCTTATTTTTCCTTCTTCGTTGGGATATGGCTCAAGAGGAGCGGGGGCAGATATTCCAGGAAACTCCCCACTTTTGTTTGAAATCGAAGTAGTTTCTGCCAAATAAACCTGAAAAGTGGAGGCAAATAGCCTTACTTATGAGGGCTTGCCTCCACTTTTTTGACGCGTACCAGACCTGTAATAGCCTTGAGTCGAACCAAGAGACTTTCGAGTCGTTCGAGCTGGTCTAGTTTAATTTTGAGAAATCCTTGCGAGCGCACGCCGTCAGCTTCAAATCGTACGCTAACAATGTGACCATAGGCAGAGACAAATCTCGTCACCTCTTCTACAAAACCGACACGGTCAAATCCTAATATTTCAAGTTGAGTAAGGGTAAAATTGGGTGTAATAGCTGGTTTCATGTCGTTGAAAATAATTTAGAATAATATCTATTGATTAACTATGCAAATATAGGCCCTTATTTTCTTTCAAGCCAAACTTTCAGGGGACTAATTTTGGCAAAAGCCTTAAATTTTACGGATATAAGCGCCTTTTTGATACGTAAAATACCAAGAATGAAGGCTGGAAGGTGACTTTTGGGCAAGAGATTTGAGGTAATAAGAGGAAACCGAACTGTCGAAAATGAGGGGAACTTGCTCAAAGTAAGCATTTTTCTGAATGCTTTTGATGGCTCCCTTTCGTACGATGATTGAAGAGGTAAAATGAGCGGGCAGTGTAGAAATTGGCCGTTCGGCAATGATTAATTCCTGACCTTTCCACACAATAAGTTTTCCAAAAGGAAGGGGGCGGACCATTCCTGAATTGGTGGCTTTGTCCAACGAAATGTTTGTGATTTCGCGTATCCCGTGGAGGTCATAGAAGTTTTTAAGATAAAATGAAAAAGGCTGTTGATTGGAAGCAAAAAACGACGAATCAGCCACGAGAATAGCACGTGTGCCTTCAATGAAGCTGACGACCGTTTGTTTGGGTATGTCGTGTACAATAAAGAGCTTTTGGGTGTTGTTTTCGTACAAATGAATGCCTTGTATCACAACGATAATGGCACTCATTGCCAAGGCTACCTTTACCAAAAAAACTTCTTTTTGATACCAACAATAAGCAAGTATCCCAATGATAGCATAGACAATCGCTACTTCCAATTTACCAAAAGTAATACCAGTGAGGGTCGCGCTTGGAAGCTGTTCAATCCAAACCACGGATTGGTTGAGCAACCACGTAATTCCTGTTAAAACCCAACCGATTACGGATCCAACAAAGGGTACAGCGGAGAGCGCCAACGCTACCAACGCAACGGGAATCATGGCGGTAGAGAGCGCTACAACGAGGGGATTCGCCACCAAAAAATAGGTGGGAAATTGATGAAAATAATAAACTGACAGGGGAAAGGTGGCCAACTGAGCAGCAAGTGCAACTGCGGTGATTGCCCAAAGTTTGTCTAAAAACCAATCCTTGGCTGCCACCCATTGATAAATCGTTGGCTGCCAAAAAATAATTCCCGCAAGCGCAGCATAAGATAGTTGAAAACTGACCGAAAAGAGAAGGAAAGGGTCGTAGGCCAGTAAAATCAAGGCAGAACCGTAAAGCGCATTTTCCCCGTTTGGTTTTTTACCGAGTGGCTCGGCCAAAAGAAACAAACTGAACATTAATGCCGAACGAACAACAGGTGCTGAGAGTCCAGTAAGGATGGCATAAAACCAAAGTATTCCAAAAGTTAGCGCCACGTACAGCCAACGTCCTCGGCGGTGGGCTTTGAGTTTTTGGAGTAAAAAGGCAATAATCGCCACAAATACGCCAATATGAAAGCCAGATACCGAAAGCACATGAACGGCGCCCGCCGCCGAATAGGCTTGTACAAGTTCGGAGTCCATATCGTCGCGCAGTCCCAAAATCATGGCTTTCGCTACGGCATATTCACGCTCGATAGGGACGAGTTTTTTCAGGGCGTCGTCGCTCCACTGACTTAACTGATAAGGCCAACGGGTGTACCATTGTGCAAAATTGTTACCAGTTGTCGCAAAATCGGTGCGGCGTAAATAATGTTGGAAGTGAATCTGTTTATGCGCCAAAAATTGCTTAAAATCAAATTGATTTGGATTTAAAGGAGGTGCTACTTGCTGCGGTGCGCCAAGCACAACTAACTCCGCACCGTAAGCAGGGCGTGGGGTTGACTTATCAATATATACCTGAATTTTTCCTGTCGCTGCTCGCCAATGATGGTTTAATTTAACGTGGGTTATCTCCAAAACGGCGCGGTGCGTTTTTCCTCGTGTTTCGGGAAACGTGATTACTTGTCCGCGATAAGCTTGGATACTGTCCAAACGAAAATGTACAAGGTGGGTAGGGGCGAGGGATTCGTTTTTTAAGGTGGTTGCCAGCACGCCCAAATAGACAAATACCCCAAAAGTGGTAGCGCCGAGTAGGTAACGATTGTGTAACCGAGCCAAGCCAATAAACCAAAGAATGCCTAATGATGTCCCCAAAGCCCATAGCATAGGCGTTGGCAGTGGCCAGTGTTGTGGAACTAATATACCGATAACAAAAGCAATGGTGACGCGCAAAAGTGGATTCATGGTTGTTGGCGTTGGGTTTTAAAACAAAAATGTCAGATTGGGAGCAACCTGACATTTTTTTATCATCGAATTACAACAAGGCGTTGGGTGACGGTCTCATCTTTGGTTTTGACCCGTATTAAATAAGTTCCTGGTGGTATATCTACCGTGGAGATGGGGACATCCCAGCTCGGATAGTTTTCAAATGCTTTTTGGTGCAAGAGCTGGCCACTTAGCGTGAACAATTCAACCGTGAACGTACTAAATTCCTTTAAAGTAACCCTCACATACGTAACGTCAACGTTTTGGGCAGGATTGGGGGCAATCTCAATGGCGAGGTTGTTGCCAAAGGGGAGTTGCGAACACCAATACTTGACCAAACTGTTTCGTCGGGTTGATTTTTCAATCACGGCCATCATTCGTTCGGTCTGATTTTTGGTGAAAACATTCATGCAAGAATCAGGTGAATAGTCCATGTAGTTTTCGGTCATGTTTTGGGTACGAACACCCGAACAAAAAGAAAACACGGGGCCGCAATTGGTAGATTGATTGCCGCTTTCACAACGAGGGGTATCGTCACAATAATCATTGCCACAGTTGTCGTCTCCCCACGTATGAATTAACCCTAACCAGTGACCGACCTCGTGGGTGGTGGTGCGTCCCAAATTATACAGACGACTGGTGACAGTTGGGCCAACGCCAAAAACGCGGTAATCAATAAATACCCCGTCGGTACGTACTTGTAGTTCTGTACTGTTATCGAGGCCATTCACGCCCGTAACAGACGGAAATTGGGCAATTCCGAGGTAATTATTGGCAAACCGAGTCACCCAAATGTTTAAATAGCGGTCGGTGGGCCATTCTTTTTGTTGGGTAGTGATGTCGGCCAAAAGTTGGTCGTCATTAAAAACGTCAAAATTTGTTTTTTGAGCATAATAATGACGCGTTATTCCGTTGGTTGATTTACCATCGGGGTCGATATTGGCCAAATAAAATTCGATGCCTGTATCTGCTCCTACGGCGTTGGTGTTAAAGCCCCGCGTACCAGCTTTGCGGCGGTAGTCTTCGTTGAGTATTCTGATTTGTTCTTTGATTTGTTCGTCCGAAATATTGCCATTTCCAGCGCCCCCAATCGCCCCTGTAGCCGTTGAATGCACAACATGCACTACCACAGGAATCCGAATGGTTGAACAAATGGCTCCTAAACGGGCCGCACGCTTTGGCAATCGCAAAAAAGTCTGAACAGAATCTTCGAGCATTTGGCGTTTTAGTTTCCAATAAGGATACCGTTTGGCCAGTACCGAATCGTACTGAACTGCTGAGCAACGTTGCGCACTTGCCTCAAAAATACCTAAACTAAACCACAAAAAGGCCCAACAGGCAACCCACCGTACACTTTGAATCATAGTTGTCAATGCAAACGAGAAAACAATTATTTTTCTTTCTTTTCGTACGCATCCAAAATGTCTTTCACCAAACGGTGGCGAATGACATCGCGTCCGTCCAACTCTACAAAAGCAATATCTTTGACGTGGCGGAGGGTTTCAAGGGCATCCCGTAAACCTGATTGTTGGTTTTTAGGAAGGTCCACTTGCGTTTTATCTCCCGTAATGATGACTTTTGAGCTAGGGCCCATCCGTGTCAAAAACATTTTCATTTGCGAAGGAGTCGTATTTTGGGCCTCATCCAAAAGAATGAAGGCATTATTGAGCGTACGCCCCCGCATGTAGGCTAACGGGGCAATCTCAATGATATTGTTTTCCAAATAGAACTTCAGCTTCTCGCTTTGAATCATGTCTTCCAAGGCATCATAAATAGGCCGCAAATAAGGGTCTATTTTTTCTTTGAGGTCACCTGGGAGAAACCCAAGATTTTCTCCAGCTTCTACCGCAGGACGAGTAATGATGAGTTTTTTGACTTTTTTTTCTTTCAGGGCCTGAACAGCAAGGGCCACGGCGGTATAGGTTTTTCCTGTACCTGCTGGGCCAACGGCAAACATCAAATCGTGTTGGGCTGCTTTTTCCACCATCAGTTGCTGGTTGGCAGTTTTGGCCCGTACCACAATCCCACGCGTTCCATACACAATCACATCTTTCTCGTCTTGAAGAACGTGGGGGGGGGCAATGGAGCCACCATTAGCAGTAAGATAATGACGTACGTTTTCGTGGGTAATTTTGCCGTACTTTTGGTAGTGCTGAATCAATGACTCAAGAATATCACTAATGCGAAGGATTTCGGGGGGAGTGCCCATCACCCTAATTTCGTTGCCGCGCGAAATGATTTTACTCATCGGAAAGGCGGCGGCTACTTCTCTAATGTGGTTGTTTTCAACGCCCAAAAAGTCTAAGAGCGACACATTTTCTAAGGAAATTACTTTTTCGACCAAATGCTTTAAAGAGTTTAAGTTTGTGGAAAAATAGCGCTATTCTTTTAAAATTACAAAAAACAAACATTAAAAGCCCGTGGGATGGTTCTCGACGAGGGAAAATAACTGATGGAAATCAATTTTTTGATGGTGTGGTTTTTTACATTTGCATTTTCTTAGGATATTTTTTAATTCAATTGTTTTTCAAATTTGAAACTTATGCTGAAAAAGAAACTTCTTTTTGTGTTGGTCGCTGGTATTTCTTTTTGGATGGTTTCGTGCAAGCCCAAAGCTAAACCAGAAGAGTATAATGCCAAAGCAGCTGATCCTGAATTATACCATAAATCGGTGGAATTGTTGACTGAGGTAATTATCCATGACATCTTCAAACCACCCGTTGCAAGTCGAATTTATGCGTATTCAAACTTGGCAGGCTATGAGGCCATGGTACCGGGCTTCCCTGCCTACGAATCGTTGGGTGGTAAATTAAACGGCTTTAAGACGCCCCTACAGCCAGAAGCAGGCAAAGAATATTGCTTTCCTTTGGCCAGCACCCGTGCTTTTTTGAAAGTAGCGAGAACCCTGACTTTTTCGGCTAGTTTTTTTGATGAATACGAAAAAACGTTCTACAAAAAATACGAAGATATGGGTGTCCCATCAGACGTAATTGAGCGTTCGATGGCTTACGGCGACAGTGTGGCTGCGCACGTGATCAAGTACTCAACGGGTGACAAGTACAAACAGACCCGTGGGGTTCGTTTTACGGTAACAAATGAGCCAGGCACTTGGGTGCCAACTCCACCAGCCTATGCCGATGCGTGTGAACCAGAATGGCACAAAATCCGCTCATTGTCATTGGATTCGGCACGCCAATTTTCACCTCCGCCTCCTCCCATGTGGACTAAAAACAAGAACTCTAAGTTTTGGGACGAAACGCGTGAGGTGTATGAAGTAGGCAAAAACTTGACGGAAGAACAAAAGCGTACGGCTTGGTTTTGGGATGACAACCCGTTTGTGATGAATGTAGTTGGGCACGTGATGTTTGCCAATAAAAAAATGACGCCTGGTGGTCATTGGTTGGCCATTCATTCAACGGTGAGCCGTAACCAAAAAGCCCCATTTGATCGAAGTGTTGAAGGATATACCCTGACGTCTATCGCATTATTAGACGGATTTATCGGTTGTTGGGAAGAAAAATACCGTAGCCGTAAAGTACGTCCAGAAACGGTGATCAACTCAGACATTGACCCAAAATGGCAACCGTTTTTGCAAACCCCACCTTTCCCCGAATATACCAGTGGGCACAGTACAATTTCGGCCGCTTCTGCGGAAGTATTGACGTTTGTACACGGTGATAATATCGCATTTACAGATTCGACGGAACACAAACATGGACACGGCGTAATGTCCTTTAAGTCGTTTAGAGAAGCAGCGCTAAGTGTGAATGTCAGTCGCCTGTATGGAGGTATTCACTACCGTTCGGGTTGTGATGAAGGCAATAAAGCAGGAACTAAAATTGGCCAACACGTATTAAGCGTGGCTAAAACAAGAAAATAAGTTGTAAAGAAGGTATGCTTCAAATTACCAATCTACACAAATCTTACGGAGGGCATCTGGTACTTCAGGTGCCCTCTCTCTTTTTAAAAGAAGGAATCCATTGGTTTAAAGGGGCGAATGGGTCGGGGAAAACGACATTTTTTAGGACGTTGGCGGGTATGTTGCCTTTTGAGGGTGAAATTAAAATGGGTACGTGGGATATTCGTAAAAACCCCATTGACTACCGATTGCACATCAATTATGGTGAAGCTGAACCTGATTATCCTGAGTTTTTGACCGCCAATGATTTGATTCAATTTGTGGCAAAGGCCAAAAAAGCGTCCCAAAAACAAGTGGATGAGTTGATTGAGCTGCTTGGTATTGAGCCCTTTTTGTACCAACCATCAGGAACGTATTCGAGCGGAATGCTTAAAAAGACATCGTTGGCAGTTGCGTTTTTGGGGCAACCCAAAGTGATTATTTTGGATGAACCATTGATTACGATTGATGATGCAACCGTCCAAAAGGTGTATGAACTTGTGCAAAAGTACCATGCCCAAGGTGTAACTTTTTTACTTTCTTCGCACCAAGATTTTCGATTTGAAGCCCTTCCCATCAAGCAATTGTTTGAAGTAAAAGACAAAAAAATCACGGAACTGCCGCCTCCTCGGGGCGAAAATGACCGCCACTGATGTTAGCCGTACTCCACATTCTCCGCAAAACCCTCGTTACCGAATATTACCGACTCAATACTGGCTTTCTCTTCTTAGTTGCCATGTTTGCTTTCGGTATATTACGCCCCGAAGACCACATCGCTCTGGCCTCTTATGTGTTTGCATCCCCATTTTTGTTGGCGCTAATGGGCGTTGTATTTGCTTTGTATCACTTCAAAACGGTTTTTTTTGTTCGCCAAAGGCTCTTGTGGGATTCCCACAGTTTTCTCTATAACTTATTGTTAATTGCCAAACCTTACCGTTTGGCGGCTTGGTTGTACGTACAATGGATGCTTTGGTTGCCTGTGGCGCTGTACGTGATTTTTGTGGGGTATTATGGCTGGTGGACTGGGCAACGATTGTCAGTTATTGCAACGATGATTTACCTCCTATTGGTGCCTGTAACGGGGGTTGCGGCCTACGAATATCGCCTACAACGGCCTAACCCTGATACCCGTTTGAGTATAGTTACTACGTACTTAAACCGACGATTTAACAAGCCTCAGTGGTCGTATTTTATTCTGTATTTGTTTTCCGAAAACCCCGTTTTATTGTTTCTGACGAAAGGCTTTTCCTGTTTTGTTGTCGTGGGAATTTGCAAAATTTACCCCACCGACAGCTACGATGAGCGCTTGTTCTCGTTGGGAGCGCTGACGATTGGGATGGTTCATTCGGTGCTGATGTTACACCTCTACGAATTTGAACATTTACAGTTGCCTTTGTTGCGAAATATGCCAATGAAAATGGGACAACGCCTACAGCAATACGGACTGCTTTTTGTCCTCATGATGTTGCCAGAAATTGTTTTTCTCGTTCGCTACATGCCAATTGGTCTGAATTGGGGGTATATTTTGGAATGGTCAATGTTAGTCATTGGGATGCTGTTTTTGCTTTTTGGGCGATTTTTGCAAAAGCATTATGTGATGGATACGTTGCTTCGCCAAGGGTTCTACGCCTTTTTTATGGGATTTTTCTTGATAATGTTCAAAGTCCCGACCTTGATACTAGCTTTGGGAAGTTGGGGGATTGGGCTTTGGCTATGCCACCGATTTTATTACACCTCCGAATATATTATTCATCAAGAAGGGCTTAAAATCCGACCCGAAGAGTAGGATAATTTTTTGTATAAATTGGTAGTTTTGCAACCTATATAAAACCTCGCGCTCACATGAAACGTACGTTTGGAAGTATTTTAACGGGAATTGGCGTTATTTTTATTCTTTTTGCCTGCATCGCCTTTATGTCAGACAAGGCGGTGATAGGCTTCACCCTTACAAAATGGGAAACTATTGTTCCTTTTTTGGTTGGTGTGCTCTTTTTATTAGTTGGGGTAAATTTATTGGGCAAAGTGGCTGATTAATTGCTTCTCTACAACAGGTAAAACTTTCACACAGATGCGCACAGATTAAACAACCCACAGATGTCGCAGAAATTATTCCTCTGTCATCTGTGTGCATTTAATCCGTGCCGTTCTGTGTGGAAAAACACTAAATGGTAATCTTCTTCCCACCATTTGCCACCGACTTATAGACGGCCTCAACGATGCGAATATCCCGTAGCCCTTCTTCACCTGGCGCTATTAGTGGAATACCTTTGATAAGTGCGTCTGTATCATCGTCCAATTGCTTGGCTTGTTGACTTTGTAAAGGGAAATCAATTGGCCCTTGAGGACTGCTTCCTTTGTTGCCCGTGTAGCTCGAAAACGGTTCCATTTTAAACCAGCCCTTCTCGCAGTTCGCTTGCAAGTAGTTCATATTGATACCAAAACTGGTATGGCAAGCGGCTAAGGCGCCACTCGGAAACTCCAATTGGAACGTGGCTGTTTCTTCCACTTCTTTGTAAATGTCTGGGCGAGTTGTGTGGAATTGAGCCGAAACCGACGTTGGTTCTTCACCTACGGCCAAGCGCGCACCTTGAATGGCATACACACCCATGTCGCCCATTACGCCACCGCCAAGGGCTTTGTTTTGTTTCCAATGGGTCGTACGGGCGTCAAAATACCCTGCGCCACATGTCACCATACGAACTTTCCCAAACGTTTTTTCTTTGGCAAACTTCATGTAAGCTTGCGTATTTGGATCGTGTTGACAGCGGTATCCGATGGCGAGTTTTACTTTGTTATCGGCACAGGCTTTAATCATTGCTTCACAATCGGCTACACTAGGTGCCATGGGTTTTTCACAAAATACCTGTTTTCCAGCCTTGGCAGCCCGAACGACAAATTCGCGGTGCATACTTGGAGGAAGTACGACATACACTACGTCAATATCAGGATTGTTGGCGATTTGGTCAAAGTTCTGATAATTGTAGATGTTTTTGTCCTTGAGGTTAAATTTCTTTTGCCACGTTTCTGCTTTGGAAGGAGTCCCTGTGACAATGCCCATCAGCTCACAGTTTTTGGTAAGTTGAAGGGCAGGTGCGAGCAAATCGGTGCTGTAATAACCGAGACCCACCAAGGCGATTCCTAATTTATCTTTTTTGGGGCGAGTCGCCGCCAAAAGTGGATTTATCGAAATCAAAGAAGAAGCCCCACCGATGGCAGTGCTTTTTAGAAAATCACGACGCGTGAACATAAGATGTGAAGGTTTGGGTTTTGAAGTGATACTGTTTCCTAATATATGACTTTCGGGTGACAATATACTCTAAAGTACTCCTTAAAAATCAACATCCAAACCAAGGAGGCGCTGGAGGTCGAGAAGAGAAGGGTTTTTCTCGGCTAAGGTGTTGAATTTTTCGAGCGGTGTGTAGGGGTTGCGCTTTACTTCGTTGGGCGCAATGCGGTAAGAAATTTGAATTTGCCGATTTTTAAGATGGCGACGCAAATACCCCAGCAATTCGGGTTTCACATCGTTGAGCAGAACCTCTTGGTGAAGGTTGTCTAAAATTAATTCAATCGTGGTTCCCTCAATTTTAAATTCACGATTAAGCATAATTTGCTCGCTGACGGCACCACCATTTTGCTCCCGAAAACGAGAAAAGGCATCCCACGTTTGCTGAAGTTCTTCGGTCGTAAAAGGTTGGTCCTTCCAATTTGTTGGCAAATCTGCCGTAACCGTTGGGTCTTCTTGGGTTTTTGCTACTGGTTTTGTCTCCTCTACTGGCTGGGGTTGCGCAGAAATATTGACCGTCGAACGGAGTTTGCCCAAGGCACCTGGTAAGCCATTTTGAGGGTAAGGAGGAGGTGTTTCGGCCGCAACACTAGGACTTGGAAGGGACGCAATGGGCTTTGGAGTAGCAGTCGTTGGAACTGCTACTTGGCTATTTTCGGTCAGACTAGGCTTTTTTTTTTCGTCGCCCGATAGCGTATTCAAATCCAAAACTTCAGGGATTTTTGCCAGTTTCATCAGGCATATTTCCACGTGCAGTCGCTGCTGTTTGGCCGCTTTGTAATTTATATCACACTGACTTCCAACGCTTAATGCAGAAAGAAGAAACGATACGGAAGCCCGCGCCGATTGGTCTAGGTATTTGTTTTTGGCCGTTTCTGATACTTCGAGCAGCTGAACTGTTGCAGGGTCTTTGGCTACCAGCAAATTACGGAAATGCTCCAGCATCCCTACCACAAACAAGTGTCCGTCGAAACCTTTTTTGATGATTTCATTAAAAATCAACAACGTTTGCGAAACTTCACTTGTAAGTAGGGCATCTGTCAATCGGAAATAATAGTCGTAGTCAAGAATGTGAAGATTTTCGAGAACATCTTTATACCGAACAGTATCATCTGTCGAAAAAGTGACATTTAAGTCAAACATCGAAAGGGCATCTCGAAGCCCTCCATCCGCTTTTTGGGCAATCAGTTCGAGTGCCTCTCGTTCGGTCGAAATCCCTTCTTTTTGGGCAATGTGCTCAAGATGATCGGCAATGTCGCGTGGTTGAATGCGGTTAAAATCAAAGATTTGGCAACGCGACAAAATCGTTGGAAGGATTTTATGCTTTTCGGTAGTTGCCAAAATAAAAATGGCATAGCTCGGCGGTTCTTCCAACGTTTTTAGAAAAGCATTAAAAGCCGACGACGAAAGCATGTGCACCTCGTCAATGATGTATATTTTGTACTTACCCGTTTGGGGCGGGTAGCGTACTTGATCAATCAAGTTACGAATATCATCCACGGAGTTATTGGAGGCAGCATCCAATTCGTGAACGTTAAATGAAGCATTGTTTTGAAAAGCCACACAACTTTCGCACGCTCCGCAAGGCTCAATCTCGTCAGTAAGGCTTTGACAATTAATGGTTTTGGCCAAAATACGGGCGTTGGTTGTTTTTCCTACGCCACGTGGCCCACAAAACAAAAACGCTTGGGCGAGGTGGTTGGTACGAATGGCGTTTTTGAGGGTAGTCGTAATGTGTGACTGCCCAACAACTGAGTCAAAAGTAATGGGGCGATATTTCCGCGCCGAAACTACAAAATTGTCTGCCATGGCCGCAAGTTAGCAAGAGCGACGGTCAAATCAAACAGAAAAATGCCCGCTAATTTCTAAAATAGGGTAAATCAGGAAGTTAACAAACCCACAAAAAACATTGAAATACCATTAAAACCGAGACTGATTGATTTGTCGGTTTGGCCTTCATGCGGCAAATGCGTAATTTTGCAGCTTTTTCGGAGTAACCTATTCATTATCGAATGCCAAAGCCCTACGTTAACGGAGTGTTTGGAAGTTTGAGGCACCATTGTGTAAGGGTGGTCGTTTTTATTTTAACCGCTCTGCCCGCATTTTCTCAAGTAACCGTTAGTTTTCCAACATCTCGCATTGTTTTTCAACGCTCACAAGCCAATAAGGCATCATTTGTCGTCACTGGGACATACAAACAGTCCATTCCTGAAAGAGTTGAAGCGGCTTTGACACCTCTCAATGCGGGTCAAGGTACGGCTACTGGTTGGCAGGTGCTTGAAAATGCGCCAGTAGGTGGTATTTTTTCAGGAGAAATATCAGCAGAAGGAGGATGGTATAAGTTAGAAGTACGGTTGGTTAGAAATGGGCAAGTAGCTGAAACGGCCGAAGTTGACCGCGTAGGAATAGGCGAGGTGTTTGTGGTAGCAGGCCAATCCAATGCGCGTGGGATTCAAAACTACGGAGCTTCGGCAGCAATAGATGACCGAGTGAGCTGTTTTAATTACTTAAATTCCAATTTTGAACCGAATGAGCTACCACAACCCACTTTTTCGCACTTAAATGCCGATAGTTACATTGCACCTTATGGATATTCTGCTTGGTCTTGGGGGGTATTGGGGGATTTGTTGGTCAGAAGGCTTAACGTTCCAATTTTGTTTTACAATGCAGCTTTAGAAGGTACTACAAGCCGTGCATGGCGCGAAAGCCTCTACGGAAATGCAAGTAATCCATACGTGGGTGGTTTTTATGGAAACCAATTGCCCTATTCTCAGCTTCGGGTGACACTTCGCGAATTTGCGAGTTTAACGGGAATTAGGGCTATTTTATGGCATCAAGGGGAGTCTGATACGAGCTTTAACATCCCCGAAGATGAAATTGTGAGTAATCTCCAACAAATTATTGGACAAAGTCGCAATGATTTTGGACATAATTTGAGTTGGGTAGTATCACGGGTTTCGTTTAGCGAAAAGGGAAGCAATGTTTCGGTCGTTAATGCTCAAAACCGAGTCATTGGGTCGGTATATAATGTCTTTGCAGGGCCAGTTACGGACAATATTCAAATTCCTCGACCTGATGGCGTTCACATGCAAGGTACTGGATTGAATTTGTTGGGAGAGGCGTGGAACAATTCGCTGACCGATTCGTTTTTCCAAAGTTCACAGCCTCGGAATCCTTTTCCAATACCTACCTTTAAAGTAAGCTGTGCGGGAGAAAATCGGATAAAGTTATCCATTCAAGCCACTAATTACCCAGAAGTAAATTGGAATCAAGTGGGAGGAGGTTCGCGAGAAATTACGGTTGAGAATGGGACGTATCGGGTAAAGGTGAGGGATTTTAATGGAAATTTTGTGTATTCTCCCACTGTTGAAATTAATCAACAGACGTTTGAAGCTTTACCAAAACCAGCGATTCCCATCATTTCGGCGAGTGGAGGTACTTCTTTTTGTGAAGGAGATCAAATTACGCTCTCAGCACCCGAAGCTTCAGCGTATCAGTGGAGTAACGGTGCCAACGGCCGAACCATCGACGTATCGGAGACAAATCAATATACCGTACGAATAAAAGATGCAAACGAGTGTTGGTCTGGGTATTCAGCAGTTACTTCCACAGTGAGAAACCCTCGACCATCCGTCCCAACCATTATTGCCAAAGGACCGTTGGAATTTTGTAACGATAAAAATGTCGTGCTAGAGATTGAAAATGGAACTACTCTTTCAACGACCAATAGCTTTTTGTGGAATTCAGGGCAAAATGCCACGTCCATTACTGTTCGTGAATCAGGACGTTTTTCTGCAAGAACAGTCAATCAATACAATTGCTTCTCTCAGTTTTCGGTTCCAGTAACAGTAACGGTGCATCCAATTCCCGAAACTCCCGTCATTTCGCCAAGCGGTTTGGTTCGTTTCTGCGAGCGTGAAGCCGTGACTTTGTATGCTAATACGTCATCATCTGTATTCTGGAACAATGGTGCAACCTCATCTAACTTACTGGTTCGGCAATCGGGTAAATACAGTGTTATTGCGACTAATGAGCACGGGTGCGTCTCTGCTCCATCGAAAGAAGTAGAGGTAGAAGTAAGCCCCATTCCTACGCAGCCTAGCATTGAAAAAACGGGTAATTATATTCTAAACGTGAAAGGAGATTATTTGTCAGACATTCAGTTTAAGTGGAATTATGGGGCAGAAGAAACCATTACTGCAGAAAAATACCTCAAAGCTCAAAAATCAGGACCATACACCGTAACCGCTTTTTATTTCTTAGAACCAGGCAGGGCTTGTTCATCCCTGACTTCTGAGCCTTTTGACTTCGTTTTGGATGTGTCGGGCAATGGAGTGAATGTATATCCTAATCCAAGTTTAGATGGGGTTTTCCTTTTGGAAAGTTTTGAAGATTTGACCGACGTAAAAATGCAAGTAATGGATTTGAATGGGAAATTGATGTTGGAACAAGAAACCCCCTTGTTGTCAAACTCACAACCCCTTCGGCTAACACCGCTGCCCTCGGGCACGTACTTGCTGAAAGTCCGTAGTTTTGGGAAGCCAATAGTTACCAAAAAACTGCTTGTAATCCGCTAAAAACGAGAAAACCTTGGCACGAAAATTGACAAAGAATGAATCAGTGTTGGAATGTACCAGTAAATGATGTTATTTTGCGGGTCAATTTTTGGAAACCCTTTCTTTTCCTTAGAACATTTAATTAAACAATTAACTTTAAACTTAATAACGCGCAAGCAACTATGGCGTTAATCAACAAAATCAGGGAGCGATCAGGTATTGCGGTAGTGGTTATTGCCGCCAGTTTGATTCTATTTATTGTCGGAGGTGACATTTTAGGTTCGCAGGCATTGTTTGGAAACAATCAGAACGTCGGTGAAATCGCAGGTGAAACCATTAGTTACAAGGATTTCCAACTCAAATTAGACCAAGCCCGTCAGGCGTTTGAAGCTCAAAGTGGTCGCGCTGCGACCGAACCAGAACAACAAAGCCTTCGTGAGCAGGTTTGGAATCAGTACATCATCGACTATGCTTACAAAAAAGAATACGATGCCTTGGGACTAAAAGTAAGTAGCGACGAGTTAGTTGATATGGTACAAGGGAACAATGTGAGCCCAGCCGTTCAACAGTCATTTACTAACCCTCAAACGGGTGTTTTTGACAAAACTCAAGTGATAAGCTACCTCAAAAACCTTAAAAACTTGCCAGTAGAGCAACAACAAGCTTGGCAAAATTTTGAGAAGAGCTTGGCCGAAGATCGTCTTCGTCAGAAATACGAAAACTTACTCCGCGTTGGAAGCTACGTAACACGTGCTGAAGCAGAGAAAGAATACCAAGCACAAACGGCTAAAGCATCACTTCGCTATTTGTACGTACCTTATTATTCAGTGGTTGACACGACGATTAAGGTAACAGATTCGCAATTGCAAGATTATTTGGCCAAGCACAAAGACGAATACAAAGGCTTTGACTCTCGCACCATTCAATACGTAACTTTCCCAATTATTGCTACCAAAGAAGATAGCGTGGAAATGTACAATAAAATTAAAGAATTGGCGCGTGGATTGGCAACCGCAACTAGCGACTCTACTTACGCTCGTGTAAATTCGGACGTACCTACAAAACTTTACTGGTCGTATTCAGACATGCCAGATCAGTTGAAGTCGGCGGTGAAGTCATTTATTCCAGGTAGTGTAAATGGCCCTTATCGCGAAGGAAATACGTATTTTATCTATAAGTACGGCGGTACTAAAATTGACACCGCCTATACAGCACGTGCCAGCCACATCTTGATTCGTACGCAAGGAACAAGCGATTCTGCCAAAGCAGAGGCGCGTACCAAAGCTGCTGATTTGTTGAAGCAATTGCAAGGTGGTGCTAATTTTGAGCAATTGGCCACTGCAAACAGCGCTGATCCAGGTTCGGCACAGCGTGGTGGTGACTTAGGCTTCTTCAGTGAAGGTGCCATGGTGAAGCCATTCAACGACGCCGTATTTGCAATGAGTGGTACAGGTTTGATTGGTCGTTTGATTGAATCAGATTTCGGTTTCCACATTATTAAAGTAACAGAGCCTAAAACGAACGTTCTTTACAAAATTGCGGCAATTGGTAAGACAATGACGCCAAGTCAAGCAACACGTGATGCGATTTATGCGAAAGCGGACCAATTCTCAATTGAGTCTAAATCAAAGGCAGCATTTGATGAGAACGTGAAAAAAGATAAAGGTTTGCTTGTTCAAACGGCCAACCGTATCCCAGAATCGGCGAGCAACGTGAACACGATTCAAAACGCGCGTGAAATTGTTCGCTGGGCATTTAACGATGATACCAAGACTGACCAAGTTTCTCCAGTGTTTGAAACAGATGAGCAATATGTGGTGGCTATTTTGACAGGAAAGTCATCAAAAGACAGCCCATCTATCAACGACTTCCGTGACGAACTTACTTTGAAAGTACGCAATGAAGTTAAAGCAGAGCAAATCACAAAGAAATTGAGCGGTATCCAAGGTGGAACGCTTGAGGCGATTGCCCAAAAATACGGTGCAGGTGCATTGGTAGAAGCTGCAAATGAAATCTCATTAGCGACAGGTTTCTTGACAAGTGCAGGACTAGATCCAATTGCGCTTGGAAAAGGCTTCGGTTTGAAAGCTGGCAAGAAATCAAAAGTATTTACGGGAGAAAACGGTGTGTTTATCATGGAGAAAGTTTCTGATACGCCAGCACCAGCAATTGCCGATTACTCTATGTACAAAGCCAATTTGCAATCAAAGAACCTTCAAGCAAGTTACTTGTTGAATGAGGCAATCCGCGAAAATGCGAAAGTAGTAGATAACCGCGCGAAATTCTTCTAAGAAAGAATCAGCCAAAATCATAAAAAAATCCTCGCTTGAGAAAGCGAGGATTTTTTTATGCGTCTATTTTTAAGCATTGGTATTTGTGGTATTTAAGCAAACGTTTTAGAAGCATCCAACGAAGCCTCGGCAGAGGCGCAACATTTGTAGATTAATCAAACGTTTTAGAAGTATCCAAAGAGCCTCGGTAGAGGCGCAACATTTGTAGATTAATCAAGAGTTTTAGCAGCATCCAAAGAGCCTCGGCAGAGGCGCAACAT
>NZ_JBYFCH010000004.1:0-413816 GCF_057652295.1 Runella sp. R5_40 | reverse complement strand
TTGTAGATTAATCAAGAGTTTTAGAAGCATCCAAATTAGCCTCGGCAGAGGCGCAACATTTGTAGGCAACATTTGTAGATTAATCAAGAGTTTTAGAAGCATCCAAAGAGCCTCGGTAGAGGCGCAACATTTGTAGATTAATCAAGAGTTTTAGAAGCATCCAAATTAGCCTCGGCAGAGGCGCAACATTTGTAGGCAACATTTGTAAAAAAAAGAAGGCAGACCCGCGAAGGTCTGCCTTACAAGTATTTGTTCTATTGCTAGAACTAAGCCATTTCTAGCTCTTTAGAGTTACGTTTACGCTCGTTTTCGTCGAGATATACTTTACGAATACGAAGTGTTTGTGGCGTTACTTCTAGGTATTCATCTTTTTGGATGTATTCCATTGATTCTTCCAAAGAGAAGTTGATTTTAGGAGCAATACGCACGTTGTCGTCCGAACCAGAGGCACGCATGTTGGTCAACTTCTTCGTTTCTTGAAGGTTTACCACGATGTCACCTGGACGGCTATGCTCACCCACAACCATACCCATGTAAAGGTCTTCGCTTGGGTCAACAAAAAACTTACCACGCTCTTGAAGACGGTCAAGGGCATAAGGAGTAGCTGGGCCAGTTCCTTTTGAAATGATAGAGCCGTTGATACGTCCTGGGATTGGGCCTTTGTGAGGCTCATACGACTTGAAACGGTGAGAGATAACGGCTTCCCCTTGCGTAGCTGTCAATACATTGGAACGAAGTCCAATCAAGCCACGAGAAGGAATGTCGAATTCTAAGTGTTGCAAATCGCCGCGTGGTTCCATCACAAGCAAATCACCTTTACGTTGCGTAACAAGCTCAATCACTTTACCCGCTGTTTCTTCAGGCACATCTACTACCAACATTTCGATTGGTTCGAGGCGTTGTCCGTTATCGTCTTGTTTGAAAATCACTTGTGGCTGGCCTACTTGCAATTCGTAGCCTTCACGACGCATGGTTTCGATCAATACTGACAAGTGGAGGATACCACGACCAAACACCAAGAATTTATCTTCGCTATCGAATGGCTCTACGCGCAAGGCAAGGTTTTTCTCCATTTCCTTGAACAAACGGTCGCGTAAGTGGCGTGAAGTTACAAATTTACCTTCTTTGCCAAAGAAAGGAGAGTTGTTGATGGTGAACAACATGTTCATCGTTGGCTCATCAACGGCAATACGTGTAATTGGCTCTGGGTTTTCGTAAAGAGTGATGGTGTCACCGATTTCGAAATCTTCCAAACCTGTTACTGCACAAATATCTCCCGAAGAAACTTCGGTTACTTTCTGACGGCCAAGACCTTCAAAAACCTGAATTTCTTTGATACGGTTACGTTTTACACTTCCATCAGCTTTGCAAAGACCTACTTGCGCACCTTCTTTGAGCGTTCCACGGTGTACACGTCCGATGGCAATACGGCCAACGAATGAGTTATAGTCAAGGGAGGTAATCTGCATTTGAGGCTCACCGTCGTTAGAAGGTGCGGGTGGGATGTTTTCTACGATCACATCCAACAAGTGCGAAATGTCTTCAGTAGGTTTTTGCCAATCGGGACCCATCCAACCTTGTTTCGACGAACCGAAAACCGTTGGGAAGTCAAGTTGAGTTTCGTTGGCTTCCAAGTTAAACATCAAATCAAATACCGCTTCGTGAACTTCTTCAGGGCGACAGTTTGGTTTGTCAACTTTATTAATCACCAACACAACTTTTAATCCAAGTTGAAGCGCTTTGCTCAATACGAAACGAGTTTGAGGCATTGGGCCTTCAAAAGCATCCACCAAAAGCACTACACCGTCAGCCATTTTAAGTACGCGTTCTACTTCTCCTCCGAAGTCGGCGTGGCCTGGGGTATCTATGATATTAATTTTAACGTCTTTGTAGCGTACTGATACGTTCTTAGAAACAATCGTGATGCCTCGTTCACGTTCGAGGTCATTGTTGTCCAAAATGAGGTCGTCAAACTGCTGGTTCTCACGAAACAGCTTCGAATAGTGGATGAATTTGTCCACCAAAGTGGTTTTACCGTGGTCAACGTGCGCAATGATGGCGATGTTGCGGATGGATTGCATTTGTATTTTTGTTAGTTGTTTTGCCTTAACAATTAATCAAAGAAAGTCAGTGATTAACAATTAATTATGGCTTTGAAAAAAGACTCGCAAAGGTAAGTTATTTTATTGACAAACTCAGTTTATTACAATGTTATCTCTCGAAAGAACTGGAATTGGCTAGTTTTTTATTTGAATAATACAAAATATAACAATGGTAATAACACAATGTAGGTATTTCAATAGCGTAGGGCTTTTTGTTTGCCAGCGTTTTGTTCTATTTTTGCTCAAAACCAATTAGTTCCATGAAACTTTCCTTTCTTGTCCTTGCGGGGCTTTTGAGTGTGGCCGTACAAGCCCAAAATTTTGTGAAAGATAACTACACAAAACTTGACAAACAGATTACGATGCGGGATGGCGTAAAGCTTTATACTGTCATTTATGTACCTAAAGACAGCAGCCAAAAATACCCGATTATTATGGAGCGAACGCCCTATTCAGCAGGGCCTTATGGAGAAACCAATTACCCAGGAAATGGGCCTGGTCCAAGTAAATTATTGTCAGAAGAAAAATACATCTTTGTAACGCAGGACGTGCGGGGGCGCTACATGAGCGAGGGTTCGTTTGAAGAAATGACACCCCATAAGTTTGACAAAAAAAGTGCGAAAGATACCGATGAAAGCACTGATACCTACGATACGGTAGAGTGGCTCCTTAAAAATATCCCTCGTAATAACGGTCGGGTCGGCATTACAGGGATTTCGTACCCGGGTTTTTATGCCTCTGCCTCGCTGCCTGATGCGCACCCAGCCATTAAGGCCGTTTCGCCTCAAGCGCCTGTTACTGACGAGTTTATAGGTGACGATGCCCGCCACAATGGGGCTTTTTTCTTAATGGATAATTTCAATTTTTTGAGCTACTTTGATGCGCCACGGACTAAGCCAAGTGCCTCATACACAGGATTGTTTGCGAATCGAACAAAGGATGCTTATGACTTTTTCTTGAAGCTAGGGCCTCTAAAAAATGCCAACGGTGCAGCTTATTTTAATAATCGGGGTAAAATTTGGAACGAATACCTTCAGCACGAAACGTACGATGACTACTGGAAATCAAGAAACATCCGTCCTGCTTTAAAAAACCTAAAACCTGCTACGTTGGTGGTGGGAGGATGGTTTGACGCCGAAGATTTGTTTGGAGCCTTGCGTACCTACGAAGCCATTGAAAAACAAAGTCCTACGTCTAAAAACCAACTTGTGATGGGGCCTTGGACGCACGGGGCTTGGTCGCGGGCTGATTGGTCGGAGTTTGGGCCGTTGCAGTTTGGTGGTAATACGGCTAAGTATTTTCAGGAAGAGCTTGAAACGAAGTTTTTTAATTATTACCTGAAAGACAAAGGGGAATGGAAAGCGGCTGAGGCAACCCTATTTAATACGGGAACCAACGAATGGAAAACGTTTGAGGCATGGCCACCCAAAGAAAAAACGGCAAAAGAACTTCATTTTCAGGCGAATGGAAAATTGTCGTGGGAAGAAACAAAAGAAAAAGAGGGCTTTGATGAGTACGTAAGCGACCCTGCCAAACCTGTTCCTTACACGGATGGTGTTTTTGCGCGTCGTAATAATCAGTACATGATTGAAGACCAGCGTTTTGCGGCTCGTCGTCCTGATGTTCTTACGTACGAAACAGATGCTTTGACCGAAGATGTGACGTTTTCGGGGCCGATGACGGCGCACTTTTTTGCTTCTACGACGGGAACGGACGCTGATTTTATTGTGAAGTTGATTGACGTCTTACCCGAAGATGCGGCGAATCCAACGCCTAATCCTAAAAATTTAACGATGGCTGGCTATCAGCGGCTGGTTCGAGCGGAGGTGTTGCGCGGGAAGTTTCGGAATAGCTTTGAAAAACCAGAAGCTTTTGTGCCAAACCAAGTGACGGATGTAAAAGTACGGATGCCTGATGTGCTTCATACGTTTAAGAAAGGCCACAAAATTATGGTTCAAATTCAAAGTTCTTGGTTTCCGATTGTGGACCGCAACCCGCAGAAATTTATGAACATAAGCGAAGCGGAGGAAAAAGATTTTCAAAAAGCGACGATTCGTATTTACCACAGCGAAAAGCACGATTCGCATTTGCACGTCAGTACGATTAAGTAAACGATGTTTGATGTATGAGAAGAAAGGCTTATTTTTGGTAAAAAGCACTTAAAAATGACAGTCGAACAAATAAAAGCACCTGCTCACCGCACTCGTAAAGTTCCCGCCAAGCTTGTTCGGGAAGAATTGAAAGGAGTGCCTCTGTATTATAAAGGATACAAAGGAGTAATGAATGGGTCTAAAAAATTAGAAGATATCATGGGTAGTAGTTCACTCCAATCGTATATTGTTGGTGTTATTTATGGGATTTTGTTTTCAATGGTGAATCGCAAAAAGTACATCCTAACTACCAACGAAACGGGGCTACACCTAGGTCATAACAATAACTTTTCGACAGACATTGCTATTTTCTTGAAAGAAAACGTCGTTTTGGACGATAAATATTTTTCAGTAGCGCCTGAAATAGCTATTGAGGTGGATGTGAAGATTGAAACTGACCAAGAGTTAGATTACATTTTTACGAAATCTGAAGAAATGATGGCGCATGGTACCAAAAGGATATTTTGGATTATTACCAAACACAGAAAAGTGTTTATCATGGAACAAGGAGAAACGACAATTATTGTCGATTGGGATAAAGAAGTGCGCGTGATGGACAATGTTGTTATCAATATTCATAAAATAGTGTCTGAAGAAGGGCTGATTTAAGACCATTAGTGCTTAGACCTGACAAGTTTTTAAAACTTGTCAGGTCTTTTGAAAATCTATTCTTTTGGCGTAGTTACAAAACTTATAGTACGTTTCAAGCCCTCCAGTTTTGTCCGTTTGACGGGCGAGCGGCGAAATAGTTCTTGAAATACTTCCTGCGTAATTTCTTCCCAATCGTTTCGAGTGAACTGCGCCAAATCGGGATGAAGATTAAATTCAGGCGTTTGATGCGGGCGCGAAAACCGATTCCAAGGACAAACATCTTGACAGATGTCGCAGCCAAAAATCCAGTTCTTGAACTTACCTCGCACTTCTTCGGGAATAGCCTCTTTGAGTTCAATCGTAAAATAACTGATACACTTACTCCCATCGACTACGTAAGGTTCCGTGATGGCATCCGTGGGGCAAGCGTCCACACAGCGCGTGCAGGTGCCGCAATAATCCTTGATAGAGGCATCGGGCCAAAGTTCGAGGTCGGAGATAATTTCCCCAATGAAGAAAAAACTTCCCATCTGACGATTGATGAGATTGGTATGTTTTCCGACCCAGCCAAGTCCGCTTTTTGCCGCCCAGACTTTGTCCATGACGGGGGCTGAGTCCACAAAAATTCGTCCGTTTACCTCGCCTATTTCGATTTGAATTTCGTCAACAAGGGCTTTGAGTTTGTCTTTCAACACAAAATGGTAATCGGTGCCGTAGGCGTATTTTGATAGTTTAAGGGCATTTTCGCTTTCATCCAACTGTTGTTCGGGGTAATAATTCAACACAACGGAAATCACTGATTTGGCCCCTTCGACGAGTTTGCGAGGGTCGAGGCGTTTGTCAAAGTGATTTCCCATGTAGTGCATTTGGCCATGGTGATTTTTCAACAGCCACTGTTCGAGACGAGGGGCTTCTTCTTCCAAAAAAGTGGCCGTTGATATACCACAAAAATCAAAACCAAGCTCCTGAGCTTTGGCCTTAATAAATCGGCTTCGTTCTTGCTGAACGAAATCGTTTGACGTCATTTATTTTCGTTTATTTGTAGCGTACTCAATTTTCAAAAACCGTAACATCAATGAAATCGTATTATTTCTTAGTCGTTTGCTTTTTGTTTGCCCTTCCTGCCGTCAGTATGGCCCAAGACGAAGCCGAAAAACATCCCATTGACATCGCGTTAGACAAATGTATGGATAAAAATCCTTCCACTCAGGGAATGGTTGGGTGTTTGGACGAAGCCTATAAAAAATGGGATGCCGAATTGAACAAAAATTACAAAGCCCTCAACCTGAAACTCAATGCCAAACAAAAGGCAGCTTTGCTTACCTCACAGCGGAAATGGATAGAATACCGCGATTTGGAGTTTAAATTTCAGTCAGAATTGTATGCAACGATGGAGGGTACCATGTACCAGCCAATGGCCGTGGATAGTCGTCTCGAAATTGTAAAAAAACGAGCGCTGGATTTAAAAAGCTACTTGAACCTTTTTGAATAATAGATGACCGATTTTTCCTGTCAAATCAACAAACTCCTACATGAAAGACCTTATTATTACCGTTTTTGCCTTGCTATTTGTACAATTGAGTGGCGCGGCGCAAAACAATTCAGACGAAGCGCTACGCAAAAAAGCCGACGAACTTGCCCACAAATACATTCTCACCGACGGTCACGTGGACTTGCCGTATCGTCTCAAAATCAAGAACTTCCGATTGGAGCGTGAATATCTGGGAATTCCTTTGAAAACTACCGAAGGCGATTTTGATTACGAACGAGCCAAAAAAGGAGGGTTATCGGCTCCGTTTATGTCGATTTATATTCCGTCGTCGTACCAACAAACGGGAGGAGCAAAAGAGTTGGCCGATTCGCTGATTAATATGGTTCGCGGGATAGCGACAGCGCACCCCGACAAATTTGGTATTGTCACAACGCCAAAAGAGGCGGATGCCAATTTCAAAAAAGGAGTCATTTCATTTCCGATGGGGATGGAAAACGGCGCACCGTTACAAACCATTTCGGATGTGGCCTATTTCCGCAAAAAAGGTATTAGCTACGTCACCTTGACCCACGGTAAAGACAACCTCATTTGTGATTCGTCGTACGACACTACGCATACGCACAAGGGCTTGAGCGCTTATGGGCGAGATGTAGTCAAAGAAATGAATCGCGTAGGCATCATGGTGGATATTTCGCACGTTTCCGACGATGCTTTTTACCAAGCCATTGAGTTATCTTCGGTACCTGTCATTGCTTCGCACTCTTCGTGTCGGTATTTTACGCCTACGTTCAAACGGAATATGTCGGACGATATGATTAAGCTTTTGGCTAAAAAAGGGGGAGTGATTCAAATTAATTTTGGCTCCAGCTTTTTAGATGAAAAATACCGTCAACAAATTGAAGCTTTGCAAGATAAGTTTGGTAAAGCGCTGAAAGAAAAAGGAATTAAAATGGGCTCGCCTGAAACTGACGAGTTTCAAAAACAATTCCAAAAAGAGAACCCTGTACTTTTTGCGGACGTAGAAACGGTGGCCGATCACATCGACCACGTTGTGAAATTGACAGGAAGTACGAAGCACGTGGGGATTGGATCTGATTTCGACGGGGTAGGAGATAGTTTGCCTACGGGGTTGAAGGACGTATCGCAGTATCCTAATTTGTTTTATGTGTTGCTAAAAAGAGGTTATACCGAAAGTGACATTGCCAACATCATGTACAAAAACGTATGGCGAGTGTGGCAAAAAACCGTGGATAACGCCACGGTCAGACGGTAGTCAGACCGTAGTTATTACGGCGTGACACACGCACACAGTCAGACGGTAGTCAGACCGTAGTTATTACGGCGGGACACACACACACGGTCTGACTGTCGTCTGACCTTTGTCACAGCCTGACCGTGTATGTGTTAGTAAAAAATTAAGAGCGAAAGCAACGTTAGCCCGCTGAGGAGGAAGAGTAAACCTGCTATTTGTTTTTTGATGGAAGTTGTCATGGCTGTTTTTTTTGTAAAGGTACAGCCCCCCAATCGCTGCTTTCAACCCAAATGTGGTGAAGTGAGAAAAATCAACGATAAAGGGGGATTTTTTTATTTTGAAGCGTTTCCATCCTAATTTTGTCCCATGCGAATTTCAAACGATACTGCCGACCGAATCAAACAAACCGCTGATATTGTAGAGGTCATTGGAGATTTTGTGTCACTCAAAAAACGTGGGGCCAATTACATCGCGTGCTGTCCGTTCCACAACGAAAAATCGCCTTCGTTCAACGTTAACCCCGTTCGTCAAATCTACAAGTGTTTTGGCTGTGGTGCGGCGGGCGACTCGGTGAAATTTGTGATGGACATCGAAGGCGTAAGCTACGGTGAAGCCCTCCGACATTTGGCACAGAAATACCACATTGAAGTAGAAGAAGAGCAACAAACACCCGAAGAGGTATTGCGTCAAAATGAGCGTGATAGCTTGTATATTGTGCTAAATTTTGCCCAAAAACACTACCAGAAACTGCTGCTCGAACACGAAGAAGGACAGGCGATTGGGCTAAGTTATTTCAGAAATCGTGGTTTTAACGACCCCACCATCAAATCGTTTGGGTTGGGGTATAGTCTAAACGAATGGGATAATTTAACCAAGGAGGCCGCCAAACGTGGCTATAACCCTGATTTACTGCAAAAAGCGGGTTTGGCACTGCACAAAGAAGGCAACAACGACCGCTATTACGACCGTTTTCGAGGGCGAGTAATCTTTCCGATTCATAATGTTTCGGGGAAAGTGATTGCGTTTGGAGCACGGATTTTGACCAACGACAAAAACCAGCCTAAGTACATTAACTCTCCCGAAACGGATGTTTACCATAAAAGCAAAGTCCTTTACGGGATTCACCAAGCCAAGAATGCCATTCGGCAGGAAGATGTGTGCTATTTGGTAGAGGGTTACACCGACGTCATTTCGCTGCACCAAGCGGGAATTCAGAACGTGGTGGCTTCGTCGGGTACGTCGTTGACCGAAGACCAGATTAAGCTGATTGCCCGCTTCACCCAGAATATCACCATTTTGTACGACGGCGATGCGGCGGGTATCAAAGCGGCTTTGCGGGGATTGGACATGGTTCTGGAAGAAGGTCTTAACGTAAGTTTGGTGACGCTTCCTGATGGCGAAGACCCCGATAGTTACGTTTATAGTGTTGGTGCTGAGGGTTTTAAAGCCCACGTCAAGAAGGCGACCAAAGATTTTATTACTTTCAAAACCGAAATGCTTCTTCGTGATGCGGGCGACAATCCGTTTAAACGTGCCGAAGCAATCAACGAAATTGTAGCGAGTATTACCAAAATTCCTGACCCCATCAAACGGCAGATTTTCTTCCGACGTACGGCCGATTTGATGAAGATGGATGAACAAACGCTGATTTCGGAGGGGAACAAATACTTACGTCAGCAGCAAGAAAAAGCCAAGCCTGCCGAACCACGTCAGAGTCCAAGAAGGCAACCATCGTCGTCTTCACAGCCACCACCGCCGCCCAAAACAGCGCCGCCGATGGAGCCCGATGGAATGTTCTTTTCGGATACGTTTATTGAGGAAGAATTTGGGATTTTGGTAGAAGATAACTTTTCTGAGCCTTTACCCAATATCCCCAAGGAAACGCCTAAGCCTGTTACTGACTTACCCAATGATTTATTTAAAACACGGCTGTATTTGCAGGAGCAAGCGTTTGTACGGTTGTTGATTTTGTACGGTCAGGTTGAATTGGAGGCGGGCATTTCCCTTTGTCGGTATTTGTTGCACGAAATTGGCGAAATAACCTTTGAAACTCCGCTGTTTAACCTCATTTTAGAGATTTTTAGGCAGCGATTTAACTTCGGAGAAGTACCTTCAACGGACTATTTTTTAGGGCATCTTGACCCCGATGTGCAACGATTGACGATTGATTTGTGTACAAATAGCCACCATTTAAGCGAGAACTGGCAAAAGTATGAGATTGTTGTTCCTACCGACGAGGACTTGCTTCATGAAATTGCCTTTAAGAAAATTCTTCGCTTAAAAATGGCGTATTCGGCCGATAAAATGAAGGATTTGATGAATCAATTGGGCAGTCTTTCGGGTGCTACCGACGAAGAATTTGCCCAAATCATGGACATTCAAAAGCAATATAGGTTTTTCAAAAATATCAACGATTCGGCAGCCAAAGAGCTTGGGACGGTTGTACCTGGGTATTGAGGTGAAAAATGGCGATAGTTTTTAATATTTTTATTCTAAATTTACGTAAAACTATAGCAATAAACTATGAGCAACCGAGTAGTCGAAAGTTATTGGCAGATGCTAGAAGGATTAGACGAGCAGGCTAAGTTAGAACTAGCTAATCGGCTAAAGGTATCTATTCAAAAAAAAACTGTTCGGAATTTACGGTCAGCTAGGTATTTCGTGGGCAGCTGGGATGATTCAAGCACTGCTGAGGAAATAATTGACGAAATTAAGCAAGCCCGTAGATTTAATAGAACTCTTGAAAGTTTATGAAACAGTATCTTTTAGATACCAATATTGTTATTTTTCTTTTCAAAGGTTTGAAAAATATTGGAGATAAAATTGATTCAGTTGGACTTAAAAATTGCTTCATTTCTGAAATTACACTTGCAGAATTAGAGTATGGGGCGCTCAAAAGCCAACGACCTGAACACCATTTGGCTATTTTAAACGAATTTCTTGAAGAAATTGAAGTCTTACCCATCTATAATGCCATAAGTATTTATGCCTCAGAGCGCGTACGACTAGAGCGTTTAGGAACAAGAATAGATGACTTTGACTTGTTGATTGGCGCGACGGCAGTAGCAAATAGTTTGGTAATTGTTACAAATAACGTTGCCCATTTTGAACGTATTTTAGGAATAGAAATAGAAGATTGGTTGAAACTATAAATGTCAGCTTGTGACAAACTCCTCGCCGAAGATGGCTCTTTGATGTTTAGAAAAGCCCTTATTCGGACATTGGAAGCCCGTCCTGAGGAACGTATGACGTTGTTTGAATCCTTCGCCGAACAAATTCAAAAAAACGCCGTTTATGAAGACGTTCATAAGTCGTGGACGTATCATTTGCACATGGGCACCGACGGCTCACGTATTTTTCGGGGGGGAATTGGTTTTTCATTGGTCATTGACCCTCAAGGAAGGCTCTGGCGAGCTGCTACCTACGAAGATTTTGAAACTACCTATACCATCACCTCCACTTCTTGCGAGATTGACACCATGAGCCCCCTTTACGCCAACATGCGGGAGTATGTTTTGGATTACTACGAAAATTAAAAAAACACTGCGTCTTATTTTCCAAAAATCCCCAAAAACTTGGCGGGTATTTTGCTTTCGTATCGAAGGTAGTTGTTCGTAACAGGGTGGGTAAGTCCAAGAACCCAAGCGTGTAGCCCAAGTCGATGAAGCGGATTTTGGGAAGAACCGTATTTTTTATCTCCTACGACCGAATGCCCAAGGTCTTGCATGTGGACCCGAATTTGGTTTTTGCGACCTGTCTCCAATTCCACTTTTAAAAGCGAAAAATGAGCATTGGATTGCAGCGTTTCGTAGTGGGTAATCGCTAGTTGACCTCGTTCTGGGTTTTTGGAAGAATAAACAATCGTGGCTTTGCTTTCCTGTAAATACGAACGAATCGTGCCCTGTGGAGGGTTTGGTTTTCCTTCCACCAAAGCAATGTACGTTCGCTCTTTGGTATCTGGCCCCCATGTCGATTGAAGTTTATTTTTTATGTCTTCACTTTTAGCAAAAACCATTACCCCCGATGTATCACGGTCGAGGCGATGAACGATGAAGATTTTATTTTTGGGGTCTTGGGTTTTTACGTGCTCGCTCAACATTCGGTAGGCTGTAGGCTCGTCGCCTTTGTCGGTGGCAATGGAGAGCAAACCTGCCTCTTTCTCAACGATAATCAAATACGCATCTTCAAATAGAATCCGAATGCCCTTTGTGGGGCGCTGTGCGGGTTTTACCGATTTTTTAGGACTTATCTCAACCGTTTGGCCTGCTGCTAAACGATGATTAAATTGGGTAACGCTTCGACCGTCCACGTGGATTTGACCATCACGAAGTAAACTTTTGATGTTGGTACGACTGTGATGGGTTAATTTTGACAGTAAAAATACCATCAGTTCGATCTCTTCGGTCACTTGTAGCTTCATCGTAGCGTTGGAATAATTGAATGATTTGCCCCAAAGGTACGCAAATAGCTAGAATCAGTGCGTTGATTAATACTGCTCACCTGCGCCGCCACCTCCAAAATCTCCTCCTCCCATTTTTACTTCTTGGGATGCGGCTGATTGGGTTGTTTTGGTTAAATGCGAAAGAACCACCGTTTGGAGGAGGTTGGTTTTGCTACTCTCAGGGGTGATGCTAAAACCAAATTTTGGGATTTTTAAGTAGCGTAAAAGAGCATAGGCGAGGCTTGCTAAAATTAGCCCGCCGAGCAAAAGACCCCATTCAAGCGGAAGCAAAGAATGATAATGACGGTAAGTAACGATGGAATAAAGGGCGGAAACAAGGGCTACGACGATGATGGAACGGTCACGTAATCGAATCCCTAGCCCAAGTTGTAAGAGCGGAACCAGAAAGGTGAGTGTCCAAAAAAGCCACGCAAATTGGATTTCGGGCGCAGGCATTGGTAAGTCGTTTAGAGAGGCATTGGCGTATCGGACAACCATATAATTTACGCTTAAATAGGCACAAAGCAAAGCCACAGGAAGCGTCCATTCGAGGGCAGTTTGCCAGTAAAAAGCGGTTCGACGCTTTGAGAAGCGGTGCATTAAAAAAAACAATGCGACCGAAACCCCCGATAGTATGAATGGTAAAAATGCTTTCCCGAGTGGGTGTTTAATCAACAACGACGAGAAGATAAATAAGAAGTCGAAAAATAAACCTAATGCTACCAACGGTTCGCCAAAACTATAGACAGCCATGAGCAAAAAGGGTAAATAAAGCAACCCAAACTGCCAAGGCTCTTTAAAATTGTTGATTTCAGAAACCTTCATAAAAATAGGCCCTAAAGACCCCAGTATGCAGTATATAAGTGCATTGTCGATGCCTGAAAAGTAAAGTTTGCGCTGACGAATGATGTGAACTAATCCAAAAAGTGTTCCGCCACCGTACAACAAAGCCCCGATGGGTAATCCCCAATTGGCATCGCCCATGAGAAGAAGCGTAAAAAACGAACCTCCAAAACCAAATCCAATGAAGCCAAAAATAAATAAAAGCGCTTTGATGAATATGTTGGGAGAGTAGGGGAGGTCAGCGTGAAGTTTTTGAGCTGCTTCTGCCTGTGCTGTTGTCAAAGTACCTTCTTTTTGGAGTTTTTTTGCCAAACCAAGGGCGTAGCGGTTTATTAGCCAAGATTCCTGATATACCTTCATTGTGTTAGTTGGTTAACCATTTTTTATAGTTTAAAATAAACATCACAACTCCACCCGCGCTGGCAAGGAAGTAAAAACCGCCAAAGACCATCCAAAAACCAGCGTCGTCGATTTTGCTGAAGAGCAAATAGGTAAAAGCGATGTAACCGTACAAAATGGCCATTAGTAAAAAAATGAATGATTGCTTTTGCCGAGCGTACCACACAAAAAAGGTGCAACAACCCGCTATTAATAAGGCATACAAAAACCAGTAGCTAGAGGTGAAAAGCCCTGCCAAAGCTCCAATGAAAAATAGGTTGCCCGTCAGGATTAAATAGGTGTTGGTAAAATGAGTTTTGATGCCACGATGCGCAAGTCCAAAACTGACGCCACCCACTACCAACGCAAAACCAACGGCGGTATGGATGATTTGGGAACTTCCAAAATCATTTCCCGTCAATACTTCCAAGGGAGCGATACTCAACCCTACCCAAGATGCCAAGGCGGTGAGCCCCATCGACAAAACACCTCGGTGGTCGAAACGGTAAGCACAAAAGATAAACACAACCGCTGGTAGAAAAGCCGCTAATCCATAACGCGTGCCAAAAAGCGAATAACGCCATTGGGCGTAGCCCTCAAGCGAAAGAAATAATAGGGCGCCGAGCAATAATACAAAATCAACAAACTTGCCTTCGGAGTTGACTTCTGAAACTGAAAATGGAGAACTGTGTCGATAGGTATAGAAAAAGCATCCCAATGTTAGCAATGCCAATACCACAATGAGTGCATCGTGTCCAATGGTGTCGATGTGCAAATAGACGAGCATCCCTGCGCCCGAAGTAAACAACACAAGGCCAATGTAAAGCAGGTTTCGGAGGAGGGTGTACAACGAAACTGGGCGCGTGTTTTCTGTTTGCTTGATGGTTTCAGCACTGGCAGGTGAAACAATTTCGTGGGTTTGCCACTGAGCTAAAATTTCAGATAAAGGGTTCATATCCCAAAGATGAGCGTAATTTTTGTAATTATGAAATCGACTTATTTTTCGTAGAATTTAAATTTATATGAGTTGAAAATAAACAAAATTGCGATTTAATTTATTGATTATTAGTGAGATAAAAGCACTAAGTCCTAAGCCGTAAACTATAAACAGAAACCCGAAAAGATATTTTTTTACTTTTTAATGTCCGACTAAACGATTCATGTCCTAATTTTGCACAATTTTTGAGCTGGCGGTACAGCCGAATAACCCCACAAAACAAAAAAATGCCTAAAAATCCCAACATCAACTCAGTCCTCATCATTGGTTCAGGCCCCATTATCATTGGTCAAGCTTGCGAATTTGACTATTCTGGTTCACAAGCGGCGCGTTCTCTTCGTGAAGAAGGAATTGAGGTCATTCTGATTAACTCGAATCCAGCGACAATCATGACAGACCCCATCAACGCTGATCACGTTTATCTGAAGCCACTAGAGAAAAAGTACATTGTTGAAATTTTAGAGAAACATAAAATCGACGCCGTTTTGCCAACTATGGGTGGTCAGACGGCGTTAAATTTAGCTATTGATTGCGACAAAGCGGGTATCTGGAAAAAGTACGGTGTACAAATCATCGGGGTGGACATCAAGGCCATCGAGACGACCGAAGACCGTGAAAAATTCCGCCTCAAAATGATTGAGTTAGGAGCTGGCGTTTGTAAAGGTCGCACGGCGAAGTCGTTTTTGGAAGGAAAAGAAATTGCCCAAGAAATTGGCTTCCCACTCGTAATTCGCCCCTCATTTACCCTTGGTGGTACGGGAGGTGGTTTCGTAAACGAGGCCAAAGACTTTGACAAAGCACTTCAACACGGTTTGTTGGCCTCACCAGTACACGAAGTGTTGATTGAGCAAAGCGTAATGGGCTGGAAAGAGTACGAATTGGAGCTTTTGCGCGACGGCCTCGGAAACCTTATCATCGTTTGTTCGATTGAGAACTTCGACCCGATGGGTATTCACACGGGCGATAGCGTAACGGTTGCCCCTGCGATGACGCTACCTGACACGCTCTACCAACGTATGCGTGACTTGGCGATTTTGACCATGAACGGTATCGGTAAGTTTGCAGGAGGCTGTAACATCCAGTTCTCGGTAAACCCAGAAACGGACGAAATCATCGTGATTGAAATCAACCCACGGGTGTCGCGTTCGTCGGCGTTGGCCTCGAAAGCAACGGGCTATCCAATTGCGAAAATTTCGGCAAAAATGTCGATTGGTTACAACCTCGACGAGCTTATCAATCCAATCACAGGCAGCACATCGGCGTTCTTTGAGCCTACAATTGACTACGTTATCGTAAAAGTACCACGCTGGAACTTCGACAAATTCCCAGGGGCTGACCGTTCATTGGGCTTGCAAATGAAGTCAGTGGGTGAAGCGATGGGTATCGGACGTAACTTTCAAGAAGCCCTTCAAAAGGCGTGTCAGTCGCTCGAAATTCGTCGTAACGGTTTAGGTGCCGACGGGAAAGAAGTAACTGATGTAGAGGTAATTAAAGATAGCCTTGCGCATCCAAGTTGGAACCGCCTGTTCCACATTTATGATGCCTTCAAATTGGGACTTTCTTTCAAAACGATCCAAAATTTGACAAAAATCGACCCTTGGTTTTTGCATCAAATTGAAGAACTCGTTGAGTTAGAAAAAGATATTCAGAAATACGACCTCGAAGATATTCCAGCGAGCTTGGTATTGACGGCCAAACAAAAAGGATACGCCGACCGCCAAATTGCGCATTTGCTGGGAGTAAAGGAAAGTCGTATCTATAAATTCCGTCAGGAACACAACATCAAGCGTGTGTTTAAGTGCGTTGATACGTGTGCGGCAGAGTTTGAAGCTAAAACACCTTATTATTATTCAACATTCAGCGTTTCGCAAGACGAACCTGAGAATGAATCGGTAGTTTCAAACCGCAAAAAAATAGTCGTATTAGGTTCAGGCCCTAACCGCATCGGACAGGGTATTGAGTTTGACTACTCTTGTGTTCACGGGGTGTTGGCGGCTAAAGAGGCTGGCTACGAAACAGTGATGATCAACTGTAACCCTGAGACGGTTTCTACCGACCCTGATATTGCGGATAAACTCTACTTTGAGCCTGTTTTCTGGGAACACGTTCACGCCATTATCCAACACGAAAAGCCAGAAGGCGTTATCGTGCAGTTGGGTGGACAAACGGCCCTGAAAATTGCTGAAAAATTAGAGCAATACGGCATCAAAATCATCGGAAGTAGCTTCGATACCCTCGACTTAGCCGAAGACCGTGGCCGTTTCTCGTCGTTGTTACGCGATTTGGGCATTCCATATCCTAAGTTTGACACTGTTCGTACGTCAGATGCCGCCGTTGAAATTGGTAAAAATCTTGGCTTCCCATTGTTGGTTCGTCCAAGCTACGTTTTGGGTGGACAAAGCATGAAGATTGTCTTGAACGAACAAGAATTAGAACAACACGTTGTGAAAATCTTGAACGATATTCCAGATAATAACATCTTGCTTGACCACTACCTCGAAAACGCCATCGAAGCCGAATCAGATGCCATTTGTGACGGTGAAGATGCGTACATTATTGGCGTGATGGAACACATCGAACCTGCTGGTATTCACTCAGGTGACTCGCATGCTACCTTGCCTCCGTTCCATTTGACGGAAGACGAAATTCGTCAAATTGAGGAGATTACGTTGAAAGTAGCCAAAGCGATGAAAGTGAAAGGCTTGATTAACATGCAGTTTGCTGTAAAAAATGGCGTAGTGTATGTCATCGAAGCCAACCCACGTGCATCACGTACGGTACCGTTTATTTGCAAAGCATACCAAGAACCTTACGTAAACTACGCAACCAAGTTTATGTTGGGCGACAAAAAAGTGTCGGATATTCAGTTCAATCCTGTGAAAAAGGGATGGGCGATTAAGATTCCTGTGTTCTCGTTCAACAAATTCCCGAACGTAAACAAGGAACTCGGACCAGAAATGAAATCAACGGGAGAGGGTATTTACTTCATTGATAGCCTTGAAGATGATTTCTTCCAAAAAGTATATGGCGAACGTAACCTTTACTTGAGCCGCTAGTTTTAAGTTGATACAATACATAAAAAGCCTCTGCGAAAGTAGGGGCTTTTTTTAAGCTAAAAAACGAATACCTTGGCTGTATGAACACGAAAAAAGTCCCTATTCTAAAAGTTATTACCTCGACTTCAAAATCAGAAGCAGTCAATGACCTAGTGGTTGTTGAAGAACCTCTTGAAATTCGGATAGAATATTGGGATGTGGTTCATGGCTGGGTCGAAAAACCTATTTCAATAACGATGCGCACGCCTGGTGAAGACGAGGCACTTGCGGGAGGTTTTTTGTTTACGGAGGGGCTTTTGAAAAACGATGACATTGATTCGGTGACGGCGCATTTGGATAACACCGTAACGGTCAAATTAAAGCCACACATTCGCCCTGATTTACAGAAACTTCAGCGTAATTTTTATGCGACTTCAAGCTGCGGTGTTTGCGGGAAATCTTCTTTGGATGCGTTGGGTTATTCGTATGAAAGTACTGCCTTTGGTAATGTCAAAATGAAAGCGAGTGTCGTGGTGTCGCTGCCTGAAAAACTCAGCACTTTTCAACGGATTTTTGACCAAACGGGCGGGATTCATGCGGCAGGTGTGTTTGACGAATTTGGGAATATGCAACTGTACGCCGAGGATGTAGGTCGCCACAACGCAGTGGATAAAATCGCAGGCAAGGCACGACTTACTACGGCCCAAACATTTAAGAATCATGCGCTTGTACTAAGTGGGCGGGCTTGTTTTGAATTGCTACACAAAGCGCTGGCGTTGTCTATCCCCATCATTGTTGCGGTGGGGGCACCTTCTAGTCTTGCCATTGAGACTGCCGAACAATACGGGCAAACCCTCATTGGCTTTACCCGCGACGGGCGTTTTAATGTGTATTCAGGGGCGAGTCGGATTTTGGTTAGTGAGTAGTGTTAGCAGACCGATAGTATTCTGCGAACATCTGCGAGTTCGGCGGGGGAAACGTTTATATGACGAAAGGAAAAATGGGGGCGAAAGCCCCTTTTTCGATAAAGATTGATATTGCACAGAAGGAAATTGATTTTGCGTGATGGGTCTTTGAAAAAACCTCTATTTTTGCGAAGTTATGTCCAATTATTTCGTGGAATACATCTATTTTAGCCCTTAGCCTTCCAATCTCGCAATGACCTTTGACATAAAAGAACACATTGATACCCACAAAATGACACGGTTGCAGTACGCGACGGTGTTTATTTGTTTGTTGATGAACATGCTCGACGGCATGGACGTAATGGTAATTTCCTACACCGCACCTGCCATTGTAAAAGCATGGGGCATAACGCCCGAGGCGCTCGGCATTGTTTTTAGCTCTGGCTTGGTCGGGATGACTCTGGGAGCGATGTTTTTGGCCCCTAAAGCGGATGTGATTGGCCGTAAAAACATGATTTTGTTAAGTGCTGTACTGATGGGAATTAGCATTTTTAGTACATCATTTGCCCAATCCATTGAGTTTTTGGTAGTTATTCGGCTCATTAGTGGGATAGGGATTGGGGCGATGTTGGCAAGCACCGCTACGCTGACGGCAGAATACACCCCAAACAAAACCAAAGATTTTTGGGTAAGTTTTGTGATTTCAGGTTACCCAATTGGGGCAGTGTTGTCGGGGTTAGTTGCAGCGAAAGTAATACCGCAATTGGGCTGGGGTACGATGTTTCAATTGGCAGGTTTTTGCACTACACTTTCAGTGCCCTTGATTCACTTTTTGTTATCGGAGTCGCTTGATTTTTACTTTAAAGCACAACCTACCAATGCCCTTGGTAAAGCCAACCAGATTTTGGATAAAATGGGCGTAACTAGCCTGTCTCAACTTCCAATAAAACCTGCCGAACAAGCAGCGGTGTCGTTCAAATCGATGTTAACGGAAGAGTTTAAACTGCCGACCTTTCAACTGTGGGGGGCGCTTTTTATGGCGTTTGCTACCCTTTATTTTTTGACCAACTGGATACCGAAACTCGCCACCAACGCGGGACTTTCGATGGAATTGGCGATTTATGCAGGCACAGTTTTTAATCTTGGCGCATTTGTTGGGATTGTCATTCAAGGCTATTTTTCAAGCAAATATGGCTTAAAACGTACCATTTGCACTTTTTTGATTTTGACGGGCGTACTGATGATTGCTTTTGGCTGGTTCAAAGGTTCTTCGTGGTTGTTGGTTATTTTTGGATTGATAGGCTTTGGTATCCAAGGTGGTTTTGTAGGGCTTTATGCCGTAGCGGCGCGGATGTACCCCACCGAATTTCGCACGACGGGCGTAGGCTGGGCCATCGGTTCAGGGCGCTTAGGCGGCATCATTGGCCCATTATTAGGCGGTGTCCTCATTGGAATGGGACTTTCAATGACGGTCAATTTCTTGATTTTTTCCGTTCCTACCATCATCGCAGGAATAATCACGATTTATATTTCGTCAAAACGAATCAGTTAACTCGGCATCTGTTGTGGAGTTCTAATTTGCCCTTATATGTCTTATATGGTTCAAAAAATGAAGCACGCTAGTTCTTCCTAAATTCACTAGGTGAAACCCCCGTTACTTTCTTAAAAAGCCGTGTAAAATACGCTGGGTCTTTGAAATTGAGAAAATAAGAAACCTCCGAAATCGAGTAATTCGTATTAAGGAGGTATTTTTTTGCTTCATTAATCAGATGCTCATGGACAATCTGCAAAGCCGATTTTTGGACAATCGCCTGGCAAATGCGGTTTAAGTGGACGGGTGTAATCGTTAACTCTTTGGCATATTCATGAATAGACTTTGATTCTTGCAACGACTTCCGAATGCTTTTTTGAAAAAGCTGAAAATAACGCAATGTCCGATTGTCGGACGAAGTAGAGGCGCTGCTTAGTCGAAGGGAAAAACGGTAAAGGTGCGTAAAAAAGAGTTGAAATAACGACTGTAAAACCACCTGTTTTTCGACAAAATCTTCGTATAATTCTTTTACAATGAGGCTTTTAAATCCCATCAATCGTTCAAAAGTTTCAAAATCTTCATCAAAAGAAAGCACCCGTAAATGATTGATTTCTAGCAATGTTTTGGGTGAGTTTTTTAATAATCCTTCCAAAAATGAGTCAGAAAATGTCAGGACTTCGCCGTTGATGTTGGGTTGAAACACAAAACCGTGAAGGCTGTGCGCGGGGATGGTCGCAATGCAAGGCCCCGTGAGCGTCCATTCTTTTTGCTCAGAAACAAGCAACCCTTCCCCACTTTTAATCAAAAACACCTGAAACAAATCCGTGTGCAAGTGTTCCTTTATTTCCCAATCGTATATTTTACTCCGAGTTTCGAGGGCTTCAAAATGGATAAAGTTGGGTAAAAGAGAATGAGGATTGTCGCCGTAAAGCCCTTTAAAATGGACCAATGCCTTTTGCATAATGGATGTTTGAAAATTACAAGCTAAAAAAGTTAAGGTTTTGCGTATTTTTTTCGACGATTTTCATCAAAAATGACCACAAAATAGTAGCCAATCGGGTGGGGTACTCCCCGTTTATAATAACAACTCCAAGACGGAATTGACGTTAAAACGCGCAGTGCTTCATCGTCGAAAATCGCCTGTTGAGATTTTTTGAGGAGGCGGATGCTGTCAGGAAAAGGGCGAGCGCCGCTGAGAATTTCAGCAAAAACCTTGACGGGTTTTGATAAATCGGGCAATAGCTGCCAATTGATGTGGCTGTAAACATAGTTCAGTAGGCTATCATTCTTTTCTGCATACACGGAAAGTTGAGTTTTGGAGTTGTCAAATTCTTGATAATGAGTAACAAATCCGTTTTTTAACGTTAATTCTATTTCTTTCTCATGGATGGCGACGTAGGATTGAGTATAATATAGTAATTTACCTTGAGGTACCAGCAAAGGCACTGATAGCCAGATTGCTGGAAGCTTTCCACGGATGAGTTGGTTGGGAAATAGGGTGTTTAAATCGGCCTTGGTTTTATTGCTAGGGTAATCGCAAGTGTAAATGTTGACGAGAAAGAGCGTATCATGTTGAATTTCCCACTCAGCGATGTGTCCCCGCCAGCAGCCCGTGTTAAAAGGGGCTTTTTGTGTTCCAAAAAGGGTTTTAGAGAATTTATTAAAGGTTGGATGAGAATTCAACGGGGCAGTGTACAAAGACAACGTATCGCCTTGCCAAATCAAGCGGTCGGGAGCTTGTCCTGTTGCCAACGCCCAGAGAGGTGAAAGTAAAAAGAGCAGGTAGAGCAGACGCATGACAAGAATGAATCGTATGGTACAAAGTTAACCAAAAAATGTTTGTTTTGTACAAGTTATATTTTGATTTATCCAAGATAATCTTTCACCTTCCCGCTACTTTTGTTGTGTTCTTTAAGCAGATATTTTCCCAATCGTTGCACAACATGAGCACAATCATTTATAACCGTTTTGACGAGGAGGTACACCCGCCACGTTTATCGCCCGACTACAAATCTACCGTCCTTCGGGCTCCTACCAAGCCTTTGATTGTAGTGAAGCAGTCGCTTAGTGAATTGACAGGGCCGATTTTTGGTGATTTTAATTTAGGCCCCCTTGACCATGATTTAACCAAAAATTCGGTGGTCAATGGGCAACCTTTGGGAGAACGAATTGTGGTACACGGTCGGGTTGTAAATGAAAACGGTCAGCCGATTCCGAATACGCTCATCGAAATTTGGCAAGCCAATTCCGCGGGGCGTTACGTACACAAAGTAGATCAACACGATGCTCCGCTTGACCCCAATTTCTTAGGCGCGGGTCGTTGCATGACCGACAAAGACGGGAATTATAAATTTTATACCATTAAGCCAGGTGCGTATCCTTGGGGAAATCACTACAACGCATGGCGTCCCAACCACATCCATTTTTCGTTGTTTGGCGCCAATATTACCAATCGTTTGGTGACACAAATGTATTTCCCAGGAGACCCGCTCCTTCAGTACGACCCCATCTTTTTGGGCGTACCGCCCAAGGGCAGAGACTTACTCATTTCCCAGTTTGATTTGAGCATTACGGAACCACATTTTGCCTTGGGATATCGTTTTGATTTTGTGTTAAGAGGCCACAATCAGACTCCATTTGAAAATAGTTAATTATTCGGATTTAACGAATGATTCAAATAGCTTGAACGGGTTGTATTCGTCATTCGAAAAATTCATAAATCGTCATTCGACTATGAAACAGACTCCCTCTCAAACGGTTGGCCCTTATTTTGCCTACGGCCTTTCCCCTGAGCAATATTTATACGATTTTAAACAACTGGTCGGTAATCAGTTGGTGAACCCAATCGATGAACCCGATGCCATAGCCATCACAGGCAAAGTGTTTGACGGAGAAGGGGTTGTTATTCCTGATGCGATGATTGAAGTATGGCAGAACGATGGACAACAACAACTTTTTGGCCGCTTTGGTACAGGAACCGACTCAAAAAATCGCTTTGTTTTCTATACCAAAAAGCCTGCATCGGTCAATGGACAAGCACCTCATTTAAGTATCATCGTGTTTATGCGCGGGCAGCTGATTCACTCTTATACTCGCCTGTACTTTTCTGATGAAGCCGAACTAAATGCAACTGATGAGGTGCTCAATGTAGTCCCCGAAGAACGTCGCGCTACCCTCATTGCTCAAAAAACGCCGTCAGGTTACGAATTTGACATTTGGATGCAAGGCGAAAACGAAACCGTATTTTTTGATATTTAAGTGCTTACGCACAGTTAATCGTTATTTGTTAACCGTTAACCGAATTGATGAAAACAAAATCGTACTTTTCAAACATTGTAATTCAACCTACAAGTCGTCAATCTGTACTTGAAATTCGACCTTGAAAATGAGTCTTTATTCCGCCTATTTTTATTCAGAGGAAGTCAATTCGCTTTTTTCGGAACAGGCTACTGTTGCACAAATGCTGCGTTTTGAAGCGATTTTGGCTGAATCCCAATCGGTTCATAGTATTATGCCTTCAACATCGGCGGAAATAATAGCACAATGTTGTGCAGTCGATTTGATTGACATAGAGAAGCTTAAATCAGAAATAAAGTTAGGAGGAAATGCGGCGATTCCGCTGGTCAAACAATTGACTCGTATTGTCAAAAACAACGATGTAGAAGCCTCGAAAATGGTGCATTTGGGCGCTACCAGTCAGGATGTTGTCGATACGGCAATGGTGCTTCAAATCAAAGCGTTTTTGGCGTGGTTAGAGTCAAAACTTAACCAATTACGTCAGTTGTTGATAGCGCTAACTCAAAAACACCGTTCGACTCTGATGATTGGTCGGACTTTACTTCAGCAAGCCCGTCCGATTACATTTGGACTCAAAACGGCAGGGTGGTTAGAGGGAATTGTACGTTCGCAAAACCGCCTAACGGAGATTCAACCTCGTTTGTTGAAGCTCCAATTAAGCGGAGCCGTGGGCAGCGGAAATGCGTCTATTAACCAAGAAGTTCATCGGACCATGGCACAAGAGTTAGGGTTAACGCCTAGTTTTTCGTGGCAAACCCAGCGTGATAGCTTCGCCGAATGGGCAGGTGTGCTGGGGGTGTTGGTGGGAAGTCTTGGGAAGATTGCCAAAGACGTTTCTCTACTCATGCAAACCGAAGTAGGGGAAGTGATGGAAGGAGCAGCGGAAGGAAAAGGAGGCTCAAGCACCATGCCTCACAAACGAAATCCCGTGACCTGCGCTGCCTTATTGGCCAATGCAACCCGAACCCCTCACTTAGTGGCGACGGTTCTCTCGGCGATGCCCCAAGAACACGAGCGTTCGGCGGGATTGTGGCATTCTGAATGGGAGGTTTTGGTAGAATTGATGACTTTAACGGCAGGTTCGGTCGAACGAGCCATAGAGTTAGTGAGCGGTTTGGAAGTAGATGAAAAACGAATGTTGGCCAATTTAGAAGTGACCAAAGGACTGATTTATGCCGAAAACGTGTCCTTAGCTTTAGCGCCTAAAATTGGGAAAATGCAAGCCCACGAATTGGTGGAAAAGGCGTGCAAAACGGCCATTCACCAGCAGAAACATCTAAAAGAAATCCTGCTTGACCTTCAATTGGATGTGCCTGATTTAGAGGAGCTTTTTAAGCCAGAAAATTCAATTGGATTGAGCTTGGAATTAATTGATACAGTGCTTCGAGTGACGAATGATTCGAATTGAACGAATAACGAATACTAGTATTTCTATGGCTACGAATGAAAGTAGCAAGAGAGCTTTTATCCATTGTTATTTTCACTAGTAGCACTGCTCGTAACTAAGAACAAACTAATTGGCGATTCGAAAAATTCGTCATTCGTAGAACTCGAAATTGAAAAAAGAAATGAACACCAACTACCAGTTGCAAGGTACGCCCAACAGCCCTGTTTTGATATTTTCAAACTCGCTAGGGTCAGAAATGATGATGTGGGACGAAGTAGTTCCGTATCTGTTGCCCTATTTTCAGGTATTAAGATATACGACCAGCCCACGAAATTTAGAAAACCCTTGCTCAATTGGCGATTTAGGCGAGCAAGTGATTCAATTGATGGATGAATTGGGCATTGAAAGCGCCTACTACTGCGGACTCTCGATGGGGGGCTTGATTGGTCAATGGCTGGGGATTCATCATCCGAAACGTTTTCATAAAATAGTTTTGAGCAACACAGGGGCTAAAATCGGGAACGACGAGCGCTGGAATGGCCGAATTGAAACCATTTCTAAAAACGGAATGCAGGCCATCGTTGACGATACCATGGAACGGTGGTTTACGGAGGCTTTTAGAGAAACCAATCCAACACGAGTCGCTGAAACCAAAGCGATGTTTTTACGAAGCGACATCAAGAGTTATTCCAAGTGTTGTGAAGCCATTCGGGATGCCGATTTTCGGGAACAACTCCACCAATTATCGGTAGAAACATTGGTCATTACGGGCGACGAAGACCCTGTGACAAATGTAGAACAAGCGCAGTTCTTGGTCAATCACATTCCCAATGCGCAACTCAAAGTTCTGCACGCACGGCATTTGGCAAGTACGGAATTGCCCAAAGAATATGCTGAGGTATTGATTGATTTTTTGGTAGGGACATCCACTTATGAGCAAGGGATGCACGTTCGTCGCTCCGTTTTAGGCAACGAGCACGTGGATCGCGCCAATGCCAAAACCAATGATTTTAATGCCGATTTTCAGGATTTTATTACGCGTTATGCGTGGGGAGAGATTTGGACTCGCCCCGACTTGTCGAAGCATAATCGAAGCCTGATTACGATGGCGATGTTGATAGCCCTCAACCGAAAAGCGGAGTTTAAAATGCACGTTAAAGCAGCGCTAAACAATGGCGTGACTGTGACCGAAATCAAAGAAGTCATTATGCACGCTGCGTTGTACTGTGGCTTGCCCGCTGCCAATGAAGCCTTTCATACAGCCGAAGAAGTATTTAAAGAAATAAATGGCACATTCTAAAATATAAAATCATCCTGCCTCATCAGCATACTGTAAACATTGATAAAATGAAAGTAATCAAAACCCAAGTCGGTATTATTGGAGCTGGGCCTGCGGGTCTGACGCTTGCACATTGGCTCCGTAAACATGGTATTGAATCGGTGATAATCGAAAATCGAAGCCGTGAATACGTTCAAGCACGTGTTCGTGCAGGATTGTTGGAACAAAACACCGTTGATATTTACAAACAGTTGGGCTTGGCCGACCGACTTGTTCGGGAAGGACAAGAGCACCACGGTGTGTACTTAAGTTTTGATGGAAACCGCATTCGGGTGCCATTTGGAGAACATACCAATGGACGAAATATCACTATCTACGGCCAACAAGAAGTGGTCAAAGACCTAACCGATGCGTGGTTGGCGGGCGGAGGAGAACTTTATTTTGAAGCAGCTGCCACTCAAATTGAAGGTTTTGACTCTACTTCACCCAAAATCCACTTTGTGCACGAAGAAGAAGCAGGAGTGATTGAGTGTGATTTTGTAGCGGCCTGCGATGGTTTTCACGGAGTAGGTCGTAAAACGTTACCCAAAAATACCTTTAATGAGTTTTCTATTACGTATCCATTCAGTTGGTTAGGGATTTTGGCAAACGTGGCTCCTTCTTCGGAAGAACTGATTTACGCTTACCACCAAAATGGTTTTGCCCTGCACAGCCTTCGTTCGGAAAAAGTAAGCCGTTTGTATATACAGGTTGACAACGATGACCAGGTCGATAATTGGTCGGACGACCGTATTTGGGAAGAACTTTCGCTTCGTTTGGGAACGGAGGGTTGGACGCTGAAATCGGGGCCTATCTTTGAGAAAAGTATCACTCCAATGCGTAGTTTCTTTACCGATAACATGCAAGCGGGGCGGTTGTTTTTAGCAGGGGATGCGGCGCATATTGTGCCACCTACGGGCGGAAAAGGACTTAATTTGGCCGTAGCCGACGTAAAACATTTGGTCGATGGCTTTGTGGATTTTTACAAAAACAATTCCATGAAACTGTTGGATGCGTACTCCGAAATTGCGTTGAGAAGAATTTGGAGAGCGCAAGATTTCTCCAACTTTATGACCACGCTTTTTCACAAACAGGATGCGCACGGGTCGTTTCAGTACCATTTGCAAAGGGCGAAGTTTGATTACATCAGTATCTCAAAAGCTTACGCCACCACTATCGCCGAAAATTACGTTGGACTGCCTTTTGAGGCGTTTAGTCCCCTTGACGTTCAAGAACTCTATCAACGTCATTAAAATCAAGTATTTTAATGGTGGCTTGACCTATAGCAGTTTTTGCGTATATAACCCCATTTTCGATTTCAAAATGATCATGCCAATAATCAATTCGAGGATTGTAGAGCCTGATTAAAGTTCGGTCTGGTAAGAGGACAGTTCCAATATCACTGCCTTTATTGACATTGCACTGAAAGCAAGCATAAGCCAAGTTGTCTAAGTTATTTTCGCCACCGTGTTTTATACTAATAATGTGGTCAATTTGATGGGAAATGTAAGCAAATAAATCGGGTTGCAAACAGTATTCACAACGGTAGTTAGCTCGGTCAATTACTTGTTTTTTGAGTGAATCAGCAATATAACGACTCATAAACTCAGTTGTTTTTTTGCTCTTTTTTTTGCCATAATCATGATATGCTGAAGGAGAAGATACCGCTCTAATTCGAGTACCTCTTCCGAACTAAGCTCAGATGTTTTCTTTTTATAAACCAAGTTTTCAACACGCTCTTGCAAAGCAGGGGAAGCTTTATAGTCAAGGATTTGCTGTGGCTCTGGGAATGAAGTGATAAAGTCAATAACTTCATCAATTGGGCGAAGCGTAACCATAGTCTGTTTTTTTTACGAATATACAAATTTCTCGCATAACAATATGAAACAAGTACCCATTATAGACCTTCAAACTGCCGCAAGTATGGTAAAAGAAGGGGATATTTTGCTGCAAGGCGGTTTTGGAATGACGGGTAACCCTGTCCATCTCATGCACGCTTTGGCCGAAATTGGGACTAAAAATCTGACATTTATTGGCAACAATACGGGAGAGCCAGGCTTAGGAGGAGGGCGCTTGCTACGCAACGGTCAACTCAAAAAAATGATAGGCTCTTTTTTCACCTCCAACCCCGATGCCGTTAAGGCAGCTCAATCGGGGGCGGTGGCGTATGAGTTACTTCCGCAAGGAACATTGGCCGAGGCGCTTCGAGCGGGTGGGGCGGGCATTGGTGGATTTTATACCCCTACTTCGGCGGGGACACTTATCGCCCAAGGGCGTGAAACCAAGGTCATTGACGGTGAAGAGCAGGTGTTTATCAAAGCCTTACGGGGAAATGTCGCGTTTATTCGGGCGTGGCGGGCCGATACCGCAGGAAACTTGCAGTACCGAATGACCGAAAATAACTTCAACAAAGCGATGGCTACTGCTGCCGATTTGGTGATTGTAGAAGTGGAAGAAGTAGTTCCCGTGGGCGAAATTGCGCCCGAAAACGTACATACGCCAGGCTGTTTTGTCGATTACGTTGTGGTGGCAAAACTTACCTTGGAAGACTTGGGGACGTCTGCCTCGGTTTCTTCGTCTAAAAAAGTGGATGAAAGCCGTATGAACATGGCCAAACGCGCATTGGCCGAACTCCAGAAGGGAAACGTTGTCAATTTGGGCATTGGAATACCAACATTGGTGGCCGATTTAATCACCGAAGAACACGGTATCATTTTGCACACCGAAAACGGAATGTTAGGCGTTGGCCCCGTGCCTACCGACGGTGGCGGTGCGATGGACTACCCTGTCAATGCGGGAAAGATTCCTGTCACAGCCCTAAAAGGAAGTAGCTATTTTGACAGTGCTGATTCCTTCGCCATGATTCGCGGTGGGCACATCGACGTGGCTATTATGGGAGGATTGGAGGTGGATGAAGCGGCGAATTTGGCCAACTGGGCCGTACCAGGAAAGCCACTGCTGGGCGTAGGTGGAGCAATGGATTTAGCGAAAGGAGCCAAAAAACTTATCATTACCATGACCCACACCAACCCCGATGGCTCTTCTAAAATCGTCCCTCAATGCACTTTACCCCTCACAGCATCGGGGGTAGTGGATATGGTAATTACGGAATTGGCGGTCTTTGAATTTCCGAACGGTAAACTTACCTTAACGGGCTTAATGCCAAACGTCACCCTCGAAGAAGTAATTGCCAAAACAAGTGCTAACTTTGAGGTAGCATTATAAATTTCAACCGAGGTTTTGAGAAACCTCAATGTCGGTTATTGTAACCGACTTCACCCAAACATTTTTATCACAAATGTTGAACATTACGGCCAATGCACTTAAAAACCCTGCCAAAGCGGCGATTGTTGCAGGAGAAGAAAGTTATAACTACCAAGCGTTAATCGACGCATCGAGGGCTTTTGCACACCAACTTCTTGAAACTTCCGCTGACTTGAAGGAAACTCGCGTGGCCTTTATGGTATCGCCAGGCTTCGATTACGTGCGTGTACAGTGGGGCATCTGGTTGGCGGGAGGCGTTGCGGCGCCCTTGTGCATTACGTATCCGCTGCCATCGTTGCAGTATGTTATTGAAGATACCCAAGCCGAAATAGTGGTCGTTGGCCCTGAATATGCCGCTTTGTTAAAAGACTGGGTCTTGGAAAAAGGCTTGCGTTTTATTGTACTGGGTGAAGAAAAAGCGGTAAATGATTCACCAGCGGGGCTGCCAACGTTGGAAAAGAGTCGTCGGGCGATGATTCTATACACCAGCGGAACGACGAGTCTTCCCAAAGGCGTGGTGACGACCCACGCAAACCTCGAAGCCCAAATTTCAACCTTGATAAAATCTTGGAAGTGGAGCGAAAACGACCACATCGTATGTGTGTTGCCGTTGCACCACGTCCACGGGATTATCAATGTCGTTTCGTGTGCACTATGGTCGGGCGCGACGGTGCAATTTTTGCCGTCATTTTCCGCTGAAGCGTTGTTTGAGCTTTTTTTAGCGGGGAAAGTCAACTTGTTTATGGCCGTCCCGACGATTTATTTCAAACTCATTTCTTATTGGGAAAGTTTGCCTGCTGAACGTCAACAAGAAATCACCGAAGCGCTATCGAAGTTTCGTTTGATGGTATCGGGTTCGGCGGCATTGCCCGTAACGGTGATGGAAAAGTGGAAAACAATAAGCACGCACACGCTTTTGGAACGCTACGGTATGACCGAAATCGGCATGGGAATTAGCAATCCTTACGACGGCGAACGCAAAGCAGGATACATCGGAAAACCTTTGGCGGGGGTGAAAGTTCGGTTGGTGGACGATGAAGGAAACGAAGTAAAAGGCCGTGCTGCGGGCGAAATTCAAATAAAAGGCAATAACGTTTTTCTGGAATATTGGCGACGTCCCGAAGCGACGCAAAAAGCATTTACCGAAGATGGCTGGTTCAAAACGGGAGACGTAGCTGTTAAAGAAAAAGGCTATTACCGTATTTTGGGGCGCGATTCGATTGATATTATTAAGTCGGGAGGATATAAAATTTCGGCGCTCGAAATTGAAGAAGTACTTCGCACTCACCCTGCCATCAAAGATTGTAGCGTGATTGGCATTCCCAACGAAGAATGGGGTGAGTTGGTCGTAGCAGCTATCATCACCGACGGCGTAGCGGTTGATTTGAAGGAGTTGAATACGTGGATTCGGGAAAAAATGCCTGCGTACAAAACCCCGCGTCAGTACAAAATAGTCGCCGATTTTCCGCGTAACGCCATGGGGAAAGTGACCAAAAATGACTTGAAACCGTTGTTTTTGTGAGAATAATCTGAATATTCCTCTAACTCCAGCCTTTAAGCTGGAGTTAGAGGAGAGTAATCATAATTGCCTAATTTTCAAATTCTCAAATTGAATTAATTCCTGCCCCATGGTCATTTACGGTGTCGCCCTTTTAGCATTTTGTTACCTCGTCGGACAAGTCGTCGGCGAATACCTCGGAAGTTGGTTGGGGGTAGAGGCCAACGTCGGCGGGGTAGGTTTTGCCATGCTTTTGCTGATTGTCGTCAACAGTTGGTTAGAAAAGCAGGGAAAACTGGATAACTTGACACAATCTGGTATTCAGTTTTGGAATCAGATGTACATCCCGATTATCGTAGCAATGGCCTCTATCCAAAACGTCAAACTCGCCGTTTCGAGCGGAGCGGTGGCCTTGTTGGCTGGAGCGTTGCCCGTTGCCGTTTGTTACTTTATGATTCCTTATTTGACCAAAGCCTTTAAACCTTCAACGGAACAATAAGATGGAAATACTTCTCAAGTTTTTGGAAAAAAATGGGTTAGTTGTTGCGTTTTTGGTGGTTGGGTTAATGATTTTAGTGGCTGATACCGTATCCAAGCGATTGCTTAATAAAAAAGTGCCAACCCCAGCGGTGGCCATCGTTTTTGGGTTACTATTAGCGTATGTAGGAGGTACGATTTCGGGAGGAGAAAAGGGTATTGCCGACGTGAAACTCTTTTCGGGGATGGGTCAATTGGGTGGTTCCATGTTTCGCGACTTTGCGATTGTTTCCACGGCGTTTGGAGCAAGCATTTTGCTGATGCGTAAATCGGGGATAGTCGGAGCTATTTCGTTGATAATAGGAATTATCGTTGCGTTTTCCGTTGGGTTGAGTGTCGCGTGGGTCATGGGCTACCACGACGCCGTCAGCCTCACCACCATTGGGGCAGGTGCCTGTACGTATATCGTAGGCCCTGTGACGGGGGCTGCGATTGGAGCGAGTTCGGAAGTGATTGCGTTGAGCATCGCCACGGGCGTCGTAAAAGCGACAGTAGTAGCTATTGCCACCCCTTTGGTAGCTAAACGAATTGGCTTGGATAACCCTCATACCGCCATGGTTTTTGGGGGAATTATGGGAACAAACGCAGGTGTAATGGCTGGATTAGCCGCAACAGACCCCAAATTAGTGCCTTATGGCGCACTTACAGCTACTTTTTATACGGGACTTGGATGCTTACTGTGTCCTTCCGTTTTTTATCTCATCATAAGAACAATCGTATAGTTAATATGAAAGACGCATTTATCATAGATGCCATTCGTACCCCGATTGGTAGCTTTGGTGGCAGTTTGTCACCCGTAAGAGCCGATGATTTAGCGGCCTTGCCCATCATTGAATTGATAAAAAGAAACCCTTCGATTCCAACGGAGGTGATTGAAGATGTCATTTTGGGGTGTCACAATCAAGCAGGGGAGGACAATCGCAACGTAGCGCGAATGGCTTTGCTTCTTGCGGGACTTCCCTACACAATTCCAGGCGAAACCGTCAACCGACTGTGTTCGTCAGGAATGTCGGCGGTAGTGCACGCCAACCGCGCCATCAAAGCAGGTGACGGTGAGGTATTTATTGCGGGAGGAATGGAACACATGACGCGTGGGCCTTGGGTCATTTCAAAGACCTCAAAACCCTTTGGGAATGATGCACAAATGTTTGATTCGAGTTTTGGCTGGCGTTTTGTTAATCCCAAAATGCAAAAAATGTACGGAACCGATGCTATGGGCGTAACGGCCGAAAACTTGGCTGAAATGTACAACATTAGCCGTGAAGACCAAGATTTGTTTGCGTTGCGTTCTCAGCAAAAAGCAACAGCCGCACAGCAAAATGGGATTTTAGCGGAAGAAATCATTCCCGTTGAAATGACTGACCGCAAAGGCAATGTAACGGTTTTTGCCAAAGACGAATTTATCAAGCCAAACACTACTTTGGAAGGATTAGCCAAACTAAAACCTGCCTTCAAAAAAGAAGGTGGAACGGTCACGGCGGGTAATGCTTCGGGCTTAAATGACGGGGCAGCGGCCATGTTTATTGCGTCGGAAGAGGCTGTAAAAAGCTATAATCTCAGCCCCAAAGCGCGTATTGTGAGCTCGGCGGTGGTGGGAGTTGAGCCTCGAATTATGGGTATCGGCCCCGTAGGTGCTTCGCAAAAAGCCCTTCAAAAAGCAGGATTGACGCTCGATGACATGGCGGTCATTGAGTTTAATGAAGCGTTTTCGGCTCAATGTTTGGCCGTTTCGCGCAACCTCGGATTGGCCGATGACGACGCCCGGATCAATCCCAACGGAGGAGCCATTGCCCTTGGGCATCCGCTTGGTATGTCGGGGACGCGTATTGTACAAGCGGCAGTAAATCAGCTTGTTCGTACTAATCAGCGTTATGCCTTGGCTTCCATGTGCGTAGGCGTCGGCATGGGTTATGCCGTAGTGATTGAGCGGGTGTAGTGGGAGGAATGTGGGAAAATTGTTGAGTGGTTACGTGAATCTTTTGTAATTTTGTTTAAAACAGATAATAAAATGGAAAACCGAATCACGATTAATCCAGAAATTTGTCATGGCAAACCCACAATTAGAAATTCGAGGCTGTTGGTAAAAACAGTATTGGAACTCCTGGCGGGGGGAATGACATATGAGGAATTGTTGGCCGATTACCCTAATTTAGAAGTGGAAGACATTCATGCTTGTCTAAATTTTGCGGCTCAGATTGTTAATTTTCGCTCTGTATCGGTTGCGGCATGAAATTTTTGGTTGACGAGCAACTTCCTAAACTGCTGGCAGAGTGGATTAACACTAAAGGTTTTGACGCGATTCATGTAGCTACATTGGGTACTAACTCTTCGTTTTCGGATAAAGATATACGGGGGGTAAGTATGGCTGAAAAACGAATTGTAATTACGAAAGACGAGGATTTTTTTAATTCTTATATTTTTCAAAAAGAACCATATAAGTTGATATTTGTAACCACAGGTAATTGTAAAAATAAAGCTTTATTGGATTTGTTTCGTTCGCAATTTGAACATTTATGCCAATTGTTAGAAAATCATAATCTTGTAGAAGTCAATCAGGCGAGTGTAAAAATATGGTTTTAGCCTATTTGCTTTTACGAACAACCTGATTGATTCTGCACAAAATAAAGCGTATTTCGCCTAACCATTTTTTGACTAATTATTGGAAATTTGCACTATTCCAATAATTAGTCATTTTTGGTTTAATTAAACCTATGAGGTTTCTGATTCGGACGATTACAAAACCTCATAGGTTTACAACCCCCTCTCCATGACAAAAAAACAAGAACAAAACATCATTTTATTATTAGGAGCGCTGCAAGGAATTGGTCCATTCTCGACCGATATGTACTTGGCGGCTTTTCCTACCATTGCCCAAGAATTGAACGTAACCATCGCCGAAGTCGCTTATTCGATGAGTAGCTACTTCGTTGGAATTTGTTTGGGACAACTTCTCAATGGTCCGTTAGTTGACCGTTTTGGGCGTAAAAACCCATTATTGCTGATGTTAGGCGTTTATATCATAGCGAGTATTGGCTGTTCGATGGTCAATTCCGTTGAAGGATTAATTGTACTCCGCTTTTTTCAAGCCATTGGAGGAAGCATGGGAATGGTGGCCAATCGCGCCATTGTTCGGGACGTGTTTCCTGCCAACCGCTTGGCACAGGTCTTCTCTACCATGACGTTGGTGATGGGAATTGCCCCCATCATTGCGCCTTCGGTGGGTGGATTTGTCGTGGTTGGTATGGGTTGGCGGGCTATTTTCTGGGTATTGGCGGCATTTGCTAGTCTCATTTTGGTTTTGGTTTATTACTTTTTGCCCGAATCACGCGGAAAGGACCGAAGTGTATCACTGAAACCCAAAGCCGTTCTAACGGACTTTTATTCAATTTTACAAAACCGCGCGTTTTTAGGTTTCACCTTAGTGGCTGCCATGAACACGGCGGGAATCTTTGCCTTTATTGCCAATGCACCTTTTGTTTATATGAAATTGCTGGGGCTCAACGAACAGACCTTTGGCTGGGTATTTGGCCTTAATGCCGCTTCTTTTGTTGTTGGAAGCCAGCTTAATCGTTGGTTATTGAAATACCATTCCAGCGAAACCATTGCTAAAAGAGGCTTGCTGGTACAAGCGGTAATGGGCGTTGCTTTGGTGATAGTTGTCGCATTTTCGTACCTTTCGTTGGGTTCGTTGATGAGCCTAGTGGCCGTTTATACGTTCTGTTTAGGCATGATAGGAGCCAATGCGATGGCCTTGGCAATTCGCCCTTTTTCCAAAAATGTAGGTTCGGCCACGGCATTGTTGGGGAGTTTTCAAATGGGAGCGGGGGCGGTTGCCTCGGCTATTTGTAGCTATTTTGATGACGGTACAGCCATGCCTATGGTGAGTGTCATGGCAGGAGTGGCATTCATTGGCTTAGCTGGATTATGGTTTGGTTCTAATTATAGTCACCCATTCGACAAAAATGACGAAGCGGTTTTCGCGGGAGACCATTGATTTTTTATGTTTTTCAAAAATCAGACTGCCTTATTTTAAAGATTAATTCATGAAAATTATTATTATCGGCGGAGGAATTGGAGGACTTACCACCGCGCTTTGCTTGCACAAAGCAGGTTTTGATGTTAACGTTTTTGAATCGGTCAAAGAGGTAAAACCCCTTGGCGTCGGCATCAACACGCTGCCTCATTCGGTACGAGTACTCACTCACCTTGGTTTGCAAGAAACGATGGCAAAAAATGCCATTGAAACCACTGATTTGGTGTATTTCAATAAGTTTGGGCAGCAGTTCTGGACGGAGCCTCGTGGACGTTTTGCGGGCTATAAATGGCCTCAATTTTCTATTCACCGTGGTACGTTACAAATGCTTTTGTGGGAAGAAGCAAAACGGGTTCTCGGAGAAGATAAACTGATACCTAATCACCATTTGTCTCATTTTGAACAGGATGAAAACGAGGTAAGGGCGATTTTTACCAACCGTGAAACGGGAGAGATTATTCGCCAAGAAACGGGTGATGTTCTGATTGGTGCTGACGGTATCAACTCCGTTGTTCGTCAACAACTGTACCCCAGCGAAGGCCCGCCTGTTTATTCCGAAAACGTCCTTTACCGAGGTACGACTCGTATGAAACCATTTTTGAATGGCACGTCGATGGCGATGATTGGAAGTATGCAGCAAAAAATGGTCGTGTATCCCATTGACCCTACGCCCGACGAAAATGGAGATTTGCTTATCAATTGGGTGGGAAATTTGAAAGAAGGAAAGTCGAAACTCACCGCACGCGACTGGAACCGCGAAGCTGACAAAGCACGATTGGTGGAAATTTACAAAGATTGGACGTTTGATTGGCTAAATGTTCCTGCGATGATTAACGGTGCTAAAGCCGTGTATGAGTTTCCAATGAGCGACCGTAACCCGCTCGACCGCTGGACGTTTGGGCGTGTAACCCTTTTGGGCGATGCGGCCCACCCGATGTACCCAATTGGTTCAAACGGAGCATCGCAAGCGATTTTAGATGCTGATTATCTGATGGAATGTTTGCTCAAATTTGAAAATCCATTGGAGGCGTTAGAGGCTTATGACCAAGAACGAGTTCCTGCCGCCGCAAAAGTGGTGCTGCAAAACCGCGCCAAAGGCCCCGACCAAATTATGGATATGATGGAAGAGCGTTTTCCACAAGGGTTTACCCCCGATGAAGTCCCGCATGAGGAACTGGAGCAAGTCATGGATCACTATAAAAAAATAGCGGGTTTTGATGTTCAGACACTAAATCGGAAAGGATAATGGAACCGAAAAACTGTAAAACCGAGAAATTTAAAACTGAAAAAGTGAATGAATACAGGGCGGAATAGGACTTTGAACAAAAAATAAAGATGGAATTAGAATTTGCTTTTGAATTGAGGGTAGAGGTTGCCGATATACAATTTATGGGTGATACTCACCGTGGCAATCGTCGTATGATTCCTATCATGGGCGGAACGTTTGAGGGCCCTGCCATCAAAGGAAAGATTCAAGCAGGAGGATACGATTGGCAGGTAATTCGTACGGATGGGGTAGCGGAGTTGGATGCCCGTTATGTGCTTCAAACCGATGATGGGGCCTTAATTACGATTGTCAATCAAGGACTTCGACGAGGGCCTGCGGAGGTGATGAAACGTTTGTCGGAAGGAAAGGAAGTTGATCCGTCGGAGTATTATTTTCGCTCCATTCCCGTATTTGAAACCGCCGACCCCAAGTATGTATGGCTGTCTCAATCGGTGTTTGTAGCAACGGGAATTCGTAAGCCCGATAAAGTGCTGATTCAGGTCTATAAAATAAACTAACGCCATTCGTGGTTCGTTTAACAATCAATGGTATCGGTCTGACTACCGTCTGACCGTGAGCCAAGACAGGGTCAGACGATAGTCAGACCCAATTGTATCCATAAACAGATTAACTAAGACTAAACCATGATAAATAAAGTAATAAGTGGTGCGGCTGAGGCCGTGGCAGATATAAAAGACGGAGCGATATTAATGCTTGGAGGATTTGGCCTGTGCGGTATTCCCGAAAACTGCATTTCAGCATTGGTAGAGAAAGGAGTGAAAGAACTGACCTGCATTTCCAACAATGCGGGAGTTGATACCTTTGGAATTGGCTTGATGCTTCAGCAGCGACAGGTTAAAAAGATGATTTCGTCGTATGTTGGTGAAAATAAGGAATTTGAACGGCAATTGCTTTCAGGTGAGTTGGAAGTGGAACTGATTCCCCAAGGAACATTGGCCGAACGTGTACGGGCTGGGGGGGCAGGAATTCCTGCGTTTTTTACCCCCGCAGGTGTAGGCACCGAAGTAGCCGAAGGCAAAGAAGTACGAGAGTTTAACGGAAAAAAATACTTGCTTGAATCGTGGTTACGCGCCGATTTTTCGATTGTGAAGGCTTGGAAAGGAGATACTTCTGGGAATTTGGTCTTTAGGGGCACCGCTCGCAATTTCAACCCTATGATGGCCGCAGCGGGGAGTATTTGCATTGCCGAAGTGGAAGAGCTTGTTCCTGCGGGGGAACTTGACCCCAACGAAATTCACGTTCCAGGAATTTATGTGCAGCGGATTTTTGAAGGGAAAAATTACGAAAAACGGATAGAGCAACGGATCGTCAGTATTCCAACTTCTGAAAAGGAAGCTCTAACTCCCTCCCTACAGGGCGGTTCGCCGGTGCGAAGGGAAGGGGTGGGGTTAGACAAATTCGGCATCGCCAAACGCATCGCCAAAGAACTCCGCGATGGCTATTACGTCAATTTAGGCATTGGAATCCCCACGTTAGTTGCCAATTATATCCCCGAAGGCATCAACGTAGTGCTTCAATCCGAAAATGGTTTGTTGGGTATTGGCCCATTCCCGACCGAAGAAAACGTGGATGCAGACCTCATCAACGCAGGCAAACAAACCGTGACCATGCAAGCGGGTTCGTCGTTATTCAGTTCGGCGGAGAGTTTTGCCATGATTCGCGGCGAGCACGTGGACTTGACGATTTTGGGTGCCATGGAAGTGGCCGAAAACGGAGACATCGCCAACTGGAAAATTCCTGGTAAAATGGTAAAAGGGATGGGTGGCGCGATGGACTTGGTAGCTTCGGCCAAAAACATCATTGTAGCCATGCAGCACGTCAATAAAGCAGGAGAATCTAAATTGTTGAAACGCTGCACGTTGCCGCTGACGGGCATCGGCTGCGTCAAAAAAATTGTGACCGAACTCGGGGTTTTTGAAGTAGTGCCCGAGGGAGGCTTCAAACTGCTCGAAATAGCCCCTGGCATTACGGTCGAATACATTCAATCAGTCACGGAAGGCAAGCTAATTGTGGAAGGCGAAGTGCCTGTGATTGAGGTGTAGCGAGATTTTTATGCACGCACAGCGCAAAGCCGCAGAGGTTGGCGCTGTGACTTTGCGCTGTGCGATTAAAAAATTGAGTAAAAATTTGTGGATATTTGAAACCTAACTTGGAGTTGTTTTCATTATAGTGAAAATTAATTTACTTTTACAGTAAAGTTTTATTATAATGAAAGTACTTAGACGAGAAAAATACCTCCAGCAAATTAGACCTTATATCAATAAGCCGCTTATAAAGGTGCTGTTAGGTCAGCGGCGGGTAGGGAAGAGTTTTTTGCTACAAATGATTGCCGACGAACTTTCGGCAAGTGGTGTGCAGGTGATTTATATTGACAAAGAAAACTATGAATTTGATGCCATTATTGACTACCGATCCCTCAACGATTACATCATAGCCAACACAACTCAATCAAACGTAGCTATTATTATTGATGAGGTGCAAGAGATAAAAGATTTTGAGAAATCGCTACGTAATTTTTACAAAAGACCCAATGTTGATATTTATGTCACAGGAAGTAATGCTAATCTGCTTTCGAGCGAATTGGCTACCCTACTCAGTGGTCGCCTTATTGAAATAGAAGTGTTTCCGTTGGACTATCGAGAGTTTTTAGAACTCAATGAAGCCGAAAACAATGAAATTAATTTTGAGAAATTCTTACAATTTGGGGGATTGGCAGGTCTTTCAATACTACCAGAAGATAGCAGAATAAAGCGTGAATACTTACAAAATATCTATAATTCGATTTTGTACAGAGACATCATCAAACGTAATCAAATACGAAATGTGGCTTTTTTGGAAAACTTGGTCAACTACATTGCCGACAACGTAGGGAGTCAACTTTCTGCAAAAAAAATCAGTGACTATCTCAAATCACAGCAAATACAAATATCCATCAATACGGTAATTGATTATCTCAAATTTTTGGTAGATGCGTTTATTGTACGTAAAGTAAAAAGACAAGATATAAATGGTAAACGAATCTTTGAAGTGGGCGAAAAGTACTACTTTGAGGATATCGGTATCCGAAACAATATTGTTGGTTTCTCCCCAAAAGATATTCAAAAGGTGTATGAAAATGTAGTGTTTAATCACTTAAAATCAAGTGGTTATGACGTAAAAACAGGGGCCTGGACCGATAAAGAAATAGATTTTATCGCCACTAAAAATCAGGAAATAAGTTATTTTCAAGTTGCGTACTTACTCCACGAACAAGCTACTATTGACCGAGAATTTGGTAACCTACTGCTTATCAATGATAACTACCCAAAATACGTTATTAGTCAAAATAGCTTTGCTACGACCAATACCTACAAAGGGATTCATCACCTCACGTTGCGGCAGTTTTTATTTGACTTTAGCTAACTTTAATTCAACCCTCGATACTCCACAGGACTTACCCCCACTTTTTGCTTAAAAAATCGGGTAAAATGCTGCGGATATTTGAAACCCAACTCGTAGGCTATTTCGCTCACCGATTTGCTGTTGTCGAAGATGCGTTCTTTGGCTAAATCTATCAAGCGAAGCTGTATGTATTCTAAAGCTGTTTTACCTGTTTGTTTTTTTACCAAATCACCAAAATAATTGGCAGAGAGATGTAATTCATTGGCAAAGTATGCCACCGAAGGTAAGCCGTTGAATTTTAGTTCTTCACCTTGAAAATATTCATTTAGTTTTTGCTCAAATTGTTCGATAATTCCGTGATTTACGTGTTCCCGCGTGATGAATTGGCGGTCGTAGAAACGGCTACAATATTTCAATAACAATTCAATGTTGGCCACGATGAGTTTTTTGCTGTGGGCATCCATATTTTGCTTGATTTCCAATTCAATATTTGCAAAACAAATATCCACCAAGTTTCTTTCTTTCTCCGAAACGTGCAGTGCTTCGTAAGAATCGTAGTTAAAAAAGGTGTATTCGTGAATTTGCTTGCCTAAGCTCGTTCCTTTGATTAAATCGGGATGAAAAATAAGGGCAAGGCCATAGGGTTGATGCCATTCGCCTTCGGGTTCGGAGGTAGTAATTTGCCCTGGAGCAAAAAAAATAATGCTTCCTTCGTCATAATCATAGTACCTCAAGCCATATCGTAAGTCGCCACATTTGCTGTCTTTGATGATGATGGCATAGAAATCCATTCGAAATTTGTCTCGCTTCAAAGGGTTGCCTTTGCTCAAATCCAGCACACTGATGAGCGGGTGTAAAGTAGGGTGATTGAAGGTTTCATTATAGGTTTTTATGCTATCATAAATAATCATCGGCTTGGTATTTTTTTACCAAATCTACATCCTTAAATGTTGAATTGGAATACCATCGGTAAAATTGGTAGGTAAAACAGTGAAATGTATAAAAGTTATCCTAAATGCTCACGCTAACTTTGCAAAAAATAAATAAATACCTGTCAATGAATTGTTTAACGAATTTTCTTTTTCTGTTTCTATTTATTTTAACCTCTTTACTTAGCATCGGACAAACGCCCGATAGCACTAACAAGACCGCTACTTTTTCGGGATCGGTGGGTTTAACCAACAATGGGTTTTCTATTATACCTTCGTTTTCGCTGAATAGCCCAGCCATTGTAAGTACGTTATCGTTTCGCAAAAAAAGATTTAGTTTCGACCCTGACATTCGGGTGGCTTTGGATGCCAAAAATGGCGGTTTTCTCTGGTGGTTTCGCTATAAATTGATTGACCAGAAAAAGTTTGGTTTTAGGGTAGGAACACATCCCGCTTTTACGCTTATAAAACGACTAGACACCGAAAACGGCAAAACTACCGAAATAACCGAAATGCTACGATTTCTTGCGTTTGAGGTTGTGCCGAGTTACCAAATCACGCCCCACGTTGGGGTAAGTGCTACGTATTTACAAGGAAACGCTTTACAAAAGCATGGGCCACAGCTCACGAGGGTATTGTTTCTGAATACCAGTTTTACTAATCTCAAATTGAGCCAGAACTTTCGATTAAACCTATTCCCTACCATCTTTTTCTTGCATACCGATGGCTATCGAGGTGATTACTTTACCCTCACGGTAAGTGTGTCGAACCAAAAGTCGCCTATTAGTTTACAATCTACCATCAACCAAACATTCAAATCAAATGTCCCAGGTAATAAGGATTTTATGTGGAACGTAACGTTGAATTATAATTTCAAGAGAATCATCAAACGAAACTGAACTCTATGATAAAATTTAATCCTTTCTTGTTATTGACAATGAGCCTATTGTTGGCCTTTTGTCAAAAAGAAAATCAATCTACAATCAGCCCCTCAATTGAGTTGAATATGAAGAATAAAATCAATGTAAAAATCGGTAATAAAACCTTCACGGCAACCCTTGCAGATAATGCCACGTCCAAGGCTTTTGTTGCTCAATTGCCGTTGGCTATTAATATGTTAGAGTTGAATAATAACGAAAAATACGCCGATTTGCCAACGACCTTGCCAACCAACGCCTCTGTTCCGTCGAGTATTCAGGTAGGTGATTTGATGCTGTACGGTTCTCGCACATTAGTGTTGTTCTACAAAGGATTTTCTACCTCCTACAGTTACACCAAAATCGGTAAAATTGATGATATAACAGGACTCCAAGCGGCACTTGGAGCGGGGGAGGTGAAGGTGAGTTTTGAGGTGAAGGAATGATTGAAATCGTATAATTTCCCTCCTTTCTAATCACTAAATCAAACAAGCTCGTCGTTACTATCGTTACTATACCAAAACATGATTCTGGTTTTACTTTAAAATTAACGAACATGAAAAACACCACACCACTCGCTATCATTGTTATAACTCTCAGTTTATTAGCTGCTTGTGCCGAAAAACAAAGTAATGACGGAAGCACTACGACTGTACCCGAGCCCGAACTTCCCGTCGCTTCGCAACCCGTTGAAACCAATCCTGCCAATACGAGCTATCAACCCGCTTTTTTGGGACAAACTCGGGTTGGAGGAGTGAAAACCACTACGCCTTATAAAGCTACCCTTCTGACGTCTTCGCTTAGTGCGCCTTGGGGCATTATTCCGCTGCCCGATGGACGATTGTTGGTCACCGAAAAATCGGGAAGAATGCGAATCGTTACGGCTTCGGGAACGGTCAGCGCGCCTATCACGGGTATTCCAGCCGTCAACGCAGGCGGGCAGGGGGGCTTGCTTGGGGTATGCGTTTCGCCGTCGTTTGCCACCGACCGAATGGTTTATTGGGTATTCTCGGAAAATGTAACGGGGGGAACTGTCACCGCTGTGGCAAAAGGAAAATTAGCAGCGGGCGAGACGGCCATCGAAAATGCAACCATCATTTACCGAGCAAATCCTGCGGCAAACAGTACCTTGCATTATGGTGGCCGCATTTTGTTTGATAAAACGGGACATTTACTAGTCAGTACGGGCGAACGCTCTAACTTAGCTACCCGTCCGCTGTCGCAATCGGTTTCGGGGGCGTTGGGGAAAATCGTTCGCATCACAACCGATGGTGCAGCTGCCTCGGGCAATCCAACATTTAACGGAACAGGGGCTTTGCCTGAACTATTTAGCATTGGTCACCGAAATCCGCAAGGCATTGCGCTGCATCCAACGACGGGAGAGTTGTGGCAAAGCGAACATGGACCACGGGGCGGGGATGAAATTAATCGAGTGCTGCCAGGAGCAAATTACGGTTGGCCTACCATTACGTATGGTATCGAATACGGTGGACAAACCATTGGTTCGGGCATTCAACAACAGAATGGAATGGAACAGCCCGTTTATTATTGGGATCCTGTTATATCTCCCAGCGGCATGACTTTCTACCAAGGCAATCGCATTCCCGAATGGCAAAACAGCCTTTTTGTAGGTGCGTTGAGTGGTCAACACATTGCCAGACTGGTCATTGCCAACAATAAAGTCACGGGAGAAGAGCGGCTTCTTACTTCTGAAGGACAACGGTTTCGGGACCTTACCCAAGGAACGGATGGTGCGCTTTATGCGATTACCGACGGGGGAAGAATGTATAAAATTGACAAAGAATGATAGAATATCATCGTTGTTTACTTAAAAATCAGTCTAAAACTCCCCCTTCTACAACACCTTCAATTTGCTATTTTGGTACGCCGCCATCATAGCCGCATCGGCGGGAAGTTCGGTGATGAGGTAGTCAATTTCGTCCAAATCGGCGATTTTCATCTTCATTACCGAATTTAATTTTTCTGAAATTGCCAAAATCGCCACCTTGTCAGAGGCTTTCATCATGGCTTTCTTCACCTGTACGGTTTCCCAGTCAGAATCCGTTAAACCCGTTTGTACATCAATGGCGTTGGTACCAATAATACACAGGTCGGCTTTCATCTCCGAAAGTCGGTGATGTACTTCACCACCAACTGACATCTGGCTGTAGCGCGACAATTGACCTCCAATCAGGATAATTTCAAGGTTAGGTTTGTCCAGCAACTCCACAGCAGTGAGCGGGTTAACCGTCATGAACGTTGCCGAAAAATCATCGGGAATGAGCTTGACAAATTCGCGGATGGTGGTTCCGCCGCCAATGATGACCAACATTCCTTCCTTCAGTAAATTGAGCGTTTTGCGGCCAATAATTTCCTTCTGAGAATGTGCGTAGGTCTCTTTGAGATTGGAGGTATGGTGGTAAGCCTTGGACATGGCGCCTCCCCGAATCTTAATAATTTCTCCCTCTTCCGAAAGCTCATTTATGTCTCTTCTAACAGTATCCTCTGAGACATTGAGTTTATCCACTAACTCATTTAACGAAATACGCGTATGGACGTTGATTTCTTTTAAAATCAGGTCCTTCCGCTCTTTTTTAAGCAGATTGACAGGCATTTTATTGCAAAAAATTAACAAACGATTGTACGATACAAAGATAGGCAAAATTCTAAATGGCTACTAAAGCTTTAACTAGAATATTGCAAAAACAGCAAAAATAGTAAGTAAAAATACGCACTATGCGGGATTTGGTAAAATTTAATTGCAAATTTTGCGGTAAATAAATAATAATCTTTTAACATTGTGCAAATATTGCGAATATTTAACGCTATTACTACTAACACCTTGTTCTTATCAAACTGTTTTAACTCTATATGAAAAAAAATCGACTTATGAAGCAAAATCAACGCTATCTGTGGCTTTCGCTGGCAGGGTGCTTGACTTTTAGCCCTTTTGTCCCTTCCGATGCACATGGGAGTGGAAAGGTAAATTTGCAAAATGCTGCAAAATTTGCGGCTATTGGTGAGCTAAAGGGGACTGTAGTGTCCGCAAAAGACGCAACGCCCGTGGTGGGTGCTTCGGTAATTGTGAAAGGAAATCAGCGAATTGGTACAAGTACCGATGCAGAGGGTAACTTTAAATTAACCCTTCCCGAAGCACTAAATACCACAAACGTAACTATTGTGGTGAGTTTTATTGGTTATGAACCCTACGAACTAACCCTTAGCCCTTCGCAAACGTCTGTTACAGTGCAACTTAAAGAAAGTGCGCAAGAACTTGCGGAAGTGGTTGTCACTGCCCTTGGTATTAAAAAGGATAAAAAAGCGGTGTCGTATTCGGTCACCGAGATTGCGGGGACGGGTTTTACGCAAGCGCGCGAAAACAACGTTGCCAATGCCCTGACGGGAAAAATTGCGGGGGTCAATGCCACAGGTTTATCGACGGGGCCAGGCGGATCTAGTCGTGTCGTAATTCGTGGAAATGGTTCATTGACAGGAAATAGCCAACCTTTGTACGTAATCAACGGGATGCCGATTGATAACAGTGTGCCGGGTGGAAGCTCGTTGGTCAATGGCTTGGGGACAAAAGCAGGTACTGACCGTGGGGATGGGATTGCCGCCATCAATCCCGACGATATTGAGTCGATGACGGTGCTCAAAGGCGGCGCTGCGGCGGCACTGTACGGTTCTCGGGGAGCCAATGGGGTTATCTTGATTACCACCAAAAAAGGGAAATCTCAAAAGGGAGTTGGGGTAGAGTATAACGGTACTTTTACGATGGAAAACGTATCGGTATTCCCTGATTTTCAGTACGAATACGGCCAAGGCGACGGTGGCGTAAAACCTACCACACTCGCTCAGGCACAGGCTACGGGTCGTCGTTCGTTTGGGTCAAAAATTGATGGTTCTACCGATTATGTAGCCGCCGACGGAAAAACGCACCCGTACGTTGCCCAAAAAAATAACTTGAAAAATTTCTACCAAACGGGCATTAACCTCACCAACTCCATTGCGCTGTCGGGTGGAAACGATGCAGTCGTGTATCGTTTATCTGTGTCTGATTTGGATGCTAAAAGCGTGTTGCCGTCCAACACGTATAACCGCAAATCGGCCAACTTGAGCGTCTCTGCCAATTTAAGTAGTCGCCTTCGCGCTGAGGCTGTGATGCAGTATAATCGTGAACAGGGACACAACCGCCCGATTGCGGGAGATGCCCTCGGAAACCCCAACTGGATGGCTTATGAAGTAGCCAATACGGTGGACGTTCGCTGGCTGAATCCAGGTCATGATGCCAACGGAAACGAAATTTTCTGGAATGACGCAGGAATTGTGACCAACGGGTATTTCTTTATCAATAAGTTCAAACAGACCGATACCAAAGACCGATTTATTGGGCAAGCGTCGGTGTCGTACGACCTCTTAAAAAACCTCACGCTGAAGGCAACGACTACGCGCGATTTTTACAATTATAATTTCACGAGTATCATGCCAACGGGCGGACAGTACATTCCGCAAGGGCAGTACGACGGCATCAAGTCGGATGTATCCGAGACCAACAGCATGGTTACGGCATCGTATAATACCCGTTTTGGGGAGTCGATTGGTTTGTCGGCGTTGGCGGGGGCCAATACGCGCCAATTTGAAAACAACCAGTTTGATTTCTTTGGCCAAGGTTATACCATTCCGTATTTCTACAGTTATTCAAACTTAGCAACGTCCATTGCTACACCTGTTGCCAGTAAAATTAAGACCAATTCGGTGTTTGGGTCGGTGGATTTGGATTTGAAAAATAGCTGGTTTGTGACATTGTCGGGTCGTCAAGACTGGTTTTCGACTTTGAGTCCAAAAAATAACCGTATTTTTTACCCAAGCGTTGGGACAAGTTTGATGCTTTCAGATATTGTTAAAATGCCCGATGCCGTGGATTTCTTAAAATTGCGGGCTTCGTGGGCGCAAGTAGGTGGTGGAGGTCCTGATCCTTACGCTATCAACCTTGCCTATAGTAGCGTGCCAAGTGCCAGTTCGGTGCCCTTGCAAAATGTAAGCTCCAATTCTATCACCAATGCCGAGCTTAAACCGTTTACTTCTACCACGACTGAGTTTGGTTTTACAACGCGTTTGTTTGGCGGACGAATCAACATCGACGCGGCTGTTTACAACAAAAAATCAACCAACGACATCGTAAGTGTCCCTATTTCAGGGGCTTCGGGTTATACGAGTGCGATTTTGAACTCAGGAGAGTTGAGCAACAAAGGGATTGAGTTGTTGATTGAAGGAACTCCGATCAAATCAGCCAACTTTTCGTGGAATACAAGCTTCAATTTTGCCTATAACAAAAGTGAAGTCTTAAAACTGGCCGACGGAATTTCGACCTTCTCCATTGGAAACTCAGCCAACGGTAATGCGTTTATCAACAACCAAGTAGGAATGCCTTTTGGCGGAATTTATGGATACCGCATGAAGAAGGATGCGGCAGGGAACATCATTTACGATACCAACTCAAACCTTCCGTTGCAAACCGACAACAACCAGTACTTAGGAAATGGCGTACATCCTTATACGATGGGCTTGACCAATACCTTTAAGTATAAAAACTTTACGTTCGATGCCTTGGTGGACGGAAAATTTGGCGGTAGTATTTTCTCCGTGATGGAGGTGTATGCTACGCGTTTGGGTTTGATGAAATCTACCTTGCCAGGACGAGAAAATGGATTGGCTTTGAAAGGGGTAACGGCCAAAGGCGATGCGTATGCCCACACCGTTCCTGTGGCTAACTTACGCAGTGCTTACTACAACAACTTGAACCGTTATACGGAGCTATTTGTCCACGACGCAAGTTTTGTTAAGCTACGCCAAATCATCGTTTCGTACAACTTACCTGCGGGGCTACTGAAAGCAGTAGGCGTAAAATCGGCAAGTGTGTCGTTGGTGGGCCGTAATTTGTTGATTCTCTTTAAGAAGACTGACAACTTTGACCCAGAACAAGGACTGACCAACGGTTCTGCTCAAGGAATTGAGTCGATTGGCTTGCCGCGTACACGCTCGTACGGGATTAACTTGAACCTGAAATTTTAACCCAAGTACAAGAAAATGAAACAGTTATTGTCAAGATATAAACTCCCCATTTTCGCATTGAGTAGCATGGTTCTCCTTGCTTCGTGCGATAAAGATTTTGTCGAAATCAACACTAACCCCAATGCGGTTTCGGTGCCGACGACCCCTTACATTTTTAGCAAAGCTATCTACGACGGAGCTGCCAACAGCGGAAACAAAGGCAGTTTGTTGTTTGGATTGATGCAATACACCACCAGCTACAACGACGTGGAAGGCTTTGGTTCAAAATACACCGCTTCGCAAGTAAATGCCACGGGTGGTGTTTTTAGTAATTCTTACCCTACTCAAATCAACCAAATCGGTGAGGTCATCAAGGCAGTAAAAGATGACCCCACCAAGGTAAATCTTTATGCCGCAGCGCGTATTTGGCGCGTGTTTTGTTACAGTCGCCTGACTGATTTGTATGGCGATATTCCGTACTCGGAAGCAGCACAGGGCTACAACCTTTCGATATTCCAGCCCAAATACGACGCTCAAAGTGCGATTTATGCCGATATGTTGAAAGAGTTGGAAACGGCAGCCAATTCATTTGATGCTTCAAACACCACAACCTTCGGTAATTCAGATTTGATTTATCAAGGCAATAGTACGAAATGGAAAAAGTTTGCGTATTCGCTCATGTTACGTTTGGGAATGCGTTTGTCGAAAGTGGACGCGGCTGCCTCGCAGAGCTGGGTGACAAAAGCCATCGCGGGTGGAGTGATTCGTGACTATGCCGACATTGCCAAAGTGAGTTACTTGGCTTCGGGTCAAAATATCAACAAAAATCCAATCGCGTGGCAATTGCTGAACGACAACTACCTCCGTGCCGATGGAACAAACAACACCGAAGGCGGAAAATACCAAGATGTATTTATTAACTCCTTGAAAACCAATAAAGATCCGCGTCTAGGCGTGTTGTCGGTGGTATATGTCAATGGAGCTGCCAGTTCGGATGAGAGCATTCAAAAAGGACTACCTGCCACCATCAACGGAACCAAGCCTTCCGATTTTATAACGTATTCTGAACCGAAGCAAACGACGGTGTTGAAAGTAGATGCGCCTTTGTTGTTGTTTACCGTCGCAGAGTCTAACTTTTTGTTGGCGGAGGCAGCTATCAAAGGTTGGTATAAAACCGAAACGGCTGCTGCTCTATACGAGACAGGTATTCGTGCCGCCATGCAGCAGTGGGATTTAATCAGTGGTGTCACCAACGTCATCGACAAAGCCCGCATTGACAGCTATATCACGGCTCATGCGTTGAAAACATCGGGAACGGTGGCCGAACAAACTGAGCAAATTTATTACCAGTTTTGGGCGGGTATTTTCCCCGATGCTCAGGAGGTTTACAACAACTACCGTCGCACGGGCTACCCTGCGTTGGTACCAAACGTATATCCAGGAAATGCCACGGGGGGTAAGATTTTCCGTCGATTCTTGTACCCAGTTTTAGAACAAACACTAAACATAGCTTCGTACAATGAGGCCGTTCAACGCCAAGGAGCGGACGATTTGTTGACGCGCGTTTGGTGGGATAAACAGTAATTCAAAAAAGTAATCAACAACATGACAGTGATTGAAACATTGAGCCCCGAAGAGGCGTTTGCAGCCCTCGAATTATCGTTACCACCAGCACCCGCACCGCTGGGCGTCTATAAGCCTTATTTGATTGATGGAAAGTACTTGTTTCTCTCGGGACACGGGCCAGTACAAGACGATAAAAGCTTGATAATCGGGCGGGTAGGTGAGGAGTTAGACATGGAACAAGCCAAATTAGCCGCCCGTCAAGTGGGGCTCACCATGCTTTCAACCATCAAAACGCACGTGGGTTCATTGAACCGTGTAAAACGGGTAATGAAAGTATTGGGAATGGTGAACTGCACGTCCGATTTTTTGCGCCATCCGTACGTCATCAATGGATGCAGTGAGTTATTTGCCCAAGTGTGGGGCACCGAACACGGCATTGGTGTAAGGAGCGCGGTTGGAATGGGCACGTTACCCGACAACATTCCCGTAGAAATTGAAGCAATGTTTGAATTATACGAATAACCGACAAGCCAAACGCCTTCACGTAACCCCGATTTATTTCCCTTGTAGGAGCTTGTCTCTTGCAAGGGATTTTTTTTAATTTTTTGATGAGCAAAAAATTACGTACTTTTTCATACCTAAACTCTATTTCTCGTCAAACGTTCATAACCCATGGAAAAACTCACGCCTTCCAGCGTTGCTGCACCTGTGCCAGAAACCAGCCGTATTTCCCTCATTGATATGTTACGAGGCTTTGCGTTGTTGGGTATTTTAATGATGAATATTCCAGGCTTTTCGATGGCCGATTATTCTTTTGAGGCATTCAAAAATGACCCTGATAGTTTCAATTTTTGGCTTTATCAATTCATTGGAGTGTTCTTTGAAGGCAAGATGCGAGCCATGTTTGGGATGGTTTTTGGAGCGGGTGTCTTGCTTTTTGTTGCTAACAAAAGCGGTAAAGGTACGTCAGTGCATTGGCTGTATTACCGTCGCATGTTTTGGTTGTTGATTTTTGGCCTCATTCATTCACACCTCATATTATGGATTGGCGAGATTTTGTACCTCTACGCCGTTTGTGGAATGATTTTGTATTTGTTTCGCAACGTGCCACCCCGATACTTGGTGTGGGCGGTGCCCCTTGTGGCAGTGGCTAGTTTTGTGGCGGGTACCATTCAGTACCAAGACATTCGTGAAAAGCGCATCGCCTACTCCGAAGCCACCAAAGCCAAAAGTGAGAACAAAACCCTGACCGCTACTCAAACAAAAGCGCTGACCGAATGGCGTGAGATTGAGAAAACGATGATTCCTAATCGCGAAGATGCGAAAGCCAACACCAAAAAGATGAAGTCAGATTACAGTACCGTTGCGGGTTATTTGCGGCCCATTGCGCTGGATATTCAGACCAAGTACTTGCCTTTTGAAATTTGGGATTCGCTGGCATTAATGCTGTTGGGTTTAGCACTTTTCAAATGGGGTTTTCTGACGGGAGCGTGGTCAAACAAAGAATATTGGACAGTTGCCAAAATTGGCTACGGGTTTGGGTTACCCTTGGTGATTTATAGCAATTATTATGCGTTTCATCATTTCTCTACGCTTGAAGCCAATCTTGCTCGTATGGAAGAAGTACCCATTAACTGGGTTAATTTGATTTACCCTTTTCAGCGGATTTTGCTGGTGATGGCTCATGCCGCAGCGCTAATTTTGCTCTACAAATCGGGTGTGATACAAGGCTTGATGAACCGTTTGGTGGCGGTAGGGCGTATGGCATTTACCAATTACATTTCGCATTCGGTGATTTGTACACTTTTCTTTTTTGGATACGGCCTGAATTACTACGCTGAATTGGCGTTTTATCAAATTTACATCGTGGTACTTGCTATTTGGGCTTTTCAGTTGATTATCGGTCCAATTTGGCTAAAATACTTTCTTTTTGGCCCACTCGAATGGCTGTGGCGGAGTCTGACGTATTGGAAGGTACAGCCGATGAAGCGGTGAATATCAAAAGGTTGAAAGTTGTTCTTCTAATGATTTTAAATTACTCTGTATATTATACCAGCGAATTCGGCTGCTAAACCTAACCAAACTATCAACTTTTAAAATGAAAAAATTAACCTTCTTCATCATTGCATTGTTCAATGTCTTTTTTGCGTCAGGACAGTCAAGCAATTATAGCGAACTCATTGCCAAAAGCGCCGACAAAGTTGAGCAAAAAGTCATTGCTTGGCGACACGATATTCACCAAAATCCCGAATTGGGAAACCGAGAGGTTCGTACTGCCGAACTCATTGCCAAGCATTTACAATCACTGGGCATAGAAGTAAAAACAAAAGTGGGTGTTACGGGTGTGGTAGGTATTTTAAAAGGCGATAAAGCGGGTCCTGTGATTGCATTGAGAGCGGATATGGATGCCCTACCCGTAGAAGAAAAAAACGGGTTGCCCTTTGCCTCCAAAGTAAAAACCATGTATAACGGAAAAGAAACCAGCGTCATGCACGCCTGCGGACATGACGCTCACGTAGCCATATTGATGGGTGTCGCTGAAGTATTGGCCAGCATGAAAAAGGACTTAAAAGGCACCGTCAAATTTATTTTTCAGCCAGCAGAAGAAGGTGCACCAAACGGTGAAGAAGGCGGAGCCTACTTGATGGTGAAAGAAGGTGTGCTGGAAAACCCAAAAGTAGAGGCAATTTTTGGCTTGCATATAAACTCCCAATTGGAAGTCGGTAGTCTTTCTTATCGTCCCGCTGGATTTATGGCAGGAGCTTCTGATTTTAAAATTACGGTAAAAGGCAAACCCAGTCATGGAGCTTATCCATGGCTTTCTGTTGACCCCATTTTGGTAGCTTCTCAAATCGTGGTCAGTCTTCAACAGATTGTCAGTCGAAACATAAAACTTACCGACAATGCCGCAGTAGTTACGATTGGTGCTATCAATGGGGGAAATAGGGGGAATATTATTCCAGAACAAGTAGAGATGTTGGGTACAGTTAGAACTTTAAGCAACGAAGACGAGGAGTTGATTTTTAACCGTGTTAGGCAAGTAGCCGAGAAAACTGCCGAAGCAGCAGGTGCAACAGCAGTGGTGGAACTACCTTATACGATTCGTTATCCTGTTACCTTTAACGATGTAGCACTGACAAAATCTATGTTAGCTTCTTTACAAAAATCGGCAGGAGTAGAAAATGTACTTTTGATTCCATCGGTTACGGGCTCAGAGGATTTTTCGTTTTATGCCCAAAAAGTGCCTGGCTTGTTCTTTCGCTTAGGTGGTATGTCCAAAGGAAAAGACCCCAAAACGGCAGGGCCTCATCATACACCCCAGTTTATGATTGATGATACTGCCTTTAAATTAGGCGTGATTACTTTTTGCAATTTGGTGTTTGATTATGCAGAGGAGAGTAAGAAACAGTGAAATGCTCCCATGATATTTTTACTATCTTTAATCTAAAAACCAATCCCAACAATGAACACGAACTTCCTTTTTTTGTCAACCTTACTTTTTACTTTTCTAACAGTCACCAAAACGATTGCCCAATCGGCAGCAGACCAGCTTCGCATATCAGAAATAGACAAGAGCTATTGGACAGAAATATCCCGAACGGTCAAAGAAGGTGATTTTGAGGGGTACAAAGCCACTTGCCACGAAAATGCCGTCTTGGTGACAACCTCGGGAAAAAATAAGCAGTCTTATCCGATGACCAAGGCATTGGCTGGCTGGAAACAGGGTTTTCTCAATACCAAACAAGGAAAGCAGCTGGACAACGTGCAGTTTCGGTTTTCTCAACGAATAGGTGACGAAACCACCGCGCACGAAACGGGCATTTTTTATTTCACTTCCCATGATAGCACGGGTAAGCTCATTTCGGAGGGTTATACGCATTTAGAAGCACTGTTGGTAAAGCGCGATGGCAAGTGGCTATGTTTGATGGAATACCAAAAAGCCAAGGCTTCCAAGGAAGAGTGGGAGGCGTTGCTGAGAACACAGAGATGAATCAAGAAAAACTAAATCAGCCCGTCAATACCAAAGCCATCATCATTGGTATGGTATTGCTGTTTATTATCTTACAAATCGGCTTTCACCCATTCTATATTCAGTATTTTCCAACCTTTGAAAAATTTACTTGGCTGCATCATATTCATGGAGCTTTGATGGCCTCGTGGATATTCTTTTTGGTAGTTCAACCTGTTTTGATTCATAAAAAGCGATTTGCGGCCCATCGTTTCATCGGGAAGTTTTCCTACATCACAGCTCCACTGATGGTTGTTTCGATGTTTTTGATGCTAAAATTTTCTTATTACAAAAACTTACCTAACAGCTCAATTGAAAAAGAAGTAGCAGGACAAGCCTCCACCATCATGCAATTGTTGAGCTTCATTGGTTTATATGCGCTTGCTATTGTTTACCGAAAAAATACGTTTTATCATGTTCGTTTTATGATTGGAACGGCACTGCTGATGATTACGCCTACTTTGGGCAGGATATTTTATGGATACTTTGCAGCCGAAATCATGTACGAAATGTATTTGACTTTACTTATTTCGTCTTATTTATGGGTCATAGACATCAAAAAAAAATGGGATTGGAAACCTAATGCGATTGTTGCTGGGATACTTTTTTCCTTTGTGTCGGTGTATCATGCTCGCAATACCGATGTATGGCAAGCAGTTGGGCGGTTTTGGGCAGAGGTGTTTTATTGATTCGTAGTATAATCTCTTTTTTACCCTAACTTTCCAAAAACTCAAAAATGAGAAACGTATTCCTTTTTTCCTTCACCGTTGGCTGTATCATCACAGCTACTATGGAAGCCTACGCCCAGCACGACCACCACGTGGACGACACGAAAAACAGCCACAATCACCTCGCCCATATCCAAGCCTCACGAACGCAAAATTTCTATATCCACAACCTGCCGTCGCCCAAATTGATGACGGGAATTGGACAATCAAAAATGAAGATTGAAACCAAATCCGACAAAACGCAGGCGTATTTTAATCAAGGGCTGAATCTACTGCACGATTTTTGGGATTTTGAAGCCTACCGAGCTTTCAAAGAGGCCATTCGACACGATTCTACGGCGATAATGCCCTATTGGGGGCTGCTACAAGCCCCTGGTCCCGAAGAGGATAGCGTACTGACAAGCCAGAAAAAAATGGCATTGAAACAGTTAAGAAAATTACTTAAAACTGCCAACGAACACGAAAAACTGTATGCTGAATTAGCACTTTTGGCCGATTCACTCAAAGAAAAAGCCTATCCAGAAATAGCCAGAAAATATGAATTGATTATCCACAAATTCCCTGATGATATTGATGCCAAGTTGTTTTTGGCCTTGATGCAAATGAGTGGCTTTGATACCGACATGAAGCCCAGAGAAGGACAAATGTACAGCGAGTTTTTGCTTAAAGATGTACAACGCACCGAACCCAACAACCATGCTTTTCATCATTATTGGATTCACATTATGGAGCATTGCTGCCCCGAACGGGCCTTGGCAAGTGCCGATATGCTGACTTCGCTTGCCCCCACATCAGGCCATATCGTCCACATGCCAGGGCATATTTACAACCGCGTGGGCGATTACAAAAAAGCCCACGATTCGTTTGTGGCAGCCGTAAAAGTGGATTCGGCTTACATGAAAAACGAAGGGGTTCAGGAAGTAGATAACTGGAATTACATTCACAATATCAATTACTTAATAAATAATTGCGTGCACGACGGACGGCACAAGGAAGCGTTGTGGTATGCCGAAAAATTGAAAAATATGCCCATCACCAAAGACCGTAAAAAGATATACGACGGTACATTTTTCAACCAAGGCATTTTAGCGCCTGCCAAAATGGAAATGGCGTTTGGGCATTGGGACAAAGCCGCCGCCCAGTTGGAATTGATACAAGACAAAGACTCGGTTTACGGCCTGTCGAACATGGATTTTAAAAGTGGCTTGTTGTTTTTTGTAAAAGGTATGGATGCCGTTGCTAAAAATAAACTGGACGAAGCTATAACCTATTCAAACAGCCTCGATGCCTTTCTTTGGCGTAACGAAAAACAGACAGGCAAAGACAGCACCATGCAAAAATGGCTACAAAATATGCTCAATACGGCCAGTTTGGAACTTCAAGGCTGTATAAAAAGCGAACAAGGTAAACAGGAAGAAGCCCTGAAAATCTTGGAACAAGCCCACAAAAACGAAACAGAATTGGGCTATGGTGAGCCACCTCTATACGCCCGTCCTGTGGCAATGAGTATGGCAAAAGCATACGAAAAGGAAGGGAAATCAGAAAAAGCCATTGAAAAATACCATGATTTGCTCAAAAGATTTCCCCAGAGTGCGTATGTCTTGCATGCTTTGGCGATGGTCTATGCTCAAAAAGGAGACGCAGAAAAGTCAAAAGAGTTTGAACGTAAACTAAAAGAAGCGACCCTATATGCCGACAAAGGAATATATGCGCTGAAAAAGAAGTAGTTTTGGCTATTCGTGTTGCTATAGCGGGGTGGCTGTTGTTAGTTTTTACCCGTCATTTGTCGCTTTCGCAACTTGCTCAAAAACTCGGGCGTAATTCCCAAATACGACGCAATGTACTGCTGTGGCACGCGGTTGGGTAGGGTTGGGTAGCGTTTCAAAAATTCCTCTAATTGTTCCATGGCCGAATAAGATACCGTGCGGAGCAATCGGGCTTGAATAACGGCCAAGTGGCGTTGAATCATCAGGCGAAACATACGTTCCAGTTTAGGGACGCGCTGGAGCAATTCGTCTTTAGATTCCCGAGAAAGTACCAACAACTCGCAGTCTTCGAGCGCCTCAATCGTCATTTGGCTGGGGGTTTGGTGCTCAAAACTGCTAATATCGCTTACCCACCAATCTTCAACGGCAAACTCCAAGGTGAGTTCGGTGCCGTCTTTGTCAGTAAAATATTCTCGAATACACCCTTTAATGACGTAGGCTTCAAAATGGCAGACATCGCCCGCTTGCAGTAGTACCGTTTTTTTGGGAAAAGTTTTCCATTTCAAACAGTCGGCGACCACTTGGGCTTCTTCTTCCGTAAGCTGAACAAAGCGGGAAATATATTGATGAAGTTGTGAGTGCATTTTTTCTTTAAAGAATTTCTTGTTCTAGTTCAATTTTTATTTGGCTTAGAACCCCGACTTTTGCGCATCGTTTTTAAAATCAACGCAAAAATAACACACTATGGCTTTTTTACCTTCTCCGCAGCGTTACGACGCCATGGAATACCGCCGATGCGGCAAAAGTGGCATCAAACTTCCTGCCCTTTCGTTGGGCTTGTGGCACAATTTCGGCGGAATTGACCAGTTCGAAAATGCCCGAAACATGATTACACTGGCGTTTGATAAAGGCATTACCCATTTTGATTTGGCCAACAATTATGGCCCGCCTGCGGGATCAGCCGAGGAAACGTTCGGTCGTGTTTTGAAAAAAGACCTGCTGCCTTACCGCGACGAAATGATTATTACCACCAAAGCGGGCTATTACATGTGGCAAGGCCCATACGGCGAATGGGGTTCTAAAAAATACTTGGTATCGAGCCTCGACCAAAGCCTGAAGCGCATGGGCTTGGACTACGTGGATATTTTTTATCACCACCGCCCCGACCCCGAAACACCTTTGGAAGAAACCATGGCAGCCTTGGATTTGATTGTTCGTCAGGGGAAGGCGCTTTACGTGGGTATCTCAAATTACAACGCCGCCGAAACCGAAAAGGCTGTAAAGATGTTACGTGAAATGGGTACACCTTGCTTGGTGCACCAACCGAAATATTCGATGTTTGAACGCTGGGTGGAAGACGGCCTCCTCGATGTATTGGAACAAAACGGCGCGGGTTGCGTTGCGTTTTCGCCCTTGGCTCAAGGATTGTTGTCCAATAAGTACTTGAAGGGCATTCCGTCTGACTCAAGAGCGGCTTCGGGACGTGGAAATGGGGCGTTGGAAAGTGGCCGTATCACGGAAGATAAACTTAATCAGGTGCTTCAATTGAACGAAATTGCCCAACAAAGAGGCCAAAACTTAGCCCAAATGGCGTTGGCATGGATACTAAAAGACCCGCGTATTACTTCGGTAATTTTGGGCGTTAGTAAACCCGAACAGCTCACAGATTCGTTGAAATGCCTTGAAAATAAGGAGTTTTCGGCGGAGGAGTTGCAGAAGATTAATCAAATTTTAGGCTAATATTTAATGGAACACAGATTGAACGGATAAAACAGATTTTTATCAGTACTAACCCGTTTAATCTGTTAAATCAGTGTTCTAAAGATCGAACGGATGAAATAGATATAAACGGATTTTAATCAGTGAGTATCAGTTTAATCTGTGTTCTAATTTTAAATTGATAAACAAAAGAAAAACAACTTACAAATGAAAAAAACAGCACTTTTTTCAATGGTATTTGGCACATTGGCGTACGCTTCGTGGGGTCAAACTGAACCAGTTGAAACAAAAGCTCCCAATTCTACCTACAAATCGGCCTTTGCTGGGCAAACCCGAATTGGTGGCGTAAAAACCCAAACACCGTATGAGTTCAAGGTACTTTCGGAAGGCTTGACGTTTCCTTGGGGCGTAAAAAGTTTACCCGATGGGCGCTTAATCATCACTGAAAAAGCGGGGAATCTACGTATTGCCAAAGCCAACGGCGAATTGAGCAAGCCGATTACGGGACTTCCTGCCGTAAATACCAGTGGTCAGGGTGGACTTTTGGGAATTACCATCGACCCTAATTTTGACAAAAACCGAATGATCTATTGGACGTTCGCCGAAAATTTTGACGGTGGCACGCTTACTTCGGTAGCGAAAGGAAAACTTTCGGCCGATGAGACAAAGATTGAAGGGGCAACGGTCATTTACCGTGCCACGCCTGCCCACAAGGGAAATCTTCACTACGGAGGCCGTATTTTGTTTGATAAAAAAGGCGATTTGTTTGTGAGTACAGGCGAGCGCTCCGACATGGTAACCCGCCCTCAAGCGCAACAATTGAACTCTAGTTTAGGAAAAATTGTCCACATCACTACTGACGGAAAACCCGTTGCCAATGGCCCATTCGCCAGCACTTCGGGAGCCAAACCAGAGTTGTATTCGTACGGACACCGCAACGTGCAAGGGCTTACATTTAACCCTGTTTCGGGCGATTTGTGGTCGAATGAGTTTGGCCCAAGAGGTGGCGACGAAATCAACCGTGTGCAGTCGGGTAAGAACTACGGTTGGCCTGTGATTACTTACGGAATCGAATACAGTGGGAAGCAGATTGGAGAGGTGATTCAGCAAAAAGAAGGGATGGAGCAACCTGTTTATTATTGGGATCCATCGGTATCGCCAAGCGGAATGACGTTTTACAGCGGTGACATGATGCCTGAGTGGAAAAATAACCTATTTGTGGGTTGTTTGAGCGGGATGCATATTGCGCGTTTGGTGATTGAAAACAACAAAGTGGTAGGTGAGGAGCGTCTTCTTTCGCAAGAATACCAACGTTTCCGTGACGTAACACAAGGCAAAGACGGGGCTATCTACGCCGTGACTGACCAAGGGCGTTTGTATCGTATTTCTAAGAAATAATTTCTTGCCTTTTTGTGCAACCATATAAGACATATAAGAGCATATAAGTTTTTCTTATAATCCCTTATATGTCTTATATGGTTATTTTTTGTGAAGCTAATTGACTTTCACAAACTCTACCCGACGGTTTTCAGCTTTTCCTTCAAAAGTGGTGTTAGGCGCGAGCGGCTTGGTTTCGCCGTATCCTCTGGTGCTCAATCGACTGCCGTCAATGCCCATTGTAATCAATTGATTCTTGACCGAAGAGGCGCGCGCTTCTGAAAGCTTGAGGTTGCTGGTGTCGTCCCCATCAGCATCTGTATGTCCACCGATTTCTACTTTTAGGGCCGAATTTTCTTTCAATATTTTGGCAATGGCGTTCAATTCCCCCATCGAGGTAGGCTTGATGATTGATTTGTTAACGTCGAAGTTGATACCGTGCGAAATGTATTTTCCGTCGGTAAAAGCTTTCCCAATTAAGTTTTGGTCTCCCCCTGCGGCCAATTTGAAATTTTTAAAAGCCATGGGTTTTCCGTCGCTGTAATCTCCGCTGACCAGCAAGGTGGTGGCTTTAAACTCCACCTCAGGGACGGTCAATACCCGATTTTGGTTGGCATAAACTTTAATTTGCCCTCCCTTGACCGCAACAGCGTAATGAATCCATTTGTTGAAGAAGTTATCTCCTAATAAGTCCTTTGGATTATCGCCATTGAGCTGGGTGCCAGGGCCATAAAAAGTGGTATAGTCGCGAGAAGTTTCTACTGTTACGCTGGCTTCATCGCCATTCATAAGCATAATGCGAATGCCTGGGTTGCTGTCGTAACCCGCATCCAAATAAGCATCAAATTCGATGGTGTATTCTTTGGGCAAATAAGTGGGCGTCTTTACCCTTGGAGCTAACTTGGTATAAAATTTTGTGATAAAAAATGCTTTTTCGTCCCCCGATTTATTGACAACTGCCTGCCCTTCTTTTAGTTTCCAATGAGTACCAAATTCGCCTTCTTGACTATCAGTAAAATCATCTGAAAAAATAATTTTATCACCTGCCACAAAATCATAGTTTTGATAAGCGCGCAGGTCTTGAGCGAATAGCCCCCTGCCCCCCATTGGGGGAATTGTTAGGAGTAAGAAAATAATTACTTTTTTCATGTGATTTGATTGTTTTTTGATTTTTAAAACTTGCTAAGAGTTTGGGAATCAATTGGCTTTCATAGCTCTGAATTTTCCATTTAGGCGTCCTCGGGCTTTTTGACCATTGGCATCCCCTGCATACACAATGGTGTTGATATAGCCTTCTATATAGGTGCTGTCCTCGTGCGTAATCCTAACACCTCCGTCACAAATCATATCTTCGTTGGTGTCTCCACAACCTACTCCCAGCTGAAGACCAACGACCATATTGACCCCACTTTTTTCGGCGCTTAAATCAAACGAACCAGCTCCTAATCCTCGATAGGCAATGGCAAGCAGGTAGTTGCCGTTCACGATGTTTTTACTCCCATTGTCTTCTGTGTCAATAGCTTCAAGGGCTAAGTTGCTAAAGCGAAGGACCGAGAGGTTTTGATTTGGGTCATAGATGTACATGGCGCTGGCCGTAAGCCCATTGATAGAGTACCCTTTCTGTTTAATGGCGTTTACCGCTTGTTGGGGTAGCATTTTGCTATCAATACTTGTCAGTTTGGTAACAAACTTGGCATTGACGATGCCCATATCTGGTATGTGTAGCGTAAAAAAGGTTTCGTTTTGGGAAAAATAAATAGTTTTAAGGAGTTGTACTTTGGGCAAATTGGGCTCTGTTGGGGTTAAATCAACCGATATAATCATTTTTTTGTTGGCGGGTGCAGCAGCGGGAGCTGTGTAAGAAGCAGTCAGACCGTTTGAAGCAATTCGACCACCTCCTTCCACAATCCGCCAGTTAGTTACCCGATAAGGACTTGTTTCTCCGCTTGGTAACTTTATGGTCCGTCCTTTACGGCGGAGTTCAGGCGTCTCGTCGTCGGGGTTAGCTTTAGGTAGAATAAACAAGTCGATGCTTAATTGACAAGATTCAGAGGCTTCTAATAGTCCCTTATCCGAAACCAAGGAAAGCTTAAATGCTTTACTGGCAATGACTTCGTCCCACATTTCTTTGGTCCAGCCCTCGGGAGTTTGCCCTCTAACTTCCAATAAGGAGATGCTTAAAAGGAGAAAAAAAATCACTCTTTTCATAAATATTGATTGTTTTGGATTAATACCTATCTTTTTGCCTTCTTACTTTAAAATGCCCTTTGATATGAGCGTCGGGTCGTTTTTGTTGGTCTGTGCCAATGGGTTCATGGATTTTGTAACCCACTTTAACGTCCCCTTCGAATGTACCTTCGATAAAGCCACCTACGGGGTCATAACTGGTGATTTTGATGGTAACTCCGTTGGAGTCAAAGCTATATTCGCAGCCATTCCAACAATTTATGCCTCCACGAAAAGAAGATTTTTCACTCCCTGGGAAGGTCTCAAACTGCCCCGTTTGTCGAATAAATGGAATCGTAATATCCAGAAAACCAGCACTGGTATAGGTTTTAAAATCGGAGTCTTCGGAAATTAAAATACGAGTGATGGCATTTTCGGTAATGGCACGATTGGGATGATTGTTTCGTAAATACCCAAACTGATTATCCACCGATGGCTTTAAACGAACGGTTCGCTGGTTAAAATCTCCGCCGTTGAGCGTGAATTCAATCTCGTTAGTTCCTGCCAAAGGCTTTGCCAGCGTTTTCTCCATCGGAGGTGCTTGGCTTGGGTTAGGAATAGGGATTTTATTTTCACCCATCAAGTCTTTAAGTGCTTTTAAATCAGTGTTTTTTAAGAAAAAGTCAAGTACTGTCGGTGACCCTTTCACCAAGATTAATATACTTTGGATTTGGGTCATGGGAACGGTAAAACTGGGCGGCATCTCAAATCGATACAGCGTTTGGCCATCGTCAAGCGGGGTTGTTTTAGCAACTTTCCAACCTTTTCCCATGCACAAGCGAGCGTCGTGCGGACCCACCATCACAAAGGGAAATGGAGGTATTGGCTTGGGATGAAGGGAACCTTGAGTAGTCAGCTCGTTTTCGAACGCATTTACATAAACGTCTATTTCACATTCCGTTTCGTCCATCATTTTTTGGATGCCAGCCATGTCAACGGCAATGGTGCGCCACTTGTTCTTTTCATCCTCGCTTACATTTTTACGCACGTATCGAATTTTAAACTCATGCGAAAAAAATGAGCTGTAGCCCACGCTACCATTATGAAACCACGTGTCGCCGTCGGTATCTGATTCGCGTTCGATTGCCCAATTTTCCAACTGATGTGGAAGCGCATTTTTGATAATGCTTTTCACCCGTTGGCTTTCGGCAGTTTCAATGGCCAAAGCGGGGCGGCCTTCTTGGGCATGGGCCTGAAAACAAACGAAGACTATTCCCCAATGAAAGAGAAAAGACGCTTTAAGCTGAAGAAAACGGTAAGAACTCTGAGGCATAGTATTGAAAATAAATAAATGTCAATCAACTCCTGGGGTAAATTTCCAGGCCTGTGAAGGTGTGAGTGGGGCAATTCCTTTGGCGGCAGAGATGCCAAATTCAATTTTCCCCTCGCTTTTTAAGCCCAAATCACCGCCGTTAGTCGAAATTTTTCCCGACAATGAAGCCGTAGCTTCCCCCTTTAAACCTGCATCCACAATCCCTTTATTGCCAGTGATGGTGATAAATTCGACGACCTTTCCACCTACGCTCAAGCCACCTACTTCTTTTTCAGCTTTTAGTCCCGCTTGTAATTCGAGTTCATCTTCGCCCCAATCGTCTCCCCACGTTAGCTCTAACCCGAGCGTTCCTTTGACCCCTGGGCTGGGGGTATTGATTGAAAAGTTGATTTTTTCGCAATTCGCTTCCGATTCTATCACTCCCGCGTCGATATTCCACGTAGGCAGGGGGCATTCGTCGTCATCTTCCCAAAGTTCGAGCTTGTGAGTTCTCATCAATCGTTGTACTTGTTCCGTAATGACTGAGTCCTCCTCAATTTTCTCTTCTACTTCGCAAAATGTATTGGCGGCATTGCTTGCCCACGTAGCCCAACTGGCATGGGCCAACCCATATTGGTACATCAGTTGGGCGGCTTCTTTGCGGCGCGTATTGGCCAACTGATGGAGCTGGGGGTTTTTGAGTGCCATCAAGTATCGGTCGGTTTTGGACTCGTACGACCTTATGTCGTTGGTAGTGTTTTTATACAAACTCAGCCATGCTGAATAAAAATACTGGTGGTGATTGTTCAACAACTTTTGAACATTTTGACAGTACTTATTACGCTCTTGCTCTTGGCAGCCTTCATTATCGCCGCACTTTTGGGCACTGGTTTCGTAAGCTCGTTTGGCAGCCATAAACTTTTCGTTCATTTGCAAGTAAGACCCCTTTGTTTCGTTGTTAAAACGGCGCGTGAAGGCAATGGAACGATTGCTAAAGAGCTGTTCATAATAGTCAAGGGCTGCCAGCTCTTTGGTATAAGGGTAAGGGACAACGATATGATTATCAGTTACTTTTACTTTGGCTTGTTCTTGCCATTGCGTTTCGAGGGTACTCAACGAAGCCATCACGCGCTCAATTCGTTGGTGATTTTCGTCCACTAACGAAGTGTGAAAGTCTTCAATAATCCGTTCGTTTTGCATCGTTTTGAGCAAGTTACTACTGTATTCGGCGGGAGGTTCAGGAAAATGAAGCCCACTGGCGGCGTTTCCTCCAAAAGGCCGCTCTTCGTAATCTATGAGGGGAAGCACGTCGTTTACGGCGGGTAAAGTTGTGCTTTCGTTCATTCCTTCGTTTTGGTTGACTTTCGCTATTTTTTTAGCCTGATCATCCTTTTTTTGTATGGCACCTGCAAATGTCATTTTTTTAGACCAAGCCAGTTTACGCCAGCGGTCTGCTTCTGTATTTTGGCCTCGTGCTTCGGCAATCGTCGCTAAACCATTCATCGCATGGTAGAGGTTGGGCGCGACTAACAGTGCATTTTCAAAGTGTTTTTTCCCCGTTGTAAAATCCCCTACCGAAGTAGCAACCCAACCGAGGTTAGCCAGTAATGTAGGGTTTTGAGGTGTTTGTTTTCGGGTATATAACAAAATTTTGTACGACAATAAATAGGCGTCGATGTTCTTGAGGCATACGCCTAAATTGCGGTAAATAGTCGTGTCAATTCGGTTTCTTTCGGCAGCCATTGCATACAAGTAAACGGCGGCATACGAACTTCCTTTCAAGAAAAAAAGAGTGGCTAAATCGGTTAACTCACTGCCATTGGCGCTACTGATGTTTCGGTCTAGCTCTATTCTAAAATTCCTATTTTTTTTATCTAAAAACGCCACAGCAATCCCTTTAGATTGGAAAAGCAATTTGGTGAGAACCTCCTCCGTAGGGGTTTTGATTTGGTCATAATGCAAGCTGCTATTTTCTTTGAGCGGGCGTTCTTCGGAATCTTTGACCGCATCCCACACGTATTGTGCTTGTACACTTACTCCAATTAAGGTTAGATAAAATACGAATAAAGTTTTCATAATGAGTGCCTTATAGTTCCTTGAGCCAACCTTCGGCTATTTTACGCAATTCCATAGTCGCAGGTTTACCCATACGAAAGCACTGTTTCCAGATAGAAGATTTGCGGCGATAGTCGTCGTTTACGAATTCACTACGACCATTTTTTTGTTCAACCTTCGCCTCAAAATCAACGTCGGTCGATTCATCCAAAAACTGCTGAAGCTGTGCTTTGATGTTTGCTTTGTAATTTTTCTTGCCGTCGATTTCGGCATTTTTTTCTACAATAGTACCAATGCGCTGATTGACCTCTGATTTGGCTCGGATGGTGGCATACTTTTTGGCAAACTCTGTTTTGTTGGTTTGAAACAACGGTTTAATCGCCAGCATGGCTTCCAAATCTCCCACCATTTGTTTAATGCCCTTCATTTCGGCGGTGTAAGTGGCTTTTCCTTCGGGGGTGTCACCGTACGGATTGGGTTTTTCTAAGACAGGTTTTAGTCCATCCAGCATCTGTTGTTGTCCTTTAAAATACTCGTCGTTGAGTATTCCAGCCTTGATCGTCTCGGTGATTTCGCTGAGCGATTCGTTGTATTTTTCGGCATAGAATTCTTTTAGTTCGGGCGAATTAGGGTCGGTACCTTGTTTTTGAGCATCCAAACTTTTTCCTAAATCAGCGACAAAAGCCGAGGAGTTGACGTACGTTTTGGCAAACGTTCCTACGGCACGGGCCATGGCGGCTTGTTCGGCAGCGGGCAATTTACTGCCAAGGTCTTTCACTTCTTTTGGAATGTAAAATTGAAAACTGGGAAAGGTATTCATGGCAGCAAGCTCCACAATTTTTTCTTTAAATTCGGGCGTGTTGACTTTATATTTTGCTAAATCATCCCAAAAACGAAAGGCGGAAAAAGTGACTAAAATGATGACTGTATAAGTGAGTTTTTTCATGATTAGGGGGATTTTTAGAGTTTTACAAATTCTACGCGACGATTTTCGGCTTTTCCCTCAAAAGTAGTATTGTCACTAATGGGCTTGGTTTTGCCGTAACCTTTGGTGGTAAGTTTGGTGCCATCTGCTCCGAGCGAAACCAGTTTTTCTTTCACGGCATCAGCTCTTTCTTGGGATAGTTTTAGATTGGCCGCTTCGTTGCCATCGGCATCGGTATGCCCACCAATTTCAAATTTTAATTCGGGGTGTTCTTTCATCATCGCGACCATCGTATTGAGCGTTCCCATGCTTTCGGGTTTGATGGTCGCCTTGGCAACGTCAAAATGGATGCCCCGTGCGATAAATTTACCATCGGTCGTTAGTGTTTTATAGGGGTCAATGCCTCCAGCAGCAATGCGAAAATTTTTCAAGAACAACTGCGAACTCATTTCGTACGTACTTCCATCGGCCACTATCTCGATGTTAAAGGCTTGTCCACTTTCGATAGGGGCGTTCAAAACGCGTTCGCTGTTTAGATAGACCTTCAATGATTTTTCGGTAACTGCCATCGAAACGTGCACCCATTTGTCGCAGAGGTCTTCGTAAATATATTCGCTGTCTGCTATTTTTTTGCCACCCTTGTATTGCCCTTTGAAAGATTTAAACTCAACATTACCAATGGAATAGAGGTAAATGCTTTCTTCAAAGTCGCCGAGTTTTTCTCGTACGCTGTCCCATTCTTTGTCGGTAGCAAATTGAATCAGTAATTTGTCGCCACCGCTGTTGCCGTCGCCGATGGCTTGTGCAAAAGGTTTGGTGTTGTGCCGCCACAAATAATCAAACTCGACAGTGAATCGGCTGGTACCGATAAGGTTTTTATTTTTGGCCATGCGAGGATAAGCTTTGGGGGAAGCATCCAAGAAACCCATGACCAATTCGCCATTAATTTTGGCGATTTCGATTTTCCCACTGCTAATCATCCAATGCGATGGAATTTCGTCAGAACTTTCGCCCGTAAAGTTGTCTTCAAACAATACCTTATCCCCTGGGACAAAGTCAAATTTTGCGTACGATTTTTCCGAAACTTGGGCAAATAATGGGCTGTAACCAAGGAAAAGTGCAAAAAGAAGGTTTTTTTTCATTGTTTTAAAAGTAGGTTTAAACGACGTTCTAAAACTAGGAAAAGCCCTTGCGCCTGTCAATGGCACATTTGTGCTATTGAATTGCTCGAAAATGCCTATATTTCGTAAAAACACCTTGACTATGAGCGATTTGCTACGGTTTCGAAATGAGATTAAACAGATTTATAAAAAGCTGAAAAGCTTTTATGAATATTTGCCGAGAGATTCGGGGTTGGATTCGTACATCGACCAATTTTCATTTACCGAAACTATCGAGCGCATCTATGCCGTAGGGCCATATTGTTGGTTTATTTCGGACATGAAAAGCGCCAAATGGGTGAAAGTCGGAGGAGCCATTGAGCAAATGACGGGCTATTCAAAAGACGAACTTACCAACGCTTCCTTTATTCAGGCAGCTCGCTTCACTACCCCCGAGCAACTCATGGCAACGGTTCAATCGGCCGAGCTTTTTTGGCACTATTTTTATTCGCAACCCGTCGATTACCGTAAAAATGTTAAATCGTCGCATACGTATCAGTTTTTGCGTAAAAACGGTACTTCATTTCATGCGCTTCAACAAAGCTCCACGTTGTTTTTTGATAACTTGGGCAACGGTGTCTTTCAATTTGACCTCATTACCGACATCTCTCACCTGGACCCAATCCCCAAACTTCGTTTTTTTCTACTCGACACGAATAATCCGGAACACATGAAAAATATTCCCATACACGAAGGGATTATTCGTAAAACCCAATCACTTCCCATTAGCCCTTCCGAAAAACGGGTACTTGAGCTGATTGCCCAAGGAAAAAGTATTAAAGTAATTGCGGCCGAGCTTGGTATCAGTGAAAATACGGTCAAGCACCACCGCACCAATATGTTTGTCAAATGTGAGGTCAAAAACATGGCCGAACTGACCGCTAAAGCATTAACAATGGGCTGGTTTGAGTAACATAATTGATGGAATTTGGGGATGTGTTGATGTTCCAAAAGTAGTGGGTGAAAAAATGTTTTTTCTCCACCAAAAGGGGGAATTTTGTTTGGTAGGTAATGCCTAATTTTGAGCAACATAATTTGCACACAGATGAAACAGATTTTGTCGGATTTACACAGAGTTTTACTGGCTTTGATTTTGTTTCATAATATAGCAAATGCCCAAACGGGTGATTTACAGCCCCTTTTGGGGAAGTTGAAAACGTCGAAGCCCGATACCAATAAAGTACGTTTGCTCAATAAAATTGGCGACGAGTATGCTTACAACGACATCAAAACCGCTCGCCAATATTATAAAGATGCCTATGAGTTGAGTAAAAAACTGGATTATTTGAGAGGAATCATTCGGTACTTTTCGAGTGAAGGCGAGTTGCTCAATATAGAAGGCAAATACGACCAAACCATGTTGCTTCTGCGTGAAGGAGTGAAGCTGAGTATCGACCGTAAAGACCGTATGCGCGAGGGGATAATGTACGAAAACATGGGGAACACATTCCAAGAAATGCAACGGCTCGATTCGGCCGCCACGTATTATTTCAAAGCTTTACCCATATTTGAGGGATTTCAAGACAGTTTGAAAATGGCCAATGTGTACAGCGATTTAGCCAATGTTTTTACACAAACAGATAAACAAGAAAGAGCATTAAGTTACATCAATCGAGCGGTTGAAATCAGTAAAAAATTGGAAGATGGGTATTATTTGAGCCATTTGGTCAATAAAGAAAATATTTTGTGGAAACTAAAACGAAGAAATGAGGCCGAAAAGGTCAATAATCAAATCATTGCTTTGGCTCGAAAACTAAATGATGTTGTTGATATGGCAGATGCCTTGCAAAATCAATGCAATCATGACGTAGAAAGGAAGCACTACGAAAAATTGCTGAATCATGCTCAGGAACTGGCAAAACTGAATCCTCAACTGCAATCTGCTGAGCGAACTACTTTGGCAGATTATTGGCTTTCGGTGGCGTACTATTTCAATCGAAACTACCCAAAATCGTATAATTATATTAATGAAGCCGTAATAAAAGCAGAGAAACTGCAAAACACGGAGCACTTACAGCAGTATTATACTCACTATGCAAAAGTGATTTTAGCCTATAAAAACGACCCTATTTTAGCCGAAAAATTCAATAATTTGTCGGATTCACTTCGAGAAGTAAGCTTCAACAAAAACATTTTAAAAACCACCAAAGAGCTCGAAACCAAATATGAAACCGATAAAAAGGAGAGGTCGATTCAGCAACTTTCGATAGAAAACCTAAACAAAAAACGACAGATTAGCCTCCTTATTTTTTCTGTCATTTTGCTTTCGGTAGCGCTGATTTTCTTTTGGCTTTGGATGCAAAACCGTAATCGTATTCGCAAGCAGGAACAAATCCTGCACGAACAAAAGCTCAAGCAACTCGAAAACGAAAAGCAGCTTATGGCCAGCCGAGCAGTTTTGCAAGGGCAAGACGAAGAACGAAGTCGCTTGGCAAAAGACTTACACGATGGCTTGGGTGGAATATTATCAAGCGTAAAATATTCATTTCAAAACATGAAACAGTCATTCATTTTACAACATGAACATGCTTTGGCCTTTGAGCGTAGTATGAATCTACTCGACGAATCGCTAGCAGAATTGCGCCGTGTTTCGCACAATATGATGCCTGAGAGCTTGGCGAAATTGGGGTTAGAAGACGCCCTAAAAAATTACATTCAAACCTTGGACGAAAACTCAGAAATCAATTTTACGTACCAAAGCTTTGGGTTAGAGGATGTGGAGCTCGAAAATATCTACAAAACGACGATATTTAGGGTGATTCAAGAGCTAACAACCAATATCATACGGCATTCAAATGCCAAGGAGGCTTTGGTGCAGGTAATGGTAAAGGACAATCAAATTAATATTACGATTGAGGACGATGGTGTTGGGTTTGAACCGCAACAAGTAAATAAACAACCAAGCATGGGTGTACAAAATCTGTACAATCGAATCGACTACTTGAAAGGAAAAGTTGATTTGCAAACGGGCTTGGGTAGTGGTTGTTCGTATTATATTGAAATACCGTTGACGAAATGATTGAAATATATTTGGTAGAAGACCATCCATTGGTTACAGAAGGTATCAAAGCCATTTTCGAAAAAGAAAGTGGGATGAATTGCACCCAAAGTTTTGAACTGGGTAACGATTTACTGGCGAGATTGCCATTTCACCAGCCTAATGTCATTGTGATGGATATTAATTTACCTGACGTTAACGGTATTGACCTTTGTAAAATGGTTAAAGAAAAATACCCACGGATTTATATCATTGCGCTGAGCATTAATAATGAGAAAGGAATCATTAAGAAAATGATGGAAAACGGAGCTAGTGGCTATATTTTGAAAGACGCAGCCAAATATGAAATTGTCGATGCCGTAAAAACTGTCCTTCAACGGAAAACCTATTTTAGTGTATCCGCTTCGAATACCCTCAAAAAACCTGATGAACGAAAAATTCCTGCGCTGACTCGTCGAGAAAAAGAGATATTAATCAAAATTGCGGATGGGTTAACAAATCAGCAAATAGCTGAATTGCTGTTTGTTGATGTTAGTACGGTGAATAGCCACCGAAAAAACATGCTTTCCAAGTACGATGTGCAAAACACGGCTCAATTGATAAAATTTGCGATTACTGAAAAGCTGATATGAGTTTTTTTGCAAAAAAAAATGATTGATATTGCGTACTAATGCCCACATTTTTCCTATTTTAACTTCTTTTTATTATTCAATTTTGTGTTGAAATAAATCAATTCAAAATGGAATAATGATTGACTTCCCATCTCCCTCAGAATTTCTTAAAATAACCGTACTCGAAAGCACCCTTTTGGTAGGACTCAACCGACCCGAAAAACGCAATGCTTTCAACGATGCCCTGCTGCTAGACTTAGAAAAAGTAATGGATGCGTTACCTGCTTCCATTCGGTGCATGGTTATTTATGGCGAAGGGAAACATTTTTCCGCAGGGCTTGATTTATCCGAATTAACAGAAAGAAATGCTTCAGAAGGAGTGTATCATTCCCGTATGTGGCATCGGGTGTTGGACAAGGTGCAGTATGGCCGAGTGCCCGTGATTGCAGCCTTGCACGGTGCCGTGGTAGGCGGAGGCTTGGAACTTGCGAGTGCTTGTCATATTAGAGTTGCGGATGCTACAACCATGTATGCCTTGCCTGAGGGACAGCGGGGGATATTTGTTGGGGGAGGGGCGTCGGTGCGTGTACCCAAACTGATTGGATTGGCACGTATGACCGACATGATGCTCACAGGGCGGGTGTATAAAGCCGAGGAAGGCGAGCGAATTGGACTTGCTCAATATTTAGTAGAAACAGGAAAAAGCCTAGAAAAAGCCCTTGAACTGGCAGAAAAAGTCGCTTCCAACGCAGGAATGACCAATTTTGCCTTGGTACAGGTGCTGCCAAGAATTGTGGATGCTTCGCCAGAACAAGGGCTGCTGATGGAATCACTAATGGCTGCCATTGCCCAAAGTGCCCCCGAAGCCAAAGAAAGATTGCGTGATTTTTTGGAAGGACGAGCTAAAAAAGTGGGGGAATGATGCTTTTCAAAAACGTTCATTTTGGCCCTACTCAAACTCAAAAAAACGTTCATCCAGACGGCACAATTGAGTTTGAACTTTTGGCACCCTTAGAAGAATATCCTGTAAAACTAACGGAGAAATTGCGCTATTGGGCGATGGAAAAACCTGAGTCGGTCTTCATCGCAAGGCGAAACGAAGACAGAATTTGGGTAAAATTGACCTATGCCGAAACCCTCCAAAAAGTGGAGCGAATAGCGCAGTACTTACTGAATTTAAAACTTTCGGAAGAAAAAACCTTGGTGATTTTGTCCGAAAATAGCCTTGAACATGCACTTTTGGCCTTAGCAGCCGTCCATATAGGAATTCCTTATTCGCCAATTTCTCCCCCTTATTCGTTGGTGTCGGATGATTTGGGAAAACTCCGTCATACGCTCGAATTGATGACCCCAGGGCTGATTTTTGCTCAAAACGGACGAATTTATGCCAAGGCTTTGGAGTTGGCAGAGTCTCTTTTTTCTGAGGCTACTTTTGTGACAGTCGATGGGAGTAAAGGAGTTGATTTTGCACAGATGCTTTACATTGAACCAACTTCTCAAGTTGAGGAAGCTTTTGAAAAGGTAAATGCTGATACTGTAGCTAAAGTGCTTTTTACCTCAGGGTCAACGGGCTTGCCCAAAGGGGTGATTAATACCCAACGAATGTGGTGCGCCAATTTGCAGCAGATAACGCAGGCATTTCCTTTTTTGAAAACCGAACCGCCCGTGTTTATTGATTGGCTACCGTGGAACCATACGTTTGGAGGAAATCATAATTTTGGATTGGCTCTCTACAACGGAGGGACGCTGTATATCGACGATGGAAAACCAACGCCCCAGGGTATCGAAACCACGGTTAAAAACCTTCGGGAAATTTCCCCAACGGCCTATTTCAACGTGCCAAAAGGGTTTGAAATGTTGATTCCGTATTTTGACCGTGAGCCTCAGCTTCGAGAGACCTTTTTTAAGGAGTTACAAATTCTGTTTTATGCGGGGGCTTCGCTGGCACAGCCTGTTTGGAACCGTTGGGAGGAATTGGCTACAGAAACTACGGGGGAAAAAGTACCCATCATTACGGGATTGGGCTGTACCGAATCGGGGCCTTCGGCGATGTTTGCCAATTGGGGAGGAAGTTTCTCGGGCTTGTTGGGCGTACCCGTCGCAGGGATGAAAGTGAAATTAGTACCCGATGGCGACAAACTAGAGGCTCGCTACAAAGCCCCCAACGTAACGCCAGGATATTGGCGAAATCCCGAAGTGACAGCGAAGTCTTTTGACGAAGAGGGGTATTACAAAACGGGGGATGCCGTCAAATTTTTAGACGAAAATAATCCCGATAAAGGACTCATTTTTGACGGACGCATCGCCGAAGATTTCAAGCTCTCGACGGGAACGTGGGTGAATGTGGGTGTCTTAAAAGCAAAGGTGTTGACGGCAGGCTCGCCTATTGTTCAGGACGTGGTTCTGACAGGGTTGGACAAAGAGTACGTAGGGGCGATTTTGTTCTTAAACGTCGAAGCCTGCCGAGTTCATGCAGGTTTAGAATCCGAAACGAGCCACGAAAAGGTGTTTACACATTTTAAAGTGATAAACTACTTGGATGAAATGCTGGTACAACTTGAAAATCAGGCAACTGGAAGTGCAAGTCGGGTGGCAAAATACATTGTTGCGCTAGAACCACCTTCCATTGATTTAGGAGAAATTACGGATAAAGGCTCGCTGAATCAGCGTGCAGTTTTGAAATATAGAGCTAACTTGGTGGAAAAATTGTACGGCCTTTAGGGGCTTTTAACTTTAAATTCCCCCATTGGGGCAGGGAGCTATGAACATACAACAAAAAACTTTTCTCGTAACAGGTGGTGCTTCGGGGCTTGGACTGGCAACGGCCAAAATGATTGTCGAAAATGGCGGAAATGTCGTATTACTCGACGTAAATGAGGAAGCAGGACAAAAAGCTGAAGAACAACTAGGTGTCAGTGCTCGCTTTGTGAAAACGGACGTCAGCAACGAAGAACAAGTACAAGTGGCTATTGAATTGGCCATCACGACTTTCGGAAGTATTAATGGAGTAGCGAACTGCGCGGGGATTGGTCCAGCCCAGCGGGTCGTAGGAAAAAACGGACCACATACACTTGATCTATTTTCAAAAGTTATTCAAATCAACCTAGTTGGCACCTTCAATGTCATCCGATTGGCAGCGGCGGCGATGCAACAAAACGAACCTGGCGAAAGCGGCGAGCGGGGAGTCATTATCAATACGGCTTCCGTCGCTGCTTTCGATGGGCAAATCGGGCAAGCAGCGTATTCGGCTTCCAAGGGTGGCATTGTCGGAATGACCTTGCCCATTGCCCGTGAGTTTGCCAAAATGGGCATTCGCGTGATGACCATTGCGCCAGGAATTTTTGAAACGCCACTGTTGATGGGAATGCCCGACGATGTAAAAGCTTCATTGGGGCAACAAGTGCCGTTCCCGTCGCGGTTGGGACAGCCGCACGAGTATGCGGCTTTGGCAAAACACATTATTGAAAATCAAATGCTTAACGGAGAGGTGATTCGCCTCGACGGTGCCATTCGTATGGCAGCGAAATAACAAGCCCCCCCTTCCCCCAACGGGGGCTATTTTCAACAAAAAACTCCCCCATTGGGGGCGGGGGGCTTTACTACTATGAACCCTCCTTTCAGAGCCGACCACGTCGGTAGTTTGTTGCGTACGCCAGCAGTAAAAGAAAACCGCTTAAAGTGGAAAAAAGGCGAAATCTCGGCCGAAGAACTCCGTGCTATTGAAGATGCAGGGATTGCCGAAACCGTAAAAAAATTGGAAGAGACGGGGATGAAAGCCATCACCGATGGCGAATTTCGTCGGGATTATTTTCACCTCGATTTTTTGAAAGAACTAGACGGTGTTACTGTAACGGGTGGAATTGAAGCCAATCCAAACGCCAAAGTAGCCGAAGATGGTTTTACCCCGCCAAAGTTGAGTGTCACGGGTAAATTGAAGCACGTTAGAGACATCCAAGTGGCGGATTTTAACTACCTCAAATCGGTCGTAAGTCAGACGCCAAAAGTATCCATCCCTTCACCAACGATGGTGCATTTTCGCGGTGGACGCAAGTCGATAGACATCAATTCGTATCCAGATATGGACGAATTCTTCCATGATTTGTCAGTGGCCTATCGCCAAGAAATCGACCATTTGTACAAAGCAGGTTTGAGGTATTTGCAGTTGGATGATACAAACTTGGCTTACCTCTGCGACCCCAAAATGCGGGCAGCGGCCGTCGAACGTGGCGAAGACCCGAACGAACTACCGCGAACCTATGCCGCTTTGATTAATTCGGTGATTGATGACCGACCCAAAGACCTCACCGTTGGGATTCACCTTTGCCGTGGTAATTATCGTAGTACATGGTTTGCCGAAGGAGGCTATGAGCCTGTGGCCGATATTTTATTTAATAGTATCAACGTGGACGCCTATTTCTTGGAGTACGACGACGAGCGTTCGGGCGATTTTGCCCCGTTGCGTTTTGTTCCCAAAGATAAAATGGTGGTGCTCGGCATCATTTCTTCCAAAGTAAAAGCCTTGGAAAGCATTGATGACCTTGCCAAACGCATCGACGAGGCAGCGCAATACATGCCGTTGGAGCAGATGTGCGTGAGTCCACAGTGTGGTTTTTCATCGACCCACCACGGCAACGACATGACCCACGACGACCAATGGCGTAAAATGGAACTGGTCGTAAACACTGCCATCAAAGTGTGGGGGACGGCGTAGAGAGCGGTAGAGAGGTAAAACATTATTTCTCAATTTGAATTGACGGATAATTTTATCGTAATTTTAGATTTGGTTCACAAAATATTATATAAATTCGTGAATCAAATCGAAAATTATGATAAATAGAGCCATTGAAACAAAAGTCAAAGCAAGGCTTTTTAAAGGAAAAGCGATTTTAATTTTTGGCCCAAGACAAGTAGGTAAGACGACTTTAGTAAAAAAAATTGCAGCTGAAGTAGGTCTTCCTGTAAGTTGGCTGAGTGGCGATGAACCTGATGTGCGTTTGGCTTTGGGAAATACCACTTCCACCCAATTTAAAAATTTGATTGGTCAGGCTAAAATAGTGGTTATTGATGAGGCACAACGGATTGAAAATATTGGTCTGACCTTAAAACTGGCAGTCGATAATTTTCCAGAAGTACAAATAATAGCGACAGGTTCGTCCGCATTTGAACTTGCTAACAAACTAAATGAACCACTGACGGGTCGTAAATATGAGTTTTACTTATACCCATTATCTTTTGGGGAACTGGTGCAACATCAAGGTTTATTAATCGAAAAAAGATTACTCGAAAGTAGGCTTGTGTATGGCACCTATCCTGAAATTATCAATCAGGTCGGGAATGAAAAAGAGGTGCTTACGTTGTTGACAGACAGTTATTTGTACAAAGATTTGTTTTTGTATGAAGGAATAAAAAAGTCATCGTTGTTAAGCAAAATTTTAACAGCTTTGGCCTTGCAGTTAGGAAGCGAAGTTTCGTATAATGAAATAGGGCAATTGGTGGGGGCAGATAAAAATACGGTAGAAAAATACATTGACTTATTAGAGCAAGCTTTTGTGATTTTCCGACTCAATGCTTTTAGTCGTAATGTGAGGAATGAACTTAAAAAATCGCGCAAAATCTATTTTTACGACAATGGTGTTCGGAATGCAATTATTAATAATTTCAGAGCTATCGGATTGAGAACGGATACTGGCGCATTATGGGAAAATTACTTGATTGCGGAGCGACTGAAAATGGTCAAATATGCCCAAATGTATGGTAGTCGATTTTTTTGGAGAACAACTCAGCAACAAGAGATTGATTATTTGGAAGAACGCGATGGTAGCATTGAAGCATTTGAGTTTAAATGGAATCCTCAAACAAGGGTAAAGTTTCCAAAAACATTCACCGATGCTTATCCAGAATCCAGTCTAAAACTGGTACATCCTCAAAATTATGAGGAGTTTTTGATAGAATTAACCCAATAAAATCCCCTATTGGGGCCTGCAAGACAATATGATAGACATCGAAAAAGTAATAGCCATCGACGTACATACGCACGCCGAAGTGTCGTGTTGCCAACCACACGACGATTACCGACCAGAATTGGACGAGGCATTTGCGAAGTATTTTAAGTCCGATAAACGTCCGACGATTCAGGAAACGGCTGATTTTTATCGGGATAATAATTTAGCGTTGGTGATGTTTACGGTTGATTCCGAACACAATGTTGGAAAACGTCGGATTCCCAATGTTGAGGTAGCAGAAGCCGCGCTCAAAAACGATGATGTGATGATTGCTTTTGCGAGTATCGACCCGCACAAAGGGCGTATGGGTGCTCGCGAAGCCCGAGATTTAATTGAAAATTACGGGGTTAAAGGCTTCAAATTTCACCCAACAGTGCAGGGCTTTTATCCCCAAGATAAAATGGCGTACCATTTGTACGAAGTGATTGCCGAATACAAACTCCCCATGCTTTTTCACAGCGGTCATTCGGGGTTTGGGAGTGGCGTGCGTGGAGGCGGCGGGCTTCGATTAGAATATTCAAACCCCATGCACCTCGACGACGTGGCCATTGATTTTCCTGATTGTCCCATTATCATTGCCCATCCGAGCTGGCCTTGGCAAGACGAAGCCTTGTCGGTAGCCATGCACAAACCCAATGTGTATATCGACTTGAGCGGTTGGTCGCCCAAATATTTCCCCAAACAACTCATTCAGTACGCCAATACGTTATTGAAAGACCGAATGTTGTTCGGAACAGATTTTCCGTTGATTACGCCCGAACGGTGGATGAAAGACTTTGCAGAAGCGGGTTTTAAAGAAGAAGTAAAGCCGCTGATTTTGAAAGAAAATGCGATTAAAATGTTGGGGTTGAAACCAATCAAATAAACAGGACACAGAGTAGCACAAAGTTTGACACGGAGTTCCACAGAAGAGATGGAGCTTTGAGAAACTTTGTGAAAAACTCAGTGCTACTCCGTGTCCCAAAAAGTACTTGCCAAATGAAAAAACTATTCCTGCCTTTACTACTTCTATCTGGAGTGTTAGGGGCCCAAAACGTCTCCAAAATCGACTCAGGCGCCATTGACGGGGCGCGCTACCGCATTCTTTTTCCCGAAAATTGGAAAGGAAAACTCGTCATGTACGCCCACGGCTACGAATTTATGGGTTCAAAGCCGCGCCAAAGTCAAGACCCTGCTTGGCTCAAGCGAATGACTCCTTTTTTGGAACGGGGCTATGCCGTAGCTGCTTCGGATTATAAAATTCAGGGGTTGGCGTTGGTGCAAGGAGTGGACGATACCGAAGCTTTGCGCCAGTATTTTGTCAAAACGTACGGACAACCTGATTCCACCTTTATGGCGGGGCATTCGATGGGAGGAGGAATTACGTTAGCGACCCTCGAAAATTTTGGTCAAAACTACCAAGGCGGGTTGCCCATGTGCCCGTTGGCGGGAAGAATTTACCTCCAAACCCGCAAGGAGTTTGATATGTTTGCGACGTTCAACGGCCTTTTTCCTGGCATTGCGACCTCATTGCACGAGATTTTTGATGTCTCAAAATCTAAGGAGCCTATGCCCATGTTTGCGGCATTTCGAAAAGCAGCCATCATGAAAAAAGCCATTTTTGCTAAGGATTCATTACTTGCCGTGGAATTTGCCAAACACTTTGACATGAAGCCCGACGACCTTGCCTTTGCGTTGGCATTTGGTGAGGGAGTTTTGCGGGACGTTGCTCAAAAAGCAGGCGGAAATCCGTACGACAATACCAATACCGTTTATGGCCGTTTTTCTAATGCACTAGAAGTCAATCAAAAAGCTGAACGATTAGCAGCTACCGTTAGTCAGAATACGTTATTTGATAAATACGACCGCACGGGCAACATCAACAAACCTGCGTTGGCGTTGCATACCATGTACGACCAGTTGATTCCTGCCGATTTGGCCATTGTGAGTTATGAAAACATGCTTCAAAAACAGGGAAAACAGGCTTATTTTACCGTAAAATATACCAATGGACAAGGCCATTGTAATTTTACTGACAAGCAAACGGGGCAAGCGTTTGATGAGTTAAGAGCTTGGGTGAAATCGGGCCAAAAAGCCAAAGCGGGCTTTGTGGAGTAGCGTTATTTGTTAATCGTTACTGAATTATCAGTGATTGATATTCTGAGGTTTTTGGCCTAATTATGTATGAACCCAAATCAGGAACTTTTATTACGCCCCATGTCACGTTTTCAGTGGCTGATGGTAGCGATTTGTTTTATTTTAAATTTCAATGATGGCATCGACGTACTGATTGTCTCCTTTTCCAGCACCGAAATCATCAAAGAATGGGGACTTTCCAAGGTCGAAATGGGGTATATCTTCAGTGCGGGCTTGGCAGGGATGACGTTAGGCTGTTTTTTGATTGCACCCTTGGCCGACAAACACGGACGCCGACGAATTTTTCTTCTTTCGGTAGGGATGATTACGATTGGTATGTTTGGGGTAGGGCTGGGGCATCAATACAGGCTTATGCTTCTATTTCGATTCATAACGGGGCTGGGCATTGGCGGTATTTTACCTACCATGGCGGCAACCGCTGCTGAGTTTTCCAATCAAAAATACCGAGATTTCAACGTAGGATTGGTACAAGCAGTCTGGCCGATTGGGGCAATCTTGACGGGGCTTTTTTGTGCAAAATACATTCCTGTGCACGGCTGGCATACGGCCTTTTTGGTGGCAGGGGGCATTTCATTGCTGATGTGGTTATTGGTGTATTTTTACATGACTGATTCCATTGACTACATGCTCCAAAATCCAACTACGGATACGTTACTTTCTGTTAATCGACTGCTGAAACGAATGGGGCTTCCGAACTTAGAAGCGTTGCCTGTTTTCGTCAAAAATCAAGAAAATGTGGGTGTAAAAGCGTTGTTTTTGCTTCATTATAAGGATAGTACCATCAAAGTATGGGTGGCGGCATTCTTTGGTTTCCTAACACTTTATACCCTGATGAGCTGGGTGCCAACCATTGCCAAAGATTCGGGTTTGCCGTTTGAATTGGCAACTTGGGTGGGAATTATGCTCAACATTGGGGCCGCTTTTGGGTCGGCCTCGGTAGGTGGGATTGGTAGCCGATTGGGACTTCGTCAAACCATCTTGATGTTTATGCTAATCGCCTTTGGGGTAATGCAAGTCTATGCGTTTTCAACCCTTACGACGGGGTTGATTTTTGGTTTGGTACTCCTGATTGGCTTTTTTGTGCAAGGAGGTTTTAATGGTATTTGGCCAACGCTATCCCGCCTCTACGACACTCACCTTCGCGCCACAGGTGTCGGATATACCGTTGGAATAGGCCGAGTAGGTGCCATTTTGGGGCCACTTCTTTTTGGCTATTTTTCCGACGCTGGAATGAGCATTAATGCCTTGTTTGTGGCATTTTCTATTCCATTGCTGGTCATGGGTGGGTGTATTTGGTCTATAAAGTCTGATAAGCTATAATTGAAATACAAATGCAAGCAGCATTTTTAGAAGAACCGAGAAAAATTGTTCATCGCGCCATTGATACTCCCGAGCCCAAAGCGGGTGAGGTTCGGATAAAACTCACCAACGTAGGGATTTGTGGGTCTGACGTTCATTTGTTTATGGGGCATCGAACGCTAGCCAAACCTACCGTAATTGGGCACGAGGGGCTGGGATATATTGATAAAATTGGAGAAAAAGTGGAGGGCAGACAAGTAGGAGAACGGGTGGTAGTGGAACCCAACATTCCGTGCCATCGATGTAGATACTGCCAAAGTGGACGAGGAAATATTTGTGTCAATAAGCGGGTTGTTGGACTACTTGAACATGGTTGTTTTGCCGAATATGTGTGCATTCCTTCGGAGTTTGCGTGGGCCGTTCCCGACGATATTTCAGACCTTGACGCCGTTTGTATTGAGCCCATGGCCGTGGGGGTTCACGCCTTGTTTACTTCTTCTGCTAAGCCAGGCGATGCCATTGCCATTATCGGGTTAGGAGCGATAGGATTGTTGCTTAATCATTTAGCACTTCGATTGGGTTATCGGGTTCTGGTTACTGAAATTAACCCACAAAAATTACAAAAAGCTACGCAAGAGGGGGCAATTCCTATCAATGGTAATGCCGAAAAATTGCTTTCGATGTGGGTTGAAAATGAGGTAGTTGCGGTATTTGAATGTGCAGGTTCGGCTGCTACAGCGACGTTGGCGGCGTCGGCAGCACCGCGTGGTTCGGAAGTGGTTTTGGTGGGCTTATCAGAACGCCCTGCGGAGTTTACGCCTCTACGGATAGCGCGCGAAGGAATTACGTTTGTCCCCTCGATTATCTACCATCATCCCACTGATTTTAAACGAACTATCCGATTGATACAACGAAAAGTGGTTACTCCCAGCAACATCATTTCAAGTTTTGCTCCGCTGAATGAACTCCAAACAGCGTTGGAAAAAGCTGCGAGCGGGGACGAAAGCAAGATTGTAGTAACCGTGTGACCGTGCTGAGGGTTTCTCATAGCTCGATAAGTTAGTGTCGAATGTAGAGTGCAGAGTGTCGAATTCTCGTGCAAAGGGTTTCTCAAAACCCGATTTTATCGTGCAGAGGGTTGCTTACAACCCGACTTTTTAGTAGAATAAACTCGTCGAGCCGATTGCCCCATCTGCCGATTCTTCCCCCCGAATCATGGATTTACCAATTACAAAATTGTGCTTTTTGGAGAATATAAACTATCATTGTATCGAAATGATACATTCAAATTGACCTAACAACAATGAATAAAATTACCCTTTCAGGTTGCTTATTTTTAGGCATCATTACCACCGCTTTTACCCAACAAAAATGGACGGAAACTACACAAGACGGAGTAACGATTGTAAAAAATCAGGGTGGTCAAACCCTTGGTTATTCCCCAATGTCTGGGGTAAAGCTGTTGACAGTTAATGGCTTTGCTTTTAAAGATTTAAACAAAAACGGTAAGCTAGATGCTTACGAAGACTGGCGGTTATCCTACGCCGAACGGGCCAAAGATTTGGCCTCAAAATTGACCGTAGAGCAAATCGCTGGATTGATGCTGTACTCTTCGCATCAGTCGATTCCTGCCCGCGCTGGCGGGTATTTTTCGGGGACGTACAACGGAAAGCCGTTTAAAATGGGAGAAACTGACCCAACGGACCTGACCGACCAGCAAAAGAAATTTTTGGCCGACGATAACCTCCGACACGTGTTGATTACGACCGTTCAAAGTCCTGAAATTGCGGCCAAATGGAACAACAAAATGCAGGCGTTTTGTGAAAGTGTCGGACTGGGTATTCCTGCCAACAACAGTTCTGACCCACGCCACGGTACGCGTTCGCGTGCTGAGTACGACGCGGCCTCGGGAGGTGAGATTTCGATGTGGCCAAGTTCGTTAGGAATGGCAGCTACATTTGACCCCATGCTAGTTGAAAAATTCGGCAAAATCGCAGCGGCTGAATACCGCGCTTTGGGTATCACCACCGCACTTTCGCCCCAAGTTGATATTGCTACCGAGCCTCGCTGGTCGCGGTTCAATGGTACTTTTGGGGAAAGTCCGCTACTTTCTGCTGCTTTGGGACAAGCCTACTGCGAAGGATTTCAGTCGGCCGATTGGGGCTTGATGAGCGTCAATGCCATGGTAAAGCACTGGCCAGGCGGCGGTTCGGGCGAGGCGGGTAGAGATGCCCACTACGCCAACGGAAAATTTGCGGTGTATCCTGGCAATAATTTCGACGCTCATTTGATACCGTTTACCGAAGGAGCGTTTAAGTTGAAAGGAAAAACCAAAATGGCGTCGGCGGTCATGCCTTACTACACCATTTCGTGGAATCAGGATAAGAAATACCACGAGAACGTGGCCAATAATTACAATAAATACCTCATTACGGACTTGCTTCGTACCAAATACGGCTACGACGGCGTGGTGTGTACCGACTGGAATGTAACCAAACTGCACACGTCGATGGACTCGTTTATGGACGGGAAATCGTGGGGTGTTGAAAACCTAACGTTGGCCGAACTACACTATAAAGCCTTGATGGCGGGGGTTGATCAATATGGCGGGGTTAATGATATGAAACCTATTTTGGACGCGTATCAATTGGGCGTAAAAGAACACGGGGAGGCCAAAATCAGGGCACGGATGGAGCAATCGGCAGTGCGTTTGTTGAAAAATATTTTCCAAGTGGGGGTGTTCGAAAATCCTTATCTAAACCCAGAAGAGACGAAAGCAACAGTCGGTAAGCCTGAGTTTATGAAAGCAGGCTACGAAGCACAGTTAAAGTCCATTGTGTTGTTGAAAAACCACGGACAAGAATTGCCTATTACCTCCAAAAAGACAGTGTACGTACCCAAACGTTTTGTGGCCGCAAGCCGCAATTTCTTAGGAATGGAAACGCCTGCTTCAGAAGATTATCCTGTAAATATGGAGATAGTCAAAAAGTACTTTAATGTCACCGATAATGCCGACGAGGCCGATTTTGCCCTTGTTTTTATCGAAAATCCAAAAGCAAACATTGGGTATGACAAAGAAGATGTGACCAAGGGTGGCAATGGCTATGTCCCCATTAGTTTGCAGTACAATGACTATACGGCTACCGACGCTCGCGAAGTGAGTATTGCGGGAGGCGATGCGTTAGAAAACTTTACGAACCGTTCGTACAAGGGAAAAACGGTAAAAACGCCCAACAACACTGATATGAAATTGGTCCAAGATACCAAAACAAAGATGAAAGGAAAACCTGTGATTGTGTCGGTCAATACCACCAATCCGATGTTGTTTTCGGAGATTGAGCCTGCGGCATCCGCGATTTTGTTGAGTTTTGGAGTGCAAGACCAAGCCATCATTGAAACCATTGCGGGCAAATCAGAGCCGTCAGCGTTGTTGCCAATGCAAATGCCGTTGGACATGAAGACCGTCGAAAAACAGGCAGAAGACGTTCCGTACGATTTGACTTGCCACAAAGATACCGATGGAAACGTCTATAATTTTGGTTTTGGATTGAACTGGAAAGGGGTAATGAAAGATGCCCGCGTGACGAAGTTTAGAAAATAGCCCTTCGTGCACCTTCGTGTAAAGGGTTGCTCACAACCCGCCCAAAGTGTGTAGTTGGTTGCTCACAACCCGCCCAATACGAAAAAGTAAAAAGCAAACGATTTTACAAAAAGCGTTCAGTACCTTGTTTAAAAAGTAGTATGATATTTTTTATCCCGCAGATAAATGCAGATTAAAATTTAACGCGGATTGGCGCAGATAAGCTCATTAGCCGAATTAATCACCCAAAATCTGCGATTATCTGCGGTTTTAGATTCAGCGTAAATCTGCGGGTAAATTATAAAGAAACTTAATAAACAACGTATTCCGTTTGAAATGAATTTCAGGCTGAACGCTTTTTGCCTATTAGATTCACTGGCCATTTTTTCCTTTTCACGTTTATTTACCTTCGTGGTTTGAATAAGAAATGACACATTTTAGTTATTAGCGTAAAGCTTGATATTTCACAATGACGAAAAAAAGATTTGTGTGGGGAATCGCCTTGTTTGTGGCATCGTTTGTCAATTTCCCCATCGTTTTTATCAACCTTCCTCGATTGAACCGTCCCATTGTTCAATTGGATATTTTTTTGCAGGTAGCGTTCAGTATTGCCTTTGCAATGGGTTTTATTCAATGGATTTATGAAGCAACGAAGAAAAACGAAGGGCTAACTAAGCAGTGGGTAGGAGCGGGGGCTATACTAGTGGCATATAGTGTTGGGTTGACATTGGCCAACTATTTTATCATTGGTTTGCCCCTCAAAACGGGAGGGACGGTGGTTGTTCGCGGCGTATTGATGGCGATTATTGCTTACTTTTTTAGCCGTTTTATGACCGAAGCGGAGAAAAAAAATGAGGTTTTGCTGGAAAACGAACAGCTTAAACACGAAAATGTATTGGTTCAACTTAACTCCCTTAAAAACCAACTCAACCCCCATTTTTTGTTTAATTCTCTCAATACCCTTAGCTGGCTTATCAACGAAGACAAAGCCAAAAGTCAGCGTTATTTACAGAAACTTTCGCAAGTACTTCGGTATTCGTTGACGATGCAAGAACAGTCGCTGGTGAGCCTCAAAGAAGAAATGGATTTGGTGGATAGCTACATTTTTCTCTTACAAATGCGGTTTGGTGATAACCTCAAAATTTGTAAGAACGTGGATGAGCAGGCTTCCGTCAAAATCCCACCTCTTTCGATTCAACTTTTGATTGAAAATGCCATCAAACACAACGTCATTTCGTCGGCGTTGCCCTTGAGTATTTTTGTTGATTATCAGTCGGATAGTAAGAGTTTGTTGGTGCGAAATTCGTTGAATCTGAGGCCAAATTCGGCGGGGACGGGAATTGGGTTGGCTAACCTCAACCAACGGTTTAAATTGTTGACTCACCGTGAAATCGAAATCAAACAAGGGGAGGAGTTTTGTGTTGTTTTACCATTAATACCATGAAGATAGTCATTGTGGAAGATGAGCCAGCGGCGGCAAGTCAATTGAAATTTTTGTTACGAGAAATAGGCGTGGAAGACCCCGTCGAAACTGTCATTGAAAGCGTAGAAGAAGGTATCAAATGGTTTACGTCCCATCCCAGTCCCGACTTAGTTTTCTCGGACATTCAGCTAGCCGATGGAATTTCGTTTGACATCTATGAGCAAGTGCAGCTCAACACGCCCATCATTTTTACGACGGCCTTTGATGAATACGCCATTAGGGCATTTAAGCACAACAGTGTAGATTATTTGTTGAAACCTATCGACGAAGACTCGTTGCGTTTTTCGATTGAGAAGTTTCAAAACCAGCAGTTGATGCAACAAGAACGCCTGAACGAACTGATTCAGAAGCAAGTGTTTATGCCCAAAGCCTATCGCAAAAGCTTTTTAGTAAAATTTAGAGATAAGCTCTTGCCAATTAAGACCGAAGAATTTGCTTACTTTTTTATTGACAATGGACTGGTGTACGGTCAATTGTTTGACGGACGCAAACTGGTGGTTGACTTTAAATTGGAGGATTTGGAAGGGCAGCTTGACCCCGCAGAATTTACCCGCGCCAATCGTCAATACATTCTCTCGCGGGAAAGCATAGTCGAAATAGAATCGCACTTTAATAGCCGAGTCAACGTAAAAGTGCAACCCGAAGCGAGTTTTCCGATTATCATCAGCAAAGAAAAAGTGACGCCTTTTAAGCGATGGTTTGAACAAAATTAATGAACGACGATTCACCTCCATTTTTTTCCTTTTCACTTCCAAACCACCCATTTTTTTCAACATAGATTCCAAAACTTGCGTCTAACCAATTGAAACCAAATTCAATAAGTTAGTATGAAAATCAATCATTTTCTCGCAAGTGTATTTGTAGGAACAATTGTACTGTTGATTGCCTGCAATAAGTCAACTGATGACCCGACACCTACGACTTCAACGGCGACGGTTACTGCCCTTACCTGTGCTTCGGTGACTTTCTCAGGAACGCCACAAGCCAATGCAGCATTTACAGGAACGGCCACCGTGCCCTATACGGGTGGCAATGGCGTGGCATATTCGGCAGGTTCGGGAATTGTCTCTACGGGCGTCACGGGCTTGACCGCCACGTTAGCAGCAGGAACTTTGGCGTCGGGGGCAGGTTCAGTGACCTATGCCATTTCAGGAACTCCTTCAGCCAGCGGGACGGCTGCTTTTGCCATTTCATTAGGTGGCCAATCGTGTACGTTGTCGCTTACAGTATCGGCCGCAAGTTCGTCGTCGGGCACAGGTACGGTATGGTCAATGGAGACCAATATTGCGGCGATTGTGGCAGCTTCTGAGGCGTTTAAAGCTACTTTGACCTCTTCGCAGGTGGCCTCGGCACAATATACCTACACCGTCGCGCAGGCCAAACTTTGGAGTAATTTGCCCCAATCATTGTATAAAGGACGTGTAGGATTAGCTTCAAGTACGTTTTCTACCGCGCAATGGACGGCCTTTTACAACTTAGTGAAAGCAGCCACGGGAACAGGTGCCAACGAAGGCAGCGAAGAATATGCAGGGATTATTGATGCAGATGATTACCTAAGAGCCAACGGAGGCGATAGTGGCTATGGTTCAGGCAATTACTACATTGGGTTTTTAGGAACGCCAAGCACAACGGGTTTGTGGTGTTTGCAAATCGGAGGACACCACGGAACCATCATTTATACCTACAGTGGCGGCAAAATGACTGGAGGAACGCCATCGTTCCGCTCAACAGAACCCTACCCAACTTGGACATCGACCAATACTGGAAAAACAGTACAACCTTTGGTGCAAGAAACAGCGGCATTTGCTAATTTTATGAAAAGCCTAAGTACGACCGAACTAGCCACGGCAAAACGTTCGGCGGCACAAAATGATTTGATTGCTGGCCCTCAAAAAGATGGTAGTTTCCCGACCACAAAAACGGGGGTAAAGGCTGGAAACTTGACCACCGCTCAGAAAGATTTATTGTTGGCCGCGATTAAAACTTATGTCGATGATTTGGATGATAAAGCGGCTGCGGCGGTATTGGCCAAATACAAATCGGAGTTAGACGAAACCTACGTTTCTTACTACGGAGGTACAACAATGGCAGCCCAAGGTGATTATTTGTTGATAGATGGCCCAAGTGTATGGATTGAATGGTCGATGCAAGGCGGAATTATCATCAAAAATGGCGTTCACCCTCACTCAGTTTGGAGAGATAGAAAATCAGATTATGGTGGCAACTAAAGCGTGGGTCAGGGGGCTATTGCTATTCGTATTTTTGTTCCCACAATGGGGGGCAGGGGGGTATCTCTTTGCCCACCCTATGCCCAGTTCTATGGTCGTATTGAACATTCACGAAAAGCACATTTCAGGTGAGGTTTTGTTGCCTTTAAGCGAGCTTCAATCGGCCATTGGAATGAGTGTCAGCGACCATTCCGAGCGCCTGGTAGAGCGTTTGGGGGACTCGCTTCGGAGGTATTTAGTGAAACATATCCGTCCCAAGAGTTTTGAGGGAATGCCGTGGAAGGTTACGGTGGGGGAGATGCAGCTATTGGAAAGTACTGACCCCATCGTAGGAATGTACAAAGAGTTGGTCGTGCAGTTTGACATGGTGCCTCCGTTCGGCTACGACCTGCGCAACTTTTTCTTTGATTATGACGTCATCCTGCACCAAGAGGCGAGCCATAAAGCCCTAATCCACGTCAAGCAAGATTGGGCGCAAGGGTTGGTGCGGGAAGATACCCTGACCCAACAGATTGGGGTCATTGAGTGGGATGTGGTCAATAACAAACTGAATCCGTTTTTGGTGACTTTACAACAAGGTAGCCGCTGGAAAGGATTTACCAACATGGTGCATCTGGGCATCGACCACATCGCCGAAGGCACTGACCACCTTTTGTTTGTTCTGACGCTTCTTTTTCCTGCGATGCTGGTTGTTTCGGAGGGTCGTTGGCGCAAACGCTTGGAGTTGAAAGCCAGTTTATTGAACCTTCTGAAAATTATCACGGCGTTTACCGTTGGGCATTCGCTGACTCTACTCATTGGGTCGCTTCAATGGTTGCATTTTCCTGCGAAGCCCATTGAAGTGCTTATCGCGATTACGATTTTGGTGTCGGCTTTTCATGCGTTGAAACCGATTTATCCTAAACGTGAAGTCGTCATTGCGGGTTTGTTTGGCTTGGTTCATGGGTTGGCATTTGCCGAAACTCTTACTAATCTTGATTTATCAACTACCCAAATGATACTGAGTATTTTAGGGTTTAATGTGGGTATTGAATTGATGCAATTGACCCTCATCGCCGTGGTATTTCCCCTGTTGTTTTTATTGGCCAAAACCTCCTTTTACGGCGCTATACGTACCGCAGGAGCAGTGATGATGATGTTGTTGGCATTGGCCTGGATGGTAGAACGAATACAAGAAAGTCCCAATTTTGTGACCGAATGGTTGGCTCGTTTGTAGAGTTGGTTCATAACTAGCATTGTTTTTAGAAAATGTTTTCTAAAAACAATGCTAGTTATAAAAAGTAACATCTTCAGTCGCTAACTTTGCCGAACGTATTTACAAACACTATTTCAAATTCATGAAAAAATTTATTTCCACACTATTCATTCTTCATTTAAGTATGTATGTTGCCTTCGCCCACCTTGGAAGCGTGGTCGGGAGGGTCATTGATAAATCGACCAAACAACCTATTGTAGGAGCGACTGTCGTGGTGGCAGATTCTAAAAAAGGAGCAACGACGGATGCGACAGGTTTTTTTCAAATCAACAATTTAGAACCCAATACGTATCGAATTGAGGTGTCGTTTGTGGGGTATTCGGCTCAAAATCAGCTAGTAACAGTAAAAGAAGATGAGAGTGTAAACCTAGAGTTTGGACTGTCAGAATCGCAAATCCAGTTGAGTGAAGTGAAAGTATCGGCCTCGAACCCGCAGCACCAACAAGTGATTTCAAGCCTTGACATTAAAACACGTCCCATCAACAATTCCCAAGAAGTGCTTCGGATTGTGCCAGGGCTGGTCATTGGTCAACACGCGGGCGGAGGCAAAGCCGAACAAATCTTCTTGCGCGGATTTGACATCGACCACGGAACGGATATTCGTCTGACGGTGGACGGCGTACCCATCAACATGGTGTCGCACGCGCACGGCCAAGGGTATGCCGATGCGCACTTTATCATTCCAGAATTGATTGAAGGGGTGGATTTTAAAAAGGGACTATACGATACCGACAAAGGGAATTTTGCCACGGCGGGCTGGGCTAATTTTCGTACTAAAACAACCTTGGAACACAGTTTTGCCAAAGCCGAAGTAGGGCAGTTCAATACCTATCGGTTGGTGTCGGGGGTTAATGTGCTGAAAACAAAGCAACACAATGTTTATCTTGCGGGTGAATACAACTACTCGGATGCGTATTTTGAAGCTCCTCAGAATTTCAACCGAATCAATTTGTTGGGAAAATACCATGGGCATTTAACCCAAAATACCAACCTGACGCTGACGGCTTCGACTTTTTGGAGCAAGTGGAATGCTTCGGGGCAAATCCCTGACCGCTCAGTGGCCGATGGCTCCATTGGTTTTTATGGGGCAATTGACCCCAACGAAGGGGGCGAGACTAGCCGTACCAACTTCAACGCGGAATTGGTGACATTGACCAAGCGCAACCACGTCTGGAAGAATCAATTCTTTTACTCGAACTACAATTTTGAACTGTATTCTAACTTTACCTTTTTCTTGGTTGACCCCGTAAATGGTGACCAAATTCGCCAAAAGGAAGGTAGAAATTTGTGGGGTTATAACTCCAATTATTCAATAGGTCACGCCATTGGCGACAAACAAGCAACTTTTAACGCGGGTCTTAATTACCGCCACGACCTTACCAACGGTTCGGAATTGTCGCGGACCAAAGACCGCACGCAATTATTGGAAGCCATCAAATTGGGCGATGTCAACGAAGCCAATGTAGGCGTGTATGTGGACGAAACCATCCAATTAAGCCCACGTTTGTCGGCGACGGCGGGAGTTCGTTTTGATTATTTTAACAACCAATACCTCGACAAACTCCAAAATAATACGAAATTTAAAGCCAATGCGGCCATCGTTTCGCCCAAATTGAACGTATATTATACCTATAACCCCAATGTGCAGTTGTACGTCAACCTCGGCAAAGGTTTTCATTCCAACGACACCCGCGCGGTGGTGGCTCAAAACGGCTTAGAAATTTTGCCAGCCGCTTACGGTTCTGATTTAGGGGCAATTTGGAAGCCATTCCCGCGAATGCTCCTTAACGCCTCGTACTGGTACTTGTGGCTCAACCAAGAGTTTGTCTATGTGGGTGATGCGGGGGGAGTGGAGCCTTCGGGCAAGTCGGTGCGCAAAGGCGTGGACGTGTCGATGCGCTATCAATTATCGAAAAAATTGTTCTTTGATTTGGATGCCAATTGGGCCAAACCACGCGCCGTAGGCGAAGCCGAAGGACAGAATTATCTGCCTTTGGCCGTTAATTTCACGAGCGTGGGTGGATTAACTTTAAAAACAGAACAAGGTTTTAGTGGCAGTTTACGTTATCGTTATATAGGCAACCGACCTGCAAATGAGGACAATAGCATTGTGGCCAAGGGCTACTTTGTGACGGATGCCTTGGTGAATTATTCCAAAAATCGTTTTTCAGTAGGTTTATCGGTGCAAAATATGTTCAATACCCAATGGAAAGAAACCCAATTTGCGACCGAAAGCCGCCTTCAGAACGAAACGGAGCCTGTGGAAGAAATCCATTTTACCCCAGGAACGCCATTTAATGCCAAGTTGAGCATTAGTTGGCAGTTTTGAGTTTCTTTTGTTCTAACCCATGTTTTACTCTACTCTAATGAAACCGTCTCGTTTTCAAGTGGTTGCTTTTGCTTTAAGCTTAGCACTGCTGCTCGGCCTGTACGGATTTGCCTCTTACCAGCAATCCGAAAAACTGTACAAACATGCAGTAACGGTGACGTTCAAGTCAGGAACGTCTGACACGCAAATCGGCGTGGTTGATAAATCTTTTAAAGGATTAGCTAAATTAAAAATGGTTCGGTCGTACGAATGGGGCGTCGTGGACGATGCCAAAGACCCCGCCCACGTAAAGCATGTCTATGTTTTTACGTTTGGAGATAAGAAGGACTTACCTCTTTACGGTGCTTCTCCCGAACACCAAGCGCACATGAAAGTAGGCGCTGACTACATTGAAGCAGTTAGTGCGGTGCAGTATTTTCAGCAATAAAAAATTTAGTAATACAAAGAGCGGCTACTTTAATTAGATGAATAGCCGCTCTTTTTGTTTTTAGGAACATAATGGACTAGGTTGGTGTTTTGCTCCCATGGATATACTTTACCGCTACCTCCGACCTTATTGGAAACTTATTTTTGTGGCCTTGACATTGGCCGCTATCAACCAAATCTTCTCCCTGCTCGATCCCTACATTTACCGCTTGGTTATCGATCGTTATGCGTCGCACATCAAGGATTTCAACGAAAGCGATTATATATGGGGTGTTTTAAAATACGTTGGGATGGCCGTTGGGGCCGCAATGGTTTCACGGATTGCCAAAAATTTTCAAGATTATTTTATTAGTGTGATTACCCAGCGCGTCGGTACGCAGATTTATACGGACGGGATTAAACACTCGTTGGCGTTGCCTTATCAAGTGTTTGAAGATCAACGAAGTGGTCAAACGTTGGGGGTGTTGCAAAAAGTCAAAACCGATACCGAACGGATGATTACGTCGGTCGTGAACGTCGTTTTTCAATCAGTGATTGGTATTACGTTTGTGATTTTTTACGCCCTGAGCGTGTATTGGCCCATTGCGCCCGTTTATTTTTTGACCATCCCCATCATTGCGTGGTTGAGTTCAGTGTTGAGTAAACGCATCAAGAAAATTCAAACCAAAATTGTGGCCGAAACAACCGCTTTGGCGGGAAGTACGACAGAATCGTTACGAAATATTGAGTTGGTAAAAAGTTTGGGACTGACCGACCAAGAAGTAAAGCGTTTGAATGGAAATACTGAAAAAATTCTGGCATTAGAGCTCCGTAAAGTAAAATTTGTACGGACGCTTGGGTTTGTTCAAGGTACAACCATTAATTTTCTGCGAAGTTGTATTGTTGCGCTGATGCTTTGGCTTATCTTTAAAGAGGTGCTAACGATTGGGCAATATTTTTCACTGTTATTGTATTCATTTTTTATATTTGGCCCACTTCAAGAGTTGGGAAATGTGATACAATTGTACCGAGAAGCAGAGGTGTCTTTGAATAATTTTCGTGAAATTTTGAGTCGTCCCATTGAAGCTAAACCTGCCAAACCTGCCACGCTGACAAAAATTGGAAAGATAGATTTTCAGGGCGTTTCATTTAAACATTTGACCGCTTCGAGAACGGCTTTACAAGATGTTAGTTTTGAGGTTAAAAAAGGTGAAACAATTGCTTTTGCGGGGCCTTCGGGAAGTGGTAAAACTACGCTCATAAAACTCTTAGTGGGCTTGTATGATCCCGAGCAAGGGCACATTAAATACAACGGAATAGATAGCCGAGAAATTGACAAAGATGAGTTGCGTGAGCAAATAGGCTTTGTAGCACAAGATGCTCAGTTGTTTTCAGGTACAATCCGCGAAAATCTTCAGTTTGTAAAGCCATCTGCTACCGATGCCGATTGTTTAGATGTATTGAAAAAAGCAGCGGCCTATTCGCTTTTAAACCGTGCTGATAATGGCCTAGATACCGTGATTGGAGAAGGGGGGATGAAAGTGTCGGGCGGAGAAAAACAACGTTTGTCTATTGCGCGGGCGTTGTTGAGAAACCCCAATTTGTTGATTTTTGATGAAGCTACGTCAGCTTTAGATTCGTTGACCGAGGAAGAAATCACACAAACAATTCGTGATTTATCGAATAATGAGCAGCATATTACCGTTCTTATTGCCCACCGTTTGAGCACAATTATGCACGCTGACCGAATTTTTGTTCTTGAAAAAGGAAAGATGGTAGAAGCGGGAAATCATGAAGATTTGTTGGCTCAAAAAGGGCTTTATTACGCCATGTGGCGTCAGCAAGTTGGAGAAAGTGAAACGATTGGGTAACGATTGGGATATTCGTTCACTTGAAAATGAACACAAACAAAAATCAGATTAATGTATAGTAATGAAATAGCCAATGAGACATTTGTTGATTGATACAGACACAGGCTCGGACGATGCCGTTGCGTTGCTGATGGCGATGAAATCGCCTGATGTAAAGGTAGAAGTAATAACGATTGTGGCGGGAAATGTGCCAGCCGATAAAGCCCTACAAAATGCGCTTTATATGGTCGATTTATGCCAGTATGAAACGAAGGTATATTTGGGCGCAGAAAAGCCGTTGATTCGCCCTTTATTTACCGCTCAGTTTGTTCACGGAGATGATGGAATGGGCGACATTGGGTTAGATTTAAAAGGCCGAAAACCGTTGGAAGGACACGCCGTAGATGCCATCATTGATACCGTAAATAAGTTTCCTAATGAGATTGAAATCATTACGTTAGGGCCGTTGACAAACATGGCATTAGCCTTGGCAAAAGCACCAGAAATTGCCTCTAAAATAAAATCGTGTGTTATCATGGGAGGAGTTGGTTTTGGATATGGAAATATCACGCCTGTATCCGAATACAATATTTGGGTGGATCCAGAAGCTGCCCAAATGGTGTTTCAATCGGGAATGAATATGACAATGGTAGGCTGGGATATTTCAATAAAATATGCGGCGTTTGACCAAAAAGCAACGCAAGAATTACGGAATATTCAAAAGCCTTTGGCCGATTTTGTGGTGGATATTCAAGGCGCAAAAGCACGCTTTACGTCGGAGATAACAGGGGAAATTGGCTTTGATTTACCAGACCCAATAACCGTGGCTGTTGCGCTAGACAGAACCGTCGCAACTGACATAAAAAAACTGTATGTGGAAGTCGTTTTGGGAGAAGGGCTTACCCGTGGGCAAACCATTGTAGATCATACAAATATTCTCAAGCTTAAACCAAATATGGAGGTGGTTTTAGAAGCATCAAGAGAGAAATTTTTAGCCCAATTATATAGCTCATTTGACTAACATTGCTTTCTTAGAAAAATTTCAAAATGGAAAGTCATTTTTGGGGCTTTCCATTTTAATTTAAAGAAAAATTGCTTTGAAATGTTATTTTTTTACCTTTGTGGTTAAAGTAATTTTAACATATATTAAAAAATAACAATGAAAAAGAAAGAAATTAAATTCTTCACACAAGAGGATAATTTTGTCGAAAAGACAAGAGTAGTTAAAGAGGAAGTTTTTGTTCCAGAAGCACATATTACTTCAAATGGTAAATTGAGCTTGCCTTTACCTACCCTCGAATTTTTGGGCGTTGAATCTACTTTGACAGCTCGTTTTAAAGTAGGTGTAGATCAAAACAAAAAAGGATTTGTTGGCCTTTACCTTATCCCTTCAGACGAAAGTGATCCAACTGCCTTCGAGCTTGTTAAAATCGGCCGCGGTTTTTCATTGTTGTTGAAAGGTATTTTTATCAAATTGGGATTGGCTTACAGAACAACTGAATTCCATTTCACAATTAAAAAAATAGATTTGGACGGAATCGGAACGGGCTTTTTTGCAAAGCTTGTTGACGAGAAACCTCGCACCAAAAAAAGTGATGACGGAGACGAAGATTAATCTCTCTTGCTTATTTCTTTGTACAAAAAGCGAAAGCCACCGTTTAGGTGGCTTTCGCTTTTTATTTACTGGTATCCAGCAGTAATTTGACCCGGTACATCATTCCTATACAAAGTAGTGTAATGCTTGAAGTGACAATTCCGAGCGTATCGTAGTGTTCAAGCGGGCTAAAATTTGTTGGTTGAACCACAATTAAACCCGCAATAAAAGAGGCTATTCCACCCGCTATTTGTTGTAAAGATGAATTTACACTCATAAATGCACCTCGGTCTTGTGGGTCAGGAATCGCCGATGTCATGGTGGTAGCGGGCACCATTCTACTCATAATCCCAGCCATCATCGAAACGTTGAAAATAATAATAGCCCAGAGGGGTATAACGGGTAAGCGCGTATAAATAAGCACCATAATAACCATCCAAACGGAGGCAATTGTGAATAAATTAAACTTGTTTATCCGGTCGCTCAAACGCCCAATCATGGGCATCGTAATCAAGGTACTAATGCCTGCTACCATAAAAATAATGGGCAATTGCTGTTGGCTTACTTTTAAGTTATTGACAGCATAAACACTACCAAAAGGCATCATCATATAACCACCAATCGCCAATAATGAGGTGGCCATAAATCCAATTCGATAGTTGCGTTGTGCGATGGTATGCCACAAGTGAGACAGGGCATTTCGCTCCGATTGAATGGCTAAGTGAGCGGTGATAGGCTGAAGTATTTTCAGAATGACAATGGCCAATATAATACTCAGACCGACAATCATAATAAATGGCGCTTGCCAGCCCCAGCCATTGGCCAAATACAAACTGATGGGGATACCCAAAACCTGACTTGTCCCGAATCCCATTTGGACAAAACCCATGACCCGCCCGCGTTGTTGGAGCGAGAATAAATCGGTAATAATAGCCATACTAATGGAGCCAATAACGCCACCGAATAAACCCGTAATGATGCGAGCGGCGACGATGGTTTCGTAAGTGGGTGCCAACCCACAAAAAAGCGTCCCGATGATAAAACCCGTATAGAAAAATAAAAGAAGCTTTTTACGGTCAAATTTGTCCGCAAAACCTGCAGTCAGTAAGCCAGAAATTCCCGCACTAAAGGCATAACTCGAAACGACAAATCCGAATTGGGTTGGAGAGATTTTCATGGATTTCATCAATGAATCTCCCAAGGGAGACATCACCATAAAATCTAAAACTACCGTAAATTGAGTGAGTGCTAGGAGGGCAATAACAATTTTTTGGTAAGATGTAAAAGTTGTTGTTTGGGGTGCTTGCATGTGTGATGAATGAGAGGAAATTAAAAGGATAAATAGGCTTACGTCAATTCTTTTCCTAGAAAGGACGCAAATTCCTTGACGGCTTCGGTTAGAAGAGGGTCGGTTATTGTATCAGAAAAAAAATGAGTTTGAATGCTTACGTTTTCTTTTTGGACGGTTCGGCTCCAAAGTCCTTTAACTTGTCCATTAACGACAATAATGGGCTTGAAAATGCCATTGGCGGTGATGGCAGCCGAAACGTTTGAAGAATCGAGGGAAGCCGCTCGGTTTTTGTAGCTTACCATAAATTCGTCGAAAGAAGGAAGCAAAAAAGTCGTGGGTTGTAATGCAGGTTGGCTATCGGGCAAAAACCAATAGGTTTGATTTTCAATGGTTTCGGATACAAACTCTGCTTTTACAGACTCCAAGCCAGCTTTAGCATCGCTGATTTTTAAGCCCGACCACCATCCAAAATCGTGGAGAGTTGCGGGGCCGTGGCTACGGAAATAACGACGAGCCAAAAGCCCTAAAGATTCTTCTCGGGTATAACTCGGGGCAGGCGTTGCCCGTTCTTCGAGCAAAGCATAGGTGTTATTCTTCCCGTTTTGTTTACCACTGCAAAGAACTCCATTAAGTTCGGCATGAATCAAAATGAGCGAACTACGTCCCTCTGACGTATTTATGCCTGCTAATTCTAAATGGGCCATTAATTCGGCCTTGGTAAGGTGCTTGTGACCTTCAACGGCTTTGGCCAATAACTCGTCTGTGAGATTCAATAAATCACTGCTCAACTCCATTTTTCGGTTATAATGCGCCGAAATTTGATGGATATGCGGGGCAGTCAGGGCGAGCATCCAGCGAATATCTTTGGGAGATACAAGGTGCCAAGTGGGGCGAAGAATATGGGTTCGTAAAATCAAGCCTTCGTCAAGTGCTTGCTCTACTGTTTTGTCAGTAGCGTTTTTGGTGCGAATCCCCACTGCCCATTTGGACATGGGATAGTCTTGTGCTTGAACGGCGCCCAAAAATTCTACTGCATCTTGGGGTTGTAGGAAACCTCTGTCAATGATTTTTTGATTGATTAATCGTTGATGGGCAATGTTTATCATGGCTTAGTTGGTGGGTGTTAACCCTGTTTTTTGCAAGAAAAAGAATTTAAATCAACCGCTTGATGACCTTTATTTCATCGCTGATGAATTGATTATGAAGACGTTGATGGTCTTGGTAGTTGAATACTTGCCCATCTGTGCGGACGTTTTCGATGAGCGAAAAATCGAGCGTTTCTACTAACCAGCCTGCTTGTTGTGGAGGTGTTTGGGCAACGATACCTTCCTCGGGTAGTTTTTTATCGGGAGGGCAATACATGGCTGTGTAGCCATAATTAATGTCCACCGCTGGTGACCACTCGGCATTTCCGACAGTTTGAGAAACAACTACGTACGCTTGGTTTTCTAAGGCCCTTGCGCGCGCGCCTACGTGAACGCGGGTGGCTCCTCGGATGGTTTCGGTACAGCTCGGAGCGAGAATTAATGATGCTCCTGCTGAACAAAGACGTTGAGCGCCAATGCTAAATTCGACATCATAACAAATTTGAACGCCAAAACTTCCCCAATCTCCTTCAAAAAGTGTAAGCACCTTTGGCGCAGATTGTATTCCCCATTCTTCGTCTTCAAAACGCGTCATAAAAAACTTGTCTTGGTAGCCAATCAATCCTTTTGGTGAAAATACAAAAGCGCGATTGTAAGGCTTGCCATCTTCGACCACAGGGAGGCTGGGTGCAACAATACAAACTTGGTATTTACGGGCTAAATTCTCGAAAACTTGGCAAAAATCTCCTTGCAAGGCACTTAATTCAATCACTTGTTGGCGAATGTCTTGGCGGATTTCGGGCGAAAGAATGCTTACTATTTCCATCGAACCGTATTCGGGGAAAAGAAGCAATTGGGCTTTTTGGTGGGCCGCTTGGGCTACCCATTTTTCGGTATGAATCACCCATTCGTCCCAATTTTTATGTTCGGTGATGGGGTATTGGGCGGTGGCGAGTGTTAGTTTCATGCAAAGTAAAAATCGCCCTAGAGGGGTGTCTCTTAGGGCGAAGCGTAAAATTATAAAGTATGTATCCAGTACACCATCGGTTTTACCGTGGGCTGCGTATCCCCGAGGTCGAGCCATTCAAAGGAACTTTGCAACGATGGTTCTTTTTCGTAGCCTCGTTTTGTCCAAAAAGCGTCGTTGGGACGGTAATCTTGGGGCTGGGCGGGGTGGTTATCTCGAACCACAGCGCAAAAACAGGTGGTTGTAAATGTGCCAAAACTGCGCGCGTGGGCTTCACGTTCGTCAAAAAAACGGTGTCCTAAGCCCAGTCCACGGTAAGCAGGTAAGAGAATACTTTCACCAAAATAAAAAATGGAATGAATGTCGAATCCTGCTTCTTCAAAAGGCAAACGTACTTCGGGGGTTTCGTCGGCCAAAGGAATGCAGGTAGTAGCGCCTACCATTTCGGAGCCGTCATATACCGAAAATAAAAACGAACGTTCTGAATTCGCATACGTTTGAAGGTATTCTTTTTCGTGTTCGAGGGTACCTTCGTAGAGGTAAGGAAAGTCGCGAAAAACGGCGATGCGTAATTTTCCCAGTCCTTCAAATACCGACGCAATTTCAGCGCCGCGTTTGGTGTCAAAAGAAAGTGTTGTGTGCATTTTTGTCTTTTGGTCAGACTACATACGGTCAGACGATAGTCAGACCGAATGTGTAGTGGTTACGGTCTGACTATCGTCTGACCGAATTAAGATACTAATTTAATCCAAAGTGGTAAATTATAGTAAGTAGTAACGCGGGTGATTTTTCCCTCTTTTACTTCTAAAAATGCACCAGCGGGTAGTACGTATTTTTGTCCGTGGGCGGGTGGGAGGCCTTCTTCGGCTTGTTTATAGGTACCATTTACGACAAATTCGGCCGCAATACGGGTTTCGTCCGACGATGAAAAGAAGACCATGCCAGTCAAAGTTTCGTCGTAGGCATCGTCCATTTTCTGCATAAACTCAGTAAATTTTTCATTTCCGATGCGGACTTCTCCTTGGTTAGGCTCGTGCCGAACTTCGGGGTGGAGCAAGTCTAACATTCCTTGCCAGTTTTTTTGATTAAAGTGGGAGTAATACTGTTGAACGATTTCTAGTGCAGTCATTTAGATACTATTTTGATTCATTGATAATGCTTATTACTTCTTCTTCGGCCAATCCAACGATTTTTGAAAGTATTGAAATGGATAAACCTTCTTGTTGACCATTGAGAATAATTTCTCTGGCTTTTTCCAATTTTCCCTCTTCTTTGGCTAAATCCAAAGAGTTTTTAAGATCACGATAGTACTTTAAGCTATCTTCGTAGGACAGAATTTCTTCTTTACTAAATTTGGCGATTTCAGCTACGTCAAAAAGGCGTTCAAAAATCTTCTCTTGTAATTTTTCAGGGATTTTTTTCAGACGATTAAGGTTACGCAAGACATAAAGCCATTTCTCAAATCTAGTATCCAACTCCTCCAAACTTTTTTGAAATTTGGGCATTTCTAAGTAAATGAAGGTAAGCTTGTTATAAAATACTCTACAGGTGTGAATATCAGTTAATTTAACATCATAACGATATTTGTTTTTATCGGTTTTGTCCTCATCAAATACAAAGTCTAAAATGGCAATAGTATAAACTGCTTTCAATTCATAATTCCAATCTGATTGTTTTGCTTGCTCACGAATTGGGAAGGTAGAGTAATAAAGCGTTCGGTCTTTGAAGAAATTTTGTTTGGACTTTTGAAGCTCAACTATAAATTTTTCGCCACGTTCGTTTTCGCAATATAAATCGAAAATAGCTTTACGATCACTTTCACCTAGTCCAAGATGTTCATTTTTTAGATACGTAAGATTTTTGATTTTACCTTCTTGCTCTTTTAAAAGCTCATTCAGAAAATCGAGAAGTAAGTCCTTATTGGGTTCTTCGCCAAAAAGCTTTTTGAACCCAAAATCTGTAAAAGGATTTATGTATTTTTCGGCAATGATGGACATAAGTACAAAGTATATAAGGCAAATTTATTCAAAACAATAGCGATTGCCAAACCAAAAGCCCCAGCAACCCGTGCTGAGGCTTTTGGTTTTAATTAGCCTCTAGTTCGGTACAGGGTTCCGTTTTCTACCACATACAGCATTCCGTCCATGGCCACAATGAGGGTTACTTCACTAAGCAAACCTTTTTCGCCAATTTGCTGATAGGCGCCATTTTTATCTGTTTTGAAGAGCGTTCCATCTTTTTCTACGCTCCACAAATAACCTCCGTCAGCCACCATCGCAACGGTATTGGCCCAGTCTCCGACTTTTCCCACTTGTTGCCATCTTAGCAATCGGATATTGGTTTTGTAGAGTGTTCCTTTCTCGACTGTCCATAAATGATTGTCCATTGACTCCAACATTTCTGCTTCGCCAAACTCGCCATTGGCCCCGATTTGTGTCCAAGAGCCATCTTTGTTGGTTTCGTAGAGCGTTCCGTTTGTTTCAATGCTATAGAGCTTTCCGTTGAGAGAAACCATGCCAGCTGTTTCTTTCCAATCACCTTGTTTCCCAACCCGTTGCCACGTACTTGCGCGGGGATTAGTACGGTACAAGTCGCCATCTTCAACAGTCCAAATTTCGCCGTCCATGGCAACCAAGAAATTAGCATTGTCAAATTCACCTTTTGCCCCGATTTGTTCATAATTTCCGTTTTTATCAGTTCGGAAAAGTGTACCATTTTTTTCAATACTGTACAAAAAACCATTCATCGAAACAACATCAAGGGTATTTTCCCAATCCCCTTTTTTGCCTACTTGTTCCCATCGTTGCGCAAGGGTAAATTCAGTGGTGGTAAGTAGTAAACCAACCAAAACAAGCGTGTATGAAAGTAACGTTTTCATTAAAGTATGTGAGTTTATTATTTCGGGGGTAAATGTACCAAAGAAAAACCCTAGTCCTTGCGAACTAGGGTTAACTTGTAAAAAAAACGATAATAATGGTCTATTTTTCTCCCGACATTTTACCCGTTTTTGAACCTGTATTTATGGCAGAAGCATTTTTTACGTATTTATCAAGCCAGCCACCCATTTCGTACAACATGTGCAAAAGGGATTCTTTGGCCGTATAACCATGACTTTCGTAAGGCAAAAAGACCAATTTGGTCGTAGCGCCCATCCCTTTTAACGCATTGTAGTAACGTTCCGACTGAATGGGGAATGTCCCCGTGTTGTTGTCGGCTTCTCCGTGAATGAGCAACAACGGCGTTTTCATTTTGTCGGCATTCATAAACGGCGACATTTTGTTGTACACATCAGGGGCTTGCCAGTAAGTGCGTTGTTCGTTTTGGAAACCAAAGGGAGTGAGCGTACGGTTGTAAGCGCCAGAACGTGCAATGCCTGCTTTGAACAAGTTGCTGTTAGAGAGTAAGTTAGCGGTCATAAAGGCGCCGTAGGAGTGTCCACCCACACCGACGCGATTGGCATCAACAACGCCTAGACGCACGCCTTCGTCGATGGCCGCTTTGGCACTAGCCACGAGTTGTTCTACGTAGGTGTCGTTTGGTTCTTTGTCGCCTTCACCCACGATTGGAATGGAAGCATTTTCAAGTACGGCATAGCCCATCGTGGCAAAAGCGGCACCCGTCCAGTAGCTAATGCGGTTAAACTGATACGGCGAACCACTTACTTGACCAGCAGCAGCAGCGCTTTTAAACTCGGCAGGATACGCCCACAGGAACGAAGGAAGCGGCCCATCTTCTTTTTTGTAGCCTGGAGGCAAAAGCAAGGTAGCCGTCAAATCCACGCCATCGGAGCGCTTGTAGCGAAGTTGTTGTTTCTGAATACCTTTCCATTGCGGATAAGGATGCGGGAAAAACGTTACTTGCGTAAGCGCGGGTTCGGCGGGCTTTTTGCCCTTTTTAGGTGCAGGGTTTAGGTTACGGATGAAATAGTTTGGTTGTTCCTCTTGTGATTCACGTGAGGTGAGAATCAACCCTTTTTCGGCGTTTAAAATACTGATAGGGCGCTCAAAATAAGGGGCTTCCGAACGCCAAAGACGCTTGGTTTGTTTGGTAGCTAAGTTAAATACATCCACAAAAGGACGGTCACCTTCGGGCGAAGCACCTTGGCCTGTGAGGTAAATGTCGTTGGTAGGGGTAATGTCCAAAACCCTTTCGCCGTATTGGTTCTTCTTTAATTCTGGCGAACCAGGGTTATTATAACGGTCTTCCGAAGAACGGTCGAACAAAACAACAGGATTGGCAGGACTGCTTGGATTTACCAATTTGGTAATGGTTTTACGGGTGGCATACCAGCGTTCTGAGAAAAGTGCCGTTTGGGCATTTCCCCACGTCACGCCCCCAAAACGGAAAGCTGCCGCATAAATTTCTTTAGGTTCGCCCGTAAATGGCGCATCTGAGGTCAAAACTACGTCACGGATAGCGATTTTCTTTTTAGGGTCGCCACCGTCGCGTGCCTCTACCCAGTAGAGCGTGGCAGGGGCGTCGTTGCGCCAATTGTGCCCACGCTGACCCGAAGGCGCGGCGTCAGGCCCCCAAGGAACGTTTTCGAGGAGGGGAATGTCGATTTGAGTTTTTACAAACGTCCCATTGGATTCGTAAATATCGACTTTCGATGGAAAGCGATTAACAGTTACCAAATAAGAAAACGGCCGATGAACGGTTTCGAGTAACACGTACTTACCGTCGGGTGAAGGTGAAGAGGTTGCGATGATCCCAACGTTTCCAATCGGTTGTAGGCTTCCGTCGAGTCCTAGCTTCATGGCCTGAGAAGTGGCGTAATACTCAAATTGTTTTTCGTCCGATGGGCTTTTAAGCAAATCTTGGAAGGTTGCGGCTTGGGCTTTAGTTCCAAGGTTTTCTTGAACGGTAGGCCCCGTCGGTACGCGGCTGATTTCAGGAGCGGCGCCACGGCTGGCAGGAATCCCGCGAATGATAAACGATTGGCTGTCGGACAACCATTGATAAGGAACTCCTAAAACGGCGTTGAGTGCAACATCGCTTACTTTGCGCGCGGCAGCGCTGTTGATGTCCAAAACGTATAGCTCAATTTTAGCGTCGGTGGTGTTGGTAAAAGCTACCTTGGTTTCGTCGGGCGACCACTGAACGTTTGATAACTGTGGGTTGGTAGGTAAACCCGTCACCTGTACGTCGGTGGCATTGGCAGCTACACGGCGGAGCTTGAGGTTGTTGATAAACACGGCACGACTAGGGCCGCTGGTGGCGGGGTTGATGCGTAAACCTGCCAATCGAAGTTCGGGCTGTGAAAGTTCGGCGATGGTGGTAGTGGAGGTGTTTCGCTCCGACACCAGCATCCATTGACCTTTGCTATCGACACTGACCGATGGAGTTGGGGGAGCCGTGACCAAATCGGCCAGGGCTTTGGGTGGTAGCTGGTACCCCGCATTGTCTTGGGCAAAGGCCGAAAAACCGACCAAGCACCCGACAAAGAATAGCGCTTTTTTCATGGGTTTTAGTTGTTTGATTTGTTGCAAGTTAAATCAAATCGCCCTGCCTTGGGTCTAAAACCTACCAAAACAAAAAAGGAGGCGTCGAACCTCCCTTTTTTGTCGCTTTATGTTCGGCTCCTAACGGCTTACGTAGCGTTTGCCGTTGGAATATTTAAAATCGTTAGAGCCTTCAAAATCGGTACTTTGGAAGTCGGTATCGTTCGAGAAGCTGGTGTATTTGAAGTCGGCATGGCGCTGGAAACGGCCGCTTTTGAAGGACACTCCGTCGTGGAAATGAGCGTATTTGAAGTCGGCGTAGTCGCGGAAACGAGCGTTTTTGAAATACACTTGGTCGTCAAAATCCGCATACTTGAAGTTAGCATATTCGCTAAACAGATTGCCCGAAAATGACGCCTCACCCTTAAAATGTGCGTATTTGAAATTGGCTTGCTGGCTAAATTTCGTGCCCGAAAAGTTGGCTACGCGGGCAAAGTTTGAGTATTTAAACTCAGAATCTCCTTCAAAAGTACAGTTTTCAAACACCACATTTTCAGTAAAATCAGTGGAATAGGTTGTGCTCGATTCGCCTAATTCAATGTTGAAACCTGCGATACTTTTACGTTTTCCGTCTTTTGAGAGGTTTTTGTACGCAATGACATCTCCTTTGAAAGTACAATTTCTGAATACAACGGGTACTTCAACGGTACTTTTGTATTCGTCCCAAGACGCTTTGTTGTTCTTGCGTTTTTTGTTGGACAACTCCGTTAAATCCAGCGTTCCTACTACTACGACGCCGTCGTATTGGATTTGTTGTTTTTTGTCAATCGCCTCAAAAATACTTTTGGCTGAAACTTCTTTTTGTGCAAAACTGACAAAAGATACGCAGATGGCGAAAACAAAGATGGAAAGGCGTTTCATGGTTGTGTGCTTTTTAGTGTTAAAATGGCTTTTGTTATAAGATGCCAAAAAGCACAGCTTGGTTGCACGAGAGTTGAAAAAATTATTCTTTAGCTCGCGAGCGACCAAATAAATCGAACCGCTTTCCGAGCTGTGCTTCCATGTCGCTCAATTCAATTTTGAGGGCGTGAATCGAAATGGTAATCTCCCAAATGGAAAGCATAAGGGCGATAATTTGCATGAGAAGCGCTACAAAAAATAGGGCTTGGGCAAAGGGTTGGTAATGTAGATAAATGGCCAACATCGAAACCGCACTTAGCAACAGGCTGGTGACAATGATAAACTGAATGTTGCGGATGATGTGAACCCGACGGTGAAGGTGCTTGATTTGGTCCACGTAATTTTTGTCGGGATTTTGTCGAAATTTATCGTGAAGTTCACGAATTAAGCTCGCAATCGCCAAATAGCGATTCGTAAAAGCAATCATCATCAACGAGACCGTTGAAAATAAAATAGCTGGAGTCGAGATAGAAAGTTCCATGTAAAATGAACAAATGAGACTATGTGAGAATGAGTGATATTGTCGTACTTTGTGGCTAAATTTTGCTTCGGATGAAAGAAAACGTATTTGACTCCCACAAATTTAATCTTTGGAAAGGTCGATTGTTGAAAAATGGCCTCAATATTCATCAAATTGATGAAAAATTTACCCGCCACAACCATAAAGGTGAGGCATTGTTTTCACTACTCATGCTCGATGCCACTACGCCTGAAGGTGATAAAATTCCCCCTATTTGTTTTTTAAAAGGAGAAGTGCTTTGCGTATTGGTATGTTTGATTGATGAACTAACGAAAGAAAAATATTTGCTTTTGGTACGTCAAAGGCGTATCTGTGACGGGTCGCTCACGTACGAACATCCCGCAGGAATGCTCGACAGCGAATCGGACGCTTACAAAGTGGCCGCCAAAGAGGTATGGGAAGAGACTGGGATTGAAGTGTCACAAAGTCAGCTGGTTAGGCTCATGGATGCTCCTGCGTATCCTTCAACGGGCACAAGCGATGAAGCGATGTACTATTTTTATTGTGAGATAGAGCTTCCCAAAGAAAAAATCATGTCGTACGACCAGCGATTTATGGGGGAAGCCTCTGAACATGAGCGGATTGTAACTTGTGTTTTGCCATTTTTGGAAGGCCACCGACTCATCAACAACGTCAATGGTATTTTACTTGATTTCCTATACCTAAAAGCAATAGGAGATTGGGAGTTGCTGAAGCAGTTATAACTAGGATTGGTATGATTTTTTAGTAGTATGAATACTATACAATTAACCAAAAATCAGCTACTGCCATGTCAAAAATTCACGATATCGCCGCCAAATACCAGATAACCGAAGCAACTGTACGGACGTTATTGGAAGGATTACAAACCACAAGTGGTTTTCAAGTGCAATTCAACAGTGCCGAATTGGGAGGAATGGGGCAGTGGCAATCAGGAATGGTGATGATTGGCGACATGTTCAACGATGGACTCAAGGCCAAAGTAGCCGCTTTGTGTGCGGAACTTGCGTCGTTTGTGCGCGAGCATCAAGCTACGCAACCCGAGGAAACAGAAAAGAAAGATGCCACCGTGGCTGCTCCCATCAAAACCATTCCTGCGACGTTCAGTGGTAGTCAAAACGGGACAAAATATGCCTATTATGCCCCTCAAAATGTGTTGCAGATTGAAGAAGAAGACAAAATAGCCCGTTACAGTACCGAAGGCTTGACCCTTTGGGGGGTGCAGCAAGCACAGGATGGAACTGGAAAAAAACTGAAATTTACCCACGCAGGCGGCACGATTACCGTCGATGACCTCAAACCTGCGGTAGAATAACCAAGACTTTCCAAGTTTAATTTAACAGAAACCAGGTTGAACGCATTAAAAAGAAAAAGTGACTATTTATTGCTCCAGAGGAGCCAAATCTTCGTAGAAAGAAATAATTACCTCCCCCCTAAAGCCCCTTCGGGGCGGCCGACGCTCGGTGACCTCTTTCACTACAAAGGTTTTGCCTCTCCGAGGCTGTTTTTTTAAATGTGTTTAACCTTAGCAGAAACAAGAAACTTGGAAAGTCTCAATAAACTTAAACCCAATTTAACCTTTTATGTCATCAACAGTACTCGAACGGTTTCTAAGATACGTTCAAATTGATACCCAATCAGATCCTAATTCCACGTTACAACCTTCGACCGAAAAACAGAAAAACCTGAGTCGGATGTTGGTGACCGAATTGTTTGAGATGGGGGTTGTGGATGCCCACCTCGACGAACACGGCTATGTATATGCAACCCTTCACGCCAATACGGATAAATTAAACGTTCCTGTCATTTGCTTTTGTTCACACGTGGATACCTCTCCCGATTGCTCAGGTGCGGGTGTCAAACCGATTGTTCACAAGGCTTGGGAAGGCACAGACATTGTACTACCCGACGACCCTGCGCAGGTGATTCGTCGCTCGGAACACCCTGATTTAGACGCACAAATTGGCAATGACATCGTGACTGCCAGCGGCACCACGTTATTGGGGGCTGACAACAAAGCAGGGGTTTCCGAAATCATGGATGCCGTACGTTATTTGTTGGAACACCCTGAAATTAAGCACGGTACGATTAAAATCCTCTTTACACCCGACGAAGAAATTGGTCGAGGAACAAATAAAGTGGACCTCGCCAAGTTAGGTGCCGATTTTGGCTATACCATCGACGGCGAAAGCCTTGGGTCGTTTGAAGACGAAACCTTCAGTGCCGACGCCGTAAAAATTACCATTCGTGGCATCAGTGCCCATCCAGGTTTTGCCAAAGGGAAACTCGAAAATGCCCTTAAAATTGCGGCGGATGTGATTGCCGCTTTGCCAAAAGACGCCCTTTCGCCCGAAACGACCGAAGAAAAACAAGGGTTTATCCACCCGACAAACATCGAAGGAATCCAAGAAAAAGTGACCCTTGGCTTCATCATTCGCGATTTTACGGTGGCAGGGCTACACGAAAAAGAAGCCTACCTCAAAGGGATTCTTGACCAAGTTTTACAACAATATCCCCATTCAACGGCCGATTTTGAGGTCATTGAACAATACCGAAACATGAAAGAAGTGCTTGATAACCACCCGCATGTCTCGGAATACGTATGGGAAGCAATCCGCCGCTCAGGGTTGACTCCGTTAAAAAGAAGCATCCGAGGTGGAACCGATGGCTCTCGACTTTCCTTCATGGGCTTGCCTTGCCCCAATATTTTTACAGGTGGTCATGCTTTTCATTCAAAATTGGAATGGGTTTCGGTTCAAGATATGCAAAAAGCAGTCGAGGTAATCGTGAACCTTTGCCAAATTTGGGAAGAAAAACACTAATGCTACATGATAGAAAGCAACACCGCGCACGAAAGAGTAAATGCGAACGAAGTTTTGGTTTTTAGTTTGGGCGCGGTGTTTTGCTTTTTATGGGTTATTTAAAGACGTTTCTTCCAAAAGGTTGTCCAGTACGGGCGATGGTTTCAAAGGCCGATTGATGACGTAGAAACCAAGTCAAAAAACGTTTGAACAAGTTCTTAGATTGAGCAAGTTCAAAATAGGCTTTAATGTGTTCAAAATTAATTGCGATCATGGTATTGCTGTTTGATGAATGTACCACAAAGGTCGGAATAATACAAATAAAGCCCAAATTGTGAATTGGAAAAGTACAATTAATGGGTGGCCAAATGCCAAGAACACCCAAAAGTTGTTGTGTGAGTACAGTAAGTTCTTGATAAAATGATAGGCTATTTTGATATAAAAAGTGGCCTTTTTTTGGTTTTAAATGTTAATTCAAAACAAATTGTTAATGATATTACAAGCGGGAAAGTATGCGTTTTTATACGAACAAGGGAGCATTCGTCAGTTAAAACATCAAGGGAAAGAAGTAGTTCGGATGATTTATTTTGCCTTACGTGACCACAATTGGGGCACGTTTGACAAAGTTATTTTTGATGAAGTTGTTCAAAAAGAGGATACTAGCTTTCAAATTCATTATAAGTGTAACCACGTAGATGAAACTTCAACGCCGATTTTTGAGTGGGAGGTAGCTATCAATGGCGCCTACGATGGTACAATTAGCTTTGAAATTTCTGGAAAAGCATTGACGGACGTGTGGAGCAACAGAGCTGGGTTTTGCGTGTTACATCCTATCAAAGGAATCGCGAATCAGCCCGTTTCGCTTCTTCATGAAGATGGTGCCAGTTCTACGTCTATTTTTCCCCAATACATTTCGCCAGAAGACCCTTTTTTGATGATTCGTTCGATGACTTGGCAAGTGGCGGGAGGAGCGGCGTATCAAATGGATTTTGAGGGAGATACGTTTGAAACCGAAGACCAGCGAAATTGGGGAGATGCGTCCTTTAAAACGTTTTGTACACCTTTGTCCAAGCCATTTCCTGTTTTGCATAAAAAAGGAAACACTGTTTTTCAACGAATTACGCTCCATCCGCCCATTGAAAATCCAACGTTAGAAATTAAGTCAGAAGAAGCCGTTTTACCCCCAAAAGCAACCTCCTTTCAACTGGGAATTGGGGCTTCGGTTGAATCGGCAGCATTGACAAAGGAAGCCATCGACCAGTTGAAAAAGCTACAGTTGACGCATTATCGCATCGACCTTACACTTCCTTCCGCCTCGTGGATTACTGAATTTTCTACCCATTGCGAAAATGCCTTTGACCTTGGTTTGCCTTTGGAAGTAGCCCTTACGATAGGAGAAGAGGAAGAAAAAAACTTGGAAGAATTTGTGTTTATCTGTCAACAGAATCGCTTGAATATCAGTAGTGTTTTGTTGTTTTCGACAAATGAGGTAACTACGCCGCAACGAATCATTGACCTAATTCCAACTTTAAAAAATCAACTTCCAAACGTAAAATTTGGGGTAGGTACCAATTACAATTTTACGGAACTAAACCGCAACCGTTTTGAGGCCAAAGAAGCCGATTTTGTCACGTTTTCCTATCATCCGCAGGTACACGCCTTCGACAATCTTACGATTTTAGAAAATGCCGAAACGCTGGAATACCAAGTAGAAAGTGCCGAACATTTGTATGATAAACCCGTTCACATCAATTTTATTTCGCTACGAGCCCGCGCCAATCCGTACGCTTTTTCCCCTGCCGATGTTCAAATTCCCCTTTCAAAACAAATAGACCCACGCCAATCGACAGGTTTTGCAAAAGATTGGTTATCAGAGGTTTGGGATAGTCTGTCGGCAAGCAGGGTGGCTTCTGTGACGCTTTTACGTACGGTAGGTCAACTGGGGATTCTTTCCCTAGAAGGGAATCCGTATCCTGCGTTTGAAATATTTCCCAAAAAAAATCACCGTTGACCGCAAGTTTTTAGAAGAAGGTGCATCTAAACGAATAAATCTGATTCCATTTGAACGATTTAGAACTTCTTCAAGGACTACAATCACGCCAAGCGGTGGCGTTTCGATACTTAGTTGAGCACTATCAAACGAAAGTGTTTAATACGGTATTGGCCATTGTTCAGCACCCCGAAGAAGCAGAAGACGTCGCTCAAGAGGTGTTTATGGAAGTGTATGAGTCGATTGATACGTTTAGGGGTGAAGCCAAGGTAAGCTCATGGATTTACCGAATTGCCACAACCAAAGCTTTAGAAGCGTATCGGAAAAAGAAGGCTCAAAAGCGATGGGGAGGTTTTTTGAGTAGTTTATTTGGGGAAAACAACGAAGCCGTGTACGAACCGATTGATTTTGTGCATCCAGGGGTCGAATTGGAAAATAAAGAACGGGCGTCGGTGCTGTTCAAGGCCATCAATCAGTTGTCGGATAACCAAAAAATTGCCTTCACCCTGCACCACGTGGAGGGACTGAGCTATCAGGAGATTACGGAAGTGATGCAAGTGTCGTTGTCGTCGGTGGAATCGTTGATGTTTCGAGCTAAAACGAATCTAAAATCTTTGTTGAAAACGTATTATACATCTCAATAGCCATAAAAAAGAATAAAAATCATGAAAAAGAATTACCAAATAGAGGAGGAGATTGAGCGGACGCTTCAATCGCTGGAGGGAATAAAGCCCGCCGAACCTACGCCTTTTTTCTATACCCGTTTGCAGGCGCGAATGGAGAAAAAAAAGCAAGTAAAAACGGGCTGGCATTGGCGACCTGCGTATGCTTATGCGTTTTTGGGAGTGGTTATTCTTCTAAATGTATGGACGATTTATCAAGTCTCACACCGTTCCTCAAACGCTGAGTCTGGAGAGCAGTTTGCCAACGATTATGGCCTCAACGACTTTAGCGGGTTTGATACAAACTAGATGTAACTCATGAAAAACGTACTTTCATCCAACTATCTTTGGCCAATTACCCTTGCGTTGTTTTTACTCAACTTAGGGTTAGTGGGCTGGATGTGGTTTTCTCCGCAAGGGCGACCAAATGGCCCCCGAGGCGAAAATCCTGGGCAGTTTTTAGAGCAAGAGTTGGCTTTCACACCGCAACAAAAAGAGGAATTTCGGGTTTTGCGCGAAGACCATCACCAAAAAACGAAGGCACTACGCGACAGTATTCGTCAAATGAAAGAAGCGTATTTTCGACACATTGGGCAAGCCGAAGTAGGGGATAGTGCATTGGTACAAAAATCAAAAGCGATTGCCGAAAAAATGGCTCAAATTGATAAGATTACCTTTCAACATTTTAGCGATGTCCGCAAAATATGTTCCCCCGAACAACAAAAGAAATTTGATACGGTCATTGATGAAATGCTACGTCGATTGGCAGCCAACCCCGAAAGACCCGCAGAACGCCCCGATGGACCAATGCCACCTCCGCCACCTCCAAGATAAGTGAGTGATTTGAAAAATATCTTTAAAAAAACGGCAATGTATCGCAAACTTTTTGGGTAAATTCCGTCTAAACCTCAACCTTTAGCTTTTACTCCCCGTATGAAATAACCTCTCCTTGCAGTCTGCAATGGTAAAAATCAATCTGTTACATTTTTAACCAGCTATCTAAAATGAAGGTTATTTTTGGTTTCGCGTTCGCTATCGTGGGTATAGTGGCGTGTAGTAGTTCTAATGAAAGTGTTGATCCAACTACAACGACCAACACAACAACGCTTCCAACGGCTTTTAAAGCGTTTAACTCCAGCTTGAATGCCTACGTTGATGGTGATTATGTGGTGATAAAAAGTACGGCAACGCCAGACCACAAAAGCCCCTATTTTGGGTCAAGTAATGCTAATTACGAGGCTTATAATGGAACAAATTCAAAGTTTGCCATTAATCCCAATCGTATTTCTACCCAAAATTACACGTTTAGAATCCCCATCACTCCTGCAAAAGCATCCTCACCCCAAGCAACGCCCCTCGGTCCGATTGGCGTATCGCTCAATGGGGTTCCGTTTTACAATCAATACGCAGGGCCAAATACTCCTTTGACCAATGAAATTAATTCATTTGACCAGTACAACGGCCATCCCGATCCCAGTGGTACGTACCATTACCACGTTGAGCCTTTGTATTTGACCAAAACCAAAGGAACTGGCGCACTTTTAGGCTTTTTATTGGATGGTTATCCTGTGTATGGCCCCGTCGAAAATGGGAAAAAAGTAACTAATAGCGATTTGGATGCGTATCATGGCCATTCACACGCCACGGCCGAATACGCGAATGGGATTTATCACTACCACATTACGGCTGAAGACCCTTACATCAATGGGTCGGGCTTTTATGGAAAACCTGGAACAGTCACCAAATGAAAAAGGGATGGATAATGCTCATTTTTGTTGGATTGCTGGGATGCCAGCCAGCTCAAATTTCAATTCCTGATAAAGTCATTGAGGTTGCGAAAAATGACTTAGCATTTCGTTTTCAAAATGGGTTACTATTGTACAAAAACGAGCCTTTCTCGGGTTATATTTTGGTGCGTTTCCCTTCCCAAAAAATACATTCAAAAGAAGGGTATTGGCAAGGAAGAGCGGAAGGAGTCCACCGAAAATGGTACGAAAATGGGCAATTAGCCGAACAACGAACTTACCACAGTAACCACAAAAATGGCTTGCACAAAGGCTGGTGGCCCAATGGAATTCCTAAATTTGACTATCGTTTTTCGGAGGATGTAGCCACAGGAACACATCACGAATGGTTTGAAAATGGGCAAATGTACAGCCTGAGCACTTACAATAACGAAGGCCAACCCGAAGGAAAACAACAAATGTGGTACGTGGATGGGCAAATCAAAGCCAATTATGTCATTCAGAACGGACGGCGATTTGGGCTACTCGGTGCCAAAGGCTGCATGGGCGAAAACGAACGGGAGACCACTTCAATAAAAATATAACGTACTTATTTTCAGCCATGTTGACACGTTTTTGTTTTTTTGGATTTGTAGTGGTCATTGCTTGTTGTTGTCAACCAATAACTGAACAACGAAACACGCCCCAATTGCCCTATTATCACACGCCCGATTTTACCCCGCATTGGGTAGGGTCGTTGGCTTCAATGGATACCATCCACCAGTTGAAGAAATTTGTTTTTAAAAATCAAGCAGATCAATGGGTGGATTCGGATTCCTTACGGGGTAAAATTCACGTGGCTAATTTTTTCTTTACGGCCTGCCCAAGTCTCTGTCCGCGAACCATGGGAAATATGAAAGAATTACAACGTACATTTAGCAGCGATAACGATGTAAAACTGTTGTCATTCAGTGTGTTACCAGAGCGAGATTCGGTGGCTGTGTTACGAGCCTATGCGCAGCAGCATCAAGTTGAAGCTAGTAAATGGGAGTTGCTGACAGGAAATCGTAAAGACCTGTATGAGACAGCGCGTCGGTCGTATTTTGCGGATGAAAACTTGGGGATTCGAAAAGGGGAAAACGATTTTTTACATACCGAAAATTTCATTTTAGTAGATAAAAATCTTCGAATAAGAGGAATTTACAATGGCACACTTCCGCTGGAAATCGAGCAGTTGGTGGAGGATATAAAAACGTTGAAACGAGAATAATCAAAAAAGCCATTGAACTTTCCTCAATGGCTTTTTTTGAATTGTTAGGACATAAGCTCCATTTCTTTCTTACTTCGTAGCCAATCAGGACGTGTGGTTTTAACTTTAGCGCCTAATTCATTGAGCATCGAATAGAGTCCAAAATAGGTGCGGTTGATGTATAACCCATCTTTAGAACCACGCGCCACTTTTGAATTTCTGATTTCTTCCACTTTGGCTAGTTCATCGGCAAACGCATAGACCGAATCAAAATAGGTATGGTCGCCGAAGTCAAATTCATCGACGGCAAAAGGTTTGCCCAACATCACAATCATTTGTTTAAACAAATCTTTAAACAAGGCTTTTTCGCTAGGTTTGTCTTCTTTGACCAAAAATTCGAGGTTATAGAAGATTTTTTCAATCAACGGATCATCATCCAGCGTGTCGGGATTGATTAGCGTAAAATAATTGTCGTAAAAGTAGTCTGGAATGACTTTGACACAGCCAAAATCAATGACGCCCATGGTGCCATCGGCGCGCATCAAGAAATTGCCAGGGTGCGGGTCGGCATGCACTTGGCGCAGGCTGTGTACTTGGTGGTCGTAAAAATCCCAAAGCAACTGTCCAATCCGATTGCGAACCTCCTGAGACGGATTTGTTTGGAGAAAATCTTTGAGGTGAAACCCGTCCAACCAATCCATTGTCAAAACCCGTTTGGCCGAAAGGTTGGGGTAGTATTTTGGGAAAATAAGACCATCAATGTGTTTACACGCTTCTGATATTTCCACCGAACGACGCAATTCAAGGTCATAGTCGGTTTCTTCCAAAAGTTTGGTTTCTACCTCTTCGGTATATCGCTCTACGTCTTTTTCATTGAGGCCAAACAAGGTCACTGCCATGGGTTTGACCATTTTCAAATCCGAGCTAATGCTATCGGCTACGCCTGGGTATTGTACCTTGACGGCTAATTTTTTTCCATTTTTAAACGCTTGATGGACTTGTCCAATAGAGGCTGCATTGGCCGCATTGATGTCAAATTGGTCGAAGAGTTCGTGCGGAGCTTTACCAAAGAAATTCCGAAATGTCTTCACGACCAGCGGCCCCGACAACGGCGGTGCGGAGTATTGTGACATTTGAAACTTATCGACGTAGGCGCGCGGTAAAACACTGCGGTCCATGCTGAGCATTTGGGCAACTTTTAAGGCCGAGCCCTTCAATTCACTCAACGACTCATAAACGTCGGTGGCGTTGTCTTGGTGCAATTCTTCCCGAGTCGTGGTGGGGTCAATGATTTTTTTGACGTTGTATTTCAGGTAATTCCCGCCAATTTTTGCCCCTGTTTTTAAGAACTGAGTGGCCCGCGCCACTTTGGAGGTGGGGATACTATCTTGTGTTTTCATCGGTTCTGATACATGAATTTTGCTAAGTCAACCACGGTATCCACAATCGAACGACCCATTAAATCGAAGCCTGTATTCACCGTTTTTTCGATGGCGGTATCCGTTAATTCAAAATTTCGACTGGTATCTTTTACCCAAAAGTCTAAAATATAAAGCGTGTTGAGCCAAACTGCTTCGGGATATTTATTGGCAATGTAGGGACGAGCAATCACTTCCTTACTTTCGCGCCCTTCGTACATCAAATCATGCGCAAACGTCAAAAAGGCTTCTTTGAAAAGACGAAGCTCTTGGGGATTTTTGGCCGCAACGGGCTGAGGAAGTTTGCGGTAACTATATGAAACAAAGCTCCGATTGGCTTTGAGCACTTCTACCCATGTATAATAAAATGCCAAAAGCTTTTCGCGAACGCTATACCCTTGGTAGGTAGGGTCAGTTTCGGCAGTTTTAAGGGCTTGGTCAAAAAAAGACTTCCACACATCCATTTCAATAGACTCAAACGACGTATAAAATTCGTAGAGTTCAGCCTCTGCCATTTTTAATTTTTTGGCAAAAGCATAAAATGAAGCAGGGGGTTGTCCGTTTTCAAGGACATAATCAATATACGACTTACGGATTTTTTCGGCTTTTTCCATGATATGTAGTCAATCTAAATACACACTAAACAACGAACTGTGCCCTAAAAAGGTTTGGTAAAAGCGGGTATTTAGTTTTGCAAAACAACATGCCGAGTTTTGCACGTTTTTTGCATGATTATAAAAAAAATACAGTTAAAAACCGTATAATTGCGTTCTGAGGCGTATTATTTAAGCATCTACTATGGCATTTTTGAACGGAAAGTACCGTAAACCTATCATTCGATTTTGGCAATTGGCTACCGTTATTATCGGAAGCGCTGTTTTGTACTTGGTAGCAGTCTATTTCAATTTCTTTTGGCTTTTTGGGGGGATGCCTGAATTAAAAGCCATCGAAAATCCTGAAAGTCAAGTAGCTTCGGAAATCATTTCGGCCGACGGGCAGACGCTCTCAAAATATTTTATTGAAAATCGGACGCCTGTTGAGTTTGATCAACTTTCCCCAAATCTTGTGAAGGCGCTTATCGCTACCGAAGATGCGCGTTTTGTGAAACACTCAGGTATTGACCCCCGTTCTATGTTTCGGGTATTCAAAGGGCTCGTGTCAAGCGACCAAGGTACAACGGGGGGAGGGAGTACAATTACGCAACAGTTGGCCAAAAACTTGTTTCAAACCCGCAGCGACAAATACAAAGGTTCGTTGGGAGATTTGCCGATTATAAAAACCGTTATTGCCAAAACCAAAGAGTGGATTTTGTCGGTGCGTTTGGAACGGAATTATACCAAACAAGAAATCATGACGATGTACCTAAACACTGTGTCGTTTGGTAACAACGCTGATGGGATTAAAACCGCCGCAAAGACATACTTCAAAAAAGAACCTTGGAACCTCGACCTCCCCGAAGCCGCTTTGCTCGTGGGGATGTTGCAAAACCCTTCTCGCTTTAATCCTCGTTTGTTTAAAGAGCGTGCTTTGGAACGCCGTAATGTGGTGTTGGGGCAAATGATGAAATATGGTTTCTTAACGGTAGAGGAGTTTGCTCAAAATAAATTGAAACCGCTTGCCCTCAATTTTTACATTGAAAACCACAATACTGGGCCTGCGCCTTATTTCCGTGAAGTGCTTCGTGACTGGATGAAATCTTGGTTGACACAATATAACCAAGAAAACGGCACCGATTATGACTTGTACCGTGATGGACTTCGTATTTATACGACGATTGATTCAAGAATGCAGAATTATGCCGAACAGGCCGCCGACCAACACATGCGCGACCAACAAACCAAGTTTTTTACGCACTTCAAAGAGCTTAAAATGAATCCTTGGGTTGTGAAAGGAACAAACGGTGGGTATGCGCCCGATCCTTATTTTGAAAAACGGGCTGTACGCAGAAGTTGGCGTTACCGCGAATTAAAGAAAGTGTATGGCGAAGATGAGGTGAAAATTTGGCAAGAATTGCGGAAACCCATCAAAATGAAGGTTTTCTCGTGGCAAGGCGACCGTGACACGATTATGAGTCCGCTGGATTCGATTAAGTATTACAATAAGTTTTTGCGCATCGGGATGGTGTCGATGGACCCCCGAAATGGTGACGTAAAAGCGTGGGTAGGAGGAATTAACTTCAAACACTTCAAGTACGACCAAGTATATCAAGGAAAGCGCCAACCTGGTTCTACCTTCAAGCCGTTTGTGTATTGTTCGGCCATCAATGAAAGCTTTGTTACGCCCTGTACGACCATTCGCGATGCACAGGTTTGTATCGGTGATTGGTGCCCCAAAAACTCAACGGGTTCTTTTTCGGGTCAAGAACTTACCTTGCGCCAAGCGCTGGCTAAATCGGTCAACTCCATTAGTGCGCGCTTGATGAGCATGGTAGGGCCTAAAAAAGTGGTCGAATACGCGCACAAACTAGGGATAAAAAGCCCGATTCCTGCCGAAGTAACCATTTGTTTGGGAACGCCCAACGTATCGGTTTTTGAAATGGTCAATGCTTATTCAACTTTTGCCAACGGAGGAAAACACGTTCAACCACGTTTTGTAACCCGTATCGAAAATAAAGAAGGACAAGTGTTGGCAGAGTTTCCTGTCGATGAAAAAGAGGTAATTAGCCCGAGCATGGCGTATCAAATGTTGTTTATCATGCGTGGTGCCGTTGAAGATCCGTGGGGAACGGCGCAGCGCCTTCGTACCCAATACGGACTTTCGGAAAATAATGACATTGCGGCCAAAACAGGTACGACCTCAGACTATACCGACGGCTGGTTTATGGGGATGACACCTAATTTGGTGACGGGTGTTTGGGTAGGTGGAGAAGATAACCACGTGCACTTTACGACGATGGCGCTGGGACAAGGGGCACGGATTGCGATGCCTGCATGGGGACTTTATATGCAAAAAATATATGCAGACCCTGATTTGGCGGGCAATGAGCGTTCGCCGTATCGTCGCGAGCGTTTTTATAAACCAGATGGCATGGAAGCGAACTTGGGTTGCGGTGGCCCTAAATTGGACACCCTCAATACCTACATGCGGCCAAGGGTAACCGACGATGAAAGTATTCTGTTTTAAGCCCTGATGAAAATCCTCTTAGCCCCTGATAAATTTAGAGGTTCGCTGACCGCGCTCGACGTTTGTAACGCCATGCGTGATGGTATTTTGGCCGCCAACCCAACGGCCGAAGTGATTGCGATTCCAATGGCAGATGGGGGAGAAGGCACAGCAGAAATTTTAACTCAAGATGCGGATGGTTTTTTTGTAGAAACGGAAGTGATGGATCCGCTGTGGCGTCCTATTAGAACCAATTTTGGGATGAGCCCCAACCACCAAACGGCTTATCTCGAAATGGCGAGCGCTTCGGGGCTCAAATTGCTTCGTTCGGAAGAACGAAATCCTTTAAAAACAAGCACTTACGGAACTGGAGAGCTAATCGTAAAGGCGATTGAAGCGGGAGCCAAACACATTATTTTGGGGATTGGGGGAAGCGCTACTACCGATGCGGGTATTGGAATGGCGGCGGCACTTGGTTGGCGTTTTTGTGATAAAACAGGCCATGAACTAGCGCCCATCGGCGAAAATTTACTTCAAATTGAACAAATTATCCCGCCTGAAAGCCCCGTAATTGACGTCACCATCGACGTAGCTTGCGACGTAACTGCGCCGCTTTTTGGACCCTCAGGGGCAGCTTATGTTTATGGACCCCAAAAAGGAGCGGATGAGGCAGCGGTAAAAACCTTAGATGCTGGATTACAACACGTAGCAGCGGTTATTCAACGCGATTTTGGGATAGATTTAGCACACCAACCTGGTACTGGCGCAGCAGGTGGGCTAGGGTTTGGGCTTTTATTTTTTCTCAAGGCCAACCTCAAAGAAGGCGTCAAAATTGTGATGGAACAAACGCACTTTGAAGAACAATTAGCAGGCGTCGATTTGCTTTTTACTGGCGAAGGGAAAATGGATGAACAAACCCTGCAAGGGAAGTTGATTGCAGGGATTGCCCGAGCAGCCAAGGAAAGAAATATTCCTGTAATAGCCTTGTGTGGAACACTCCTGTTGACTACCCACGACATACAGTCGTTGGGGCTCTCGTATGCAAGGTCCATTTTGCCCCGCCCAATGGCACTCCCTGAGGCGATTGAATACGCCTATCAGGGAGTAAAGGAAACCTCACATTCGTTGGTGTCGTTATTAACGCTTCTCCAACAATGACTTTATTTTATCAGAAAGCTCGGTATTCTGATAAATTCCTCCGAATAACTGCGATTGGGGGCCATAGGCATACACAGGAACCATGATGCCAGAGTGGCCTTTTGAACCAAAATTAGCCTTTAACATTCCCTCTTTTTCGCTACCACCCGTAAGGGCCATGGCACCAGTTTCGTGGTCGGCCGTTACGATAACGAGCGTTTGCCCATCTTGGTCGGCAAAACGAAGTGCTTCTGCTACCGCTTGGTCAAAATCAAGGACTTCATTCATCACATAAGAGACATTGTTGGCGTGTCCAGCGTAGTCAATTTGTGCCCCTTCGGCCATCATAAAGAAGCCTTTTGGGGCACTTTTCTTAAAATGTTTGACCGTTTCTCCCACTGTTAAAGGTAGAAAATTGCCCCGCCCTTTTTCCATCGAAAGTCCTGCTTGGTCGTCAAGAACCACAAACTTGTCTTTCTTGGTTTCAGAAGTAATATCGGCATACCGACGAATAACGGAGTAATTACGCGCCACTAACGAATCGCCCAAATTGGCTTTGTCTTTGCGCTCAAAGAAGTATTTGGTGCCTCCACCTGCCAATACATCCGTAGGCTCTTTTAGAAAATCTGCCGCAATTTCTTCTTGCATACTACGCTTGGGCTGATGGGCATAAAAAACGGCAGGGGTAGCATCCGTTATGGGGCCTGAAGAAATAACCGCCGTTTTTTTGCCATTGCGCCGTGCAACAACCGCCAACGACGGGCGCGCCACCAAGGTTGCATCCATGCCTATGGTACCGTTTTTGGTTTTATGCCCAGTTGCCAAAGCTGTTCCAGCCGCCGCCGAATCGGTGATATAGCCTTCCGCAGGTTGGGTTTGCATCAAGCCCAGGCGTTTGAACAAAGCCAAATGAAGTTGACCGTGATTAGCGACCAACCCCGTTTGCATGTGGGCAAGTCCCATTCCATCCCCGATTAAAAAGATAATGTTTTTAGGTGTTTTGGCAGCACCATCGCTACGGTAAGTAGGTTGATATACAGCATAAGGAGATGATGAGTAAGTGTGTTGATTATCAGCTGGTTTATTGTTTTTAAAATAATCAGCTAATACCTGTGGGCGGTCAGTTCCAATCCAATCAACGCCAAGTGCTGTGAGTTCTTTCCAAATCGCCTCGTTGTCGGGAGCACCCCAAAAACGGACCTTTTTTCCTTGTTGACGCGCCCGCGTAACGTATTCAACTGTCTTTTCGCGGTCTTCTTTTGGGAATAGCCCTTTGCCGTCCCAACGAGATACGAGTGTAAATGGCGCACTAATGAGTGCCACACGCTTGAGGGCGGCAGCATCGTAGGTTTGTTCAAAACGACCATCAAATGAAATCCAGGAAGGGTAATTGGCGAATTGGGCAGGAGTTGGCATACTGCCACTGATGACCACCCGCGCATTTTTTCCTTCGCCAAAAAGTTCGGGGTAACGACTCAGCTGACTTACCAGCGAATCGAGGGTAGGTGAAGCAGGTGTTTTAAGGTCAATGAGAAACTGGAAAGGATAACTCTTGCCCGCCTTTTGCTGTTGTTGCAAAGGCTGCAAATACATCTTTGCGAGTGTTTGGTCGGGTTTTACTTCTGAGGGCAAATGGGCTACGACCAGCTCTCCATTATACAAATAAAGGTCAGCTTCGATAGAGCCACATTGAAGCGTATGCGCACCCCAAAATGGGTTTGCTTGCTGATAATCATTGTGGGAGTGGATGTTGGCATTCGTGTAGTTGATTTGTGCATGAAGGTTGGTATGAACAAAACCTGCCAACAATAATGAAAGGCCAAAAGACGAAGTTTTCATAAATAAAATTTAGTGCGGCAACAATAGTAATACAATCAAACAGACTATTTGGACTACAAGCGATTATGTTACTGTGAAATTTTTATAAATGCTCATAAACACAAAAACGCTTTGGTAGCGTTACCAAAGCGTTTTTGTGTTAGAAAAGTACAATAAACTATTTGTACTCAGTGTCAACATCTGCGAAGATACGTCCGCAGTGTTCACAAACAATAATCTTTTTCTTTTCACGAATATCTGCCTGACGCTGAGGAGGAACTACATTGAAACAGCCTCCACAAGCACCACGTTTTACTTTCACTACGCCCAGTCCATTTTCGGAGTTGTTACGAATTTTCGTGTACGATTTGTACAAACGGTCTTCTACTTTTTGGGCTTGAGCTTCGCGTTGCTCCAACAAGTGTTTCTCGTCCTCGTGGCTTTCAGAAGTGATGGTATCAAGCTCTTGTTTTTTCGCTTTCAAATCTTCGCGACGTTCCTTTAACAGACCATCAGTTCCTGCGATTTCTTCCTTCTTAGCTTTGATTTTGTATTCTGCTTCCCGCATTTTCTTTTCGGCAAGTTCAATTTCAAGCGTCTGAAGCTCCATTTCTTTCGTGATGGCGTCGTACTCACGGTTGTTACGAACGTTCATCTGTTGCTCCTTATAACGAGCAATCAACTTCTCAGCGTCTTTTTTTGTCGCTTTGTGGCGGCTAATTTCTTCGTCAAGAACACTGATTTCGTTGTTGAACTTTCCGATACGGGTTTCAAACCCCGCAATGTCATCTTCTAAATCACGAACTTCTTCGGGCAAGTCGCCGCGGATTTTCTTGATGTCATCTAACTGTGAGTCAATTTGCTGCAATTTGAGCAATAAGTCTAATTTCTGCGCGACGGTCAGTTCCATATTTGTTGGGTTTGAAGTGTGGTTAGTTCAGTTTAGAATGTCATTCTTTACGTCCGATAACCGACACCTTACACGTAGTAATTTACTGGATTGGTAATAGTTTCCGACAAAATTGTCGCAAAATTAATGAATTTTTTCGACAAATATCGTTGCAATAATTCTTTTGTAAAAACTTCGCTTTCATAGTGTCCAATATCACAAATGAGGATGCGGCCATCGGCATCAAAAAACTCATGGTATTTATAATCGGAAGTGATGAAAACATCAGCTTGTTGGCGAACCGCGTCGTTCAACAAAAATCCTCCTGCGCCTCCACAAACGGCAACTTTCTGAATAATTGGGGAACAAGTGGCGGTATGCCGAATGACATTTAGCTGCATTTTTTGTTTCAAATAGGCCAAAAAATCGGTAGCTGCAATGCCTTCTGACAAAAGACCAATTGCCCCTGCACCTACTTCTTGATTGGTATTTTGCAAGAGCGTAAGATAGTGCGCCACCTCTTCATACGGATGGGTTTCGTTGAGCGTTCGCATCACCGTTGCTTCCAAATAAGCAGGGAAAATAACCTCAACTCGGCTTTCATTTACATGTTCGATTTCATTTGCATTCCCAATAAAAGGCGTAGCTGCTTCATTGGGTCGAAAAGTACCCGTGCCATTTACGCTAAAGCTACAATGGTCATAATTCCCGATTTGGCCGACACCGACGTTGTGCAACGCATCGACGACCGATTGCGCGTTTTCGACGGGAACGAAAAAGACAAGTTTCATCAACAAATCCTTTTTAGGGGCTAACACGCGAACGTTTTGCAAGCCCAGGCGCTCGGCAATCATAAAATTGACACCACCGACCACGTGGTCGAGGTTGGTATGCGTGGCATAAATGGCAACATCGTTTTTAATGGCTTTGATCACCGTACGTTCGACGTAGTTGCGCCCATTAAATTTTTTCAACCCTTTAAATACGATGGGGTGGTGGGCGACAATCAAATTACAGTTTTTGGCAATGGCCTCATCGACGACGGCCTCTGTGCAGTCAAGCGAAACGAGTACATTGGTAACGGAGGCGGTTGGTTCACCAACAATGAGACCTGCGTTGTCGTATGATTCTTGGTAGGATAATGGTGCTATGGTTTCTAAAAAGTGCGTAATGTCTTTAATTTTTGTCATTTTTTTTGAGCGTGTAACTATTTAAAAATCAGAATTATGCCTTAAAAATTGAAAATAATTCAAAAAAAAGTCAGCTTTTTTGTTGGCAAAAGTATTGCATTGAAAGTTAAAAATAGTACTTTTGCACCACTTTCAGCGACACCAAAACGCAAAAAAGTAAAAAAATACAATTTGGTCCGGTAGTTCAGTTGGTTAGAATACATGCCTGTCACGCATGGGGTCGCGGGTTCGAGTCCCGTCCGGACCGCCAACACAAAGTAAGTGTTTCGTTCTTTAGTACATTTTGGTCTGGTAGTTCACTAAGCGTTTGGCGGTTGTTTAGAATACAAGCCTCTCACTCAATGTTTGCCAAAGACAAATAAAATATTGGTCCGGTAGTTCAGTTGGTTAGAATACATGCCTGTCACGCATGGGGTCGCGGGTTCGAGTCCCGTCCGGACCGCCAACACAAAGCAAAAAGCTCAGAGAAATCTGGGCTTTTTTTGTTTTAAGCCTTTGCAAATTGACTGCATTAATCCTGTAAATTTGATGCTAGTTCGCAAAGAAATTGGATTCTATAATTTTAATTTATTTGGGCTTTATATCAACTGGAGCTTTCATGGCCACAAAATTTTTTACTAATGAAACCGACAATACCCTTCTGCAAAAAATCGAAGGGGTTTTTCAATACAAAAACGTTTACTTCTTTGATGCCCTTGTGGGCTACTTTCGGGCTTCGGGCTATTTCAGAATACGTCCTTTTATTGAAAAAGCCCAAGAAATCAGAATTTTGGTCGGTATCAACATTGACATTTTGGTACTCGAAGCCCAAAAAAACGGAGTTATTTTTGAGGCAGATGCCCATTTGTCGCAAGAGCAGTTTTTTGAGTCTTTAAAAGAAAATATCCAGCAAGCAGCCTACTCCAAAACCATTGAAGAGGGGATGTTGCAGTTTATCAGCGATTTGGCCACGGGCAAACTGCAAATCAGGGTACACCCCAAGCAAAATATCCACGCTAAAATCTATATTTTCAGAGAGCAAACCAAACACGCGCACGGCTACGGCTCGGTCATTACGGGGTCGAGCAACCTCACCGATGCGGGGCTGCAACGTAACTTTGAATTTAATGTCGAATTACGCGACGATACCGATATTGAATTTGCCACCGAAACGTTTGAAAAACTCTGGGTAGAAAGCGTCCCCGTTAGCGAAGTCTTTGTGGACAAACTGAAGCAACAGACCTACCTCAACGATACCTTCACCCCTTACGAAGTTTACCTTAAATTTTTGATTGAATACTTCGGCAAAAGTATTGATTTTGACCCCAACTCCATCAGCGATTTGCCCAAGGGTTTCAAACGGTTGTCGTACCAGATTGATGCGGTTAATGATGGTTTTAATAAAATGGAACGACACGGCGGTTTTTTTCTTTCGGATGTGGTGGGTTTGGGCAAAACCATCGTGGCGACGCTTATTGCCAAGAAATTTTATTTTAAAAACGGCTTCCCCGACCACCGTTCGCGTACGTTGATTGTCGTACCACCTGCCCTCAAAAGCAACTGGGATGAGACCCTTGAAAAATTTGGCTTTGAAAGCTACGAAATCATCACCAACGGTAGCCTACACAAAGTACGTAATCCCGAAAAATACGATTTAGTGATTGTGGACGAAGCCCACAAGTTTCGCTCCGATGCTTCCTCTGCCTACAACGACCTCCAAAAAATCTGCAAATCGCCCGCCCGTCGGGTATTGGCTGACGGTTCCAGCACCCAAAAGAAAGTCATGCTTGTGTCGGCTACACCGCTCAATAATCGCCCCGAAGACGTGGCGAGTTTGGTGTATTTGTTTCAAGACAGTAAAGATTCTACCCTTGAAGTGGGCAATTTGCAGCACTTTTTTCGCCAACAAATTGACGCGTACCGCAAAGCAAAAAACGAGTCCGATTTGACCAAAACCTTGGCCGAAGTAAAGCGCATTTATACCGAAATCCGTAATAAAGTCATTGAGCCCCTGACGGTTCGACGTACCCGCACCGACTTGCAGATTCATGACCAGTATTCATTGGATTTACAAGCACAGGGTATTCGCTTTCCCGATGTCAAAGGGCCAGAGAAGATTTTTTACCAGTTAGACCCGCAGCTAGAAAGCCTCTATGATAAAACCATTTGGCTGCTGACCCACCCCACGCTGGGTCTTACCTACAACCGCTATCGGGCGATTGGTTTTTTAAAACCGCACAAAAAGCAGAAATATAAAAAGGCCGACATGATTGCCACGCAGTTGGCTAAAATCATGAAAACCATGCTCGTCAAGCGCATTGACAGCAGCTTTCATGCCTTCAAGGCTTCATTGGGGCGATTTTTGCAGGCCAATCAAGCCATGATGACCATGTTTGAACAAGGCCGCATTTTCATTGCCCCTAACCTCCCCGTGAGTGAGTACATCAACGATGGAAAAGAAGACGAGCTTTTAGATTTGGTATTGGAACGGCAACTCGATGACCCCACCATCGAAATTTGTGCTCCCGATGATTTTGAAGTAGGTTTTGAAAGTGGCCTCCAACAAGACCAAGAAATATTAACCCAACTGGTCATGTTTTGGGAGGAAATTGGGGATAAAGATCCTAAACTCGACACCTTTGTTGAGTACCTTAAAAACCGCTTGTTTACCGACATCAACCACGAAAAAAAATTAGTGGTTTTCTCTGAAAGTAAAGAAACTACCGACTATTTGGCAAAAAAACTCCCGCAGTTTATTGAACAAAAAATCTTGACCGTGGATAGCCATACCCGCAAAGACCGTATGCCCATCATTCGTGAGAATTTTGACGCTAATTTTACGGGTATCAAACGCAATGATTATCAGATGGTTATTTCTACCGAAGTATTGGCCGAGGGGGTCAACCTACACCGTGCCAATGTCATCGTCAATTATGATACCCCCTGGAATTCCACCCGACTCATGCAGCGCATTGGGCGGGTCAATCGCATTGGGTCGGTGGCCAAAGAGGTGTACGTGTTTAACTTTTTCCCAACGGCGCAGGTGGACAACGATATCGAATTGCAGAAAAAAGCCCTGATGAAACTCCAAGCCTTCCACGCGGCCTTGGGCGAAGATAGCCAAATTTATAGCCCCGACGAAACCCCCGAAACTTTTGGGCTTTTTGACAAAGATCCCGACGAAGAAAAAGATGAAAAATTGGAATACCTGATGCTTATCAGAGCGTTGAAAGAAAAAGACCCTGACTATTTTCGCAAGATTCAGCAAATGCCGCTGCGGGCACGGGTGGGTCGCAAAGACAAAACGCAGAAAAACGAAACCATCAGCTTCATCAGAAATCACAAGCGCGATGCCTTTTTTTATGTAAAGACCAATGGAGAAGTGCTGCCTCTGTCTTTTTTGGAAGCCGTCAAGAAATTTCAAGCCACTGAATCTGAGAAGGCTATTTCGCTGCACCCCGCCCATCATGAGCAGGTACAGATAGCTATCGGGCAGTTTCAGGCGGATGTTGAGCGAGAAGCAGGGAGTCAACACAAAATAGACGTTACGCCTGGGCCCAACGAAAAGAAAGCCCAAGACTACCTCAACGGTTTTTTGAACGTTCCGCACCTAGGCCAAGACGAAAAAAACTTGATACTACTGGCCAAAGAAGCCCTGCAAAAAGGCTGGTACCAAAACCTACAACGCGACATCAATAAATTGCAGAAAAACCAGAAAATCGCCAAATTTAAACTGTCAGTTTTGCTGGATGAGTTGCTCAAAATTTTGAATAGTTATAACTTACAGACCCGTCCAAACCCCGTAGCCAAAACCACACCCAAAGACCTTATTCCCAACATCATCATTTCTGAAAGTTTCAACGCATGACTCCTGAATCACAACATATTGATTACAAAAGCATTCGTATCATACAGAAAGGCGAGAGCGGTTTCAAAGACTTGGCACAAGCGGCTGTTTGTTTTGCCAACGCGCAAGGCGGTAAACTCATTATTGGCATAGAAGATGCTAATAAGCTGCCACCGAGTGAACAAACCATCAATGTTGAAGACATCAACAAAACCCTCAACCGAATTCGTTCTTTGTCTTTCAATGTGGGGGTAACAGCCAGTGATGTATTAACGCATTCTAACGGCGGGCACTATTTTGAACTTACTGTTTTGCCTTCGTCTAAAACTATTGCTACTACCAATGATGGGAAAATTTACCTGCGGGTAGGCGACCAATGCCACGCCGCACGTAGCGAAGACCTCGTGAGGATAGCCGCCGAAAAAGATGCTTTTCAGTGGGAATTGCAATTGCGAAACGTTTCGTTAGATGACATTCCAGTCCAACATCTGACAAAATTTGCCCACGAGATTAGGCAGTCGCCAAGGGTAAAGGAGAGCATCAAACAGAGAAGTGATGTCGAAATTGCTGAGCATTATAACCTCATTCACAACGAGCAACTCACCAATTTGGGCATTTTGTGGTTGGGAAATGCCTCCCAACGTAGCCGATTGGCGTATCCACTCACCATACAGTATTTGGTTTACAACGACTTAGAAGAGAAAGTACGTAAACTGGATTGGCACGATTACGCCCTCAACCCCAAAGAACTATTACAAGAAATCGAAAAAGAAGCCATCGAACTTACCTATTACCATGAGTTCAAAGACGGGCTTTTCCAGCGCAAACCCATTCGATTTTACGACGAACGGGTCATCAGAGAGCTCCTCATCAATGCTTTTGCGCACAAAAGCTACACCATATCAGGCGATATTTTTATCAGTGTTTATGTGGATAGACTGGAAATCAAAAACCCAGGAGGGCTATTGATGGGGATTTCCAAAGACAACATTCTGCACAAAACCGCCCGACGGAATCCTCATCTCATCAAAATCTTTCACGACCTTAACCTGATGGAAGGCGAAGGCTCAGGCTTTGATTTACTGTACGAAATCAGCAGCCGTAATGCCAAACCTTTTCCAATCGTTGAAGCCGATTTTGACAGTGTCAACGTGGTGCAAGAATCTAAAATCTTGGACGAATCAAGCATTGCGCTACTCGAATACGTATCGAATCATTACCAACTATCACAACGTGAGTTTATCGCATTGGGTATCGTGTCGAGATGGCAAAAGGTGTTGGTTACTCAACTCTACAAGCAGCTACAATTGCCAGAAGAAGAGCGTCTTAGAAGCTACGTAGGTCGCTTAACCGAACAAGGTTTGCTCATTAGCCGTGGTCTTAAAAAAGGTACTGAGTACCTCATCAATCCCCAATTGGTAGCCAACGCCCGACTCAATGTTAAAGCCAGCCTGAAAGTCATAGAACCGCACCGCCTCAAAGCCCTGATTATTGAAGAATTACGCCTCAGACCCCAAAGCAGCATTGAAGATATTCATCAACGCTTTGAAGAAATTGACCGCAAGGATATTCAAAAAGCCGTGTATAAATTGGTGGAAGAGGGTGAATTAGAATACTCAGGAGGTAAAACATATCGTAAATACGAACTGGCAAAAAAAAAAAGAAATGAAAAATAAATGAAAAAGAAAAAAAGACAACTATTTGACAATCAAAGGAATGTTGATTTTGTTTCTTTTTTTCTAAAATAAAAAAACGGAAAAGAAAAACCCTGCCATGACCGAAAAAGAACTCAAAGAAAAACTTCACGAGCCGTATCGCCTCCACACTTGGCAAGAGATTGTTCGTCATATATTTAATAAACCTACATTGTTTACAACAGAAGCAACTGTGCCGTTGTTTGAAAATGTGGAGTATGTGCAAAAGGCTTTTCAGTTTGGTACAGTATCACTGCACGACGACCGACAATTGGCCCTGATTGATGTCAAACTAAGCAGCAACAAAGTCATCTCAAAAAATCGGGTTCAGCTTCGTGAACTTATCGCCAAGTACGTAGATGGAGGCAAGTTTCAGGGTATTTTGGCTTTATTTCATTCTGCTGATGCTACCCAACAAGACTACCGACTCACTTTCATTGCCAAAAGTAGCTCGTTTAATGACGAAGGTGAGTTTGTAACCAAACAAACCTACCCAAAGCGTTATACCTATATTTTAGGCCAAAATGAGTCCTGTACCACCGCTGCCCAACGACTCACCAAATACTTGGCCGATAATAATCGGGCGGCACTGAAAGATGTCATTGAAGCATTCTCGGTTGAGAAACTCTCCAATGACTTTTTTGCCGAATACAAGTACAACTACGAAAAGAAGTTTTTGGCCCACCTAATGCCACTCAAAAACACCGTGTTTGGGGGCAATGACAAAGCAGTGAGGGACTTTTGCAAACGCCTGCTTGGACGTATCGTGTTTCTGTATTTTGTTCAGAAAAAACGCTGGTTGGGGGCTACCTTTGGCCAAGACCACTGGGATGGCGACACCAATTTTTTGCTGTCACTTTTCAAGGAAGTACAGGCACAAGACCAAACATCCGCCTTTTATTCGCATTGGCTTTCAAAGCTGTTTTTTGAGACGCTCAATACCAAACGAGAAGGGGATTTGTTTACGATGCCCACGGGCAAGCAAGTAAAAGTACCGTATCTCAACGGTGGACTTTTTTATGGTAAAAATGAGCCAATGCCATCGCTCATCTCGTTTCCTGCCCACTTTTTCCATCAAAACGATGATAAAAAAGCCGACAAACCCAACGAAAGAGGGCTTTTCGACTTTATGAATAGCTTCAATTTTACGATTTATGAAGATAGCCCCGAGGACCAGACGGTGGCCGTTGACCCCGAAATGCTCGGACACATCTTTGAAAACCTGCTCGAAGAAAACCGCGAAAAAGGTGCGATTTACACCCCAAAAGACATCGTACATTTTATGTGTCAGCAAAGCCTGATTCATTACCTCCATGTACATCTCAATCCCAAAAACAACCCTACTATTGAAAGCCAAATCAGGCAAGTAGTGGTGCAGAAAAGTATCAATAATATCCCAGAAGATTTACTGATTGACATTGACAATAGGCTCGAAAAAATCAAAATCTGCGACCCTGCCATTGGCTCGGGCGCATTTCCGATGGGGCTATTGCAGGAGATTTTTGCCATCAAAGAAATCATCTATTTTGCCCGTGGCTTCAAAAGCTACTCGTCGGCCAAGGTCAAAGAAAATATCATCCAGAAATCTATCTATGGCGTGGATTTGGATGCAGGAGCCGTGGATATTGCCCGCTTGCGCTTTTGGTTGTCGTTGATTGTGGACGAAGAAAAACCCCGTGCCTTACCTAACCTCGACTACAAAATCGTAGAGGGCGACTCGCTTGTGCCCAAGTTTGAAAACCAGATTGTAGAAATTGAATGGAACAAATCCCATACCACCAGTAATCAATTTCTCTTGGAGGGCATTCGGGACTCACTCCGAAAAGTAGTGGAAAAACAGCGGGCGTTTTTTAGCCTCAACGACGAAGATACCCAGCCGCACCCCACCAAAGAAGCGTTGCAACAAGAGATTAGAGACATCAAGATTGATTTGCTGATTAATCAAATGGCGTTGAGTCAGTTAGAGGCCAGTGCTGCCAATGTGTCGCAAGGCGGATTATTTGCCTTGCCCAAATCGAAGGCCGAACAAAAAGCCGAAGAGGACCTCCGACAACGTACCGCAAGCTATGAAGCACTGATTGTTAAATTGCGCGCATTGAAGCAAAATCCTGAAATGCCTTTGCGATTCTTTGATTGGAAACTCACCTTCGCCGAAATCCTCAACGAACAAGTGACCGACGAAAAAGGCTTTGATATCGTCATCGCTAATCCGCCTTATATGCGGGTGCAGGGCATACAGGCCAACTTGACCGACGAGAAAAAATACATCGAAACTGAAAAAGATTACCGCGAGATTACGACGGGGGCGTATGAGTTTGCCAACCTGTTTTTTGTGATGACCGTCAAGAAACTGGCCAAAGAAAACGGCAGTAATTGCTTTATTTTTCCCCACAAATTCTTCAATTCTGATAGTTCTGCCCCTTTCCGTAGTTTTTTGCGGAAAGGCATGTACATTGACAAAATTGCCCATTTTGGCGCCAATCGGGTCTTTAACGATGCCGATACCTACGTTTGCATTGCTTTTTTTTCCAACAAAGCCAATGCAGGCTTTAAACTCCAAAAATTTGCCCACCGCAGCGAATTTATCCGACACCTCAACGACGAATCTCGCTACGAATTTATCAGCTACGATACCCTCGACCGCGCCGCCAAAGCCTACGGGGGTAACCAATGGATATTTTTCAGAACGGCAGAAGAGTACCAAATCTTTGAAAAGATATACCAGCATCCGAATAAAATAGAAGATGTCTTTGACATTTTTGTTGGTTTGCAAACAAGTAATGATAACTTATTTCTGATTGAGGTTGAACGGGAGGATGAAGTATATTTATATGGTAGAAATAAACTTAGTGACCGAATATGGCAAGTCGAAAGGGCTTTTTTTAAGCCTATGCTGAAGGGACGCGATGTACAACGCTATGCACCATTGCAAACCAACAATTATGTTTTTTTTCCTTATCGAGTTGAAAGAGAACAGGCTGTTGTTGTACCCCTTAGAACTTTTCAAGAAAGTTATCCTTACACTTACCAGTACATTTTGGAACACGAAGATGTTTTTAAAAGTAGGGAGAATGGAAAAATGAGCAAGGAGAAAGATTGGCATAAACATGGTCGAGAAAATAATCTTGCTAAGTTTGAACAACCCAAGCTTTCGAGCATGGAAATCTGCACCACACACCCCAACGTAACGCTCAATGAAGGTAACTTTTATCATGCTACTACTGTGTATAGTTGGGTCAAAAAAGAAAATATTTCAGCGAGTTACGAATACCTTTTGGCCATTGCCAACAGTGCGGTATTGTGGTGGTTTTTGAAAAACACGGGCGATACTCTTCAAGGGGATGCTCGACGTTTTAAAAGTAATTATCTCAACCCGTTTCCCATCCCATTGTCCGTAAGTACGCACTACCAAGAAGCCATTGCGCATTTGGTAAAATACGTCATTTATCTCACCGATACCGCGCACCCCCAAGTTCACCCGAGCATTGGGAATAGTGCCGTGGCTCAATACCTGCGGCAAGTCATAGACGGCTGTGTGTTTGAGTTGTATTTTGGCGAAGAAATGAAAGCCAAGCGCATTGACATCTTGCCATTTGTCGCTACCGAAATCAAGCCCTATGACGGGCAGTCTCAAACCATTTTGCAGGTGTATCAGCAGTGGCAACAGCCCGATAGCCAAGTTAGGAATCGCCTCAAACTCATGACCATCGAAAGCCCTCATACCATAGCCCACATTCTGAATGTATGAAAAAAATAGACCGCTTGGTACTCAAAAATTTCAAGGCGTTTAGGGACCAAACGTTTGAGTTTGGCGGCAAAAATGTCCTGCTCTACGGCAATAATGGCAGCGGCAAAAGTTCGCTCTATTGGGCTTTATACACTTTTTTGCAAAGTAGCAGCAAAACCGATGCCCAACTGCAAGCCTATTTTCAGCATTTTGATGGTGAGAATAGTGAAAAAACCAACCGAAGTTTGAAAAACGTTTTTGCTCCAGCCGACCAAGACGTACTTGTTGAAATGACCTATGTGGCCGATGACGGTACAAAAACCATCAAGACCATTTCGCCCACCCTCATCAACACCATCGGCGATATAGTACTTCAAAAAGCCAATTTGGCCTCTGATTTTATCAACTACAAACTGTTGCAAAACTTCTACAACGTCACGCACAAGCAAGAAGTGAACCTGTGGGAGGTATTTTGGCGCGATGTATTTCCGTATTTTGAGGAAAACGGTAGAAGCTATCGGGAGCAAATGGAGAACTTGGAGCTACCCTTAATTCAAGAAAATCAAGGAAATGTAAATACATTTATTTCAGATGAAACAATAGTAATTGCTGGTGATATAGCGGAAAATGGCCCAGAAGAAAGCCCAGATGAAGTTCTAATAGAAAACGAAATAATTCAAGAGCAATTCCAATTAAAACTAGAAACATTCAACAACGAAATCTTATCTTTTATTACTCAAATAGAAAATAACGCCAATGAGTTTTTAAAAGCTCATTTTTTTGAGGGAAAGGATGTTTTGAAGGTGAAGTTGTCATACAAAACCCCAATTAACGAGCTTTGGATAAAAGAAAAAGACAATGCATTAATCAACAACAAAATTCCACAAGGGGCTGAAATCAAACTTTGGGTAAGTATATATGATGTTCAAACTCAGCAATGGATAGAAAACCATCGCCCACAGTCGTTTCTCAATGAAGCACAACTTACCCGCATTGCGTTGGCGATTCGGATTGGAGCCTTGCTTACTCGTGTTCAAACTACTGACTTTAAAATACTATGTCTGGACGATTTGCTTATAAGTTTGGATATGAGCAATAGACGAAAAATATTAGAATGGTTATTGAATCCAAATGGTTTATATTCAAGTGAATATCAAATATTTCTTTTTACCCACGATAAATCATTTCAGGAAGTAATAAAACATTACATTGAGAAATTAGATAAGCCTGATAATTGGAAATACTTTGAGATGTTTTTTGATGACTATCACACCTTAAAGCAACCCTATGTGATAGATAATAGTAGCGATAATCTATCTAAAGCGAGATATTATTTTAATAACTATGACTTCCCAGCCTGTGCAAACTCATTGAGGACTGAATGTGAGAGAGTAATAAAACTGTTTTTACCAGACAATTTACTATATGCCGTTTCAAAGGAGGGAGAGTGGAAATTAAAAACATTAGAGAAATTAATAGATGAGCTAAAAAAGTTATTTGCATCTAATAATAGAGATTTTACTCCACTTCAAGATTTGTACTTGTATAAAGATTTACTTTTAAACCCATTATCCCATGACAATTTGGGCACAACCGTCTATCAAGATGAACTTCATACTTTTATTAATATAACAATCCCTGAATTACAAAAACTTAGAAGCGAGATTGTTTTTGAGTTAAAGGAAAAAGAGCCAACTTATGTATTTTTAACCGATACTGATTCTTCTGGTGTTGATTGGAAATATCAAATAGTTTTATTAGAAAATTGGAGAAGATATTACTTCTTAGATTCAAGTATAGTTTACTCTGCTCCTAAGTGTCATGTTTTATCAAGAAAAGGATCTAATGGTGTTACTGAGAATTTTGGAGGTAATGGAAAATGCAAAAATATTAACGATGCTTATAGGCAGATAACACATGCTTTAAACTGTAGTAATATTAAAGGTAAACAAGTATTTAACTTGATAACATCATCATAGATGTGGTAAATACACTCGTCTACGAAAAATTAAGCTATCACTATTTTGAACCCATTTATGGTAACTCGTTAAGCGATGTCCATACAATGACCTAGGAGATGTATTTTTTAAGTTTTGGTCGCAGTGGTGTGAATATATACCAATTCCTCACCTTTGAACCATACCAAACAGGCGAGCCGATGGAAAAATGAAGACAACTTTCTTAGCATCTACGTAACATATAGAAGCAGCCCCGCAATCGCTCGCCTTTTGGCGAGTGATGATGATTCAAAGTCATCTTGACGGCTTGAAGCCTTTGAATACGATTCACTCGACAGAGCCAAGCGAGTGCGAGGGAATCAAAAATGAAAGTTACTCGTTCAGACGATAGTCATACGAAGTAACTGAATAGAACAGCTCCAAAGCCCAGGCCTTTCTGGGCTTTTTCGTTGATTTTTCCCCAATTCAGTTTGGATTCCCCTTGACAAGTCTTGTGTTTTTATTTAACTTTGTATTAAAAAGTACTTTTTATTCATTTTAAAATGAAACACTTCGTCGCGCCCAATTCCATCGTTCGGACAATATGGGGGAAAGCCGATACCATCTTGTTTATTTTTGCGGGGGCATCGGCCGAATTTGCCCTCAATAAAGCCGTCGATTGGCTGTATTTTACGGGTAAATTGCCTTCTGACCCGCTTGGTCGGTTATTTTCGACGGTGGCTTACGCTCGTCAAATTGTGTTTTCGGAGGAGGAACAAGCCCTTAATTCCATTGATAAAATCGCCGCTATCCACCAAGCCGTAGAACAAAACAGAGCCGCTCAAATTCCTGATTGGGCCTACCGCGATGTGCTTTTTATGCTGATTGATTATTCCATTCGTTCGTTTGAAGTGCTTGAACGAAAATTAACCCAAGAAGAAAAGGAAGAAACGTTCAACGTATTTTATCGGGTAGGGGCTAGAATGGGCCTCAGAGGGCTGCCGACTACTTTTGAAGACTGGCAAAGAATGCGTGAAGAACACTTGCGGGATAATTTAATGGCCAGCGAATTTACCCATGACCTGTACCGCCAATACCAAAAACATTTGGGGACTGTCCGCTTTCTTATTCTAAAGCAAGCGCAAACGTTAGTCGTTCCTCAAAGGGTTAATCGGCTTTTGGGACTTGGAAGGATTCCACTTTTTGCGCCTGTGATTGCTACATACAAGTTGTTTAGGTACCTAAAGCTGGAAAATTTACTGAAGGATACCATTCTACCCACGGCCTACAAACCCCAGATAGCTGCGCTTGATACTCGGTAAACCAAACCTAAAAGGTTTTGAAAACCTTTTAGGTTTAGATAAGTATATTTACTTGGTCAGACGACAGTCAGACCAAATTCAAATTCAGGTAGTTCTTGGTCTGACTATCGTCTGACCAAGGCTACTTCCCAAAATCTGCCGCAATTTTATTGATTTGGTCGTCAGAAAGGGTTTTGGAAGCGATGACCGTGCGGTATCGGAAAGTAGTGGATTCGCCGTTTTTGAGCGTCAGATTAAGATTTTCTTTACCCTTACTGAAAATAGCTTGTCCAAGCGGGTTGGCGGCAAAAAGTCCGTAGCCACGGGCGTGCCAGTAGGTAGGATAGCCCACATTTTTTGGGTGGTCGAGAATAACGACATTGATGGTCTCGTTGCCAATCTTTCCGCGAAGGTTGCACCAACGGCCGCGCGTACTCCAAACATTGTCGCCCTCAATTCCTTCACTGGTTCGGTAACTCCCCGTAATGCCCGTGTTGTCCATCGACGAAACTTTGGTCACTACCCCATAAGCATCCGTAAACTCCGAAGGCCCCGTAGAAGGGTGTTCCAATTGTCGAGCAACGCGAATGGCAAACATGCCGTCCTTGACGTCTTTAAACACTACTTCGGTTTTAGCAGTTAGCGTAGTGATGCGGTCAACGGTGCGGGTGGTAGCGTCTCCCTTAAAAATATACGTGGTGGTTTCGGTCAACATCAGGCCACCATTTTTGTCGAGCCAGTCGGCCGTAACGGTAAGGGTACCTTCGTTTTTGCCACCTTTCATGTTGGTGATTCCCGTATGAACGATGGTGCCGTAGGTGTGTTTGGCGTGATCTACTTTCGTGGAGTTGTTCCAAAAGTCGTGGGCATTGACCGATTCATAGTTGAGCCACATCCCGACGTGGTGCGGGTGGTCCACGCGTTCGCCCGTACGAGGTTTGATAGGCCAGCCGCGCGTAATTTCAGTACCTTGGGCAGTAAGTAGAGGGTAAAGAACTGCTTTTTTTAAAACATCGGGGCCTGGATAAAAATAACTGGTGAAAGGCTTGCCATCGATTGTAACATCGATTTTTTTTTCGGTTTCGTTGGGGGTGAGGACAACCCCTTTTTGGGCGATGGCTAAACTTGAAAGTGCCAAAGCGCCCACTAAAAAAGGAAATTTCATAGAATTTGTAGTGGAATTTCCTTCTAAAGGCGTTGAGATTCCGTTTTTACCCCGTACTTTCTTTAAGTTTGTAGCATGGCAAAAAAACGAAAATTTTACGTAGTCTGGGAAGGCCGCCGTCGAGGGGTGTTTACGGAGTGGGACGAGTGCGAGGCGCAAATCAAAGGTTTTGCTGAAGCAAAATACAAGTCATTCGATTCATTGAAGGAAGCAGAAGCTGCTCTTAGCAAAAGTTATTGGGAGTTTATTACCCCTAGCAAAGCCAAGCCTGCGCTCAAAGAAGCCCCTGCCAATGTGGGCAAACCCAACCCTGAAAGTATTGCGGTAGATGCCGCGTGGAATACCGCCACGGGCGACATGGAGTACCAAGGCGTCTATGTGCGCACGGGTCAAAAACTTTTTCATCAAGGGCCGTTTCAGGACGGTACAAACAACATTGGGGAGTTTTTGGCGATTGTACACGGCTTGGCGTATCTCCAAAAACACCAGAGCAATCTGCCGATTTATACCGATTCTAAAACGGCAATGAGCTGGATTAAGCGAAAACATGCCAATACAAAATTGGAAGTGACGCCGCGTAACAAAGCCCTCTTTGAAATGCTTCAACGGGCAGAAGAATGGCTTTCAAAAAATAAATTTACCAACGCCATTGTGAAGTGGGAAACGGAATATTGGGGAGAAAATCCCGCAGATTTTGGCCGCAAATAGCTAAATTTTTATCTGCCCAACGCGATTCGACCACACAGAATGGACGCCACGATAGTAATGGGTGTAAAAAGTAACGTTTCAAGCGACGAAATGGCAGCGAGGTTTCCAAGGGTGTTTAAAGCAAATATTCCCGCAAAAATCCATAACAGTAGGGTCGCCACTTTTTTTAAGTTAGCATATTTTGTTCGTCCGTGGACTTGGATGAGTATAAATAATAGTAGTAAATTGGACATGGATATTAGCTCAAACGCAATCATCTGCTCTTGATTTTCGAGCCGTCCACCCCAAACATACTTATGGGGTATGAGTCCAATAATAACACAAAGTTGAAATGCCAGACCAAAGCCAATAAGGGCGTACATGATGTACTGGGCAATGGAGTAAGGGATTTGTTTTAGATAATTATTCATACATCATTTTTTATAAAGGTAAGACAATGGGACGTAGCTCAAACCCCTATTTTAAATTCAAACAATTTACTGTCTGGCACGACCGCAGTTCATTGCGCGTATGTACAGAAGCCTGTTTGTTGGGGGCGTATGCGTCGGTGGACGGGGTGAAAAAAGGGTTAGATATTGGCACGGGTACGGGGGTGTTGGCCTTAATGCTGGCGCAAAGGAACGAAAATTTACACATCGACGCCATTGAAATTGAGCAATCTAGCGCCGAACAAGCCCAAGAAAATGTTAGCCAAAGTCCCTTTGCCGAACGCATTCAAGTGTATAAAACCGCCCTCCAAAATTGGAAGAAAGAAAAGGGCTACGATTTTATTATCAGCAATCCGCCATTTTTTGAAAATCACTTGCTTTCTACCAACGAAATTAAAAACCAAGCCCTGCACGCCGAAAGCCTTTCTTTGGTCGAATTAGCCAATTCAGTAGCTAGTTTATTGCAAAAAAAAGGCCGATTTGTGGTATTATTACCTCCCTTTGAAACCCAAAAAATGACGGAACTCTTGCAGGGAAAAGGTCTTTGGCCTGTCCAGCAACTTCAGATTTTTCAACGAGAAGAAAAAGCACTTTTTCGACTTATAACGACCTTCCAGTGGCACAATAAGCCATTACAGATAGAGAAACTTACCATTCACGAGGGAGACGGTAAGTATTCTGAGGGTTTTCGTACTTTATTAAAGGACTATTATTTGATATTCTAAATTAAAAAATGCGTAACACGATTTCTGATTACTTCCAACAGTTACAAGACCAAATCTGTGCAGCCATCGAACAAACCGACGGAAAAGGCAAGTTTCATGAAGACCTTTGGCAACACCACGGCGGTGGCGGTGGCAGAACGCGCTTGATTCAGGCGGGAACTATCCTTGAAAAAGGAGGCGTCAATTTTTCGGCGGTGCAGGGACAAACATCCGAGGCACTTATGAAACAAATGAACCTCACCGAACGGGCCGATTATTTTGCCACTGGGGTCTCGATTGTCATGCACCCTGTGAGCCCGATGGTTCCCATCATTCACATGAACGTTCGCTACTTTGAGATGTCCAACGGCACTAGCTGGTTTGGGGGAGGAATTGACCTGACGCCGCATTACGTCGTTGATGAGGATGCTCGCTGGTTTCACCAACAACTCAAAGCTACCTGCGATGCCCACGATGTCAATTATTATCCCAAATTTAAAAATTGGGCGGATGATTATTTCTTCTTGCCTCACCGCCAAGAAACCCGTGGTGTGGGCGGAATATTCTTTGATTATTTAAAACCAACTTCCGACGACCATAAAAATCAGGTGTTTGAATTTGTCAAAGCAGTGGGCGAAACCTTTGCGCCAACTTATACGGCATTGATGAAAAAAAACGCTGATATTCCGTATAGTGAGCAAGAAAAAGCGTGGCAGTTGGTCCGCCGTGGGCGTTACGTGGAATTTAATCTGGTGTGGGACCGTGGCACAAAATTTGGACTAGAAACGGGCGGACGAACGGAATCAATCTTAATGAGTTTGCCCCCATTGGCAGGCTGGGAGTACGACTATAAGCCCGCTCCACAATCGCGCGAAGAATACACGCTTTCGATGCTAAAAAAAGGCATTGAGTGGGTATAAAACGCGATTTTTGGACATTTTTTTGTATATTTACGTGTTAAAAAATTGTAATTTACCAATAGCGATTGAGCGACTATTTTTGGTAAAAGAGTTTGCAAAACTCTTAAATTACGTGGCACTCAATACGAACCGATGAGCGAAATCAACGACACTTTACCCGAAGACCAAAATCTCCCTGAACACACCCGCCACGACCAGTTGGTGGTGTCGGATATGTACCAAAACTGGTTTTTGGAATATGCTTCTTATGTAATTCTAGAGCGTGCTGTTCCTAACATTGAGGATGGCCTGAAACCTGTGCAGCGTCGTATTCTTCATGCACTGAAAGAAATGGACGACGGGCGCTTTAACAAAGTAGCCAACGTGATTGGGGCTACCATGCAATTTCACCCGCACGGGGATGCGTCTATCAACGAAGCGATTGTCAACATGGGTCAAAAAGACTTGGTGTTTGATACGCAAGGTAGTTGGGGTGACATCCGAACGGGCGATGGCGCCGCCGCCGCTCGTTATATCGAAGTGCGCCTTTCTAAGTTTGGCAACGACGTTATTTTTAACGAAGATACGACCGAGTGGCAAATGAGCTACGACGGCCGTAAGCGAGAGCCTGTCACGCTGCCTGTGAAATTTCCGTTGCTGTTGGCCATGGGAGTGGAAGGAATTGCCGTGGGGCTTTCGACCAAAATCATGCCGCATAATTTTGTGGAATTGATTGAGGCGTCAATGGCTTATTTGAAAGGATTGCCGTTTACGTTGTATCCTGATTTCCCAACGGGAGGGTTTGTCGATGTAACTAACTACAACGATGGACTACGAAGCGGGAAAATTCGCGTGCGGGCCAAAATTGAAGAGCTTGATAAGAAAACGTTGGTGATTCGTGAAATTCCGTTTGGAACAACCACGACTTCCATCAAGGATTCGATTATCAAGGCCAGCGAGGAAGGGAAAATTAAGATTAAAAAACCCGAAAAGGGAATGCAAGCGGTGGAAGACCTCACGGCACGGGACGTGGAGATTGTTATCCACCTTGCTCCAGGCGTTTCGCCCGACATTACCATTGATGCTTTGTATGCTTTTACGGAGTGTGAGGTAAGTATCTCGCCCAATGCCTGCGTGATTATCGACGAAAAACCCCACTTTGTGACGGTTTCTCAAATCTTAAAAACGTGTACCGATCAAACCGTTCATTTGCTCAAACGTGAACTAGAAATCAAACGATTTGAGCTAAAAGAAAAACTTTTATACAGTTCGTTAGAGAAAATCTTTATCGAAAATCGCATTTATCGCGATATTGAAGAGTGTGAAACGTTTGAGGCGGTTATTCAAACGATTGATGCGGGGTTGACGCCTTACAAAAATGACTTTTACCGCGAAATCGTAGAAGAGGATATTCTTCGCCTGACCGAATTGCGCATCAAACGTATTTCAAAATACGATGCGTTTAAGGCAGATGAAGCCATGAAACGCCTTGAGGCGGAGTTGGCCGAAGTGGAAGATAACCTCGTTCATTTGACACGCTATGCCATCAATTATTTCAAAGAGTTGTTGAAAAAATATGGTAAAGACCGTGGGCGTCGTACCGAAATTCGTTCGTTTAATACCATTGCGGCGACCGTCGTTGCGGCTGCGAACCAAAAACTGTACGTCAACCGTGAAGAAGGTTTTATTGGTTATGGCTTGAAAAAAGATGAATACGTCATGGATTGTTCGGACATCGATGACATCATTGTTTTTCGCCGCGACGGTAAATACAAAGTGGTACGCGTAGCCGATAAGGTTTTTGTGGGCAAAGACATATTTTACGTGTCGGTGTTTAAGAAAAACGACGAACGCAAAATATACAATGTATCCTACCTTGACGGAAAATCGGGGGTGAGTTATGCCAAACGTTTTGCCGTAACGGGCATCACGCGCGACAAAGAATACGACGTGTCATTGGGGACAAACAAGTCGAAAATGACCTATTTTAGTGCCAACGACAACGGAGAAGCAGAAATAATTACCGTAAGTCTAACGGCCCAAAGTACGGCTCGAATCAAGATTTTTGATTTTGATTTTTCTAAGTTAGCGGTCAAAAATCGCTCGGCCATGGGAAATGTACTGACCAAGTATCCCGTCCGTAAAATTGCCTTTAAATCGGCAGGTGCCTCAACACTCGGCGGCGTTGACTTGTGGTACGACGAAGTGCTAGGTCGATTAAACCGTGACGATCGGGGACGTTATTTGGGTAACTTTGACAATGGTGACCTGATTCTGGTTCTTTACAAAGAAGGGACGTACGAACTTACCAGCTTTGATTTGACCAACCGTTACGAACCCAAAGAATTGGTGCTTTTGGAGAAGTTTGTTCCCGAAAAACCAATTACGGCAGTTTATTACGAATCGGTACAAAAAAATTACTTTGCCAAGCGTTTTAAAATAGAAACCACAACCACTGATAAGAAATTTTCGTTTATTGGTGAAAACAAAGGGTCTAAAATCGTATTTGTTTCGACGGACGTACATCCACGCATGGAAGTGGTGATAGAAAAGAGCAAAACGGAGAACCAAGTTGAGCAACATACTTTGGACGAATTTGTGGAGGTAAGAGGCTGGAAAGCCCTGGGAAATCGGGTTTCTGCTTTAAAAATCAAAGAAATAAAGCAGCTCGAATCTATTCAAGCGGAAATAGCCGAACCAGAAATTGTTGAACATGAACCTGAAATAGCCGCGCCGTCTGATGATGACGAAACGCCACCACAAACCCCACCCGCAGCTCCCGATGAGACGGGGCAGCTGGGGTTGTTCTAAAAAACTAGCAATGTGAAAACCGCTTTTTTACATATCAACGCCATTCGCCATTCGCGCCGTTTGCGGGTCTCTTTGATGAAAAAGCTCATCAAAGCAGGCTTGTGGTCGGTATTTGGGGTGGTAGTGGCAGTGTTGCTATGTAACTGGATTGTGGTACTAACGACCCGTCACAAGGTGTTTTTTGACGTTTCCTCGCTGCCTTCCAACGATGTTGGGCTGGTGTTGGGTACTAGCAAATACGTAGCTCGGGGGAAAGAGAACCTGTTTTTTAAGTACCGCATGGAAGCTTCCGCGCTGCTGTTCAAAGAAGGAAAAGTCAAGTACTTGATTTTGAGCGGTAACAAGGAAGCGGAAACCTACGACGAACCCAAAGCGATGAAACAAGCCTTGACAAAATTGGGGATTCCTGAAGATGTCATGTTGCTCGATACTGCGGGCTATCGAACGTTTGACTCCGTAGTGCGGTGTCGCGAGATATATGGACAAGAACGGGTGACGGTGATTTCTCAAAATTTCCACAATGCCCGAGCGCTTTACTTAGCCGAACATGAAGGGATGGATGCCGTCGGATTTGCCGCGCAAGATGTCCCCAATGGCTATTCGCTAAAAACATTGCTTCGTGAGTACCTTGCCCGTCCTAAGGCGATGTTGGACGTATATGTTCTGAAGCCTGAAGCGGGGGTGCGAGAAGGGGAGTGAACCAACCTCCCGAAAGTTCCAAAGAACCTCCCGAAAGTTTGGAACTTTCGGGAGGTTTTGCGTTACTATTAAATCGAAAGTTGCTTCATCCAATCGGCATCTACTTTGATGCTATCAATCGATGTTCCAGGGTATTGTTCCTGTTCTACAAGGTAGTATTTTACACCCGCTTTTTTGGCAGCTTTCAAAATGGTCACAAAGTCGATTGAGCCTTGTCCCAAATCTTTCTGGGTAACTTTGCCGCTACTGTCTTTTACCATGTCTTTGATGTGTACCAATTCGTAGCGTTTTCCGTACTTTTTGAAGTGCTCAACAGCATCTTGTCCCGCTGCTACAATCCAGCACAAATCCAATTCAAACATCACCTTTTTGGGGTCAGTGTTGGCTAAAAGCACTTCGTGCGGAATTTGGCCTTCGAGTGGCTTAAAAGAGTAATCGTGGTTGTGGTAGCCAAATTTCATTCCCGCGTTGGTTACTTTTTCGCCCACTTGGTTAAACAAATCGGCTTTTTTCTTCCAATCATCAATCGTTTTTTGAGGGCCTAAATAAGGACAAAGCATGTATTTGAGTCCCGCTTCAGCGCCACGCTCGATGTTTTTATCCAGGTCTTTGTTCATGTCAAAGTGTGTACTCACCATTTTGACGCCCATATCACCCAGAAATGTTTTACATTCTTTCGGCGACATTCCCCACAAAAAGTCGGGGCCGCCGTAGCTTTCAAATTGTGTATAGCCCATTTCAGCCAGTTTTTTCATGGTTCCTTTGGCATCTTTTGGCATCAAATCACGAACGCTGTAAAGCTGAATTCCAAATTTTTTGATGGGTTTCGCTTCAGTAAAAAGACTTGGTGTGAGGGTAATTCCCGCGCTTAATGCGGATGTTTGTTTCAAAAAATCGCGACGATTCATTGGTGATTGGTGGTTAGTTTCAGGAAAAAAAACGAAAAATGTGCTTTCTACTTGCATTGTGCTAAGTATTTTTGTCTTTCAATTAATAATCATCTTCGTGCATTCTTTTCCACTTGTATATCTAAAACCCAATCGCGATGAAGCCGTACGGCGGTTTCATCCGTGGGTTTTTTCGGGGGCTATCGCCCGAATCAAAGGCCAACCAACTGACGGTGAAATCGTTGAAGTTTGTGATAGCCGTGGCCAGTACTTGGCAACGGGGCATTACCACAATGGCAACATTGCCGTAAAATTGTTCAGTTTTGAACAAATTGTACCTAACGTTGATTTTTGGAAACAAAAATTGCAAAAAGCACTGACCGTTCGTCAGCAGCTTTTTGCCACCCAATGGAGTAGTGAAGACACCATCACCAATAGCTACCGCTTGGTACACGGTGAAGGCGATGGTTTACCTGGGCTTATTATCGACTTTTACAACGGGGTGTTGGTTATTCAAGCCCATTCGATTGGGATGTACCGCGTGCTCGATGAGTTGGCGCAAGCGTTACAAGATTTATACGGCAGCGATTTGAAAGCCATTTATAATAAAAGCGCCGATACCTTGCCCGATGAGTTTGCCAAAACTACCCAAAACGGGTACGTTTTCGGTAGTTGTCCTGTTCCGCATCCTGTCAAAGAAAACGGACATACTTTTTTGATTGATTGGGAAACGGGGCAGAAAACGGGCTTTTTCCTCGATCAACGCGATAACCGACGGTTGTTGGGAAGCTATGCCAAAGGGAAAAATGTCCTGAATGCGTTTTGCTATTCGGGAGGTTTTTCTATTTATGCTTTGGCAGAAGGAGCACAATCGGTCGATTCGGTGGATGCCTCCAAAAAAGCGATTGAATTGACGGAGCGCAATGTAGAAGCCAATTTTGGTGAGACGACAAACCACCAGTCGTATGCAGAAGACGTAATGAAGTTTTTAAAAGAAACAACAGGTACTTACGATTTGATGATTCTTGACCCACCAGCCTATGCCAAGAGCATGTCGGCGCGTCATCGTGCCGTACAAGGCTACAAGCGATTGAATGCAGAAGGTATCAAGCACCTAAAACCAAACGGGATATTGTTCACGTTTTCGTGTTCGCAAGTAGTGGATCGCGAGCTGTTTTACAACACGGTGGTTGCAGCGGCCATCGAGGCAGGACGCCAAGTGCGGGTTTTACACCAAATTACGCAGCCCGCCGACCACCCCGTCAATCTTTTCCATCCTGAAGGAAGCTACCTCAAAGGACTGGTACTTTGGGTCGAGTAAAAATAAGAACAGCAGGGCAATTTGCCCTGCTGTAATACTCAACTACCCAACCAGACCCTACTATTGGCCTACAATTTGGCTTTTTAAGCCTCCTAAAACACCTAAAAGTTCGTTTTGCTCGGTAGATGGTACATTGAACTTATTCAAGGCCATCACTAAGTCATTGACCAGTGAGTTGAACTCAGTATCAGTGATTTTCATCCCTTTGTGGGCTGTCACCATGTCTTTTCCTGTGTATTTCTGTGGACCGCCGCTAGCCTGACCGATTTGGTCAATTAGGTTGTTACGAAGGGCAGTCAAACGTGCCGTGTTACCTTTTTGTACTTCTTGAAGAAGTGGCGTAAACGTACGAACCATGTTTGGATCTGCCGCTACGTTTGTGATAAATTGATCCACAACTGCTGAAATGGCGCTTACCCCACCAAGGCGGTCATACAATGATTTTGGCGCTGCTTCTTCTTCTTTCTTACAAGATGACATAATGAACACAAGCGCAACCGATAAAGACAAAAATGCTTTTTTCATGGTTTTAATTGATTTAATTGATTGAGAAAATGGATTAAATTAAAACTTGAGTAGTTATTGAGAGAAAATAAAAGATGCTAACGGAAACAGAAGGCGTATTTAGCGCGCTCAAATGCTTGAATGTACGACAACGGCACGGGGCATTCAGGGCCGCTTGCTGTAATGCCATCAAAGGATGCGGGCTCAACTTTTTTGGCAGAATAGGTGCCTACCAATGATTTCAAAGAAGACTCGTTGGTGGCATCAGGGTCAAAAGTGATGCTCACGAGTTGACTTGCGGGGTTGGCTGTACAAGCGGTGACCCCTTTTTGTTGACTCATTTGTTTTTGTAACGCTTCCGAATTAGTAGTTTCATCAAGCCCATCTACTTTTATGATGGTCATGCTAATTGGCTTTACGTAAGCGTGCATGGGGGCAGGTTCTAAATTGGCATAGACAACAAATGCCATAAAAAGAAAACCTAAGGAGTAAAGCGAAATTTTAGCGGTTTTGATAAGTCCTTTTTTCATGGTCGATAACCTTTTTGGTACTATCTACGAGGGCGAATGTCAAGTTGGATTTAGAGGACTGATTTTTTTTTTGGATATTGCATACATGAAAGCTCTTAAACAGAAGTACGCTCGCTTTTGTTTACTTGTAAATACTGTCTATTCTCAAGTGGTTTAACTTTTTTATATGGGATTAAAAACGCCTAAATTGAATGAGAGCGAACTATTGGAACTGTTGCGAAGGCAAGATCGCAAAGCTTTCAATTACCTTTATGATAATTACTCCGACGCACTGTACGGGGTTATCTTAAAGGTGGTTCGCACTGAAGAAACTGCACAAGATTTGTTGCAAGAAATCTTCGTCAAAATTTGGAAGAACATTGCCCAATACGACTCAAGCAAAGGGCGTTTGTTTACCTGGATGCTCAATATCGCACGAAATACGTCGATAGATTATTTGCGAGTTAATCGCCTCGAAATCCAAGACATAGATACAGCCGTATATACTGTAGAACAAGGTCAATCAATATATGAGGAAATTAACAACAACGAACTTAAAGAAGTGGTGTCGCAACTAAAACCGGAGCAGCAAACGCTGATAGAAATGGTGTATTGGGGAGGCTACACGCACGAAGAGGCAGCCCAAAGGCTAGACATGCCGCTTGGGACGGTAAAAACGCGTGTGCGAAGTGCTCTTAGGGATTTAAGAAAATTTTTTGGTGCATGATTAACGTTAAAGAATACATAGAATCAGGTATCCTAGAAGACTATCTTTCAGGGAACGTTTCTGAACAGGAACGGAGGGAAGTGGATTGCCTATCTAAAATTTACCCCGAAATAAGGACTGAGTTAGATAGTCTCAGCGATACAATAGAACGATTTGCTTTTGCCAACAAAGTGGCTGCCCCAGCTGCATTGAAAAGTAAAATTATGGCACAGCTCACCTTTGCAGACGATGAACCTGAAACACAGGTGGAACAACTTGTTGAGGAGGAAGAAGATAATGTGCCCGTTTTACCGCTTAATTCGCGCGGAAATTCCTTTCAATGGGGATGGGTAGCGGCGGCTTCAGTAGCAGCTTTGGTTGGCTCGGTGGTGTACTTCAACGCTCGTTTGGATACACTTTCTACAACGGTGGCACAACAACAGAACGAAATAAAAGTACAAACAACGCAAATTGCGCAATTAAATGATGCCAATAACCAGTTTGTGACTTTGAAAGGGGTAGAGAAATCACCTAGTAGTTCGGTGCGGGTTGTGTGGAATCCTAAAACGCAGGAAGTTCAGTTAAGTGTTTTGTCATTGCCTACTCCTAGTGCCGACAAACAATATCAACTTTGGGCGTTGGTGGAAGGAAAGCCAGTTGATTTAGGCGTGTTTGATGTAAGTACTGCCTTCCAAAAAATGAAAACGACGGGACAAGCAGAAGCATTTGCGGTCACGCTCGAAAAGAAGGGAGGCAATCCGACGCCTCATTTGGAAGAGTTATACGTGATGGGTAAGGTGGCAGGGTAATCCTGCCCCGTCCCCAACAAAAAAGCCTCGGCAAACGCCGAGGCTTTTTTGTTGGGGAGTTTTTTGAGAAAAACTATTTAGCAATGCTTGCGTCAATCACCAATTCTTTTTCCCAAGATGCTTGGTTGTTTTTCACAAACTCTTGGTATTTAGGGTGATTTTGGAACGTCAAAATGTCATCCTTTGTGCGGAAAGTAAGATAGTGCATCGCATCATATTCTGAGCTTCCTGCCACGCTCAACGTTTTACCACCTGAGTAAGCAACCATTTGGTGAATCTCACGGCGGAGCTGAGCAAATTCATTCATGTGGCGCTCAATATCGGCGGCACTTGCGTCGGCTTTAAACTTAATGCAAACGATTTTTTGAATCTCTGCATTCTGACTTGGCGTGTAGGCTCCGTAAATGATGAGCATAAATACACAAAGGCCAAATACTGGTTTGATATATCCGAAAAACTTCTTCTTGTTCATTTTGGTAATAAGTTGATTTTTAAACTTCAGTTTTCACGTCTGATTTTGAATACGATGCAAAGATAACGAACGAAATTTAAAAATTGTACTTTTTTTATTAAAAATATAAACAATTCTGTATTTTTTGCTTTTTGCCAAATCAAATTACGACTGTATTAAAAGTGACGATACAACCTTATTCAGCGTCTCAGTAAAAATTTGAAGATTAAATCGATGATTCTGCAAAAAATACTCAGCCAATTACTTAATTCAAAAACTTACTTTACGCCATTTTGCAGTTCAAAAATGGTTTTATTTCGGTTTTTGAGGATAAAAAATACGATATTACACTTTTGTGTAAAGAACAAATACCAAATAAAATTTGGAGTGTACCCCTGTAATCTATGTTTAATTCGGAAAATATTTACACTAATTTTTCTTCTGTTATTGCTGAATATCCCAATTGGTGGCTTTTGTGGTAAAATAAAGTGGGGTTTTTGGGCGCACCAGCGCATCAACCGTCTCGCGGTTTTTAGCCTTCCTCCCGAAATGCAAGTGTTTTTCAAAACACAAATCAACTACCTGACTGAAAATGCGGTCAATCCCGACAAAAGGCGCTACGCCGTAGTGGGAGAGGCCCCACGCCATTATATTGACGCAGAGGCGTATGGAGATAGCGCATTGTACAAACTTCCTTATTATTGGAAAGAGGCGGTTGAAAAATACGGCGAAGATACGCTGGCGCTCAATGGTACTGTCCCTTGGGCAATCCAGCAATACAAATTTCAGCTTACGGAAGCATTTCGTCAAAAAAATCCCCGTCGTATCTTACGGGTAGCGGCAGATTTGGGGCATTATATTGCCGACGCCAACGTACCCCTGCACACAACCCGCAATTACAACGGACAAATGACGGGTCAGGAAGGGATTCATGCTTTTTGGGAGTCGAGGGTGGCAGAATTGTACGGGGAAAGTTATGATATGTTTGTGGGTGCGGCTATGTACGAACACAAAGTAGCCCACCGCGCTTGGCAGGCCGTCCGAAATGCCAATGCAGGATTGGACAGTGTCTTACGGTTTGAGCGGGAGTTGTCGGCGAAATTTCGACCTGAACAGAAATACGTATTGGAAGATCGTAATGGGGTGATAGTGAAGACCTATTCGAGGGAATTTTCGGAACGGTACCACCAGCTGCTAAACCGCCAAGTTGAACGGCAAATGCGTGCTTCCGTTAAAATGGTGGCGGATTTTTGGTTTACGTGTTGGGTGGATGCAGGCCAGCCCATCCTTTCTGATTTCTCTCATTTTGACTTAGACGAACAAGCAAAAAAAGAAGAAAAAGAAGAAAAAATGGGCTGGTTGAAGCGACTATTTTCGGTCAGAACGGAGAGCGATAATTAGGCGTTGGCAGGCTTAATTTTTTGAATTATCCACGCAAAAGCAATGACGAGTACGCATCCGACGACGTTGAGCCATAAAAATGCCATTAAGTCATACCACCAACACAGAACTACGCCGATTTCGGCCACAATTGCTCCCCAAAAGGTAGCTTTTCCACCAATGTTTTTGAAGTAAAACGCGACCAAGAATATCCCTAAAATAACGCCGTAGAAAAGCGAACCAAGAATATTAACGGCCTCAATCATGCTTCCTAATTTGCTGGCATATTGCGCCACAAAAATGCAGAAAACACCCCATCCGATGGTAGAAATGCGGGTGGCCATCAAATAATGATTGTCACTGGCATCGGTTTTATAGACGCGTTTGTACAAATCTACAACCGTGGTAGAGGCCAAGGAGTTGTAGGCAGCGGCAATCGAGCCCATTGACGCACTAAAAATGACGGCAATTAATAAACCAATCAGTCCAATGGGGAGGCGGTCAAGTACGAATCGCAAGAATACGTAATTCACATCGCTGGTATCGGCGGTTGGGTTGTTTTTCTTAATCAAGGAAACCGCGTCTTTTTTAAGTTGCTTTTGGGTATCGTCCGATTCTTTCAACGCTTCTTGCCAATGGGCAATCGAAGTTTCGTCTTTGGAATCCAATGCTTTGGCCAAACCATCGACGGCTGCCCGTTGACTGCTCACGGCCAATGAATGTTTCTCTTCCAACGATTGGTAATCGGCGGCGTATTCGCTATTTCTGAGTTTGTCAGTTTCTACTTTGTTAAAAAACAACGGGGCGGGATTGTATTGATAATAGACAAAAACGAGCACGCCAACGAGCAAAATCAGGAATTGCATCGGGATTTTTAACAAACCATTCATGACGAGACCCATGCGACTTTGTCCGATGGACTCACCTGTGAGGTAGCGGCCTACTTGCGATTGGTCAGTGCCAAAATACGATAGTTGCAAAAAGAAACCTCCAATTAGACCCGACCAAATATTATAACGGCTATTGGGGTCAAAATGAAAATCAATGGTGTTAAGACGTCCTGCTTTCCCCGCAATCTTGAGCGCATCCACAAAACCAATGTCACTAGGCAACAAATGAACAACCATGTAACCTGCCACAAACATGGCCATGGTTACAATAATCATTTGCTGTAAGTGGGTGTGAGAAATGGCTTTTGTGCCGCCCGTAACGGTATAAATAAGTACCAACGAGCCCATCAAAATATTGGTCCAAGTTAAATCCCAGCCTAAAATAGTGGCTAAAATGATGGAAGGAGCGTAAATGGAAAGCCCCGTTGAAAGTCCGCGCGATAATAAAAATAGGATAACGGTAAAAATCCGAACTCGACCATCAAACCTAGTTTCGAGAAATTCGTAGGCAGTAAACACTTTGAGTCGGTGAAAAATAGGGACAAAAGTGATACTTAGCACGACCATCGCCAGTGGAAGCCCAAAATAAAACTGAACAAAGCGCATTCCGTCGGCAAAGCCTTGGCCTGGGGCAGATAAAAAAGTAATCGCACTCGCTTGCGTAGCCATTACGGAAAAGCATACGTGGTACCAAGGCAGCGATTGACCTGCAATAAGATAATCATCGATGTTTTGCTTGCCACGGCTTCGGTAAATACCGTAAATAATAATAAAACTGAGGGTACCAATTAAGACAATCCAGTCAATAAAACTCATTGGCAGGAGGGATTAGGTGGAAAGTGAAAGGTTTAGAAATCTGGGAATATTATTCGAAATACTTCATCATTACGTAAAAAAGCACTATAAGTACTAATAAGGTACCAATGACAATGCGGTACATTTGGCGCCAACTTTTAATGAAAGGTGGTAATCCTTCGGTCTCGTTAGGTTGCTGGGAGTCCATCATACAAATGCGCGAAATTTGAGTAGCAAAAGGGAATGGGTGAATTATTTGTTTTACATCAAAAAAATAACCAAAATGCGTGCCGTAAAATTAGGTGTATTCTTTGAGCTTCTGGTAAAGATTAGCTAGAAAGTCAAAAAAGATGTTTAAAGCGTCATAATCCTAGTTTTAACAACCGATACTTTTTTCAAAAACCCTTAATTTAACTTATTTTTCATTCAATGAATTTCAAAGATCAAGTAGTGATTATTACGGGAGGATGTTCTGGCATTGGGCGGTCGGCGGCATTGGCTTTTGCTCGTGAAGGTGCTAAATTATTCCTTGCCGACCTGTCAGAAAAAGCAGGGGACGAACTCGTGGAAGAACTTACGGGAATGGGTGCCGCGGCGACTTTTGCTCGTATTGATGTCACCGACGTAGAAGATGTACAGCGTATGATTAGCGATTGTATTTCCTATTTTGGGAATATTGATGTATTGGTCAATAGTGCGGGCGTCGTTGGGCCACGCGCTCGTACCGAAAAATATCCGATTGACGACTTTCAAAAAGTGTTGGATGTCAACGTGAACGGCCTTTTTTATTGTATGCAAGCCGTTTTACCCCATTTTTTGAGTAAAAAAAGAGGCAACATCGTCAATATTGCGTCGGTGGCGGGTTTGGGTGGATTTGCGGGGCACATTGGTTATTCGGCCAGTAAACATGCCGTAGTAGGCATGACGCGTTCGGCTGCCCTCGAATTTGCCAAACACGGAATCCGGGTCAATGCCATTTGCCCAGCCTTTACGTTGACGCCCATGCTCGAAAATGCGATTATCAACGACGATACCAATTACCTAGAAGCACTCCAGAATGCCATTCCGATGAAGCGATTTGGAAAACCCGAAGAAATCGCTGACGCAATTTTGTACGCAGCCTCGGCTTCATCATCGTTTATGACAGGGCACACCCTTGTCCTCGATGGCGGACTTTTAACTGCCTAATTTCATTCACCAATTACTAAAGAAACAACCAAAATGGCTGACAACCAACTTTTTCAATTGACAGGTAAAGTAGCACTCATTACGGGAGCAAGTAAAGGAATTGGCGAGCAAATCGCGCGGTATTTGGCGCAATTTGGCGCAAAAGTCGTGATCAGTAGTAGGCGGCAAGCAGACCTCGACGAATTGGCGGAAGACATTCGTAAAACGGGGGGCGAAGTCACGGCCATAGAGGCAAGAATGGGAGACGAAGCACAAACAAAGCACTTATTTGATAAAACGGTTGAAGTGTATGGCGGAATTGATATTTTGGTAAACAACGCGGCGGCCAATCCTTATTATGGCCCCACCGTAGATTGCCCCGACAATGCCTACGACAAAATCATGGACATCAACGTAAAAGCACCTTTTCAACTATCTAAAATGGTCTATCCCGTCATGAAACTGAGAGGCGGAGGGAGCATTATCAATATTAGTAGCATTGCTGGCGAAACGCCCGACCCAGGTTTGGGGATTTATAGCGTGAGTAAAGCCTCCATCAATATGCTTACCAAAGTATTGGCAAAAGAATGGGGTGCCGACGGAATTCGCGTAAATGCGGTCGCGCCAGGGCTTATCAAGACAAAGTTCAGTCAGGCATTGTGGCAAGATGAAAAAACATTGGCGCATTTTACAAAACGATTGCCCATTGCCCGCATGGGGACAGTAGAAGAAGTGGCTTCGTTGGTTTTGTATTTAGCTTCGGATGCGTCGGGATACTGCACAGGAGGCATTTATACCGTCGATGGAGGAACGACTATTTAGAAAGCACATATCCCAATATTTTCATGGAGGTTTTAAGTCGTTGGTACATTCCCAAGACCGTTGTTCCTAGATTGTACCGCCGATTTATCCCATTATGACTACTATTGTGCCCAATATTTAACATTCTCACCGCTTTTGATATGCTCATAACAACTACCAACAACATTGAGGGTAAAAAAATTACTCAGTACATCGGTTTGGTCAACGGCGAGGCCATCATAGGTGCCAATTTTGTAAAAGACTTTTTTGCAGGCATTAGTGACATCGTAGGCGGACGCTCGGGGGCGTACGAACAGGGCTTGCGCGAAGCGAAGAGTATTGCCCTCAAAGAAATGATTGAACAAGCCCAACGCCTAGGCGCCAATGCCATCATTGGGGTTGATTTAGACTATCAAACCATCGGTGGTAGTGGTACCATGCTTATGGTAAGCGCCAATGGTACTGCCATTATTTATGAATAAGAGGGGGCTACCCCTCTTATTAACTTAAATATACGCCTGCTTCAGGCTCAGAAAGCTTAACCCGAATGTGCTCGTTGAGGGTAGTGCTGAGGGCATAACCGACATAATCGGCCGAAATGGGAAAGGAGTGATGTGCCCGGTTGACCATGACCGCTACTTGTACCCGTTTGACAGAAACACCCAAAAACGGAGAAAGACTGTAGGCTAGCGTACGACCTGTGTTTAGCACATCATCCACCACAATGATTACTTTGCCGTTCAGTGCTTCTTTGTCTATGTCAAAATGGACAGGGCTGGTATGGGGTTGCTCTTTGTTTAGGTCAATTTTCATCAACGTAATGTTCAAAGGCGAAATCTCCCGCAGGTAGTTGGTTAAAAGACCAGCCATGGTATAGCCTTCGCCCACAATTCCAGCAAGGACAACGTTGGTTTCTTCGAGGTTACGTTCGTAAATTTCAAACGCAATTCGCTTTATTTTTTGGTGGGTTTGGTCGAGTGAAAGTATTGGATTCTGCACAGCGAAAAAGGAATAATCTGTTTTTTGTGAGACGAACGAGTTTGGCACAATTTTAGCCAAGAACTTATTGAAATCAAAAAACAAATTTACGCTTTCGCAATGAGAACCCTGCAAATTATTTTCTTGACGTTAGTAGTTGGGTGTATTTTTAGTGGCTTTATTGCCGAAAAGGCAGCCCGCGAGCTTGAAATCGCCGAAAAAATAAAAGGCTCGATAAAAAGCGGAAATGCCCACAATCTTGCGGTGCATTTTGAGAAAAATTTGGACTTAGTCATTGATGCCGAACACGTTGAGTTTCGGCGCGTTCGTGATGGGCAGGCAGAATTGATTTTGAAAAACTTCTTTAAAAAATATCCCCCGAAAGACTTTAAATATGGCTTTCAGGGGACGGCTTCTAAAGTTCGTTATTGTACAGCAACGTATCAGGCACTCAATGGTAATTCGTTTCAGGTATATATTTTGATGAGAGTCACCGAAAAAGAATACCTTATCAATACGCTACATTTTAAGAAAGAGTGATTTTATTTAATCACGAAGTTGTTGTCTTTGATGCCTTTGTTTACTTTGACCGACGTCACTTCTGCTTTTGAAGAGAACTGTCCGTTGCCTTGCTCGCGGACGTAAGGGATTTTAACACCATTGCCATCTTTGATTTCTTTGTAGTCGCTGAGGGCTGCGTTCATCATTCCGCCGCCCATCATTCCACCACCCATACCGCCACGGCCGCCGCCTTGGCCACCCTGTCCACCGCCACCTTCAGGACGTTGTCCTTCGGGACGCTGACCACCGCCTTGACCATCTGGACGAGGGCCTCTTTGACCTTCACCCGAGCCAGCTCTTTTTACTTTAAGACCCGTCTCTACGTCAAAGAAATCGTTCCATTTTCTTCCCTCAGGAATGGCAAATTCCACTTTCCACGCATCTTTGCCATTGACAGCTTCTTTACCAACCACCGTTTTTTGAACGTTAAATTCAGCATAAAGTAATTCGGGAAATGGAGCAGCTTGTAAAATGGCGCCTGCGGCGTCTTTGCCTTCGAGGGTACGAGAGTTGGTATTACCTCCAAAACCAGAAGTAATGGCTACCTTTGTTCCATCGCAAGTTTGGCGCATTACTTCATTGCCCATCATGTAAATGACGCTGCTGAATTTATTGCCTTTTTTAAATTTCACTTCCGATTCCATCGAACCACGTTGGGTTTCGGCAACGGTACTAATAGAAATGTCTTCGATTTTGGAAAGGGCCTCTTTGCCGCCAATGGCAGCTAGGTATTTGTCAAGGATGGCATCTGCCGAGGGAGTTTCTTGGGCTGAAGCAGCGCCAACAACGCCAAACATCATCAGGCTCAAAATTATTTTTTTCATAGTTGTTTGGGGAATGATAAAAGTTGATAAAACTTGGGTATTGATTTAAGCAAATGTACGTAAAAAGGAAGTTGTTATTGTGAGTAAAGTCGTCAGATTTTGGGAGAACACCGCCCAAACGCCTATTCAAATCGTTGAAGCCCCTATTTTTATAGAGCTAGGTTTACGCGTTTACATCAAACGTGATGATTTAATTCATGCTTACATTTCGGGAAATAAGTGGCGGAAGCTAAAATATAATTTGATTGAGGCCGAAAAAAATGGCTTTCAAACATTGCTTACGTTTGGTGGTGCATTTTCAAATCACATCGCAGCCGTAGCAGCTGCGGGGAAGGCGCTGGATTTTGACACCATCGGTATCATTCGCGGTGAAGAACTTCGTCCTGACTCAAACCCAACGTTGCAGTTTGCGGCCAAGTGTGGGATGAAATTACATTTTGTAGGCCGAACAGCCTACCGAGATAAAGAAACATTGGCCCACTTTTATGGCAGAGATGCTTTTGTGATTCCCGAAGGCGGCTCAAATCAGTTGGCCGTACAAGGGGTTGCCGAAATGGTAGAAGAGGTGAAAAATCAGCTTGGCGGAAAGATCGATTATTTCTGTACTGCGCTGGGCACGGGTGGAACGGCAGCGGGTATTCTATCTGCCTTTGAGAACGAGGTATTGGTTTTTCCTAGTTTGAAAATTTCGTCAGAAGAGGCTGCGCAATTGATTTTGACGCATATTCCCCAACCCACAGGACGTCTGAAGGTGATAGAAAAATATCACTTTGGAGGTTATGGAAAAATGAACGACACACTGCTGGATTTTATCCGCGACTTTGAAACGCAGACGGGCATACCACTTGAACAAGTTTATACCGCTAAAATGATGTATGGACTGGTGGAATTAGCGAAAGAAGGTTTTTTTAAACCAGGAACCCAAATGGTAGTTTTGCATACGGGAGGCTTACAAGGAAGAAGTGAACTGTTGCCTCCGATAAAAAGAAAATAGCCCCGAATATCGGGGCTATTTATCTACCTATTAACAGCCATGAAAACAAATATTTTACGCCATAGAAGGCTTGAATGTCAATCGTTGAATACCGTAGTAACTTCCAAAAAGAACAGCATTGTAAAAGAAGTCACCCATGACGGTGTTGAGGAATAAATTTCCCCAAAAGGTTTGTTGGTAAAATGCTAAACCCGCAGTATAGCACGCTACAAGACCCGCCCACGTTTGTGGATACATTGAACCTTGAAACCAAACAAAGAAATTCGTAATTAAAAAGAACGAAATAGAAGCTACCAAACTAGCCACGACAACGCGTCCAAAAGTAACTTTTTTCAAAAAGAAAAGACCAAATGCGGAAATGATAACAAAAGAAACGTAAGTGGGGAGAGAAGGTGAGCCAATGAGTACGTCACTCAAAAGCATGGCTACCATCGGAATCATGAAAGCATAAACTTTACGACTAAACTGAGCAGCACCAAACAAGGCAATTGCTCCAATGGGAGTAAAGTTAAATGGATGAGGTAAAATCCGAGAAAGTGTAGCTAAAAAAATCAGCACAGCTACTGTACTAAATCTCGTAAAAACTGAATTCATGACTGAGGTAAAAAGTTCTCTCGATACGTGTTTTTTTTTGTTGGCTCTTAGATTTCTCTGAACTTGGGTGTAAAGATAAAATGATATTTGTGAAAATAGCAAGAAGTGTGTCAAAAAAACACTAAAAAAAATGACAAATAGTGAACTAATACTTAAAAAAGTTTATAAATCCCTAAAATCCATAGATTGTTATGGCGTCTTTTTGGCTGAAATTACAGTTTGAAGGATTGCTGGGTATGCGTTACATGAAATCCGTCTTTTAGTATCTCTTGGTATTCGGGTGACGTTCGTTGAAGTAGTGGATTGGTATGGTTTAAATGAATAAAATGTACTTTCTTTTTTTGGGATATTGGGAGGTGTTTCAAAAGGGAAATGGTTTCAGTAACAAAAGGGTGGGGAACCTCACTCATGGGACGATTGATTTCGCCATCTTTGTAGAAAGTGCCGTCCAAAAGTGCATAGTCAACGTTTTGGACGAGTGTTTCGAGGGATTGGTTCCATTTTTGCCACTTGTCGATGTCGGGTATAAAGACCAGTCGCTTTTGAGGGCCAATTATTTCAAACCCGACCGTTTCTGAAAATTCATCACGGTGAGGCACTCTAAATGCTCTTACTTTTAGGCGGTCATTTAGTTCAATAAGTATATCCTCTTGCAATGGTTGAAGTTTAATATTCTCCAGTTGTACCAATTGGCTCCACGGCCCATTTGATTCCAAGTAAGTTTTCATGCGGGGCATGGCGTAAACGGGTACGGATTTGGCACCCATTACTTCTCGACCGAGATCCATTAGTCCTGTATAATGTCCGATGTGGGCATGGGTCAGAAAAATTCCTGACAAGTCGTTGTTCGCATTTTGGGAAGTGGTTTTAAGCGCTTCAAGTTGAATTTTGAAATCAGGGGTAGCGTCAAAAATCCAACGTTGTCCCGTACTGGGATCTACCAAGGCGATGCAAGAGACGGCCTCAAACGCCAATTTCTTTTCCCAAACTGCTCTACAACAGGCTTTATTGCAACCTGCTTGAGGATAACCGCCGTCTTGTGCAGTCCCCAATACCACCACGTATGGCTCCTGGGCGTTTGCGGCAATGACAAAAAGGAGTTGGAAGAACCAATATTTCATCATGTGTACTAATCGGTTGACCGTTATTTGTTAATTGTAAATGAAGCTATTTACCAAACAATGTCATAAATAAGGAGAATTTTCTTCATTTTTTGAAAATCTAGGCGACCAAGTAGGTAATTTTTGGCAAAAAGTGACTCTTTATAATAGGTTAGGCTAAACTTCAACCTGCCAACCAACGCACCAACCAATCAACTATCTACAAATTGAGTTTTATTCACTTTCCTCACAAACCCTTTATCCATGTGTAAGCTGTCTAATTCACTTACTTTTTATTGTTTCCTATTTATTGTTGGTTTTTGTACCCACGTTTTTTCCCAACCAAAAACGGACCTTACGGCACCCTTCGCTTTTGAGAATGGCGATAGGGTACTTTTTGTGGGAAATTCGTTGATTGAAAACGACGTCCAATTTGGTTATTTGGAACTAGCCCTGACGACCCGCTGGCCCAACCGAAACTTGACTTTCCGAAACATTGGTTGGTCGGGTGACAATGTGTTTGGTGACGCGAGGAGTTACGTAACAACGCCGCCAACGCCCTACGAGCTTTTGATGCAACAGATAACGGAGGCAAAGCCCACGGTGGTTTTTGTCGCCTATGGGGGCATCGAAGCACAGGAAGGAGAGGAGGGCTTGCCACGTTTTAAACAAGGTCTTAATCAACTCATTGATAAAATTGACCAGTTGGGGGCTAAAACAATTCTGGTTTCGCCCATACCTCTCTTAGTATCACCTCCTGAAAGTGTTTCACAAAAAAACAGTGCGTTAGAGACGTATGGTTCGGTCATTGAGCAAATTGCCAAAGCCCGTAGCAAGCGTTTTATCAATGTATTTAAACCCATTTTGGAAGCAAGTAAACAGTCCGTGATTACGGAAAACGGTGTGCACCTTAATGCGACGGGCTATTACCATTTGGCTACTTTTTTGGAAAAAGGGCTGGGGTGGACCGACCGAAACGAAGGTATTACGTTGGACGTATCTAAAAATACGGTGGAGTCGAATGTGCCCACCCAACTGTTAAGTCAAGCAAAAGAATCCACAAGTTTTGTGGTGAAAGAGACGTATTTTCCTTTGCCAGCCCCGCAAGAAGATGGCAAAGCCATCATGGTTGATAACGGTCGAAAGCTGAGCATCAAAGGACTGAAGAAAGGTTTTTACACACTAACGTCCGAAAATGAGGTGATTGCGGTAGCGTCAGCAAAACAATGGGAAGAGGGTGTTGTTATTCGACAAGGGCCTGCTTTTGTCCAAGCCGAAGAACTGAAAAAGAACATTGTTAAGAAGGAAGAACTCTTTTTTTACCAATACCGCCCCTTGAACCAAACGTACATTTTGGGCTTTCGTTCGTACGAGCAAGGGCGGCATAAAAAAGGATTGGAGGAGCAAAATTACCTCATTACGTGGCTAGAAGCTCAAATTGCCACTGCCAACCAACCTAAACCAGTTACTTATCAATTAACTCTTTTGAAGTAGGTATTGGCTATTTGTGATTGGTTATTGGGAAAAATCAGGTTAAAAGCATTTTAAAAAAACAGCCTCGGAGAGGCGAAACATTTTCTAATTATTTCTTTCTATGAAGATTTGGCTCCTCTGGAGCAATAAATAGTCACTTTTTATTTTTAATGCGTTCAACCTGGGAAAAAATAGAAAACCCGAAACCCTAAACAGAAAACCCCAAACAGTACACTCAAAACCCCAACCTGAAAACCCCAAACAGTAAACTTCGATTATGCAACGTACTACAATCAATAAAACTATTTCGTTGTTGCGAAAAACCTTACTTCTGCCCGTTGTTATTTTGACGACGGCCTTGGTAAATCAAGATAAAAACTGGGATGTTCCAAACCCTGATGTTCAAAAAGAACTCGAATCGTTTAAAGTAGCCGATGGTTTTGAAGTGACCCTCTTTGCGGCCGAGCCATTGGTTGCAAAGCCCATTCAGATGAACTGGGATGCAGAAGGGCGTCTCTGGGTGGTAAGTAGCACTGCCTATCCTCACCTAAAAACGGGTGAACAAGCCAACGATAAAGTGTTTGTGTTGGAAGACACCGATGGGGATGGCAAGGCGGATAAGTCAACCATTTTTGCCGAAGGACTTCTTACTCCCACGGGTATTTTGCCAGGAGATGGTGGCGTTTATGTAGCCAACTCGACCGAAATTTTGCATTTTGCCGATACCGACGGTGATGGGAAGGCGGATAAAAGAAGACGCATTTTGAGCGGATTTGGAACCGCCGATACGCACCATTTGATTCACACCTTCCGCTGGGGGCCCGAAGGAAGCATGTATTTTAACCAATCCATATATATCTATAGCCACGTAGAAACGCCCTCTGGAATTAAGCGTTTGGAAGGGGGAGGAGTGTGGCAATTGCGCCCTCAACAACTCGACCTCGATATTTATGCCAAAGGGCTTATCAATCCGTGGGGCTTGCAGTTCTCGCGTTGGGGTTCGTCATTCTTGACCGATGGGGCGGGAAATGAGGGAATTAACTACGCCTTTCCTGGCGCTACGTTTGTGACGGCACCTGGTGCTGAACGTATTTTAAGAGGGCTTAACCCAGGCCAACCTAAGCACAGCGGCTTGGATATTATTTCAGGACGACACTTGCCCGAATCGTGGGCGGGTTCGTTGATTACCAATGATTTTCGTGCCAATCGCATCAACCGTTTTAAATTGGAAGAACAAGGTAGCGGGTTTGTTTCTAAACAAGTGGAAGACTTGCTTTGGACTGATAATGTAGCGTTTCGTCCCGTGGATATTTCGGTAGGACCCGACGGCGCTATTTACGTTGCTGACTGGTATAACCCCATTATCCAGCACGGAGAAGTGGATTTCCATGACCCGCGCCGCGACCAAGAACACGGACGGATTTGGCGGATTGTGGCCAAAAACCGTCCGTTGGTAAAGAAACCACAACTGACCAAAGCTTCGGTAAATGAACTCTTGGAGGCGCTTCGCCAACCCGAAGATTGGACACGGCTTCAAGCCAAACAAGTCCTCAAAAGCCGTGGTGCGAAGGAGGTGATTCCTGCCCTTGAGCAATGGGTGAGTAAATTGGATAAAAAAGACCCCAATTACGAGCATTTGTTGTTGGAAGCGTTGTGGACGTATCAAACGTTGGATACCGTCAATGAGTCGGTGTTGTTGACTCTTCTCAAAGCCGAAAACCACAACGCCCGTGCAGCGGCGATTCGGGCCTTTCAGTTGTGGCATGGTAAAATAAAAGACGAGGCAGGACTATTGGCAAACGCCGTAAAAGACACCCATCCTCGGGTTCGATTGGAGGCCGTGATTGCCCTACGGAAGCTGAAAACCGCCGAAGCAGCGCAAACGGCTTTGACCGTATTGGACAACTCAATGGATGAATTTTTGGATTTTGCACTGTGGGAAACCGTACGCGAATTGGAGCCTCAGTGGTTGAGTCGCTTAAAAACAGATTCCAACTTTTTGGGTGACTCCAAGAAGACATCTTTTGCCCTAAAATCAGTCAACAACCCAGAAGCGGTAGCCCGCTTGACCCAACTGTATCAGAAAGGACAAGTGCCCGAAGAATATCAAAAGGATGCGTTGTCGTCGATTACAAAATGGGGGAAAGCTGCTGACTTAACTACCTTGTTTGATATGGCGGTTCAAGGTAACGCTGCGCGCGACAAACAAACGGCGGCGCGGCTAGGAGCGTTGGCGGAGGCAGCACAGCAACGAAAAATACAACCTACCAATGGATTGGGTAGAATTGTGGATTTTATAAAGAGCGACGACGAAGCCGTCTCGACCACGGCGATTCGGTTGATTGGGCTGTGGAAAATGGAAGAACTGAGTGAGCAATTGTTGGGGTTGATTCAACAAGGCGAAAAACCCGTCAAAAAGGCAGCATTGGTGGCTTTATCGGCGATGGGCAGCGAAAAATCGAAAAAAATGCTCATCGACTTAACAGGGACTAAAAATTCTCCCGAACTACGGGTAATGTCAGTGACGCAACTGGTGGGGCTGGATGCCAACGAAGCGGCCAAAATTGGTACAGACCTGATGCGGACTGTTCCCGCTGAAACGGATGTAACTGATTTGTTTAAAGCGTTTTTTGCGACCAAAACGGCGACAGAGGCTTTGTCAGAAGCCATTAATACGCGAAAAATTCCTGAAAATTTTGCCAAGGCAGGCCGCCAATTGATGGGACGAAATATTCCTTGGACTCGTCGCCGTGCCGATGATGTGGTGCAATTGGAAAAAGCGCTGGAGGCGTCGGGCGGTACATTGCCCGTCGAAAAAATGCCCCAACAACTCAACGACCGCGAAATAACGGCCTTGGCCAAAACGGTGGTCGAAACGGCTGACCCTGCCTTGGGCGAAAAAGTCTTTAGAAAGTCTGAATTGTTGTGCCAAACGTGCCACGCCATTGGCGGAGCTGGAGGACGAATTGGTCCCGATTTGAGTAGTTTGGGCACAAGTTCGCCCGTAGAAACCATCATTCGTTCGGTGTTGTATCCTACGCTTTCGATCAAAGAAGGCTATGAATTGCAGCGAATTGTGAAAAAAGATGGCAGTGAAATGATGGCCTATTTGGTGAGCAATGGCAATACTGAAGTAGTGGTGCGGGATGTTGCAGGACAGGAAATATCAATTGCTAAAAATCAAATCTCAACCATCGAAAAAACACCAGGTTCGTTGATGCCAGCGAGCTTGACGGCGGGGCTTGACAAGAAAGAATTTGTGGATTTGATTGGGTTTTTATCAAAAATGGGTGGGCAATACCGCGTTCCTACTTCCCGCTTTGTTCGCCGTTGGAATACTGCCATGGGAAGCAAAGAGCTGACCCGAAAAGTAACAGAAGAAGGAGGTTTGTTTGTGGCAAAGGACAAAGGAAAGGTCATAAACATGCCGATTTACAGTAAAGTATCGGGCAACTTGCCGCTCGATGAACTACCAGTGGTGGAAGGCGGTGCTGGAAAGCGTTTTAGTTTTGTCCGTTTCAATTTGGAAGTAGTCAACAAAGGAAACGTTGAATTAGCGCTGAACTCAGTCGCGGGAGTATCGGCTTGGGTGGATGCCAAACCGATGAAAATGTCGCCAACGGGTATCTCGGGTGAATTAGCCAAAGGCATTCATTCGTTCACAATTGCCATCGACAGAAACGCCTTCAAAGAAAATAGTATTTCTGTACAAGTGTTGGATGACCAAAACGGAGCCGCCCAGCTTCGTTTGATGATGGATATGTAAACCAAGTAGTTTCAACTGCTTGCTGGAGACTTCCTACTGAGGCTATGTTGGCCGAAGTGGGAAGTCTTTTTATTTGACCTAATTCACGATTGCCTTCACCGTTTTTTTGAAGATTAAATTTTAATTTTTTTCTAACAAAATTCAAACCTTCTCAGTTGTATGAAAAATACGATGTTGTTGTAGTATTTTATATAAATTACAATATCGTACTTTTTTAAAAAACATGAATCCGAAAAAGCTCATCGCCGAACTCAAAGGTGCGGGAAAAGAATACAAAACGGGTGATCAAACAATTGTAGCCCTTCAAGCGACTGATTTTCAGCTGCATGAAGGAGAGCTTACCTTGATTATTGGCCCTTCTGGTTCGGGTAAAACCACCTTGCTTTCTCTGTTGGGGTGTGTCATTTATCCAAGCTACGGCGATTTGTGGGTGGATGGGCAGCATATTAATTCCTTGAACGCCACCAAATTAGCCCGTCTTCGATTGGAAACCATTGGTTTTGTCTTCCAAAGCTTCAATCTTTTAGCACCACTTACGGCCGAAGAAAACGTTGAGTTACCGCTAAAATTACTCGGTTTGGACAGCAGTGAACGAAAAAGACGAGTTCAAAAAGCCCTTGAAACGGTGGGAATGATAGAACGCCGTAAAAATTTACCCAAAGCGTTATCTGGTGGCCAACAACAACGCATTGCCATTGCTCGGGCTTTGGTAACAAACCCCAAAATGATTTTGTGTGATGAACCTACGGCATCGCTCGACAAAGATTCGTTGGGGGTAGTGATGAAAGAATTACAGTCGCTGGCTCGTCAAGGGAAGTCGGTTGCTGTTGTCACCCACGACCCCCGCTTGCAACAGTACGCTGACCGTGCCGTAGAGGTAAAAAATGGGCTAGTGATTCCTATTGAATTAACGAACGTTAAGGGCTGATAAACAGTTAATCGTTATTTGTTAACCGTTAAGTAGTTGGCAAAAATTAAAAAAACACCTGTTGTTATTACAAATGTTGCGCCTCTACCGAGGCTACTTTGAATTACTCTAAAACTTTTGTTTTATTACTTAATTAGTATGATTAACAGTTACTTACTGCTATTTTGAATCTGCTTTAATTTTAACCATTTACACACGTGAAAATAAAGAAAATCAAAAAAAAATGGTTGTTGCTTTTTTGCCTCCCACTTTGGTGGGGATGTGGTAAAAAATCGGACTCGGAAGAAAAAGTAGCCAAGGTCGATTCGGTGGCACTTCCTTCGACCAAAGACCAGATTTTGGGCGTAGCGAGAATTGAGCCAGAAGATGGACTTATGAGCCTAACGGCAGGTACAACAGGCCGCGTTCTGGAAGTGCTTATCGACGAAAACGATTCGGTCACAAAAGGACAACCTCTGTTGCGCGTGGAAGTAGCCGTGGAAAACGCCCAACTTCGCCAGTCACAAAGCAAGATTGCAACGCTCCAAGCCACCTTGGCTGCCAACCAAGCTACGCTTGAGGGACTGCGGGTCAGTTTGGCCAATGCCCAAGAAAACTACACCCGAAACGTGGATTTGTTCAAAGGCAACGCCCAAACCAAACAAGCCGTGGACGATAGCAAAGCGACGGTAGATAAGTTACTGAAAGATACTGAGACGGCCGAGGCCAACGTTCGGCAAGCCCAAAGTCGCATTGGGGAATCGAAGGCTGATTTAAACTATTACCAAACTGTTTTGGAAAAGAAAAAAGTGTTGGCGCTGCTTTCTGGAAAAATCCTGAAAGTGTTGGTCAAAGTGGGTGAATACGTCAATAACGACTCCCAAATCGCCGATTTTGCGCCGTCAGGGCCGTTGTATGCCAAAACCGAAGTGGATGAACTCTACGCCGAACGGGTTCAAGTAGGGCAAAAAGCCTACATTTTATCCCAAACCACGGGTGACACCTTGGCGCAGGGCAAAGTGAGCTATGCCGCGGCGTATCTGAAACAAAAATCGCTGTTTAAAGATCAAGCGACCGAACAAGAAGACCGCCGCGTTCGGGACGTGTCCATTCGATTGGAGGCGGGAAAAATGCCGTTGATTGGCAGCCGAGTTGACTGTCTCATTCTTCTCCAATAAACCTGACCTACCATGCTTAAAGAGGCGTTTAAGTTTATGTGGTACGACAAAGCCAAAATGTTTGGGATTTTGTTTGGTATCATTCTCTCGGTTTTTTTGATTGGACAACAACTGGGCATTTGTTTTGCCTTGTTGGGCGGCACCATTTCTTTGGCCGAAAACAACAAGCAATACATTTGGGTTGTGAGCGATAAAAGTCAGCAAGTCAGTGATTTGCCGCTGTTGGATATGCGTGTCTCGCGGGAGCTAATGAGTGTGGCGGGCGTGAAGCGGGTCAATACGATGGTGGTGGCCGCAGGTAGCGCCAAGTTCAAAGATGGTACCAAAACGCCCATTACGCTCATTGGAACACAATCGCCGCGCCACGCGGGTGGGCCGTGGAATTTTGTCAAAGGAAATTTGGAAGATTTGCAGCAAGAAGGTGCCCTCATTACGGACGAATACGACCCCATTTCTTCCAAAAAAATCAAAATTGGCGACCATTTTGAGTTCAACGGTTCTCGCGTTTTTTTGAGTGGAAACACCCGAAGTGCTAAAGGGTTAGGCGTGGCCTATGGCTTTACAACGGTTGAACGTGCCCGCAAGCTCTGCCGAATATCCACCAACCAAGCATCGGCGTTTTTGGTGGAAGCCGAGCCAGGTTTTACGCACCAACAAGTCGTAAACAACATCAATAAAGAGATTTTGGGGGTGAAAGCCCGCGACGGCGAAGCGTTTACCCAAGAAAGTCTCAAATACTTTGCGCTCAATAGTGGCATTGTCGCTTCCTTCGGTTTGTTGGTCGTTTTTGCCATCATCACAGGCTTTGCCATTGTGGGTCTAACGATGTTTTCGGCCGTCAACGACCGATTGAAAGATTACGGCACGCTCAAAGCCATTGGAGGAACCAACGGAATCATCCGCCAACTGATTTTATGGCAAGCCGTTATTTATTCGACAGTCGGTTTTGTCATAGCCTACGTCTTGCTGCGGGGCTTTGTCAATGTCACCAAAACCAGCCTTAACATCAAAATTACGCCGTATCTCATCCTTTTTCTCATTGGTGTAACCCTGTTCATCGCCGTGTTGGGGAGTTTGTTTGCCATGCGTAAAATCACCAAAATGGAACCCGCCCAAGTATTTAGAACCTAATTGTTATGAAGAAAATCGCGTTTTTTTTACTCGGAATTGGGCTGTTGCCTATGGCTGTAAATGCTCAAAAACTGTCGCTTGATGACGCCTTAAAAATGGCCATTGACAATCGCCTCGAACTGAAAAACCAACAACTTCAGTTGCGAATTGCGGAAGGAGAAGAGGCTAAACTTCGGGCAAAATGGCTTCCGCAGGTCAACGCCTCGGCGGATATGCGTTGGAACACCCAACTTCAAACCTCGGTTTTCAAAAATGCCCCTTTTGCCAACGGCCAAGACGTCAAATTGGTGTTAGGTGTTCCGTTTAACAATAATGTAGGACTTTCGGCCGAGCAAAAAGTCTATGATGCGGCTAGAAAATACGACCGATTGATAAACTCTGAAACAGTGGAAGGTCAAAAAATTACGCTTGAAAAACAAAAAATAGACATAAAACAAGCCGTTACGGAGGCTTATTACGCCGTTTTGTTCAATCAAGAAAGAATTACGCTGGCCGAAAAAGCGGTTGTTCGGGCGCAAGCGTATTGGGAGTCGGGGAAAACGAAGTGGGAAAAAGGGACGATTCTAAAAAACGATTTTGACCGCCTGCAATTGGATGTTAACAACGCTCAAACGGCGCTGACGAAGGCAAAACAAGATTTAAAAGTGAATCAGGCGTACCTGTTGTACCAAATTGGTTTAAAACAAACCGCGCTAGAGCTAACCGAAACCTTGGAAAAAGTATTGGCCACTTCGGAAAATACAACCCCAGAAACGGCGCTTGATACTCGCCCTGAGTTAAAGCAAGAGCAATCGGCGTTGCGGGTGAATGAATTACTTCAGCAAAAGCAAAAATCACGGCTGGCACCGTTGGTAAGTGCTTACGGAAACTACACCGCACTCCAGCTCAATGACAAATTTAATCCGTTTTCGTCGGGAACGTGGTTTCCGTTCAATTACGTAGGTTTGAAGCTAAACATTCCCCTGTATGACGGTAAACAAACGGCCCTTTTGCGCAACGAATATGCGTTGAAAACGCAAGTAAATCGCAATACGTTGGAGAGGCTGAAAGGAGATTTTGAGTACGAAATTACCAACACCGCGACAGTTCTGGCCCAAGAAAAGGCTAATGTGCTGGACACGAAGAAAAACGTAGCGTTAGCGCAACAAATTTTAGAAACCGACCGCTTTCGCTACGAAAAAGGAACGTTGTTGTTGGCCGATTTGAAAAATACCGAATACAGCCTTCAGAACGCCGAAACCAATTATTTGAACAGTGTGTATCAATTTTTGATTGCCCATGTGCGCTATAAAAAAGCTGCGGGGACGCTCTAACGTCCCCGTTTCGGGTGCCTATTTCATAATCATTTCGTAGGCCGTTTCGAGCAGTTCTTCTTTGTCGAGCAAGCTCAATGAGAGGGGTAATTGGGCCAAACCGAGCAAACGCCGCATGATTTCGACGCCCGTAAATTGATCAACCAACTGTGGATTTTTTACCGCACCGTAGGCTTGATACACTTTACGAATGGTGTCTTCGTCTTGTTTGGTCAACATCAGATGGGCCGTGAGTACACCCAAATCAAATTCAGGACAGCCATAAAAACAAAACTCAGGGTCAATCACTTTCAGACCAGAATCGGTTTTTAGCCAACTGCCTGGGTAAAAATCGCCGTGCAGCAAGCTGTGCCCGTCCGACAAATACACCTGACCCAGTTCTTCCACTTTCTTTTTCAAATACGGGTCAACTTTATAGGCCATCGAAATCATCTGAAATCCGTCATGGAGCGAATCGAGGTCAAACCCGTTGTTTTCCACGAAGGGAAACTTAAAAATATGTTCATGGTTAAGTACCCGCATGGCACGGTTGGCAAACGTCCCGTCGAGGGTTTCTTTCCAGGTTAGTTGGTGCAACATGGCCAAAAAAAGCGCCAATGCTTCGGCTTCAACCATCGACAGCTTTTGCTGAGGTTGGTACAAAAACGTATAATCGTTCGACGTCCCTAAGTCTTCCAACGCAAGAATAGAGGCACTTTCATCCACCCCAATCAAAGCAGGCATGAAGGTTTGGATGGAAGCAAATTCTTGGATTTTCTCGTAAAAATGAGCCTCAATCACCGCACGCTCGCAAGGAGCCGAAATTTGGGGGTATTTCTCAACGTAAGGCCTCGCCTGTTTGACAATGAGCGTACGGTCGTGCGTCCGAACCCGAAGCGTATAATTCATGTTACCTTCGCCAGGGATTTCAAGGCTAAAAATAGGTTCGTTCTCTTTGAGCCATCCTTTTGCCTGTAGGTATTCTTGCAATGCTTGTGCTTTCGTGATGTCGAGGTGCATAAAGTTGTGATTTGAATTTTCGAAGGTACGACTAAAACAATTGTGCCAGCGTTTTAGGTTTAGATAGAAAAAATAGTTTGCACCAATCCGCTTCTGTTTGCTTATTTGCGGGCTGGTTCGGTGCAGCGACAGCACTGCAACGGAAACGCTGGATTTTTTTTTCTAAATTATAATTTGGAAAGAGCGACGAAGCGATAAAGATTTTTAAAAGTATAAATAACGTAAATGACCGCATCTCAATTCATTGCGCCCATCGTGGGCACTAGCGAACGCCAAACCCAAAATACCATTCAACTCCTCGACGAAGGAGCTACGGTGCCTTTCATTGCTCGTTATCGGAAAGAAATGACAGGGCAACTTGATGAGGTTCAAATCCTTGCCATTAAAGAACAATACCAAAAGTTTCAGGAAGTAGAAAAACGCCGTGAGGCTATCCTGAAAAGTATTGAAGAACAGGGTAAATTGACTCCTGAACTCCGTAAATTGCTCGAAAATACGTATCACCTACAATCGTTGGAAGATATTTATTTGCCTTACAAACCCAAGCGCAAAACGCGGGCGACGATGGCCATTGAGAAAGGCTTGGAGCCGCTTGCACAGGTGATTTTTTCGGGTAAAGAAGGTAATCCTGAGCGATTGGCCGAGAAATACCTCAACGACCAAGTAGCATCGGTTAATGATGCGCTTCAAGGGGCGCGTGACATTATGGCGGAGTGGATTTCGGAAACGACCGAAGCCCGTAACAAAATGCGTTTTGCCTTTGAGCGTACCGCCATCATTACCTCTAAAGTCAAAAAAGGAAAACAGGAAGAAGGAGCCAAGTACCGCGATTATTTTGATTTTAGCGAACCGCTCAACAAAATTCCTTCGCACCGTTTGTTGGCCATTCGACGGGGCGAGGAAGAAGGTTTCTTAAACATTGACATTTCTCCCGACGAAGAACAAGCCATCGAATACCTCGACCGCTTGTTTGTCAAAGGCTTACCAGCGTGCAAAGACCAACAAGAACAAACCGTATCGGATGCGTACAAGCGTTTGTTGAAACCAAGTATCGAAACGGAATTTTCTAATTTGTCAAAAGAAAAAGCCGACAAATATGCCATCCAAATTTTTACCGAAAACCTGCGCCAGTTGCTCTTGGCGTCGCCTTTGGGACAAAAACGGGTATTGGCCATTGACCCAGGTTTCCGCACGGGCTGTAAAGTAGTTTGCTTAGATTCTCAGGGGAATTTGCTGGCCGATACGGTTATTTATCCGTTTGATAAACGTTTGGAAGCCGAAGCAACGATTCTAAATTTGGTCAAAAAACACCAGATTCAGGCGGTTGCCATCGGAAACGGAACCGCTGGGCGCGAAACGGAAGATTTTATAAAAAGTGGCCCACTTGGCCCGAATAGTGGCATCAGCGGTGTGGCTATTTACATGGTTTCGGAGCAAGGTGCGTCGATTTATTCGGCCTCGGAAGTGGCCCGCGATGAGTTTCCCGACAAGGACGTGACGGTTCGCGGTGCGGTGTCGATTGGGCGTCGTTTGATGGACCCGTTGGCAGAATTGGTAAAAATTGACCCTAAATCCATTGGGGTAGGGCAATACCAACACGATGTCGAACAAAATATGCTGAAAGGCGCGTTGGATGCCGTGGTTGAAAGTTGCGTAAACTCCGTGGGGGTCAACCTCAATACTGCCAGCAAACACCTTCTTCAGTATGTGTCGGGATTAGGACCCGCTTTGGCCAAAAACATTGTGGCTTACCGTGCCCAAAATGGGGATTTTAAGTCGCGCCAACAGTTGCTGAAAGTTCCCCGCTTGGGAGGTAAGGCATTTGAGCAAGCCGCAGGTTTTCTACGGATTGAAAATGCAGACAACCCGCTCGATAACAGCGCTGTTCACCCCGAAAGCTATCCTGTGGTAGAGAAAATGGCGAAAGATTTGGGAACGAATGTGGCGGAATTGATGCGAAAACCTGAGCTGCGTCGCCAAATTAACCCTCAAAAATACGTAAGTGCCTCTACTGGCTTGTTGACATTGCAAGACATTGTGAAAGAACTCGAAAAACCCTCGCGTGACCCTCGGGAAACCATTGTGGCTTTTGAGTTTGACAGCCGCGTTCGCAAGCCTGAAGATTTGCACGAAGGAATGGTGTTGCCAGGCATCGTGACCAACATCACCGCATTTGGTGCATTTGTTGACATAGGGGTAAAACAAGACGGCTTGGTGCACGTTTCACAAATGGCCAATCGCTTCATCAAAGACCCGAACGAAGTAGTAAAACTTCAACAGCACGTGACGGTAAAAGTGACAGAAGTTGATTTGTCACGCAAGCGAATTGCGTTGACGATGAAGTTGTAAGATTGAAAATTGCTCACACAAAGACAGCAAGGCGCGAAGTATTGATTTAATACCTCTGCGCCTTGCTGTCTTTGTGTGATGTGTAATAGTAAGCAAACTTTTGTAGTCAGTTGCGTACCTACGGCACGCCGAAATGACCAAATAAACATCATCGCTACAGATAGGTAGTGCCTACAGGCACATTTCTTGAAATGTTTGCGTTATTTTAAGGAAAAATGTCTTAATTTTGAAGACAAATGTCTCAATATACAGATATGGCAACAACAATCAATTCAACCATTGAAGGAAGACTGGATAGAGAAATATCGTCTTTTTTGAAGCAATCTCGTTTGGAAGATTACCACATCGAGTTAAATAAGGCCGTGACGTACGAAGACTTTTTGTCGAATAAAATGCTTATAATCGTTGCGATTAGAACGGGGATTCCTTATTCACTTTTTGGGTTAATTCAAGCTTATACTCCGTTTACGGAAAATGACTGGGCTAATTTTCTTGACATTTCTACAAAATCATTACAACGGTATAAAACAACGGCTGAACACCATTTCAAACCTATTCATTCTGAAAAAATCATTGAGATGGCAGAGGTGACCAAAGTAGGATTAGATGTGTTTGGAAGTATGGAGAAACTGCGACTTTGGCTAACTACGCCCAACTATGCACTAGGTAGTTTAAAACCTATTGAACTACTGAAAGATTCGTATGGGAAAGAGCTGGTTATTAGCGAACTAACTCGTATTAACTACGGAATACTTGTATAAAATGGAAGTGTTTCGTCTTTCAAGGGAAAAGTTTGCGACTCCACTTTCTGGTAAAGGTGCTGCTCTCAAGGGAGCACGATGGAATTCAATTGGGGTTGAATTGATTTATACGGCGCAAAATAGATCATTGGCTATGGCGGAAGTGGCGGTGCATTTTACTTTAGCGACGCTGCCTGATGATTATGTGATGTTAACTATCAAGATTCCTGATGAGTTTTTGATGAAAGAAATAGCTGAAGAAGAGCTGCCTTCTGACTGGCAAGAATTTCCTCATCCTATTTCTACACAAAAATTTGGAGATAACTTTGTGGTGGAAAATAACTATTGCCTTTTGCGTGTTCCATCAGTAGTGACACAAGGTGATTACAATATTTTGATTAATCCCAACCACAAAGATTTTTATAAAATAGAGATTACAAAGGTTGAAAAATTTCCTTTTGATAAAAGAATATTTAAGTGACCTATTGGGAACATAGCAGCCCCTTTTCTCTATTTATGCCTAAAAGGTTAACGTTGTTTAGAGACTGAGGGCGTTGGTAATGCCCCTTGAGGCAGATTGCGAAACGCCTGTTGCAAATGGCGCTCATCGTGAGCAATCATAAACTGAAAAACATCGCCTAATTTGAGTCGAATCAGCCGAGTGATGGAAATCGGAATCCGAATGTTGTTGAGGTTGACCGACTTGGCTTGTTTTACGTACGACAACAACTCTTCTTGTTGTTGAATAAACCGCGCGACAGTAGCGTAGGCGTCCAAATTGGGCGCAGGAATGTGCCCTTTGGATGCTTTATATTTTTTCTTCCCCGTTTCAGGTTCCATCATTTTGATAAAATAAGCCCCCAACCACGAACTTTGAAAATGCGTGGAAGGTGACGATTTTTGGGCTTTTTCTAGTCCTGATTTTATTTGTGGTAAATAATAATCACCGTAGGTATTGAGGTGTTCGAGGCACTGCGCAATGCTCCAGCCACCGTTGGAAGCAGGTTGTAGAAGTACTTTTTCGGGTAAATTTTGCAGTGAATGAATTGCCTCTTCCAAGTGTCGTTCAATGCGGTTTTCGAGTTGCTCAATAAGTTCGTAATGCTGAATCGTAGCCATCGTTGTTGTTGGTTGTATGTCCGCAAAAGTCGGGGGATACCGCCAAATAAATCTTGGCAAATACCAAGATTTTCTAGATTTTCATTCGATTGATAAATTTGCTAAAATTGGTCGCATCTATTCCCAAATAATTGGCCAAATACTTGTGAGGAACAAGCTGTAAAATGTGCGGACTTCGCCGTAAAAGTTGCTTAAAACGGTCTTCGGCGCTGAACGTTTGAAGCTCGACGAGCCGCTCAAGCACTCCTGAGAGGGCACTTGTTACGCCTAAACGAATCAAGGTAGCCACATCAGGTCGGGTGTCAATCAATGGTTGTAAATCGGTGATGGAAGCCCGCAAAAAAACGGAAGGAGTGAGGGTTTCGTAATAATATTTAGAAGGCGAGGCGAGCATCAGGGCGTCCAAAACACCACCAAACGAAGGCGCATAGGTAAAAACCAAGGTTGATTCGCGGCTTTGGTCGTCAAAGTAATAGACCCGCTGTACGCCTTCTAACACAAAATATAAATAACGTTCCCGCTCATTTGCCACGGTCAAGATTTCTTTTCGTTTGGCAGAAAAAGGCCGCCAAATGCCACTGAAAGCTTCCCAGCTATCATTTGTCAACGGGGATGTCGAATCAATAACGGTTTTGAGGGTGGCAAGGCCAGGGGATAAATCAGGCATACGATTGTTTAATTTTTCCAACACAAGATATGACCTTTTCTTAAAAAATAGTACCTTGCTGACCTACAAAGACCTATGATGAACAGTTTGACTTCTACTACTTCGCTGACGCGTGATGCGTACGTGCAAGATTGGCGTACTACTTATCACCGTTCATTAACAAGCTACGAACGAAAAAAATCCTCGTTTGTGTCAGGCTTGTTGCCCGATTTGCCTACGAAATTTGATGCGTTTCAACTGCTCGATATTTTGCAGAAACGCCTAGGCACCGAGCTGCTTGGCCGCGCGCTGCAACCCACGGAAACTATCGTTTCGCCACGGGCCAATGAGCCAGATAGCCAATGGCTAAAAACGTCCAACATGGTGGGCGTAAACGTTCGAACGATTGGGAGCTTTTGGAACGTGGTGGGATATGCGCTTACTCTGCCGTCTTTCCACGATTCTATTCATTTGCTTCCCATTTGGGAACCTGGGGTGGTAGGAAGCCTGTACGGAAAAGTAAGCTGGAATATCAACGCGGAGTTTTTTAGCTGGCAGCTTCAACGTGCCGTGCCGTGGTTGGATACGGTCGAGAAACAACTCAAAGTGGTGGTGAATTTGCTACACGCCATGGGCAAAACGGTAGGTTTGGATGTGATACCACACACCGACCGTTTTTCGGAAATTGTATTGACGCATCCTCGCCTGTTTGAGTGGGTGCAGCGAGATGGCGGTCGGCTTGTCAACCATTCAGAAAACGTGTGGGAGCAAGTAGAAGAGGTTATTTGGCAGCATCTACACCATCACGGAACCGCCGATGGCTCGTGGTTGAACTTTGGGAAAGAAGTACTTTTTGACCCAACCATTCCTTTCTTACACGATAAAAAAAGACAAGAAATACTGTTTGGTTTTGACCAACAACAACGCCTACACCGCCGCCTTGCCTTGATGCAAGACTTGGTCGGTCGTGGGTTTGAAACTTTGCCCATGACGATGGCGCCGCCCTACCGTGGGCTACACATCAACCCCGAGGAGTTTGTGCTCGACGAACGCGGTACGCCTTGGTACCAGTATGAGTTTGACCATCCACAGGACATGTCGCGGGTATTTGGGCCGTTGACGCGCTACCGTTTTTATCATTCTAAAAACGACAATCAGCAATGGGAACTTGATTTTCAGAATCCACACATGGCGGCGTGGGCGTATTTTACGCGCAAATACCACGAATGTCAGCAGGAGTATAATTTTGATTTTATGCGGGGGGACATGGCCCACGTTCAAATGCGGGCGGAGGGCGTTCCTGCCCAGCCCGATCATTTTTATGACCCGTTGCGGGCGGTAAAAGAATATGTGCAAAAACACGGCGCCCAACATTTTGCTTTTTATGCCGAGACGTTTATCGCACCGCCTGATACAATGGGCTATGGCGACGAATTTGACCACTTGGAGGCGATTCGTGCCGATGCAACTTTGGGCGATTTACAGTCGTCGGTAGTAGGGGAGGCTACGTTTATGGAGCGTTTTAGCCTGTATGATCAATTGCTTCGTTCGCGGGCTTTTGCGCCTAGTTTTACCATGATTACGGCCGACAAAGACGATCCTCGTTTTGATGAATTTTACCGTGCGGGCAACATCGTTCGGTACTTTACAGGGCTGTTTTTGACAGATATGCCGAGTTATTATAGTTTGGGCTTTGAAGTAAGAAACTTGCACCAACAACGCGGTAAAAACGAAGAATATACCAAGCTCTACGTTTTTCAAATCCACGATGATGCCGAGACCGACAAAGTAACCCATGGGCCGTTTGAGTGGGGAGAAAATATGGAGCAGTTTACCAAAATGTTGGAGTTACGTCTTTTTGCGGAAACAATCTGGCCGCAGATTGATGCAAAAACTGTAAAATGGCTACTCACCCCCGACGCGACGGCTACAAACAAGTTAATTGCGTGGACATTGGCGGAAGATGATTCTTACGTTTTTGTCGCAAATTTGGATGCGGTACAAAAGGTAGCCTTGGATGAGTTGCCGCTTGAAGGATATGAATTGGCCTTTGCCACCGAGCCTCCAACGGAAGCCTCAACCATCACTGCGAGCAGTGGCCAAGTGTATCGGAAAATAAACTAAGGTACGAAATTAGGCCAGTTAAATATGTGTCCGTGTGCTATTATTTTATGTGGATTTAAGTAGTTGGGCAAAAGGTTTAGTTTATTAGTAGTTTATATTGCTTCGTACGGGGCCGCCCGAGCGGAAGCATAACCTTTGTAGTAGTAGAGAGGGGCAACCATAAAACCCTTTTGCTTCGTAGAAGCATAACAAAGCAACAAGTTGTGCTTCTACGAAGCAAAAATTAAAAAATTACCTGTTGTTACTACAAATGTTGCGCCTCTACCGAGGCTACTTTGAATTACTCTAGAACTTTTGCTTTATTACTTAAAGAAACCAGATAACGGCTAACGAATAACAGCTAACGGACTCAGAATATCCGCTATCCGTTCGGCGGCGTTACCGTCCCAAAGGGGAGGAATGATTCCTTGTTTGATTCGCCCTTCCAAAATTTCAACTACTTTTTCGTGAACCGTTTGGGGATTTAAGTCGGCAAGCAACTGATTGGTGCCAAGCTCCACCGTGACGGGGCGTTCGGTACTGTCCCGAAACGTCAGGCATGGCACTTGTAAATACGTTGTTTCTTCCTGAATTCCGCCCGAATCGGTAACGACCAATGCCGAGTTCTCCATCAAATGAAGAAATTCCAAATACCCTTGCGGCTCGGTAAGCAGCATGCCTTCGATGCGGGCAAGTTGGTCACTCAACCCAAATTTTTCGATGTTAGAACGGGTTCTTGGGTGAATCGGGAAAATGACTTTTTTGTATTTAACGGTATCGGCTACAATTTGCAAAATACTCGAAAGTCCTTCGGCCGTATCGACGTTGGCGGGGCGGTGCATGGTCATTAGCACGTATTCGCCCTTCGCAACCCCAAAATCAGCCAAAATCCTAAGTTGTTGGGCTTTTTGGCGGTAATGTACCAACGAATCAATCATGCAATTTCCCACCATAAATACTTTTTCGTCGGGAACTCCCTCGCGTTTCAGGTTGTCGATGCCTGCTTGTTCGGTCACAAAAAGCAAGTCTGAAATGCTATCCGTCAAAATCCGATTGATTTCTTCGGGCATTCGGCGGTCGCCACTACGCAAACCCGCTTCAACGTGCGCAATCGGTACGTGCATTTTACTGGCAACGAGCGCACAAGCAATGGTAGAAGTAACGTCCCCAACCACGAGCACCAAATCGGGCTTCTCTGCTTCCATTACTTTTTCAAACTCCAACATAATTTTGGCGGTTTGTTGGGCGTGTGTTCCGCCGCCAATGCCCAAAAAATAATGAGGTTGAGGAAGTTCGAGCTGATTAAAAAATACATCCGACATTTTGGCGTCGTAATGCTGACCAGTATGGACAATTTTAGACTCAATTTCGCTTCGTTTTTGAAAGGCTCGGTGCAATGGTGCCACTTTCATAAAATTGGGGCGTGCCCCCACGATATTCACTATTTTCATTCTACAGTAAGATTCGGTCTGACTTTGGGGTAAAAGTACGTATTTCTACTGAGCCTTAAACGTCCACGTTCGGTCAGCAATGGTTTTGATTTTATCTTTGGTAAAATAAACGGGGAAAAAACCGTCTTTGGCCCAAAGCTCAAACAAATCGCGGTAATGCGGGTCGTCGGGGTTGCCCGATTGGCCTGGGTTGTTTATTCCCAAGGTTTTATCCCAGTCTTCGGTATCCACCAATATCCGAAAAGAAGCGCCATGTTCCTGGTTTAATTGGCCTCCTGTATTGCCCACCGTTTCGCCATAGCCGCCGCGTGGGAGTGGGCCAAGGTTGATTTTTGCCCGTTGTTCTTCACTAACCAACTCACTCAGGGCGTGTTTGAGGGCAATGTGTTTGTTTTTGGGTTGGCCATACTGCCACTGATTTTGGTCGTTACCAAGTCTTTTTTGAAGCGTTTCAATTGCTTTTTGGAACGATTTACTTAAAAATTCATCCCTGCCTGCTACTGGGTTTTGACCAAATGCTGATGTTGGCGTCACCAACCAATCCACGATTCGTTTCATGGGCAAGGTTTTGTAATACGTTCGAATGTTTTCGGGCACCATCAACGTATGCATGGCTAGTTTTAGCTGTGTTTCCCATTCGGCATAAATAGCGGCGGCGATGGAGGTGGAGGTAAGATGATAATCCCATTGCGTCAGCCGTTGTTTGGCTTGTTCGGCTTCTTTCGAACCATAGGTTGGATTTTTGAGGAGAAGTGGCACGAGCGTACGGGCCGAAACAGAAAGATAATCGGTTTGTAAGGTGGCAAAATCCTGAAGGTTCATCCGTTTGCCTGCATTGAGCACTTCTTCAATGCGGTGCGCACGGACGGGGTTTGCCCACGTCCAACCAACGGCATTTCGGTACGGAAAATCAACGGGCGTTAAGTTGTTGTTGGCCGTAACGACGTACCCCTCCGAAGGGTTGATTTTATGCGGAAGTTGCACAATCGGCAAATAACCCGCCCATTCGTAGCGGCCATCTCCAGCAACGGGCACTAAGCCTGTCCAATTTTTGCGAATGGGAGAAATCCCAACGGCTTGCCAACCAATGTTGCCTTTTTGGTCGGCATAAATCATGTTTTCCCCAGGAATCCGACTGAAAGTACAGGCCGTACGAAACTCTTCCCACGTTTTGGCTTGGTTCATGCGCAAACTCGCCAAATAAGGCGCACAACCTTCTTCGCGCCAACCTGCCCTTACGGCATATAATTTGTGGTTTTTGGTATCTTCAAACGTCACGGGGCCGTGGCGAGTGTATTTCAACGCAACTACCACGGGAGCTTGATTGGCTACTTTAATGGTATCCTGAATTACCTTCAACGCTTCCCACTTCCCTTGGTATTTGTATTGATTGGGGTTTTGTGGATTGGTTTCATAGACGTACAAATCCTCGTTGTCGGTTTCAAAAATGGTGAGCCCCCAAGCGGCGTGGTCGTTGTGGCCAATGGAAACGCCTGGAAGCGAAGGTTCACCCGCGCCAATCGCGTTCCAACCTGGGGCGTTGAGGTGAATCCAGTACCGAAGTCCTGGCACCGATTGCGCGCGGTGCGGGTCGTTGGCGAGCATGGGGTAGCCACTTTGAGCGTGTTTTCCGTCAATTATCCAGTTGTTAGAACCTACTTGGAGCTTTTCTTCTTCGTACCAAGCGTCAAAATCGAAGGCTTGTCCCGTACGTTTGTCTTCTTTCGTAAATTTTAAGGGCGACCGAAATGCCTCATATATATCCAAAATAGGTTGAAACAATTCTTCCCCTTTGATGACTTTATCAAGACTCAAATCGGGTTCTTGCGCGTTTCGGACGGGATGAAACCACTGCAATTCTCGGAGCTTTTCGGCGCCTGCCAAATGCACAATTCGGGCGTTGTTCAATTCGTCTTTGACGTTGCTCAGCAACCCTTGGTGCCGACTGATGACAACTTCGGGCGTCCAAAAATCAGGAAGCGTATTCAATACTTTAAATTCAAAGGAAAGTTTTTCGGGATGCTGTCGCATTTCGCCCACATAGGCATTAATTCCTTCCACAAATGCCTTGATAATCTGCGCACTACGGGGATGATAGTGGTTTAGCTCGGTTGTTAGATTACCGCGAAACTTAAACAAACGAGTGCCAATGTCTCGTTTTAGCTCTTTTTCGCCCAGCAGTTCGGCCACCGTACCCGTAGCTTGTCGTCGCCAAATTTCAAGCTGAAATAGACGGTCGGAGGCAGCTACGTAGCCTTGCGCCATAAATAAATCGTGCTCATTTTGGGCATAAATGTGCGAAATCCCCCAGCGGTCACGAATGACTTCGACGGGTTGTTTAAACCCTTTGACGGACAGTTCTTGGGCAGAAAGGGAGCAAACTAGCCCCAAAGTAAGGCAAAACGAGAGCAGTTTGAAGCGTTTCACGAGGGTAGATTAGGTTGGGAGAGGTTACGTTTGAAAATGAAATTTAACAATAAAATAACATACTTCAAGTAGTCTTTTTTTACTATTCAGCTGTATGTAGTTTGAGGATTGCTGGCAAAAATTTAAGCAACGACCACCAAACAAAGCATTTTCTTGGATAATTTCAATTAAGCCTTGTTTGAGTGAAAATGTACCTAAATATAGTTTTTTGTTTTAATAAAAAATAGAAAACGTCGGATAAAAAGGGGAGGGTTATAGTTTAATTTACCTATACTATGGCTCATGTTTTTTTGAAAAAAATAGGGACTTTTGACAATAGAGTTAATGTTTTGATAACAACATTGGCTTTTGTGTGTAGAATGCCTAAACTATTTTTGCACCACTTTTGCTCACGAATGTAAAAGAAATAGTATATTAGCAACCTCATCATTTTAAATAAATCATTCACAAACTAACTTAATTAACTAACTGATCAAACACTGTTTCTGCCCTTCTTTGCCACCGTTTTACGCGTGGAAATTGTATTTTTTTGTTTTTTTATTTCCCAACTCTCAATAAAAAGCAAATGAGAAAAACATTACTTTCCCACATTTTGCTGAAAGACAGGAGCCCATTGTTATTTGTAGCGGGTTCTATGCTTTCGCTTTCTGTACTAACCAGTTCAACTATCACGGGGGCGTATGCTGCCACCCCACCCTCACACAAAGTAGGGACTCAGAAAGCAGCACAAGACATTACTGGAACAATTACCGATGAAAATGGTGAGGCGCTTCCAGGAGTGAACGTTGTTGAAAAAGGAACAACCAATGGTACGCTTACGGATGCCGCTGGTAAGTTCAAACTTTCGGTGAAAAGCGACAAATCCGTCCTTTCCATCTCTTTCATTGGATATGCTTCTCAAGAAATTGTGGTAGGTACCCAAACTTCACTTTCCATTAAAATGACAACCGATACCAAAATCTTGAACGAGGTAGTGGTAACGGCTTTGGGGGTGAAACGCGAAGAAAAATCACTAGGGTATGCCGTACAAAAAGTATCAGGCCCTTCGCTCCAAACGGTAAAGGGAGTAAGCGTTGGTACGTCATTGACGGGCCGCGTATCGGGTTTGTGGGTACGCAACAGTACGGAGTTTAACCAAATGCCAGCCATCAGCTTGCGGGGTGAATCGCCGCTTATTGTGATTGATGGGGTACCTTATAATAACATCTCTCTCAACAACATCGCGCAAGATGACATCGAGAGCGTTGACGTGTTGAAAGGACCAACGGCTTCGGCTTTGTACGGTTCTCGCGGAGGTAGCGGTGCCATCATTGTCACGACCAAGAAAGGGGCGTCAGGCAAAGGGCTTACCGTTACGGTCAACTCCAACAACATGTTCAATGCAGGTTTCTTGATGCTTCCCAAAGTACAAAGTTCATACAGCGCAGGGATTGGTGGGGTGTATGACCCAACTGACTACGTGTGGGGACAAAAATTGGACGCGGGTAAAATGGCAAACCAATGGAATCCATTTACCAAACAAATGGAAATGCGTGAGCTAGTATCAAGCGGAAAAGACAACTTCAATGATTTCTTGGTTCCAGGGTTGATTACCAACAATAGCGTAAGTGTGGCACAAACGGGCGAAAATGGTAGTTTCCGTGCCTCGTTGACCCACGTTTACAACAAAGGCCAATATCCAAACTTGACCTCAAACAACTACAACTTTACCCTAAGTGGTGAGATGAAAGTGGGCGATCGTTTTAAGTTGTCGAGCCAAATGGGCTACAACAAGCGTAACGCCCCCCAAATCATGGGAGCAGGGTATAGCGACCAAGGCTACATGTACAATATCTTGATTTGGATGGGACCTGAGTACCGTTTGGCTGATTATAAGGATAACTATTGGTTGATTCCTGACGTTCAGCAAAACTGGCATTACAAGGCTTGGTACGACAACCCATATTTGATGGCGCACGAAAAAGTATGGGGTATCTATGAAAACCGTTTGAATGCGAATCTTACCGCTACGTATAAACTGTTTGAAGGAGCTAACTTGGTGATTCGTCCTGGTTTTGATTTGTATAGCAACGACGAAACAAAACGCAACCCGCCAAACATTCTCTCAAACCGTGGATGGGATACCCCAGGTTTGTATTCGATTAACAAAAGTACAGGTTATAGTTTCAATGGAGACGCCTTGTTGACCTACAATAAAAACTTTGGCGAGTTCAACATTGATGGATTGTTAGGGGCGGCTATTTATAAAATGGATAACAACAACTTGTATAGCTCAACACGGAGTGGTATTTTGATTCCAGGGTATTATTCGTTGAATAACTCGGTTGAACGTCCTAACGTATCTGTGGGAGCAGATCCACTTGGATTTACTGACGTTAGCAAAGGAACCCGTGCCAAACAAGTAAACAGTGCTTACGCGAAGTTAACCCTTTCGTACAAAAACATGCTTTTTGTTGATGCAACGGGTCGTAACGACTGGAGCTCAACTATGCCTAAAAACTCACGTTCATATTTCTATCCATCGGTGGGTGGTAGCTTCGTGATCAGTGAAGTATTGGGTACAATGCCTTCTTGGCTTGATTTCTGGAAATTGCGCGGTTCTTGGACGCTTTCTAAGTCTGATTTGGGTATTTATGCTACCAACCAAACGTACGGAACGACGATTGGCGCGTGGAATACATTTAACTCAGCAGCTTACCCAACGACCATCCGTAACGCCGAAAACATCCTTCCAGAAACTAACCGTACGTGGGAAGTGGGAACGGCGGCGTATTTCTTGAAAAAACGCTTAAAATTGGACGTAGCGTACTTCAACAAATACACCTACAACCGTCAAACATTTGCTAACGTTTCGACGGCGTCAGGATTTAACAGTACACTTATCAACTGGGACGAGACGATTGTAAGAAGAGGTTTGGAAGTGAGCCTTGATGCAACCATCCTTAAAAACAAAGATTGGCAATGGGATGCCACCGCCAACTACTCGTACAACCACCGTTATTTCAAAGAAATTGCGCCAAATTCAGCTAAAAATGCTTGGACTGTCGCAGGTGGACGTATGGATGTTTACACAGACCGTGTGTGGATGACCGACCCAGCTTCTGGAAGCATGATTCACCGTACCAATGGTTTGCCATTGTTGAGCGATTATAGCTACTTACGTGGTTACACAGATCCTAAATTCTTGTGGGGCTTTGCCAATACCATCAAGTACAAGCAATTCAATTTGATGGTCAACTTTGACGGCCGCGTAGGTGGAGTATTGAACAACTATACTTCGTACAAAATGTGGGATACGGGTGCGCACCCAGATTCAGACAACCAATGGAGATACGACGAAGTGGTGAACAAAAACAAATCGTTCGTAGGACAAGGAGTGATTGTGAAGTCGGGCGCCGTAACGTTTGATAGCTTTGGTAACATTACCAACGACACGCGCGTATTTGCTCCAAACGAAGCCAAAGTGTCGTACCAAGATTACGCTCGCTCGTACGGCGACGGTACTCGCGGTATCACCGATGCGACGTTCTTCAAACTTAGAGAGGTGTCTTTAGGCTACAACCTTCCTTCAAACATCGCCAAGTTGCTCGGAGCACGTTCTGGTTCTATTTCTTTGACAGGCCAAAACGTATGGATGTGGACAAAAGCTTTCCGTTTTGCTGACCCAGACAAAGCAGACGATACGCAGTTGACATCGCCTTCAGTTCGTTACATGGGAGGTAACATCACGTTGACGTTCTAAGAATCAATTGCATCACATTAAAAAGAATTAGGTATGAAATTTACATTGAAAAAATACTTTTTAATCGCGGTGGCGGGTCTTTCAATGAGCAGTTGCTCAAACTTTGATCAGATCAATACCAACCCCAACGCGGCGACCAAAGCGTCTGCGCCCATGCTGGCAACTACGCTTATCCTTGATGTGTCGAGAAACTCACTCGGAAGCATCTCGTCGATGATGAACGGGAAGTCCATCATCCGGATGGAATTCCCCGAAAATGCGCAATACAATTACCTCGGAAGAGCAAACTTTGACGGCTTGGCGGTGTTGAACAACGTCGAAAAGATGATTGAACTATCGCCCGATGGCGCGTACAAAAACTCATATACCGCTCTCGGAAAATTTGTAAGAGCGAATAAGTTTTTCTGGTTGTCGATGCAGTTGGGAGATATTCCTTATGCCGAGGCTTTGTTGGGTGAAAAAGGGACATTGAACCCTAAATATTCGACCCAGAAAGAAGTAATGGCGGGGGTATTGAACGAACTAGAAGAAGCCGACAAATTGTTTGCCAGCGGTATCAAATTCGACGGTGACCCTATCTACGGTGGAGACATCACAAAGTGGAGAAAATTGGTGAATACATTTGAACTTCAAGTATTGTTGCACTTGTACCGCAAAACGGGCGAGGCAGATTTGAAAGTAAAAGAGCGTTTTAACACCATCGTTACCACCAAGCCTATCTTTGAAAGCAACGCTGACAACTTCCAAGTGACCTATTCGGACTTGGCGGGTCAACGTTATCCGTTCTACAAACTAGGTAACACGACGCGCTTATACACCATGATGACAAACGTGGTTGTGGATAGACTTAAAGATTTGGAAGACTACCGTTTGTTCTACTATGCCGATCCTTCGCCAGTGAAAATCGCCAAAGGAGCAGCGATTGATAGCTGGGATTCTTACTTGGGTTATGATCCTTCGATGGTTTACGGAGATTTGACAACCATTTTTGGGGGCAAGGATTACTCAAACGTAAATAGCCGCTACCTCGAACTTGCCAACGCAGAGCCTGTATATATACTTAGCTACGCCATGGCCAAATTTATGTTGGCAGAAGGTGCGCTTCGTGGCTGGATTACTAGCTCGGCAAGCACGCACTATACGGATGGTATCAAAGCGAGTATGAAGTTTACGGCTGGTTTTACACCTGACAACGAGATGTTTCACCACAAACGTAAAATGACGGATGCTTACATTGATGCTTATGTCGCTTCAGACAAAGTGAAGTTGAAAACGACGGCTAGTGAAGCCGTGCAGTTGGAGCAAATCATTACGCAGCGTTATTTGAGCACATTTATGCTCCACGCGCCGTTTGATGCGTTTTTTGAAAACCGTCGTACAGGTTTCCCTGTGTTCCCATTGAACCCTAAGTCAAACTTGAACGTACCTGCTGACAAGTTTCCAGTTCGTTGGATTTATCCACAAAAAGAATTGGATTACAACACAGCGAACGTAAACAGCGCGATTCAGTCGCAGTACGCTGGAAACGACGACTACAACAAACCGATGTGGATTCTTCAATAAAATTGTAAGGTTTCCAATAGTATCAACAACCCGCGCGATTCTCGTGCGGGTTGTTGTTTTTATGGCCATCAACGCTTATTTTTAATCAAAAAGCCATCGTTCCTAAATCACCCAATGAAATGACAGATAGTGAAAAATTACAAATGGCACTCCAACATTTTGCAGGGCTCACCGCCGACGATTTTGGACTTTCGGCGGGGTATTGGAAACAAAAAACCTATAAAAAAGGCGAATACTACAACCGCCACCGTACCATCTGCAAAGATTTAGGTTTTGTTACGACTGGGGTGTTTCGGTCGTTTACGGTGGATGAGGCAACGGGGGAGGAGAAAAACGTTTTTTTGTATTCGGCCAACGGCTTTGTGGTGTCCTTCAAAAGTTTTATCAACCAAGCCCCCTGCGACTACCATACCCAAGCACTGACCGATGCGACGGTTATTTTTATCAATATTCTTGACCTTTTAAGCTTGTATAAGCAGTCTCACGCATGGGAAAAGTTTGGGAGGCTGCTGGCCCAGGAAGCGTTCAATGTCAGCATGGGGCGACTGGAAGGTTTTTTGTTTAAATCGCCCGAACAACGTTACCTTGAATTAATAGAACACCACCCCGACATTTTCAATAATGTGCCACTCTATCATATTTCTTCTTACTTAGGAATTCAAGGGCCGTCTTTGAGCCGTATCCGAAAAAGATTATCGCGTAAGTGATTCGATTTTAACTCAGGTTAAAATTATTGTCAACCCTGAGTGAGACCTTTGTGTCATCAAAATCAAACACTTACGAAAATGAAATCGACCAAAACAATCGTACTTATTCACGGACTTTTTGTAAATAACACAAGCTGGGCGCAATGGAAAACCTTTTTTGAAGCGCAAGGCTACAAGGTTTATACCCCTGCCAACCCAGGCCACGAAGGTGTGCCTTCGGAACTGCGCACGACGGTTCACCCCGACCTGACCAAAACGGGTTTTGAGGATGTGGTAATGAACATCGTAAAGCTCATTGATACGTTACCAGAAAAACCCATCGTCGTTGGGCATTCTTTGGCGGGGCTTGTTGTCCAAAAATTAATTGAACTGGACAAAGCCGTGGCGGGTGTTAGCATCGACGGAGCACCTCCAAAAAACGTTTTGGCACCTTGGGCAACAGTTAAAATTGTGTTGCCAGTAGTGAATTTCTTTAAAGGCAACCAGCCTTATCTTGGCACAAAAGAATGGTATCACAAAGCCTTTTTTAACAACTATTCCAAAGAAGAAAGCGACTGTTTGTACGACCAAATTGCAGTTCCTGAAAGTAGAAAAATTGCCCGTGATACGCTGTTGAGTTCATTTTCGGCGATTGACTTCAAAAAACCACACCAACCTTTGTTGTTTATTGGAGGAGCGAAGGATGCGATTTTTGCTTCCTCGTTTACAAAACGTATCGCAGGTTCGTACAAAGACAAAAACAGCCTCGTTGACTTCAAGGAGTTTGAGGGAAGAAGTCACTTCATAGCGGGTGAAAAAGGCTGGGAAGAAGTGGCTGCGTATGTGCTTAATTGGATAAAAAAAGTGGCATAATGCTCAGGGATGGGCGGGTTTGATGCCGTAACTGCGAAGCTCGTCCCGCACCTTTTTGACCCATTCGGCTTGTTGGGGTTTGTTGATGCCGTGGGCCGTCTCTTCGTCGTATTGTTGCTGAAGTTCAGTGTGCTTGCGGTAAAATTCGATGTACTGATACTGGATTTCGCTGCTGAAATCTTCGGGCGAAATGGCCATTGTTTTTAAATGCCGCCGAAAGCGCTCCGAAACCAAGCGGGTGATGTCAAAGTGCAATTGTTCGTGGTCAAGGACATAGTCATTTTTGGAATCTTGGCGTACCCACGAAATTGTTTTGTCCATCCAAACTTTGGTCTTAACCCTGAGTTCCAGCACCCGATTGTTGACCGAAGACCGTGCTTCAAAACCAAAACTGGTGAATATTTGGGCGGCCCAGCGGCTTAATACGCTGGGTGCGCCCATAAAGTCTTTCCATACCAAGGGGCGTTCAGAATGATAGTACAGCGTGTCACCGTCGGAAATGGGTAAATTATCTTCAAAAATAAGTTTAAGCTCCCGTACAAAGACGTCGGACGTTTTTATGCCTTTTGAGAACCAGCTATTAAAGCCTTTGAGTTGGTTTTCAATGAGTTTTCGTAACATGGATTCGATGACATCCTCAGGTGTTACGCCCGAGCGCGTGTAGGTGCTTGCGGCACTGGCACCCGTCAGGGCTGTTCGTTTACCTTCTCGATACGTCTCGAAGTTGAGTCCTAATTTGATTTCACCGTTGACACGGTTGGCGGGAGTGAGGGTTTCGCTGATGCGTAATTCTTTGATAACGACGATGATAGGAACCAAGGTGTCGGTTTTGGTAGGATTGAAGGTACGATTCAAAAAAGTCTCAATGGCCTTGGCCGCTCCTCCTTGTAGCAGGGCCGTAATGGGTTGGGGCCGACTCCAAATTTTGCCAATGTTGGAGGTGACGGCGCGCTCGTCCACTACTTGCGCAATATAGTAGCCATTGGGCCTGATACTCAAGCGTTCAGGTTGAAGTGTCAAGGTTTGAACCTGTGCCAAAATCACGTTTGGAAACAAACATCCCAAGAAAAGGCAGTGCATAATTGCCTTTAAAACATGCTTCATACCTCTTCTTTTTGTTACTTTGCAGATTCTCGCTGGTTCAATCACGGTATTCTATTCAAACTTTATGGCTTCACAGGAACGTCCCGCATTCGACGATATTTTTATGGAATTGGCTCAAAATTTAGCACGGCGCTCGCATTGTATTAAAGCGCAAGTGGGGGCTGTCCTTACCAAAGATACACGGATTATTTCAATTGGATACAACGGCCCACCGTCAGGAACGCACAACTGTGACGAAGAGTTTCCTGAAACGGGCTGCCCGCGCGATTCGAAGGGAAGTTGCTCGTTGGCGTTACATGCCGAGCAAAATGCGATTTTGTATGCTGTCAAAAACGGCGCAAACCTCGAAGGAACAACGCTTTACGTAACGCTTTCGCCCTGCATTGCGTGCGCGCGGGTGATTTATACCATGAAAATAAAACGGGTCATTTTTTTGGACTCGTATGCGGCTTATAAAGGCATTGGTATCGACGAAGGCGTGGAGTTTTTGCGCAAATTTGGGGTACAAGTAGAACGCCACCACTCGGCGGTTATCGCACAATAAAATGAACTATCTCGCACATTTTTATTTGTCGTTCGGTCAAAAACCGCTGGTTGTGGGCAATTTACTGGGCGATTTTGTGCGAGGTCGCCTCGACCACCCTCGGAATGCACATTACACAACACCCATCCGACAGGGCATTTTGCTGCACCGACACATAGATTCTTTTACGGATGCGCATCCCGTGGGGTTGGCTTGCCGCCAAGCATTGCCTTCCAGTTTTGGTAAGTATCGGGGCGTTGTGATGGACATGTACTTTGATTATTTTTTGGCCAAACATTTTAACGACTACCACGCCCAACCCCTGCCTGACTTTGTAGCAGAAGTATATCAAACATTGGAAGCCAATAGAGCCATTTTACCCGCCGAAGCCTTGCTACTGGTCGATTCGATGATAAAATACGATTGGCTATATCATTACCAGTTTATTGAAGGAATGAATCGTTCGTTTCAGGGTATGTCGCGTCGGTTTGCTTTTTTAAAAGGCATCGAACACGCAGGAGCGGAGTTAGCGGAGAAAGAATCGCAGTACGAAAGCTATTTTCGCTCGTTTTTTCCTGATTTGGTGAGTAGTTGTGAAGATTTTCTTATTTAGATACTGGTATAGTTGAACCATTTGCTAGTTAGAATGAAACGTCTTTTACTACTGGTGGGGCTTTTGCCCCTTGTTTGTTTTGCCCAAAAAACACCCGTGGATTACGTCAATCCCTTGATTGGCTCGGCGCCTTCTACCACCGAAAGTGCCCGCCGACACAGTGAAGGAGCAAGCGAGTTGCGCGGGCAAATTGCACCTGCCATTGGCCATCCACACGGCATGACGACCTGGACGCCACAAACCCGCGCCACCGAAACCAAATGTATAGCTCCCTATTATTATAACGACCCCAAAATCAACGGTTTTCGTGCGACACACTGGCTTAATGGAAGCTGCGTACAAGATTATGGTAGCCTGACGTTGATGCCGATTTCGGGCAAACTTCGCATTGCCGCTGCTGACCGTGCTGCTTCGTATTCGCACGCCCAAGAAGTAGTGTCGCCGTCGTACTATTCGGTTGAACTAACCGACGCGCACATCAAAGCAGAAGTATCGGCAACGAAGCGTTCGGGCTTGTTGAAATTTACGTTTCAGGACAAAGCACCTGCGTACCTATTGATTGAACCCAACAGCGATGAAGGCGAAGGCTACGTCGAAATTGTGCCCGACCGCAACGAACTGGTTGTTTATAATCCTGTGCATCGTATTTACCAAGGCAGCGGACAATCGGCTGGCTTTAGCGGGTATTACGTCATTCAGTTTGAAAAACCGTTTAAAAATTTCGGAACGTGGGAAGGCAACGAAATTCAGCCCCGTAGCCAAAAAGTAAAAGGGGCAGGAAATCGGGTGTCGGTTGGGGCTTATGTTGAAATAGATATAACGACCAATCCCGTGGTCAACGTTCGGGTGGGCTCTTCCTTTACGGATGCCGCTGGGGCGCGTACCAACCTTACAAATGAGCTTTCTCATTGGGACTTGAATAAAGTCAAGGCACAAGCTGCCGAGGCATGGAACAAAGAACTGGGTCGTATTGCCATCAAAGGCAGCGAGCAGTCCAAAACGTTATTTTATACGGCCTTGTACCATACCAAGCATACACCTCGGCTTTTTTCGGACGTGGATGGGCGCTATCCAGGTTTTGCCGATGACAGCGAAATCCATACAACCAACGGCTTTGACTACTATTGTGACTTCAGTCTTTGGGACACATTTCGGGCTGGAATGCCGCTCCATACGTTGTTAGAACCCCAGCGTTCGTCGCATTTTATGCAGTCGCTGGTGACCAAAGCCGAACAAGGCGGATGGATGCCGATATTTCCGTGTTGGAATCATTTTACGGCCGCCATGATTGGCGACCACGTGGCGTCGGCCATGGCCGATGCTTATGCCAAAGGGATTCGAGGTTTTGATGTTCAAAAAGGGTATCACTATTTACATCAAAATGCCTTTAAGCCCAATGCCGACCCCAAAAGCTACGAAGCTGGCAAGGGGCGCAGGGCGTTGGTGAGTTATTTGAAATACAACTACATTCCGCTCGAAGACTCCGTGTGGCAAGCGTTTCACAAGCGCGAACAAACTTCGCGCACGCTGGAGTATGCCTACGACGATTTTTGTCTGAGCACATTGGCAAAGGCGTTGGGCAAAACGGCAGATTATGAGGCACTTCGCCGCCGAGCATTGAATTATAAAAACGTTATTGACCCCGCAACGGGCTGGGCAAGAGGACGTTATGCCAACGGCCAATGGAGCAAAAATTTTGACCCCTATGCCACGAGGGTACCATTTATTACGGAAGGCTCGCCTGCGCAATACACTTGGTTTGTTCCGCACGATGTCCAAGGTTTAATTGCACAAGTGGGTGGACGTGAGCGTTTTATCTCAAAGTTGGATACCATGTTTGAACAAGGGAAATATTGGCACGGCAACGAACCTGGCAACCACACGGTGTATTTGTATGCCTACGGCGGCGAACCTTGGAAAACCCAAAAATGGGTGCGGCAGCTGGTAGAAGAGGAGTACTCGACAGACGCGGGCGGTTTGAGCGGCAACGAAGACGGCGGGCAAATGTCGGCTTGGTTGGTTTTTAGCATGGTTGGATTTTACCCAGTTTGTCCTGGAAAGCCCTACTACGTGCTGGGAAGCCCGAGTGTGGAAGAAGCAACGTTACGGTTGGCCAATGGGAAATCTTTTCAACTTATTGCCAAAAAGCAAAGCCCTAAAAATAGATATATTCGGTCGGCTGTGCTGAATGGAAAACCTTTAAAAACAGCGTTTTTGACCCACGAACAACTTCAAAATGGTGGCGTATTAGAATTAGAAATGAGCGAAACTCCAAACCTCAAATGGGGGAAAGAGGTCGATAAGTTGTCTTCATATTAAAAAAAACTTCTTATATTAGCCATCATCAAATAACCCAACCCCCTCTTTCTCTACTTTTATGAATGCACTAATTAGCGGAATTCAACAAGTGGGCATTGGTGTTCCAAACGCCAATGATGCCTTTACGTGGTACCGAAAAACACTTGGTCTGAATGTTCCCATTTTTAATGATGAAGCAGATGCGAAATTGATGACGTGTTATACTTCAGGGGAAGTTCGTCGTCGTCATGCCATCATGGCCTTAAACATGGCGGGCGGCGGAGGTGTCGAAATTTGGCAGTACAAAAATCGCATTCCAGTCGAACCCACCTTTGAGCCTGTGTTGGGTGATTTAGGGATTTTTTCTATCAAAATTAAATGCCTTGACGTTCCTACGTTTTATACACAACTCAGCAGCAAGGAGAAAAAATCGGCTTTAGGTGCTTCTCCCGAAAACCGCAAGCAATTTTGGCTGCGCGATTTCCGTAATAACATTCTTCAAATTGTGCCCAACGACTCGTGGTTTCGTCCCAATGGCCACCTAACAGGGGGTGTGTGCGGAGCAGTTATCGGGGTAAGTGACATGGACAAAGCCATTACTTTTTACGCAGGAACGCTTCAAATCGACCAAATCGTTTATGATAAAACGGGCACTTTCGAGGATTTTGCGTTTTTGGGCGTCGAGAAGCAACGTTTTCGTCGGGTGTTGTTGCGCAAAACGTTGGGCAAAGTAGGCGCATTTGGCAAGCTACTCGGCGGTATCGAAATCGAGCTGGTACAAGCGTTAGATCGGACTCCGCGCAAAATTTTTGAAGACCGCGATTGGGGCGATGCAGGTTTTATTCACCTTTGTTTTGATGCCCTTGACATGGATGCCCTCAAGAATCAGTGCCAAGCCAATGGTTTCCCGTTTACGGTCGATAGCGCCGATTCGTTTGACATGGGCGAAGCCGCAGGACGATTCTCATACGTAGAAGACCCCGACGGAACACTTATTGAGTTTGTCGAAACGCACAAAGTGCCTATTGTGAAGAAATTGGGAATTTATCTCAACTTGAAAAAAAGAAAGAAACAAACACACTTACCCGACTGGATGGTAGCGACCTTGGGTTGGGGCAAAGTAAAAGATTAATAGTTGTCAAACGCCATCGCACAACGCGGTGGCGTTTGGTTTTAAGAGCGATGAGGAGGATATATTTCCTCCAAAAAAGCAATAACGGCATTGGTAAAAGCGTGGTTAGAATCGCCTGCTACCATGTGACCTGCGCCCGAAACGGTGGTGCTCCGAACGTGCGGCACTGCATCCAAAAACTCCGCCATCACCCGCTCGCTCACCACGTCGCTCATGCCACCACGAACGATAAGCGTGGGCGCTTTTAGCCGCTGGGCGGCTTGATAAAGACGTTCTTCGTACGCAATTTGTTGGTCGGGGGTAGCATTTTTCCACACGTGGAGCATTTGTGGATCCCAATGCCAATAATACCGTCCTTCACGAAAACGGAGGTTTTTTTCTAACCGACTGGGGTCATAATTTTTTGAGCGCTGTGGCAAGTAGGCCGATACGGCAGCGGCGGCTTCTTCCAAGCTGCCAAAACCACTTTCGAGGTGTGAGCTCATAAAGGCAAAAATACGCTCAATTCCCTTTTGTTCGGCTTTGGGTGCAATGTCCACTAAGACAATGGCTGAGGCGAGCGATTCGTCCGATTCGCCGTCTAACACCATGGCGGTGAGCCCGCCCATGGAAGCGCCAACAAGGGCGGGTTTGGTGCCAAGTTGACGAATAATTGCTTTTAAATCAGCGACCAGACCGTCCACCAAGTAGTTGCCCGTGGCTGACCAATCGCTTTCTCCGTGCCCACGGGCGTCGTAAGTGATGGCGTACCAACCTTGGTCTGCTAATTTTTGGGCGGTATCTCCCCACGAATGACGCGTTTGCCCGCCACCATGAAGTAAAATTAAGGGTGGATGAGCTGGGTTTCCCCAACCTTCTGCCGACAGAAAAAAATGAGGTTCTGTTTCAAACCGAATCGGGTGAGATGGCATTAAATTGCGGGGACAAGTTCTAAAAACACGTCAAAATTGAGGCCACTATAAACAGCAGTATGACGTAAACTCATCCGAGCGCGGTCAAGTTTATTGATGGGGTAGTTGCCCTTAAATGTTTTGCCTAAGTCGATGTACAACGTTTTAGAATTGTCCAACAAATCCCAAGCACCACCTTGCTGCACCGTCAGGGCGACGGGGTCGAGTGCGCGTACTGTTTTGTCTTCCTTAAAATAAATATATACTTCAAAAAAGCTTTTAACTTCGGTAGGCAACAAGTTTTTGTCAATGGTATTGCCGTTTAAGTCGGTGATTTTGTTAACTTTCCAAGGATTGGTTGTTAATACACTAATCGTTGCATCGGGCGTAGTTGGGGTGTCAGTTACCTCTACTTTCTTACAATTTGCAAGAAAAATTGACACGAATACGAAACAAAGAACCGACCACTTTTTCATAGCTTTTGATTACGGGTTAAATTTGTGCTCAAATTTAGCGTTTTTCTAAGACAATCCGCTGAGATAGGATATTGGTTGACGGACGTTGGGGAATCATTTTAAACTTTATACGATTGAAAAACAAGAATAATATACCGTTTCGAGTCACCCATTTAGTTGTTAAAATTGCTTGTGTGCTGGCAGGGTTTGGAGGAATGGAGCTAAAAGCACAAGAATGTACTTCGTCGTTTCAATGGACACCCGTCAAAACGAATAACGTTATCGAATGGGAAAAATTTCCTGCCTTTTCGCTGCCGTTTACAATTATCTACGAAGGCCCGCGCTTTGGCGACACAAAATCACTCCCACTCAGTCGCGGGTTTAGCCATTTAGCTACTTTTTCGGGAAATGAAAGTGCGACCTTGCCCTTCGAGCAGCGAGCAGTGACTTGGTACCACGTAGCCACCGAAGCGGGTAGCCAACCTTGGGCCGACAGGGCGATAAGAAGTCCTTGGGGAAATGATCAAAACTTGTACAATTCGATTTGGGAAAATCAGCTTCGTGGGCACGCCGATGCTTTTCAAGATTCACAGGGCGGAAAGCCGTTGGCTTATAGTATTGTTGGTCTCGACATCGAACGGATTTTTGATACTGACCGCGAAATAGCAGCCATAAAAACCCAACCAAGGATTCCCGAGGCATACCGTTCCTTGAGCGACGCGCAGTTTGTGGAACGATACAAGCGCGATATGCAGCGTCAATATGCCGCACCCGTTGATTTTTTGCGTAAAAAATCAGTGGAGACTACCAAAATTGGGAGTTACAGCGATGCTTTGGTTCGGGGAAGTTTTACCAATTGGCTGGCTATGGACTTGACAACTTGGAAAGATTGGACGACCAACTCCAATTTGTTACTGCACGTGATGAAAGACTCGACGTCGGGCCAACCTGGAGGGCCTTTTTACAACCAACTCAACCTGCTCACACCTTCTTGTTATTACTATTACGACTACAATACCTCTCCTTTGGGCAAAGATTATTTGGCCTATTTGCTGTTTGTTATTGAGGCCAATCGGGTGTGGTCCGACAAGCCCGTGATTCCTTACATCTGGATGCGTTACCACGATGCGTTTAACCCAACAGTGCCTTTTGTTCCTTCGTTTGTGGCAGAGGCTACGGCCATTTTTCCTTTCTTTTCGGGGGCGAAAGGGCTTTGGCTTTGGGAGGCCCCCATTGACGATACTCGCCAAGATAACTACGCGAGTTATGAATATTTTATTGGTGGTTTGTACCGTTTATCGCAGTTTAAGGAGTTTTTTGAGGGGGCCAATCAATTGGTCATTCCCACGCCTGCCCTTGAATCATCGAAGGCAAAATCAGCCATTTGGCGTGGCGTGGTTAAAGGCTCAAACATTCTTATTGCGGCCCAAAACCCCTATGTTTCGTCGGATACCCAAGAAACAACAATCAATGTAAGTTTTCAAAATTGGCAAAAAACAATCACCCTCAAAGGCCGCGAAGTGTTTCTGTGTTCTTTTGATTTGAATACCATTACGTCGGTGGAGGAAACGCTAGGATTAAAAGACATAAAAGTGACGCCTAATCCCGCCCACGAAAAAATTTACTATCGGGTGGAAAGCGCGTCGAGTGCAGCGGCCTCCATTTTTCTGACCGACCTCGTAGGAAAAGTACATTCAAAAGAAGAAGCGGTGCTTAAAGAGGGCATCAACGAACGTGAAATCAATGCTTCAAAATTACCAACGGGTACTTACCTACTTCACGTAGAAGTGAATGGGCGGCGACTATCCGAACGGGTACTTATTAAGTGACATAGTTTGGGCTGTTTGCGGTACGTTTTTGCCAGTTTACTATTCGGTTAGTTTTTTTTGTTGCGAAGTACACAATTGTTAGTTATACTTGCGTTATTTCTAAAACCCAAACTAAAATAGTGTACAGCCATGTATCGTAGTTTTATTCTGATTGCCCTTAGCTCGGTGTTGCTGGGGGCCAAAGTTCTTCCGTGGGAAGACAAGTGGTTAGACAAATTGGTCGCCAAGTTTGAAAAATACCAACAAACCTATCCTGCCGAAAAGGCGTATTTGCACCTTGACCGTCCCTATTATTCAACGGGGGAAACGATTTGGTTTAAAGCCTATTTAGTGTACGGAATCAGCCATGCCGCCGATTCGGTCAGCCGCGTTTTGTACGTTGATTTGGTGGACAAAACAACGTCAAAAGTGGTGTTACTCAAAAAAGTATCCCTTAACGGGGGAATAGGTCACGGCGAGATGGCCCTGGCAGATTCGTTGCAGGAGGGAGAATACCAACTTCGTGCTTACACCCAATGGATGCGCAATTTTTCGGAAGATTTTTACTTCCACCGCGACGTCCGCGTATTAAAGTCCAACAAACCAGTTACTTCTTTGCCCCACAATGCGGATGACATTGACGTGCAATTTATGCCCGAAGGTGGAGATTTGGTGCAAGGATTAGAAGGTCGGGTGGCTTTCAAAGCTGTCAACGCACTTGGGAAAGGCGTTGGAATCACAGGGGCGGTAGTCAGTCAAACCAATGATACCTTGGCAGGGTTTTCGACCTCGCACCTCGGGATGGGATTTTTTAGTTTTATGCCCGAAGCTGGTCAAGAGTACCGCATCGAAGTACGAAAACCTAACGGACAGTACGTGAAATACCCTATTCCTAAGGTTAAAAAAGAAGGGTTTACGGTGACGGTCGATAATTTGTCCAACAAAGACAACGTGAGGGTGATTGTGCGCCATAACAAACCGCTGAATCCGTCGGCAGAAATGTCGATTTTTGTTCATACCCGTGGGGCCGTGGGCTACGCTGCCAAGGCAACATTGGCCAAAAAAACGGTTTTATTCAATATCCCACGTGCTAATTTGAACGACGGAATTACGCACATCACGGTTTTTGACGAAAATAACCTTCCGACGGCAGAGCGTCTGGTGTATATTCAGCGCAATCGGGAGATTGAGTTACAAATCGCAAGTGATAAAAATGCGTACAAACCACGGGAAAAAGTGGAATTGGAGATTACGGCAAAAGACTCCGAGGGTAATCCTGTAATGGGTAACTTTTCATTGGCCGCTACAGACGTAAAACAAGTGCTTGATAAAGAGCCCAATGCGTTGTCGATTCGCTCGTATTTTCTGCTTGCGTCAGATGTCAAAGGAAGCATTGAACAACCAAGTTATTATTTCGACAAAACAAACCCAAATGCGGCGGCGCAACTGGACATTTTGCTGATGACGCAAGGGTGGCGTCGCTTTAACTGGAGTGAAGTATTGAAAGATTCGTTAGCGCCTGCTCCTTTTTACGTAGAACAAGGCATTTCATTTTCGGGAAAAGTAGCGCGTATGAATAAAAAGCAACCTGGAAAGGTGAAATTGACCTACATGCTGGTTCAGAAGGACAGCACGCGGTCGGTGTTGATGGGAGAAACGGCCGAAACGGGTGAGTTTTTGGTCTATGACCTCGATGTGCGCGACACAACAACGGTGCTGGTGCAGGCTATGACAGAGCGTGGAAACCGAAACTTATCCATCATGCTCAATCCATTTCAACCTGCCAAAGTATCTTTTACAAAAATACCCTTCAATCCCATCGAATTTGACCCCAACGAACTGGCTGAATACCTCAAGCGTACGGAAGAGTACTTGCGAATTGAGCGCCAAATTCGGGCGAGTCGGGAGCAATTGTTGAATGAAGTAGTAGTAAAAGCCAAACGCCCCGACCCAATCAAAGACGATTCGCGCCGTGCCATGTATGGGGAGCCTAGCAATACCGTAAAATTTGACAACATGAATACGGCGGGAGCGATGTCGATTTTTGACGTTATTCAGGGGCGAGTACCTGGGGTTCAAGTGACGGGAAGTGGCATGAACCGCTCCATCCAAATCAGAGGAGCAGCCAACTTTAGCGGAGCGGTTGAGCCCTTGTTTTTGCTGGATGGCATGGCTGTGAGCAAAGATGCCATTGTTTCAATTCCACCCAGCGATGTGGAGGCGGTTGACATTTTGAAGGGCGCCAACGCCGCTATTTATGGTAGCCAAGGTGGCGGGGGAGTGGTAGCGATTTTAACCAAGCGGGGTGGCTCATCTTACGACTGGACCAAAGACAAAGCCGAAGGGGTGATTACGGAGAAAATACTGGGCTACAGCCCCGTGCGGGAATTTTACGCACCCAAATACGATAAAGCAATTCCCGAACACGTTCAACCCGACTTTCGGGCTACGGTATTTTGGTCGCCCATGATACAGACGGACAAGGACGGAAAAGCCAAGGTTTCTTTCTTTGCCTCAGACGCCCAAACCGACGTAAAAGTTCGGGTAGAAGGCATGAATTCTACGGGGGCAATGGGTGTAAAAGAAAGTACGTTTAAAGTTAACTAGGTAGCTGAAAAGCAAAAAAGCCGCCCCGACAATTCATCGAGGGCGGCTTTTGCGTGAATGGGGGTGAGGGTGTGAGCGGGAGACGTGTGCGATTGGGGTAGTTGTACTTTCAACGATAACTCCAAAACAAAAAAGGATTTGGGGGCACTCACCGCCACCGAAGGTTTCGTTCAACAGCGCCTTCATGACTTGGCCTTCAGCCACCAGCTTAGTTATTATGTGCCGCCTTTGTGTGTCCTCCAACCACGTTTTTCAACCGAATAACTACTGTTAAGTAATAAAGCAAAAGTTTTAGAGTAATTCAAATTAGCCTCGGTAGAGGCGCAACATTTGTAGTAGTAACAGCATGTGATTTTTTAATTTTTGCTTCGGACGGGGCCGCCCGAGCGGAAGCATAACTTGGTGCTTTGTTATGCTTCCGTACAGGCGGCCCTGTCCGAAGCAGGAGGGTTTTAAGGATAGCTCTCTACTACTACTACAAAGGTTACGCTTCTCCGAAGCGATATAAACTACCAATACACTAAAATTTATGCGCAACTACTTAAATTTAGCACTGGACCCGCCATTTTGCCAAACTACTGTTAGCGGTTCGGGCTTGTTGTCCAGTCATCATACGTCATTTCAAATTTAATTTCCTTGGTTCCGTGTGTTCCAACTTCTGTCCATCCTGCTTTTCTGTAAAACTTTTCTGCTCTTGTATTAAAAGCAGTTCCTAACCAGACTTTTTCCTTTGTCTGTGTAAAATACCACCCTAACATTGTGTCGTGCAATAGTTTTCCAATACCTTTTTTCTCAAATTTAGGGTCTAAAAATAACGCCCAAATGTTATTTTCCTTCAAGTCAGCAATAGCAAAACCCACAATTTGTTTGTCAATTTCGCAAACCCATCCTTTTCCTCTTTTTGTAATAAACTCTTCGCAATCTTCGTCTGTCACCAAGTTAGGATTTGACAATGTATTTTCAGTTACAGAATTTCTTACGATCTGAATTTGTTTTATGTCGTCAATGGTAGCTTCTCTAATAGTCATAATTTATTTCATTCTGTTTATTTTTCTGCCAATGGGTTATCCTAAATTGTCAACTGTTTGTTGGCGCTGTGTCGCTTTATTCTGCTGACTTTTCAAGGTAGATAATGTTGAAAAGGCTAGAAGCCTTAAAATAAATAGCACGAGTGTGACACTCGCGCTATCGGGAGTTTTATGGCGTGGCTTTCAGCCACTACGAAAGCTTAGTTATTGGTGGTCTTTATATTTTAACTGCATTGTAAGCTAAACCAAGATTTGTCAAACTGCTTATTTATCAAGTCCTCTTTTTTTATCCAAAAATAAAGCCGTCCACAGTCGCCCCACATCATTTCATTTTCTTCATTGCTGTCAACTTGTAATAGAAGTCGCCAATTCTTTGCGTTGGGTTCAAGTGTTTTCGCTCTTGGGTCGTTATAACCTGAGGGGTCTCCACAATAGAGACCATTAGTTACAAGTTCACATTCCAATTCCATTTCACCTTGAATATTGTCTGCATAACCGAGAAGTTTATTTAGATTTCCGTCTTCGTATATTTTATCATAGAAAATGTCAGCTTCATCGTCTGTCAAGTTTAAATCTTCATCTAATCCATAACCGTAAGATGGTAAACTGATTTCTTGTTTTGCTACTATCGAACAAGGCTTAAACCTTGAGTTTTGCAAATCTTCTGGAAAGTCAAAACGTTTTAATGTTGTCAAGTCTCCATCAAAGAACAAAATTTTGAACTTATTTTTATCTTTAAAGTCAAACCCCCAAGCATCTTGTCCCTCAGCATAGAAAAAATAAAGTATTCCATTTTTAGGTAAAAGATTTTCGCTGTCAAACTGTGAAATTTCTAACAAGTTAATTTGGGCAATAAATGAAAGAGATTTTGTTATTATCTGTTGAGTTTCTTTTCCAAAAATCCAAAATTTCTTCTTCGTCGTTACAGTATTGGTTTCAGTAAACCATGAAAAGCCTGCTGGCAAATCTGGTTGTCCTCCAATTTTAGACTGCCCAATAGGAATATCGTCCTCACTACATGAAGTAAGATAAAGCCTGATTGTGTTGCAAACCATTGGCTCTATCTTGTCAAAATACTTGCCTAGTCCATTTGTTTTGAGTTTCTCAAAAAGTTGCTCTTTACTGTCCATGTGCTAGTTTTATAGAATTACCACCAACTCCCAAATATACGCAACTTTGCGTTGGTATTACCAAAATATAAAAGTTCTCACTAACTTCCAAGGAATTGCCATATTGGGCTGAAAATAAGTGATTTGACTGTTTTTGATTTAAGCAATTTGATGGTACGAGCGTTTTGATAGCGCGAGCGTCCCTGCTCGTGCTCACTATTCAAAGGCATCCAGCCTATTAGATTAGATAATGTCGAAAAGGCTAGAAGCCTAAAAATAAATAGCACGAGTGTGACACTCGCGCTATCGGAGGTTGTTGTAGATTTCTCCTGTCGTTGAAATGACAAAAAAGCCTAAAGCGTGAGCGTTTTGCTCGGGCTTTAGGCTATCTATTAACTCTGCGTTAGCACCTACTTACCATTTTTCAAGTCCTAGCAGTTTTTTGCCAAGGTCGTTCAATTCGGCTACATCGTACTTGGTTTGTTCCCAGTGACGGGGGTCGCCTGGGAAGGCATACCCTTCGGGCGAAATGCGATTTTTCCATGAATTGACGCGCCAATTGCGTAGGGCCTCGTTTTCTTCCTCGGCGGGCATCATGGAGATGTATTGCGCTATCCGAACTTTATTTCCTGATAAATTGGGGCGGATGCCGTGGGGCTGCGTGCTGTTGAAAATCAATAAATCGCCCGCTTCCATTTTTACTTTGACGATGTGCTCTTCTAAGCCTGTGGTGTCGGGTTGGAAACGATTACGGTCGGCGGGTTGGGTCAATTTCCACGTATCATAAGTGCGATACAGCTCAGGAATGCACTGAAAGCCTCCCATGTTTTCGTCGGTTTGGTCGGCCAAAGCCAGTACACCTTGTACGTTTTGAGGCTTTGTTTCGGGGTCATAGTCCCAGTGAATAAAGCCTTTGTATTCAAAACCTGGACGAATGGGAAAGTTTAAGTTGGCACGGTCAATGGTCACCCACAGTTTCTCTGTTCCCCAAATGTCAACAAAAGCATCATAGACCCGTTGCATTTGGCGATTGTTCCAAAGGTGTTGGTTGTTATATACTTCCACCATTCCCGTTCCCGTCAATTCCTTCATTTTCATTTCCGCACGAGGGGGGGCGTACCATGTTTCGGGGTCGTTAGGATTTTTTTCCTCAAACTCCCACAAAAACTCGGCGGTTTTGAGTGCTTGTTCGCGGGGAACGGCGTTTTTGATGACAATGTAGCCGTTGTGCATCCAAAACTGCCAATCTTCTTCGCTCAACACCCGCAAAGGTTCTCCATTGGAACGGTCGTTGAGGGTCAAATGACTACTTGTCGCAGTTGATGGGTTGCCAGGAATGTCCTCGTGGTTGGTATTGGCCATTTTAACTGGGGCCATGGTTGGGGTCATTGTATGTGCTTCCATGATATGTACTATTTTGAATGAAAATAATGATACAAAGGTAGCGCAATGAAGCAGCTAAAATCTTCGCCAATAGTTGCATAAATTTGAATTGTATTGATATAAATAGTAATTTTAAGCAATATAAAAGTTAAAAACAGACAAACTGCTTCGTATGAAAGTTGTTTTTGAGGCTTTCGTTCCCGATTCAAATAGCTCATTTCGGTTACTTCTAAACCCGCGCCTTAGTGATGTGTTTTATTGGCACTTTCATCCTGAGTTGGAACTGGTGTATATTGAAGCAGAAAGTGGAATGCGGCACGTTGGAGAACACATTTCGCGTTTTATTGGCAGCGATTTGGTGCTGATTGGGTCAAATATCCCGCACCTTAACTTCGATTATGGTATCAAATCTGACTACGAAAAAGTCGTTTTACACATTAAAAGTGATTTTTTGGGGGCTGCTTTCGAGACTACACCCGAATTGTCGAGCATTGCCCATCTTTTTCAAAAAGCACAGCATGGTTTGGCATTTGGGGCTGATACCAAGCAACTGATTGGAGAACAAATGCGACACTTGACGGGGTTGCCACCTTTTGAGCAGTTTCTGGAAATATTGAAAATACTACAAAGGCTCGCCAATGCCTCGGATATTACTTTGTTGCACGACCAACCCGTTGAAAATCAATATACTAAAAAAGACCAGGAGCGTCTAAAACGACTTTACGGGTTTATCGACGAGCATTTTCACCATAAAATAGAGATGGAAGAGGTGGCGAGTTTATGCCACCTGAGTATTCCTGCGTTTTGTCGGTATTTTAAAAAAATGACCCGTTTAACCTTTACCGAATTTTTAAACCATTACCGCATCAATCAAGCCCAAAAACTGCTTTTGATGGACAAAAATGTGACGGAAACCTGCTTTGAGTGTGGTTTTGATAGCTTGTCTTATTTTAACCGAACCTTTAAAAAAGTAACAGGCGAGAACCCCTTGTCGTTTAAGAAAAGATATTTGAGCAAGTAGATTTAAGGACAAATTTACCCATGTATCTTGATTTTTGGGTGCGAAACATTGCAGGCGACTAGGAAAATGTAAACACATAGTCCATATAGAATTTTCACATAGCACACAAAAGACTAGCTATGTTTACATATGTGTTTATTCTACTATTTTCTATGTGTTTTAAAAGAATGTTACCATATCCTAGATTTGTTCGTACACCCGATGTTTCTATTTTTTGAAAACTAAGGATTGAGCTGGACGAATGCGGCTGATAATGAGGGTTGGAATGAGTAAAATTAACGTAATGACGCTCAAAATTCCGATATTGAGAAACAAGTAAGAGGGCCAATCAAAAACGATTGGAACGGTGTTCATGAAATAATTGACGGGATCGAGCGGGATGATTTGGAACTTACTTTGAAGCCAACAAAGCCCCAAACCGACGACATTTCCAATAATTAAGCCTTTCAGGGTCAATTGCAGCCCTACGTAAAAGAAAATGCGACGGATTTGGCTGTCGGGACTGCCGAGGGTTTTGAGTAGCCCCACCATGGGTGTGCGCTCCATCATCATTACCAACAGCACAGAAGCGATGTTGAAACAAGTCACAAAAAATACCAAAGCGAGCAAGACCATGGTATTTTGGTCGAGCAATTGCAGCCATTCAAACAGCGGGCGGTATTTGTCGGTGACCCGTTCGAGGCGCATGTAGCTAGGCAATTGGGCGTAAAGTTCCTTGGCGGTAGGCTCAAGTTGGGCGAAGTCTTTGACAAAATATTCGTACGACCCTACCGAGTCAGGCCCCCAGCCATTGAGGCGTTGAACCAGCCCAATATCACCCAAAACCAGTTGATTATCAAATTCTTCGAGGTTTGTTTCATACACGCCGACAATCTTCAGTTTGCGAACGCGGGGTGGATTTTGTACAAAGTACATCAAGACCTCATCATTGAGTTTTAAATTGAGTTTTTGAGAAATGATGCGACTGACGATGATTTCGTTGGCATAGGCGGTGTCAGAATACTGAATCACCCGACCTTCCACCAAATTTTCGGCGAGTAATTTCCAATCGTAATCGCGCCCCACGCCCTTGATAACCGCGCCTTGAAGTTCGTCGGGCGTTTTTAGGATGCCAGCTTTGTGCGCCACCGCCTGCCGATGTCGAATCCCTTTGATTTGTTGCCATTGGTCGTAAGGCTTGGTATGAAGGGGGAGGGGTGCACTTTCAAAAGATTGATTGAGCGAAAGTTTGTTTACTTGAAGGTGCGAGCCAAAGAGAAAGACTTTTTGGTAAATAGTATCTTTAAAGCCAAATAAGACCGATAATGCAACAATTCCGACTGCTACACCCAAGGCAATGGTAACGATTCCGACGCGAGACACCGTCGCAGAAAAAGTGGTTTGCTGAGGCTCTCTAATACGACGAGCTACGAAAAAGGGGAAATTCACAAGTGGTGTTTGTTTGAATGTTTGATAGTTTGTAAGTTTGAAAAGTTCCTACAATACTAACGTTTTCTGATTAAACCTTAACTACCCATGAGTTTAACGTTTTTGTGTATTACGTGTTATTTTAAAGGCGGTGATTTTTTGCGGGCCTGTAAAGAGGCTGGCAACACCGTTTATTTGTTGACCGCCAGACGAACGGAAGGGAAAGAATGGCCTTACGAGTCGATTGATGAGTTTTTTTACTTAGAGGATGACGCGAATACACTGTCAAACTTTGAAAACATCATCAAAGGAATGGCGTACCTCATGCGCACGCGAAAAATAGACCGCGTGGTAGCTTTGGATGATTTTGATGTGGAAAAAGCAGCCATCTTGCGCGAACATTTCCGAATCCCAGGCATGGGGCAAACCACCGCCCGTTTTTTTAGGGACAAATTGGCGATGCGTGTACAAGCCCGTGATGCTGGAATTAAAGTGCCCGCTTTTACTGGATTGTTCAACGACGTAGAGATTACGGAGTACCTGCGCGCTACCCAAGCGCCGTGGGTAATCAAGCCGCGTGCCGAAGCCTCGGCGGCAGGCATCAAAAAAGTGCATAGTTTTGACGAAGCTTGGAATACCATTCACAGCCTCGGGGAAGAACGGCACATGTTTCTGATTGAGCAATTTAAGCCTGGCGATGTCTATCACGTAGATGCGCTGACGTTGGACAAAAAAGTGATTTTTGAACGAAGTAGCCAATACCTCAATACCCCATTTGAAGTAGCACACGGGGGCGGTATTTTCCGTTCGGTAACGGTGGAGTTTGGTACCAAAGATGCCAAAGCGCTCAAAAAAGTAAACGAACAAGTGCTGAAAGCATTCCAGATGAATTACAGTGCTTCACACACGGAGGTGATTAAATGTTACGAAGATGGGGAGTTTTATTTCCTTGAAACAGCCTCTCGGGTAGGTGGAGCGCACTTGGCCGAAATGGTCGATTTTTCGTCGGGGATTAATTTGTGGAAAGAATGGGCGCACATCGAACATGCCAAGGCACTTAATGCAGACTATGTGTTGCCAGAAGTTCAGAATTTATACTCGGGTATCATTATTTCTTTGGCGCGTCAGCAATGGCCCGATATGTCGCCGTTTAATGACCCCGAAATTGTGTGGCAAATGAAAGAAGAATACCATGTCGGACTGATTGTGCAATCGCCAAGTCGGAACCGCGTCATGGAATTGATGGATAAATATGCTGAGATGATTCGCCACGATTATCACGCCTCAGCACCCGCCCAAGATAAACCAACGCATTAATAATGAGCATTTTTGACCAAGTTATTGACAGAAAAAATACCAATAGTTACAAGTGGGACAAATACGCTGACCCAACCGTGATTCCTGTTTGGGTAGCAGACATGGATTTTCAAGCCGCCCCGCCGATTTTGGAGGCGCTACAAAAAGTGACCGAGCACGGCATTTTTGGGTATTCCAAATGCCCCGATGAACTTTATGACGTCGTTATTGAACGTTTGAAAAACCGCCATGGCTGGGACGTAAAAAAAGATTGGATTGTGTGGTTGCCAGGCTTGGTGCCAGGTATCGGCTTGTCTATCCGAACGGTTACAACCGAAGCGGAGGCAGTGATGACTGCGACACCTGTTTATCATCCTTTTATGCTGGAAACCCATGCAGCGGGTCGTACGTTACAAAAAGTACCTTTACAACTAGAAAACAACCGTTGGGTCATTGATTTCGAGACGTTAGAAGCATCGGTTACACCCCAAACAAAATTGTTTTTACTCTGCAATCCCCATAATCCCGCAGGAACGGTTTTTACCAAAGAAGAACAAGAAAAATTGCTAGAAATTTGTCTTAAAAACGACATTGTCATTTGTTCGGACGAAATTCACTGTGATTTATTACTCGACAAAACCAAAAACCACGTGTCGATTGCTACCCTTAGCCCCGAGGCAGCACAGCATACAATTACGCTGCTAGCACCGAGCAAGACGTTCAATATTGCAGGTTTGGGTTGTTCAATGGCTATCATTCCGAATGATGAACTTCGGGCTAAATTTATCAAAACCAAAGCGGGCCTTATGCCTATGCTTTCTGCCTATGCCTACGAAGCGGCCTTGGCAGCTTACCGCGATGGCGCTCCTTGGCACGAAGAACTGTTGGACTATCTTCGTCAAAATCACCAGTTTTTACTGACTGAAATCAACCAGTTGAAGGGCATGAAAATGGTGCCATTGGAAGCGACCTATTTGGCATGGATTGATACGCGGGAGTCGGGTATCGCTGATTTTGCCCAAAAATTGGAAGCCGTCGGCGTTGGTGTATCTGACGGGGTACAATTTGACGGCGCAGGTTTTATCCGCCTCAATTTTGCCTGTCCACGAGCTACGTTAGAAGAAGTAGTTCGGAGAATAAAAACTGTTTTTTAATGTCGAGTGCAGAATGTAGAGTGTCGAATAAGGGTATTAAATTCGACATTCTCCACTCTACACTCGACATTATACATTCGATACTAACTGTTATTCTTTCCAAGCTGGAGGTTCGGTTTTATACAAATGGCGGACAAAAAAGTCTCGGCGTTTGCGCTCACCGTATTCGCCGCCTGTGGAGTGACCCATGTTGGGAACCATCAGAAAATCAAAATCTTTGTTGGCTTTGATGAGGGCATTGACGAGCTGCATCGTCGATGCTGGGTCAACGTTGTCATCGACTTCTCCCAAAATAAGCATCAGTTTTCCTTGTAGTTTGTTGGCATTCACCACGTTAGAACACTCTTCGTAGTGTGGGCCAATGGGGTAGCCCATCCATTGTTCGTTCCACCAAATTTTGTCCATACGGTTGTCGTGGCAGCCACAAGAAGAAACCGCTACTTTGTAAAAATCAGGGTAAAACAGTAATCCTCCCGTCGAACTTTGTCCACCCGCCGACGTTCCATAAATTCCCACTCGACTTACGTCCATCGAAGGGTATTTGCGAGCGGCTTCCTGCATCCACAAAATTCGGTCGGGGAAGCCCGCATCTTTGAGGTTTTTCCAGCATACATCGTGAAAAGCTTTGGAACGATTGGAGGTACCCATGCCGTCTAGTTGAACCACAATAAACCCAAGTTCGGCCAATTCAAACATGCTTCGGTTGTAGGTCATAAACGTTTTGGGTGTAAACGAGCTGTGCGGCCCCGCGTAGATGTTTTCGATAATGGGGTATTTTTTGGTGGGATCAAAATTGGTCGGGCGGATAATGATTCCCCAAATGTCCGTTTTTCCGTCACGTCCTTTTGCGGTAAAAACCTCAGGTGCTTTCCAACCTGCATTCAACCATTCCGAAATGTCCGCTTTTTCCAGTTCCATCACCACCGAACCGTCGGCTGCCGAGCGAAGTACGGTAACAGGAGGCATATCTACCCGCGAATAGGTGTCAACAAACAGTTGATTGTCAGATGAAAATACGCCCGTGTGGTTAGCGTTTTCGGAAGTTAGCGGCGTAAGCCCTGTTCCGTCAAAATTGATTCGGTAGTAATGCGTGAAATACGGATCTTGTTTTGGGTTCATTCCGCTGGCAGCAAAAGTAATGGTTCGCTTTTCTTCGTTGACATTCACCACGTTACGCACCACCCATTCACCTTTGGTTAGCTGTTTTTTTACTTTACCCGTCACACCATCGTACAAATAAAGGTGATTCCAGCCGTCACGTTCAGAAGCCCAAATGATTTCTTTGCCGTCGGCCACATCGTAGCGATACTTTTTCCCGCTGTAATCAATGAAGGTGGGACTTTGCTCGTCGATGAGCGCACGAATTGCCCCATTGGCAGCATTGACTTCCAACACCCGATACACTTGGTGCCCCCGTTGGTTGTATTCAAAGCTAAAAGCGCGGCTGTCTTTGCGCCAGTCAATCCTCGAAATGTTGTACTGATGATTAAACAGCGCGTCGTCGATGGGAATGTGTTTTTTTTCTTCAACCAAAAAAAGATGCGGGCGACGAATCGGCAACGCATCGCCAGGTTTGAGGTACTCGCGGCTTTCGAGTTTGGGTTGTAGCTGGTCTTCGGGCGACGAACGCACAAAATAGATAAGGTGCTTTTGGTTTGGGCGTATTTTGTTGGCTACCAGTTTTTTAGAATCGGGCGACCACTGGACATAGCCTGAATAGTATTCGCCTTCTGAGCCATCGAAGGTAAGTTGTGATTCTGTTTTTGTTTTCTCCGAACGAACGTACAAGTTATGATTTTTGATGTACGACGTCCACAAACTATCGGGAGAGAAAACGGGTTTTTCGGGTTGGTCGCTGGTAGCGGCTGCCCAGTACCGTTGTGGGTCGTTACGAACGGGTTCTTTTTTGCGTAACGATTTGGTAGTGAGCCCGTACGTCCACACAAATCCTTCTGCGCTAAACTCAATTTCTTGGTCGTCTTTGACGTAAGCAATGGAATTGAAAGGTAAGCTGAAAGGTTTGGCTTCGGTTTTTGATAACGTGGCCAACTGTTGGGCTAATTGTTCATGGTCAAAGGCCGACTGGCGCGTTTTGCTTTGCGGGTTTATCGAAATAAATTCTTTTCCGCGAGGGGTTTGAATGGCGTACCAAACGATTTTGCCTGATTTTGACCAAAATACCTGAGCGGGAGCGTTATAGACTTTGTCTTTTAGCTTGTTTTTAAGCGTCTCCGAGCGTTGGTAGTCTTCTGCCGTTCCTTGACTGAAGGCTGAAATAGGGGACAACAGCCCAGTTAAAAGGGGAAGCATAACCAAGCCTTGGTAAACGCGCCTAATTAAAGTTTGCATGGTTGGAGTGGGTTTAAGTTTTTACAAACCTAGCTATCTTTTCGCTTTTTTGTGGCGTCCTAATTGTCGCAGAGTAGTACTATTTTAGCTACTTGGCATGAAATTACCTATCAAAATGATGGGAATAAGCGCCCTTTTTGAAGATTAGGCATATTTTTAATGCTAAAATACCTGAATGGGTGGCATGATGCCCTACTTTGTCTAATCATTTTCCCGAAACGTCGCTTCCTATTGAAATCGTGGCTTTTATTTGCTAATTTTCAAAAAGATAAAACGACCATTACATAATTTTTGAAGAATATCTCTCTTAACCTCATAAGCTTAAAATCTCTTACTGACTTACCATGACATCTACTACGACTCTTTCATTACCAGTACCACCAGGCACCAAGCAAATCCGCTGGAGGCAAGTTTTGGTGGTGGTTACCCATATATTTTTCTGGGCTTGTTTCATCTTTTTGCCCTTTTTGTTGATACAATCGCAGCAGCAAGCCAACGCCTTAGCGAGTTCTCAACTTAAGTTATCACAAGAAGAAAAAGACCGAATTTGGCAGACAATTTTTTATTTTAGTCAGTTCTTCTCCGTATTGTTATTTTACACCAACTCTGAAATTTTACTACCAAGGTTATTCAAAAAGCGAGGGCTTGGGGTGTATATTTTGGTGATTGTGCTTGCCCTGATTTTAGTCCTTACGATTACGTATTTTTTTCGGTACTGGATGTGGGGAATGCCTCCCCAGACTTGGTTTAGCTACACTACTTTCTATTCGTTGATTTCGGCGTTTGGTATTAGTACGTGTTTTCGATTATTGGGCGATTATCAACGCGAACATCGCTTGCAAAACGAACAAGAGAAGGTGCGGCTACAGTCGGAATTGTCGTTTTTGCGTTCGCAGATTAGCCCGCATTTTATGTTTAATTTGATGAATAGCTTGGCGGCATTGGCCCGAAAAAAATCAGATTTGCTAGAGCCAATGATTGTCAAAATGTCGGATTTGCTGCGCTACATGTTGTACGATTCGGACGATTCAAAAATCCCTTTGGACAAAGAAATAAATTATTTGAAAAGTTATGTGGAACTTCAACAATTGCGTTTTGGAAACAAAGTGAAAGTGGACATGGTTTTTGATACGTCCTACAATAACTTAGCGCTTGAGCCTATGCTGCTGATTCCATTTGTAGAAAATGCGTTTAAACACGGTACGGGGCTTATTCGTGAACCTTTTATTCAGATTATGTTGGTGTCGGGTGACAATAAAATACGGTTCAAAGTACAAAATCGCTACAATTCCGACTTTGTGGAAGCCAAGGACAATAGTTCGGGAATTGGACTAGCCAACGTAAAACGCCGCCTCGAATTACTCTATCCAGAAACCCATACATTACAAATTTCAAAAGATAAGGCTATGTTTGTGACAGATTTAGAAATAGTTTTGAAGTAAAAACAAACAATGAACATGCCTAAGCTACGTTGCATAGCGGTTGATGACGAACCCCTAGCCCTCGAACTTTTAGAAGACAACATTCGCCAAGTACCTTTTTTGGAGCTAGTAGCAAGTTGTCATAATGCGTTTGAGGCCATGGATATTTTGCACGAACAAGGAGCCGACTTGATTTTTTTGGATATTCAAATGCCTGGCATTACGGGCGTTCAGTTTTTAAAATCTATTCAGGGGCAAAACACAACCCCGATGGTGATTTTTATAACGGCTTATGAACAGTATGCGTTAGAAGGATTTGAGTTGGACGTTGTAGATTATTTGTTGAAACCAGTGGCCTTTGAGCGGTTTTTGAAATCGGTCAACAAAGCCTACGATTTGTTTAAACTGCACCAACAAACACCTACTGAGCAAACCGCGACGCATTTTTTTGTCAATGCCAACTACGCCTTGGTAAAAATCCGTTACGACGAAATTTTGTACATCGAAGGTTTGAAAGACTACGTGAAGATTTACCTTTCTTCCGCACGTCATCCAGTGATTACCAGAATGACCCTCAAAGGAATCGAACAAAAACTTCCTTCCCATGAGTTTATGCGGATACACAAGTCGTACATTGTGTCTCTTGACAAAATCCAATCGGTACGTAACCTAAAAATCCACATCGGCGAAGCCGTCATTCCAGTGGGAGAGCAATATGTTGAGGAGTTTATGAAAGCAATTGGCGAATAAAACAATGCTTGCATGCGCAAAAAAAGGCTTTCCTTTTTAGGTTTAACCTGTTGATATACAGTTTTTATAAATAAATTAACCCCGAAAAAAGCCAAAATTGGCCATTTTCGGGGTTTTTGTGCATTTGGTTTTTGCGACAAAACTGAAATACAAATGCAAGATACAGCCTTCGACCATAATTCTGCAAACCCCTCTAAATTGTACATTTTCATGAATTGTACTGATTTAGGGGCTATTTGTCAAACTATTGATTGGTATCTTTAGATGAACATACAGAGCGGGTAACCCAATGGTTTTTTGAACTTTGTTCTCAGATAACGAGATGATTTTTGTTTCAAAAGCCCGTTCTTTTCTAGGTGAACAGGGATAGTTTTAAGTAAAAAATAGACTCCTTCTTGTTTCGATGAGGTAGTACCTCAAAGAGCAAGAAGGAGTTTTTTATTGGGTACTAACTAAAGTTGTTGAAGTGATATGCGACTTTTGCTGCAAAACTATCGGTTTGTTACTGCTCCTATGGTCAATACTTGCGTACCTGTACCGCCAACTCTACCACGTAAAATGATGGTGTAAAAACGTCCTTTGATGGGAGAAAGGGTAAACGTGGCAGGAGCAAGATTGGTGGTGGTACCATTCACCCGAACTTGAACGGGCAAAGCGGCTCCACCTGTTGGAACAGGCGTGATGGCCACAAAATCAGAGGCTTTTTTATAACCAATGTTGGTCATGGCTGGTGCATAAGTGCCATTGTAACCTACGTCGTAGCCCGTCGTTGTATTAACAATGGTATTGACAACCCGAAAATACGCTTTAGAGGTATCCGCTGGCGTAAGTTTGTCTTCAACCACCAATGGCTCAAGCGTGGCAGTAGCTGCAGAACCCACCGCAAAAACCGAGTAATATTTGTTGGCTTCTAGCGGAACAGTCCCTGTCAGAAGTGAAACTTGTTGGGTAGTTCCACTGGCAGGAACTACTACCTCAACTTTGGCACTGCCCGCATCAATCGTTGCATAGTCAACAGCTGGGTAAATATTCCCGTAGGTAATAACGCCTGGTGAGGCAGGGGCGACGGTAAGCACTCCTGAAAATTGACGGTCGTTTACCAAAATACTCACACCTGGGCCGTCCGAAACCATGTGGTGGAATTTTACGCGTGCTCCAGTGGCAGGGGTAACAATCGTTAATTGGTCACTTGATTCACCTATACACGCAAAAAGTCCAGCGGAAAGCGCACCTGCGAGCAAAATGCTTTTTGTTATGGATTGAAATTTCTTCATTGTTTGTTTCTTTTGGATTCGTACTTGGTTGAAAAACCTACGATTAAGGTTGCATAAACCAAATTTCTTTGGTGTGATAATCCGCGTTTAATGCGCCAATTTTGTCCAATGCTGCGCGGTTCCAAACGTATTCGGAGTTGTAGCGTGGACGCAAACGATACGCCAATTTGCCACCGTTGTCTGGAAATAAAGTAGAGCCTGTTGGCGCTGTAAATCCTTTGAAAATATCAGGACTGTACTTGTAACGACGCATATCAACCCAGCTTTCCATGTGGCCATGCACAAACATTGAAATGTATTTTTGGGTCATAATGTCGCTGAGTGTCAATGCTGCGGATGTTTGAGCAACGGCACTACTTTTGAGGTAGGCTGCACGCTCTGTAGTAAAAGCTGCACGACCCGCTGCGTCGGTTGAGGACATTAGTGAAAACACCCAGTCCAAGTGAGCATTGATGCCTTTGTTGTAAGCATCGAAGGCCATGGCTTTATCGCCTTTGATAAAAGCTGCTTCGGCTTTCACAAACTGCATTTCCCAGTAAGTAATAAGCGGGTGGGCGGTGCCATTATCGAAAATAGATTTTCCAGTGGCAGGTGTGGTGGCGGTAGGCTGTGATTGCCCCCAGAAGTTGGCCACCCGATTGGTACGTCCCGCTACGTTGTTGGCATCACCAAGGTTCACGTTTACCCCTCTATATACTTTGTCGTCGCTTGCGGTAAGCATAGCCGCCATGCGTGGATCAATGGCATTCGGAAATAATGTACCATTGAATAAGCTAACCAAATAGCTACTTTGGCGAAACGAGTTCATGTTGTTACGAAGAGGTCCCCAGAAGTTAGCGTCGGCGGTATTGGTTCCTGCCTGTGGGATGTAAAAATTATCCGCATTGCTACTGAATGAAGCATCAACAAACTTAATTACGGCATCAGGATTATAGGTTTTTTTGTTGCTGATGTGGTTGGCATTACGCGCCAAAATCGCATTTACAAACTTAATCCATTTGGTACGGTCTCCTTTATAAACCAAGTCGCCACGGCTAAGGGAAGCAACAGATACACCACCGTCGGTACGGGAAAGGTCAGCAATGGCTTCTGTTCCAAGTCGGACTACCTCTTTGTAAACGTCTTCTTGCGAATCGTACTCAAATACGTAACGGTTTGGCTCCCAAGCTTGCTTCAAAATCATCTCGCCGTTGGCGTCGGTGGTACTTTGCCAGCCCCAAGTACGGAGGGCTTTGGCCACACCCACGTAATCCCATTGTTGTTTGGCTACTGCATCTTCGATGACCAAATCCACGTTTTTACCGATTGACCAATAGTGTGAACGCCACATTTCGCCGCCGTTATCGCTTCCTGCGACGTAGCCGTGACGATCCCAGGCATTTCCTGCGGCAGTTGCTAGCCAATACTGGCAATATTGTCCCGTAAAACGGCCGTCGAAAGCTTCGGCACGGGCCATTTGCCCCAGCATGGGAGGCAGCAACGCAAAACCTTGGGATACTTGAGGAAAACTAGGGTCAAAATTTACATCTAAGTATTTTTCACAACTTGTCAGTCCCACCCCTAGCAGGGTAACAAGCGATATAAGTTTTATCTTTTTCATTTTAAAGTCTGTTTAAAATCTCAATTAACTGTGCGCAAGCATCGCTTAGAAAGAAAAATTCAAACCTGCGGTAATGGTGCGTGGCAAGGCCAACGTTCCATAGTCAAAACCACGTGCTCCGATACCTAACGTTCCAGCACTTGTACCGTTTACATCGGGGTCTGCGCCTGTATAATTGGTCAAGAGGAATAGTTCATTTCCAGAAACAAAGATGCTTCCTGAGCGGAATACTTTCTGCTTGTCCAAGATAGACTGAGGGAAACTATAACGGAGCGTTACATCCCGCAAACGAACCCAGTTAATGTCTTTTTCAACAAAACTTTCTTCCGTGAACGCCCCGTAAAAATCAGAACGGAATTGAGGCGTAACTTGGATGGTATTTGGCGTTGGTGCGTCGCTGTCTTCGCGGCCATCGCGCAATACGCCTTTGAAAACATAAGGATTTTCTCGGTCGAGAACGCGCGTAGAAAGACCATTGCGGAACATGTACATTTCGTTCCCGTTGAAAACGTCACCGCCTCTACGAATGTCTAACAACACCGAAAGTGACCAGTCTTTGTAACGAACTGAATTTTGAAATCCTACCATAAATTTAGGGTTACGATCACCGATGGGCAAGAAAACAGGGTTTGAAATTGGCAGACCTGTGCTTGGGCTGACAAGAATATCGCCGCGTTTGTTGCGCAAGTAGCTGTACCCTGCCAATGCGGTAGTTTTTCCCTCACCACGGGTGTTTACGTACGATAAGTTAGGGTAGAAAGAGCTTTGGTTGGGTGCCATGGCACTTGCCCGAACGTTTCCGTACAACCATGTGTCCGAGTTGTAATACTCCGCCACTTCGCCAGGAAGGCTCACTACTTCATTCAGAAGACGCGTAAAATTGAGGTTCATGTCCCACTGAACATTCTTGGCTTTGATGGGCGTAATGTTCAATTGGGCTTCAAGTCCACTGTTGCGAATTTCACCACCGTTCAACAAACCAAAAATAAACCCAGTACCGTAGCTCAAACGCTGGGTCGTGATTTGGTCAAAATTGCTCTTGTTGAAGTAAGTTACATCCAATCCTACGCGATTTTTGAAGAAACGTAGCTCTAAGCCAGTTTCAAAACTCCGACCACGCTCTGGGCGTAAGTTTTCGTTGCCGCCGTAGAAGTCATACAAAAAGCCACCACCCGTTGTGGTTTGTGGCACCAGGCGAGGGCGCGTACGGTAAGGGGTAGCGTCGTTACCAACTTCAGCGTAGGCAAAGCGAACTTTTCCATAGCTCAAAATTTGTTGCTGTTCAAACGCAGGAAGTTCGGTGAAAACAAACCCTAAACTAACCGATGGATAGAAGAAGGAGTTGTTCTGAACAGGCAAGGTCGATGACCAGTCATTACGCCCCGTAACGGTTAAGTACAACATGTCGGCATAGCTCAAATTGAGCGAGCCCAACACACTCACCAAACGACGTTGAAGAAGGGTTGACTTGTTACGTTGGGTGCTGTTCAAGGTGTTGTTGATACTGTTAAAGTCGGGCAAATAAAGCTGCTCCCCGTAAATAGCCGTTGTTTCGTAGCGGCGGTCATCTATGGTTGTCCCCGCCATGAGAGAAGTTTTTAGCTTGCCAAAGTCTTTTTTAGCGGTAGCGCGGAAGTTACCGTTGAGCAATTGACTGTTTTCCGTGGCATTTTCCACAAATCCTTTGGCCGTGATACCCGCATTAGATTCTGGATGTTGGAAACGGTTGTAACGCGTTGAAAAAATATCGGCTCCTAAGATTCCCGCTAAAGTAAGCCAAGGCGTTACGTTATAATCCAACTGAATGTTACCAACAGTACGGTTGATTCGGTTGCTGTTGATGTTCTTATACACGTTGAAGAACGGGTTGTCCAAGTCGTTGGCATCTTCTCCAAAAGTACGGAAACGGCGGCCGTCTGCCGTGAGGTATTGCCGTGCGTCTAAATAAAACGGGAAAGCCAACATGCCAATGAGAAAACCTTGGGCACTACGAAGTGGTTGGAGGTTGTTGGTTCCGATGTAATTGAAGGAGGTAGTTGCCCGCAAATTCTTGGTAATTTGTCCTACCCCAGTCAAACGGATGTTAATCTGGTCCATTTGGTTGGTAGGTACCACTCCTTTGTCCGAAATATACGAAGTCGATAAGCGATAAGTCGCTTTTTCACTTCCACCTTCCACAGTTACGTTGTGCGACTGACGAAGTCCTTGTTGGAAAAAATTACCAACGTTGTCATATACTTTACCGCCACCTTCGCCGATTTGGGACACTTCACCCCCAAAATAAGAAAAGTTGTTTGGGTTAAAGACGCCGTTGAAACCACGTCCGTAGGTGGTTTGGCCTTCAGGGAAACGATACACATCACGAATACTCAACGAACCATTGTAGGTGATTTTTCCGCGACCTGTGCCGCCTTTTTTGGTGGTGATAACAATCGCACCGTTGGCAGCTTCGATACCGTACAAGGCAGCGGCTTCTGGCCCTTTTAGGATGGTGACTGTCTCAATGTCGTTGGGGTTAATATCCGCTGCACGGTTTTGGTAGTCCATGTCGCGGTTGGGGCGATCAGAAACCAACGCTCCTTGGGCAAAGGTGTTGTTTGAAATAGGCAAACCATCAACGACATAAAGCGGTTGGTTGCTATTTCCGATCGAACCCGCACCGCGCAACTGAATAACGGCCGATCCACCCGCAGTACCACTGGTTGGGGTCATTTGAAGACCTGCTACCCGTCCTTGAAGTCCCATCATGAAGTTGTCTCGCTGAGAGTCCAACAAATCTTGACCTTTTACTTCCTGCACGGCATAACCCAGCGCGCGTTTCTCTTGTTTTACCCCAAGGGCAGTTACCACGACTTCATTTAAGATGTTTTCGTCGTTTTCTAGCGAAACATTGATGGTGCTGTTGCTCCCAACTTTAACTTCTTGGCGAATGTAGCCGATGTAGCTAAAAATAAGGGTGGCATTGGTAGGAGCATTTACCTTAAATTCTCCGTTGGCATCCGTGGTGGTACCTTTGGAGGTTCCTTTGACAACGATGCTTACACCTGGAAGCACGCTGTTGTCGGATGAACTGGTGACTTTTCCTGAAATGAGTCGGTCTTGTGCCCATGTCGTAAGACATATGCCAAAAACAACTAGAAAAGCCATACTTCGATGAAGAAGTTTTTTCATAGTTAGTGAATTTGGTTGTTAGAAATGATAAGTTGAGGTGAACTAAGTTCGGATTTACTTCAAAAAAAATCAAAAACGTTCGGATTTGCAATGTTTTTCCGAATAAAATTGCATGAGTATGCGGTTTAAAGGCGTAAATGATGCGGATTTGTGCGGATTTTTGCACGGATGAAAGTACGGGTGTAAATTCGCGGTAAATGTATATCCTTTTTGGTTTTTAAAATTCCGAACTCACTATGTCTGTAACCATTGCCCCGATTCAGGAGAGTCTCCCTGCGTACCTTTCAGCGCATCAGTACTCCAAAGTTGTCGTTATTGCCGATACAAATACCAAAAAACACTGCTACGCAAAGGTAAAGCCTCTTTTGCCCAAACATGACCTTATCGTTGTTCCAGCGGGAGAGCAGCACAAGACCCTGGCAACCTGTGAAAAGATTTGGGGCGAAATGACCAAAGCGCAACTCGACCGTCACGCGGTTGTTTTTAACTTGGGTGGAGGAGTGATTGGAGACATGGGCGGGTTTTGTGCCGCTACGTACAAAAGAGGGATTGATTTTGTTCAAATCCCGACGACACTGCTTTCTCAAGTGGATGCCAGCGTGGGTGGAAAATTAGGAATCGACTTCCAAGGTTTTAAAAATCATTTGGGGGTTTTTACCCAACCAAAAAATGTTTTGATTGACGCATCCTTTTTGTCAACCCTTCCGTATATAGAATTGCGCTCTGGATTTGCCGAAATTGTGAAGCATTGTTTGATTGCAGATGCGGCCAAATGGGAAGAAATTCGTAAAAAAGACTTTGAACAACAAAATTGGACAGATCTGATTGCGCATTCGGTTGAAATCAAGAAAAAAGTTGTGGCTACTGACCCAACGGAAAAAGGGCTTCGCAAAATCTTGAATTTTGGACATACCATAGGTCATGCGGTAGAAACCTATTTTTTAAGCAAACCACCCAAAGAGCGGTTGTTGCACGGGGAAGCGATTGCGGCGGGAATGATTATGGAAACCTATTTGGCCTACCGCAAAAAAATGGTGGATTTGCAAACACTTGAGCAGGTTGAGGAGTTTATATTTTCAGTGTTTGGCAAAGCCGATGTCCAGCTTTCGGATGCGCCAACAGTGATTGCACTGGCGCAGCAAGACAAAAAGAACCGAGGAGGAGAGTTGCGTTTTTCAGTTCTAGATGGTATCGGAACGTGTGCGTATGATGTGAAAGTGACACCAGCTGAAATCCAACAAGCTATCGCTTATTACGTAGGTTAATTTGGGTGATAGTAAGTTTTGCAGTAAAAAATTTGCTTTTGTAGAAAATTTCGTATTTTTAATCAAATATTCTCTCAAACACCCCAAACCACGAACTATCTATGAAGCTTGTCAAACTTTTACTGCTTGGATGTGTTGTTGTTATTGTGGCAGCAAGTTGCAACACGAGTCAGAAAATTTTTGTTGAACACGATTACAGTTACGAAACTAATTTCAAAGCCTACAGCACGTACGCTTTCTTGGAATGTGAACGTGATACGGGTAATGTGTGTACAGAAGTCTATAATGCCATCCACCGACAGATGCAGGCGCGTGGATACCGACTTACCACCAACAAACCTTCGTTGTTGGTCAATTACGGTATTTTCTACGATAACTTGCGCTACCAAGGGTATATGCAGCCCGTGATTAAAAACTGGGTGGATACGGAAGATGATTCGTTTAAATATGAACCTATTCGCTATTCGCTCGACAAAGGTACAATCATTGTATCGCTGATTGATGCAGATACGGATCAGGTTGTTTGGCGCGGATATGCGGCGGGTATTTTTAAGAATCCCAATGCTGCCAATAATTATTATCGAAACGTAGTACGTACAATTTTTGACCAATATCCGCTGTTTGCTTCGGGCTATGATCCACGAGGCGGCGGTGGCCAGTCCAATGGTCGCTAGTAGCTGAGATATATAAAAAAAGGACGCCCGACGGCGTCCTTTTTTTATGCTAACGTTTTCTGGTAAGCTAACTAATAGATAGTTCCTACAATGGAAAACGATTTTTTATCGGTTAAAGACAGGTGCTGAAAACCAGAAATTTCGTATGTTTTTATTAGCCAAACCCCTTCTGGTCGCATTCCACAGGTGAGGCGAAGCTGTTTCTCTGAATCGTACAGTTTATTTTCTTCCTTCAACGAAACTTCGATGATGGAAGGCATCTGAGTTTTATCATCGAAGGTCACCTTCAAAGATTGAACGGGCTGATTTTCGCCTTTTTTGAGGGTATAAAGGTTAGTTTTGGGCGTCGGTTGCGTGGTTTCGTAGCTAGATTGATACGCCTGTTTGTTAATATCTGCTTGGATAAACAGGTCTAATTCTTTGGCCCAATTAATTTCATTTGTTTGCTTTGACTCGCTTTCACCATCAAGCGACATTTTTTTGTCAACCGTCGGTTTGCGTTTCTCTAATTCACGAAGCTGTGATTCAATGAAGCCTTTTAAATCAAAATAGGACTTAACTTGGTTAGTTTCGGTTTGGGGCTGGCAGGCAGCGAGGAAAACGAGCGCGACGAAAATACAAAAAAGTGGTTTCATGGCTCAATAACCCTCACCGCCTGCAAAAAGTTCGGTATTACAACAAGCTTACACCCGTCATTTCGGCTGGTTGAGCAACGCCCAAAAGTGCTAAAATGGTTGGTGCAATGTCTGCTAATTTGCCATCTTTCGGTTGCCCAGTGTATTCGTTGCCTACAAAAATGCAAGGAACTAGGTTGGTACTGTGGGCGGTGTTTGGTGTTCCATCGTCGTTTCTCATGTAATCAGAGTTGCCGTGGTCAGCAATAATGATGGAAGTATAACCGTGTGCCAGACCCGCAGTGGCAACGGCTTCGGTGCATTGGTCAACGGTTTCACAAGCCTTGATAACGGCCTCAAAAACCCCCGTGTGGCCTACCATGTCAGGGTTGGCAAAGTTGAGACAAATAAAATCAGCGGTTTCTGCTTCGATTTCAGGAAGAATGGCATTGCGAATGTCGAAAGCGGCCATTTCTGGTTTCAAGTCATAGGTTTTTACATCCTTGGGCGAAGGGCACAAAAGTCGTTTTTCGCCTTCAAATGGTACTTCACGGCCTCCTGAGAAGAAGAAAGTTACGTGCGGGTATTTTTCAGTTTCCGCAATACGTATTTGGGTTTTCCCTGCTCCTTCAATGACTTCACCAAGGGTGTTTTTGAGATTGTCTTTGTCATAAATCACTTTCACTCCAACAAACGCATCGTCGTAGTTGGTCATGGTGAGGTAATACAAATTCAATTTAGTTGTTCCTTGTTCTGGGAAATCTTGCTGAGTGAGCATTTCGGTGATTTCGCGCCCACGGTCGGTACGGAAATTGAAACACAATACAACATCGCCTTCGGCAATGGTCGCTACGGGAGCACCTGCTTCGTCCACAACTACGATGGGTTCAATAAATTCGTCGGTCACACCTGCTGCGTAAGAAGCTTCAATTGCCGATACAATTTGACTATCGACAACCGATTGACCCACGCCGTTGACCATCACGTTATAGGCTTTGGCCACGCGTTCCCAACGTTTGTCGCGATCCATGGCATAAAAACGCCCCGTTACGCTGGCAATTTTGCCCGTTGTGGTTGCCAATGAAGCCTGCAAATCGGTCAAAAAGCCTGCGCCACTTTTAGGGTCACAGTCGCGGCCGTCGGTAAAAGCATGAACATATACGTCATTAAGTCCTGCTTCTTGCGCGGCTTTGCAAAGCCCTTTGACGTGGTTGATGTGAGAGTGAACCCCGCCATCGGACACCAAACCGATAAAGTGAACTTTCTTTTGATTGTCTTTTGCGTATTCAAAAGCTTCAACCAGCGTTGGTTCTTGGGCAATAGAGCCTGATTCGACCGCTAAGTTGATTTTAACCAGGTCTTGATACACGATACGACCTGCGCCAAGGTTGGTATGACCCACTTCCGAATTTCCCATTTGTCCGTCAGGAAGCCCAACGGCTAATCCGCTTGCTTCGAGTTTGCTGTGTGGGTATTGTTGAAGGATTCGGTCGTAAAAAGGCGTGTTGGCGGCGATGATGGCCGAGCGGTTTTCTTCGCCATTTTTAGCGATACCCCAACCATCCATGATGATAAGAATTACTTTTTGACTCATTGTGGGTTTTATTTTTTACACTAAATTATGTTCCTTTATTAAGTATTCCAAGAAATGTTCACCGCACCGACTTACGATTTGAAAGACATCTTCAAAGGCTGACATGTCATCGTAGTAAGGGTCAGGTACATTGGGAGAATCAGCGTGGTCGTCAAAATCGCGGTAAAGAAGCACGCGCCCTTCTTCGGGATAAAAACCCGTGGAGCGATAGCTTTGGGTTTGGATGTTTTCAAGGTTGGATTCATCCATGGCAACGATGTAGTCAAAGTTGGCAAAATCGTCGCTAGAAAGTTTTCGGGCGTGATGGGTGAGGGTAATGCCATAATCGGCCGCAACACGGCGAGAGCGACGGTCGGGGAGGGCACCAATATGGTAACCATGCGTACCAGCAGAGTCGCAAGAAATGCTATCTGATAGCCCTTTTTGAGCAACGAGCTCACGAAAAGCGCCTTCTGCAAGGGGAGAGCGGCAGATATTGCCGAGGCAGACGAATAGTACTTGAAGTTTCACGAAAGTTGAAAATGGGCCAATTTGAAAATGAAAATTAGCACACCTCGTCATTTTCAACTGACCAAATGAACGAATTATTTTTCAAATGGTTCCCCATTTTTATCGACCAACACAAACACTTCCTCACTGTCTTTTTTCATGAAATACTTTTCACGGGCATATTTCTCAAGAAGTTTGTCGGTGCCAAGGGTGGATGCTTGTTCTTTTTTGAGCAAGACGATTTGCTCCTCGTAGTATTCTTTCTGGGCCTTTAATTCTCGAAGTTCCCACCAGTTCCCAAGTTGGTCAGGAATACTATTCAGTTCAAAAAACATCAACCAGATAAGCAAACCTAGCGCACTTGCTTTGTAGAAATCTTTGAGAAAACGGAAACGTTGGAGGAACTGCATAAGTGTAGAAGATAAAAAGGTGACACCTGTTTGATGCAGAAAGAGAATGTCGAGTGCCGACGGAGTTACCCGTACGATGCAGAATGTCGATTAATTATTTTCATTCGACATTCTGCATTTGACACTCGACACTAATTAAAATTTCTTTCCAGGGAAGTAAGCTGTTTCGCCCAATTCTTCCTCAATACGGAGCAATTGGTTGTATTTAGCCATACGGTCTGAACGAGAAGCTGAACCAGTTTTGATTTGGCCAGTGTTCAACGCCACTGCCAAGTCAGCGATGGTCGAATCTTCCGTTTCACCTGAGCGGTGGCTCATGATGTTTTTGTAGCTATTGCGTTTTGCCAAACTAACAGTGTCGATAGTTTCGGTCAATGAACCGATTTGGTTCACTTTAATCAAAACGGCATTACCAACTCCTTGCTCGATACCCATTTCAAGGCGTTTCACGTTGGTTACGAAAAGGTCATCACCTACGAGCTGGCATTTAGAACCAATCGCATCTGTGTGCAATTTCCAACCAGCCCAATCGTCTTCGGCCATACCGTCTTCGATTGAAATGATAGGGTATTTGTTAACCCATTCTGTCCAGAAATCAGCCATTTGAGCAGAAGTCAACTCTTCTTTGCTTGATTTCTTGAAGATATAGCGTTGTTTTTCTTCGTTCCAAAGTTCAGAAACCGCAGCATCCATGGCGATTGAAATATCTTCACCTGGGCGGTATCCTGCTTTTTCGATAGCTACAAGGATAGTTTCGAGGGCTTCAACGTTTGATTGGATGTTAGGGGCAAAACCACCTTCATCACCTACGTTTGTTGAATAACCTTTTGATTTTAAAACACCCTTCAACGCGTGGAAAACTTCCGTACCCATGCGAAGTGCTTGAGAGAACGAAGTAGCGTTGGTAGGCATAACCATAAACTCCTGGAAATCAATGGCGTTGTCGGCGTGTGCACCACCGTTCATGATGTTCATCATTGGCACAGGTAGCGTATTTGCATTTACTCCACCTACGTAACGGAACAATGAAAGACCTGCTTCTTGCGCTGCGGCTTTAGCAATGGCCAACGAAACGCCCAAAATAGCATTTGCGCCCAACTTGCCTTTGTTGGCAGTGCCATCGAGCTCAATCATGATTTTGTCAATCAGATTTTGATCATATACAGAAAGTCCCAAAAGTTCAGGATAGATGATTTCGTTTACGTTCTGAACGGCTTTCAATACACCTTTTCCGAGATATACGCTCTTGTCATCATCACGTAGTTCGACTGCTTCGTGAATACCTGTAGAGGCACCAGATGGCACGGCTGCACGGCCAAGGAAGCCGTTTTCGGTGCGAACATCTACTTCTACTGTTGGATTACCGCGAGAGTCAAGGATTTGACGGGCGTGTACCGATTGGATTGTACTCATCTTTGTTAGGTAGGTTTTGTTAATAATAAAACGTTGCCTGTTAAATAGTTTAGCATACAAAGTAACGCAAAAAAAGCGTGAGGGAAAAAGAATCAGTACTATAAATGAATTTTGTGAGTGATTTTATTGGCGAAAGTAGATTCATACCCAACGATTTAACATACCAATTGTATTTTGCCAAGAGCTTGTTGTTTTAAGCAAATAAAATTCTAAAAAAGTAGAATATAGGTGTTGATTGTATTGTCAAAGTTGTTATATTTGGTATAATAGTTGGTCGATTACACACAACACACACGCACATTATTAGTTACATGAAGAAAATTTTACTGAGCCTTGGCTTGGCATGGATGGTATTGCTTTCCGTGGAAGCCCGACCAAAGAATAATTGGTCAAGAGGGGAAATTAAGCTCGCTACGGGTGAACGAATGAAAGGAGAGCTGCTGTATGCTCCCGAAGTTGAGGTCGTATCAATAAAACTTGACGATGGCCGCCACCGCGCCTATGGAAGCCGACAGCTGTTGTCGTTTTCATTTTGGGATGCCAAAAAACAACAGACTCGTCATTTTGTTAAAAGCCATTTGCCGCACAGTGGGCGTGAAGTGCTTTTTGAAAATGTGGCTGATGGGGCTTTGAAAATTCAACGTTTCCTCAAGCCTTATTCGCGAAAACGGCTTCTTACTTTTACTTCAATCACCACCGATGATGCTCCTGAAACAGCCCACGAACATGGGCGCTATCAGTATTATGTTCAAGATGGGGAGCAATTGATGACCCTAGAGCACTTCTTACGGAGAAGGTTTTCGACATCAACCAAAAGATGGGAAAAAGAATTGGAAGAATACCGTTATTACAACAACCTAGACAACGGCATTGCGAGTTGGCTCAAGGTACTTATATACTATAATGTGTTAGAAGCGGATCATAATCCAAAGGAATACGAAGGCAGTCCATCTGTTGGTGCGTCTTTTATTTTGATGGGCAACTTAAATTAGAAGTTGCCCATTTTTTTCTAGCTTTTCAGACGCTCAATGGCTTGCCAAATTCGTTCGGCAGGCATACAAAGTGAAACCCGAATGTAGCGTTGGCCTTTAGGACCAAAAATAAATCCAGGAGCAATGAAAATATGTTTTTGGTATAATAAATCGTCCACAAGCTGTTCTGCCGAGGCAACCTCATCAGGGAGTTTGGCCCACAGAAACATACCTTCTTGGGCCAAATCGAAGGTGCAGTTTAGGGTTGTTAAAAATGTTTTGGCGGCATCCAATCGACTGTGATACACGGCATTTTGGGCGGCGTGCCATTCTTCTGAATTTTTAAGGGCGGCTACAGCGGCCTGTTGAATGCCTAAAAACATCCCAGAATCCACGTTACTTTTTATGGTAAGTACCGCATCCACGTATTCTTTAGCCCCTGATAACCAGCCTATTCGCCAGCCCGCCATGTTGTGCGACTTGGACATGGAGTTTAGCTCAATGGCCACCTCTTTCGCCCCTTCAATTGAAAGCAAGCTAATGGGAGGCTTTTGGTTGAGTATCAAGCTATAAGGGTTGTCGTGACATAATAAAATGCCATGCTCTTTGGCAAAACGAACGGCATTTTCAAAAAGCTCGCGCGTGGCGGGTGCGCCCGTAGGCATGTGTGGATAGTTGAGCCACAAAATTTTTGTTTTGGCGCTTACTATACCTTTCATAGCTTCCCAATCGGGCTGCCATTGGTTATTTTCTTGAAGGGGATATTCAATGACCGTTGCCCCCACCATTTCGCTTACAGCACGATAGGCAGGATAGCCTAGTTCGGGAACAAGCACTTCGTCCCCTTCGTCTAAAAAAGTCAAACTGATGTGCGTAATGCCTTCTTTGGAACCAATTAAGGGCAAGATTTCGTGTTCGGGGTCGAGCTGTACGCCATAGACACGCTCATACCATTTTGATATACCTTGACGAAGGGCAGGAATGCCTTTATACGATTGATACCCGTGGGTATCAGTAAGTGAAGCCGTATTCTTTAATGCTTCAATGGTTGCTTCTGAGGGAGCTTGGTCAGGGTTTCCAATCCCCATATTGATGACATCATGTCCTGCGGCAAGTAGCTTTCGAACTTCGGCGAGCTTCACCGAGAAGTAGTATTCCTGCGCTTGAGTGGCGCGTTTTGCAAGAGAAATAACCATGGATGGGTGCAACGTTGCGTCGAAATGTTTCAACAACGTCGTTTATTTTACAATACAACGAAAGGTTTTGGACTAAAACAGAGTACAAAGATAATCAAAGCTAACCAACCCACGACTTTTCTGGAGTTACTTAACGGGGCAATGTCGTCTGTTGAGGGATGATAAACGCCTAAAACACGACCAATCAAGAACCCGAACGCTAAAAATCCTGAGTAACCTTCTACGGTTGGAAATAGGAGAGACAGCCCGAGTTGAATGGTGACCGTTAAAAGAGCTAACATCCACTTGGTGAGCGCATTATTTTCGTCGATTCGACTATAACATAGTTGAAGGAAAATAATGTAAATCCCCAGAGAGGCGAGTTGTTCCCAAAATAAGTTTGCATTGGCAATGGCAAACTCGTCGGCACGGTACATGCCAAGCCCTGCGTAAGTAATAAAAACAAAAAACAAAATGGGAGAAACTATCCGGTAGTTTTTGTTGCCAATAAGCCCGTACAACACATGTCCACCGTCAAGTTGTCCAATGGGAATAAGGTTGAGCGACGTGAAAAATAGTGCCAAATAGCCCGCTAAAAGTAGCGGATAGTGCATGATTTCTTGAGGAGGAGGTAGGCGAGTTGGATCGGCGACGTAGGTTTTAAAAAAAGTAAAAAGCAGATTATCGCCCAATAAAATATTTCCAGCTTGGTTTTTAGCATAGACAACGCGTGCAAAGCCCATCCCATATTTTTGGTATTCGGGATGAATTTTGAAGATGTAATCAAGGGTAGGAAGGGTGGCAAAACCATACCAAAGAACGCCGACGGCAACCACAAACCCCGCAAGTGGCCCTGCTATCCCAATATCAAAGTATTTTTCGCGTGAGCGAATAAACTCTTTGATACGAATAAATGCCCCAAGTGTACCGATGGTTTGTCCAATTCCAAGCCAGAGCGGAATGTAGTAGGGGAGGGTAACTTTGACTTTGTGGTATTTGGCTGCAAAATAATGCCCGAACTCGTGAACGGTCAAAATCCCCAAAAAAGGAATCGAAAATCGGAAACCTTGCCAAAAATGTTCCCAGCCTAATGGATTTTCAATCTGGTAAAATGGAAGGTCAAAAGGTCGCCCAAACATCCATTCGGCGCCTGCTAAGGACGTACTTATGATGGTGAGTACAAACAGAAGGAGCTGGAGGAGTAAGGTGCGGGTAGAGTTCACTTAAAAATCTTTTAGGTATTCGACAATCGAGGTTGGTTTTTGAACATGAATGGTCTGAATACCAACTTCGCCTGCGGCTCTGATGTTATCGGCATTGTCGTCCAAAAACAAAGACTCCTGCGGTAAAATTCCAGCGTCTGTTAATACACCGTGGTAAATGTCGTGGTGAGGTTTCATCACGCCCATTTCGTACGAAAGAAAAAGCTTTTCAAACAACACATCTAGTTTTGGAATGCCAGTCGTACGGTGAAGAATGCGATTTACTTCCTCAACGTGAATTGAGCTAGTATTGCTCAATAGAAAAAGTCGATAGCCTTTTTTGGCTAAAGCGACGATTGTTTCAACCCGTTGGGGTGGAATATCGAGTAGGAGTGAATTCCAAGCTTCGTCGATTTGGCCGTCTGTCCATTCAGGATGGGCAAGGAGCTCACGAATGTAGTTTCTAAAATCAGGGGCAGATAACTGCCCCGTCTCAAATTTCTTAAAAACCTCATTGTGCTGAATAAGCCGTTGCACATCTTCCAATGGAAGTTGACTTAGCTCCGCAAAAGATTGTGCCGCCCGTGGAACGTCAATGTTGATAATGACGTCTCCGAGGTCAAAAATGATGTTTTTTATAGCTTTCATTCCGTAAAGACCCCCATCGAACAAAACTTGTCAATCCGCTGATTGATTCGTTCTTCGGGCGTTAGCTTTTGGAGTTCATTAATACTGCCTAAAATGACATTTTTCAGGATGTTAGCCATGGCTTGATGGTCTAAGTGAGCACCACCGAGTGGTTCTTCTACAATTCCATCAATCAATTTTGCCATTGTCATATCCGAAGCCGTTAAGCGGAGAGCTTCGGCTGCTTGTTCTTTAAAATTCCAGCTACGCCAGAGAATAGATGAACAAGATTCGGGCGAAATTACTGAGTACCAGGTGTTTTCGAGCATGAGAACACGGTCGCCAATGGCAATTCCCAACGCTCCCCCTGAAGCACCTTCACCGATAATAATACAGATGACGGGCACTTTAAGCATAAACATTTCTTTCAAGTTGCGCGCAATGGCTTCACCTTGACCACGTTCTTCGGCTTCTAGGCCAGGAAAAGCGCCTGGGGTATCAATAAGTGCAACGATAGGCTTGTTGAACTTTTCGGCTAATTTCATCAACCGAAGGGCTTTGCGATAGCCTTCGGGGTTAGCCATCCCAAAGTTGCGGTGTTGGCGTTGCTTGGTATTACGGCCTTTTTGCTGACCAATGATGAGCATACTTTGACCATCAATGTTACAAAATCCACCGACCATGGCAGGGTCGTCGCGCACGGTACGGTCACCGTGAAGTTCGATAAACTCCTCACACATTAGTTCGATATAATCGAGGGTATAAGGGCGATCAGGGTGGCGAGAAAGCTGCACCCGTTGCCATCTGGTGAGGTTTTGAGCCGTATCTTTCCGTAATTGTATAATGCTGTCTTCGAGTCTAATAACAGCTTCCGAAACGTCAACTTGTGTTGTATCGGCGAGTTTTTTTAACTCGGCAAGCTTGGATTCGAGCTCTGCCACAGGTTTTTCAAAATCTAAATAAGTTGGCATAAAGTTGGTTGCTTACAATTCAAAAGTTTGTCCCTTTGTGGGGATCTCGATATTTTCGTAACCGACTGATTGTAAAGTGTTTTTAAAGTGGTCCATACTTGGCTTTTCCCCGTGGACAAGGAAGATTTTTTTTAACTCGGCAGGTGCCTGTTGCTGAACAAACGTCAGAAGGTCTTCTTTGTCTCCGTGGCCGCTAAATACGTCAATTTTTTCGATATTGGCCAATACTTGCTCGTCTTTCCCTCGAATGCGTAGTGTTGTTTGGCCATTCAGAAGCCTCCATCCGAGTGTTCCTTCGGCACAATAACCGATGAGCAATATGGTGCAGTAAGGATTGCTAATGTTCTGAGCCACATGGTATTCGACGCGTCCACCTTGCACCATTCCAGAGGAAGAAATGATGATACAAGGCTCTACATGGTTTGAAATAGCGCGGCTGGCGTCTGTACTTTCGAGGTAGATTAAATTTTCAAAGTCAAACAACGATTCATTCTCTTCGTTAAACTCACGGGCCTCGCGGTTCAGCATTCGAACGTTCCGCTGATAGACCCGCGAGCTTTCAAAAGCAAGCGGACTGTCGGCAAAAACTTTGATGGGAGGAAGCTGATGATTATTATATAATTTATTTAAGGTATATAATAAAGCCTGAGTTCGTCCCACACTAAAAGACGGAATAATAAGCCGCCCTGGAATGTCAACACAGGTACGTTTGATAACATCTGCCAAAGCCAAATCAGGCGAAACGCCTTTTTCATGCAAACGATTGCCGTAGGTTGTTTCACATACCAAAAAATCAACTTGGGGCAAAGTAGCTGGATCAATAAGAAGTGGGTAGCCTTTACGGCCCACATCACCCGAAAATCCAATGGTTTTTTTCTGCCCGTTTTCCCAAACTTCAACTACGATATGTGCTGCACCCAATAAATGCCCTGCGGGGATAAAAGTAATAATGACGTTGTCGGATACCCTAAAACGGCGATTAAAGGCAAGTGGAACAAAGTTTTCGAGTGCTTGACGTACTTGTTTTTCGAGGTATAAATCTTTAGGAAGTTCTTTTTTTCTGCCTTTTTTTCGTTTACGTTGCGAATCCGCACTGTTCAATTCATTGATTCGCTTCTGATTCAGCATTGCTGCATCTTTAAGTAATATACTGGTTAGAGCAAAAGTAGAATCGGTACACAGTACTTGTCCTTCGTATCCATCTCGATACAAGTTTGGGATATTTCCAGAGTGATCAATATGGGCGTGAGTCAATAATACTACGTTAATTGACGGAGCTTCAAAAGGGAAAAGTGCGTTTGGAAATGGGGGTGGGGTATCGTTGAGCGCGCGTCTTCGGTCGCCGCTTTCAAAGTCAGAACCACAGTCAATCAAAATACGATAATCGTCTTCCAATTCTAGGAGGTACATGCTACCAGTAACCTGTTGTGAAGCCCCCCAAAAAGTTAATTTCATATGAAGTCAGTTATTCCTCTTATGTACTCAATGCGGAACAAGAGGAGAGTTCGTTACGTTTCCTCCAAAGGTTTAAACACAATAATGCGAATAAGCGATTGAAGAAGGGTTTCTGCAAAAGTATCAAAAACAGCTTAAAAAAACATTATTCTGCTAACGGAATAGGACGGGCGATTCGTTCCTCTAAGGAGATAAATGTTTCGGTTCGTTGAATACCACCTACTTTTTGAATTTTATCGTGAAGAACTTGCCGCAGATGTTCTGTATCACGACAAACGATTTTAGCAAAAATGCTGTAAATACCCGTAGTGTAATGAATATTAACTACTTCGGGAATGCGTTCGAGCTCAATAGCGACTTCTTCATAGAGCGAACTTTTGTCTAAATATATACCTAAAAAAGCGCTAATATCCCAGCCTAATTTAGTTTGATCAACCAATAATTGTGCCCCTTTAACAATTCCAAGCTGCTCAAGTTTTTTCATTCGCACATGAACTGTACCTCCTGAAACATGAACCCGTTTGCCAATTTCGGTGTAAGCTAGGTGTGCATCTTCTAAAAGAAGCGCTAAAATTTTTAAGTCAGTTGCGTCAATTTTATCAATTTCTAAATTTCGTTCCATGATGAAGTGGTAAAATTAGATTTCATTTAACAAAAGTGCTGTTTTGTTGAATGAAATCAAAATTTTTAAAAATATTTATGGAAAATTTGCAACAAAAAATAATATCTATTAGTTTTGCATTGTCAATTAATCAAAAAGGCACTTGGCAACAAGTAAATTAGTTGACTTTAGTTCTTTATAGTGTAGGATGATGAAACTTGGCAGCCATGCCCTCCTGTCTCGGGGGTGGTGAGTTCAGGATAAACACGATATAATGCCGGCACTCTAGTCGACTGGGGTAGACCACCAAACTTTGTATCGCGGCTAACTGCACCGTGGGCGGTTCGAATCCCCCTCCTACAGCATTCATGTGAATGGTAAAACAATTACCTCTCACGACCCTAAGGATAGCTTGTTTAAATGATTCATTTCAACAAGTTATCCTTTTAAAATATAAAATGAAGTGTCCAATTGACACTTACTTAAAAGAAAAACTATTTGGTTTTTAGTTTGTTGATGAAGTGTAATTGCGACACGCAGGCTCAGCTTTGAGGCCTGTGTGTTTTTTTTGTGCCTATGCCTAGTTATTCTCAAAAGAATGGTTTATTTGCCAACTTTTCGATTTTTAACTTGACATATGTTACTTCTCACTGTTTTTACTTCAGACGCCGTCGTTCTTGGCTTACTTTTTATCATTTTGGCGGGTGTTTTTTATACAGCTTCCTTAAAACACCCACTTTGGATAAAGTTTTACGCAATTTTTCCTCCTTTACTTCTTTGTTATTTCATCCCAGGAGTTTTAAATTCTTTTAAAATCATTTCAGGAGAGGAGTCTAAACTCTATTCAGTGGTTTCCCAATATTTTTTACCAGCGTGTCTGGTTTATTTTACCCTTGGAATGGACTTTAAAGCGGTAGTACGTTTAGGCCCTAAAGCACTTCTTGTGTTTTTGGCAGGAACGCTGGGAGTTATGCTTGGTGGTCCAATAGCAGTAGCGATTGTTAAAACTTTTGCTCCTGAGGTGGTTGGCGGCTCGGGCTCTGATGCTGTTTGGAGGGGGCTATCTACCATTGCAGGAAGTTGGATTGGGGGAGGGGCAAATCAAACGGCGTTAAAAGAAGTTTTTCAACCAAGTGATCGTCTTTTTTCGCAAGTGATTGCAGTAGATGTCATTGTGGCGGAAATTTGGATGGCCGTACTAATTTACGGCGCGGGAAAAGCAGCTAAAATTGATTATTATTTTAAAGCAGATGCTACTGCCATTGATGAATTAAAAACTAAGCTTGAACTAGAACAGAAAACATCTCAGCGAATACCAACACTCAATGATTTGATGATGATTGCCGCGGTTGGTTTTGGTGCTACGGCCCTTGCTCATTTTGTGGCAGATTTGGTTGCTCCATGGCTCAAACTTAATTATCCTTCTCTTGAGAAGTTTAGCTTAACTTCATCATTTTTTTGGGTTGTTTCGGTCGTTACATTTTTGGGTATTTTGCTTTCTTTTACCCGATTGCGCCAACTCGAATTTGCGGGAGCCTCAAAAATTGGTAGTTTGTTCCTCTACGTACTTGTGGCAACCATTGGTATGAAAATGGATATTTTTGCCGTGGCCGAAAACCCTGGGTTATTTGTAGTAGGGATTCTATGGATGACCATACACGTAATGATTACCTTGTTGGTTGCCAAATGGTTAAGAGCGCCTTTCTTTTTTACAGCAGTAGGTTCACAAGCCAATGTAGGAGGTGCTGCTTCAGCACCGGTTGTTGCCGCGGCTTTCCATCCTTCGCTGGCATCGGTAGGTGTATTATTGGCAATATTGGGGTACGCATTGGGAACGTACGGAGGGTATTTGACTGGACTGATGATGCAATGGATAGCAGAATAAACTAGCGTTCGAGCAAAATTGCCCCTCTAAACTCGGAAATTGACTCACTATTCTGAATTTTGTATTGTAAAAGGTAAACATAGGATCCATTGGGGGCGGCGGCATCTTTAAATGTCCCGTTCCATTGGGGATCTTTACTTTGTTCAAAATAGACAGGATGCCCCCAGCGGTTATAAACTGTAAGGCTAACGATTTCCCCCCCTACCATGATGGCTTTGAACGTGTCGTTGACTCCGTCGCTGTTGGGAGTAAAAATGTCTGGAACATAAAATCGGGGATTACATGGCCCTGAAACGGTAATGGTTCGGAATAGAGAACAGCCAAGTTGGTTGGTTACTTTCACGCGATAAATACCATCGGGTTGTGGTTGTATCGACCGCGTTGTCTCTCCTGAATCCCATAAATAGGTCAAATCACTATCGTCGTTTTCAGCAGCAAAAAGCGGTTTTTCATTGCAAGTAGTAGCTTCTTTAGCGATATTAGGTAATGGGTGGTTTCGAACAATGATAGTGTCGCGGCCAGAACAAGGTCCTTGCGTCGCTGTTAAAATATATTGACCACTTTGAGACACCTTTGTTTCGATACCTGTGCTGCCATTTGACCAACTGTAGTTAATGTTTCCCCCAGAAGCGTTGACGTTTGGACGTAAGGTAACAGCCTCGCCTTCACAAGTAAGTTTGTCAAGTCCTAAATCAATTTGTGGGGTTGGCAATACAGTAATGGTTCTGCTTGTAACACATCCGCCACCTAATGTACTCACCTTTACGGCGTATGTTCCAGGTTGGAAAATAGTTAACTGAGGGTTGGTTGTATTGGAAGAGGCCCAAAAATACGAATAGGTATTGGTGCCTAGTGCTCCTGCTTCTAATACCATCGAAGGAGATGCAAAACAAAGGGTTTCATTTGGTTTTAATTCAGGTGGTTTACCAACGACAACGGTGGTAGAAAATGATTTAGAACAAGCACCATTAGAAACGGTTATGGCATAGGTTCCTGTTTTTGCCACGTTGATTTTTGAAGTAGTCTCTCCTGTCGTCCATTTGTAAGAAACTGGGAGGTTGTTTGGAGTAATAGTTGGTGATAACTCTACGATATTTCCCTCACAGAATTCGTTGGTCGCGTTAAAAGCGACTTGAGGCAAACCGATTACACTCAAATTCAAGGTTCGGCTACTATCGCAGCCTAGGGCTGTTTTAAAGTTATCTTTATAAGTTCCGCTGGAGGAATACCCATCATAGATTTCACCTTGACAAATGGTTTTGTTAATCGTAGCGTCTTGTACTTTGGGGGGGACATTAACAACTTTTAGGGCGATTGAAGTACATCGATTAGCGTCTGTCGCGGTTACGGAGTAAACTCCACTTTCTTCAAAGGTGTTGGTTGCATTTGTGGGTGTTTTTCCGCCAGACCACCTATAAGAAGTGCCGCCACTTGCAGTTAAAACAGTACTTCCGCATGATTTTGAGTCTTCGGTAATTTTAACAGGAAAGATAGGAGGTTGAAGCCCCCAAGTGATATTTGTATAATCCTCGGGTGTATCGGAGAAAATGGTTAAACAAGTAAAAGTGCCAGGAAATAGTAATATGGAATAGCCCTCCAAACCACGAATAGTATATGAACTAGTATAATTCATTCCAATACCATTGTATACAACTACATATGGTTGATCTAAACGAAGACTAACAGGAGTGATTTGTTCGCCAGGTGTATTGGGGAAATCTCTACCAAGCGATGCAATTAGTAAGAGTGGATTTGTTACTGGTTCAGAAAAGCACATGGTTGTTGTTCCTCCTGCACCAGCAGTCCACTCTGTTCTCGGAACAGTAGCGTTTGGGATTACAGTTACGCCACTGTACCCACTAAAATTCTCAAACCCATATATTTTGTCAGTAGAACCAAACTCATAATTGGCGCTCATGGTGACGTTAACAGGGCGGCCATTTACTTGGATAGTGCCAGTGGCTTCCCTTCCTTTAAAGTTACTCCACGTCGCCCAAGAATAGTCTTGCTTACACTGAGAGAAACAGTGCAAATGAATAAAATACGTAAAAAATAAAACTAGTGTAAGCTTCCAGTACATCTTCAAACGGTTCATAATCAGCACAATTCAGAAAGGAATTAATTACGACTAGCCATAAAACAACTTCATAGTTTTTTTGATGAACAAAATATGTTCAGGTTCTGAGAAGAATATTTATGGATTATTGGCCGTAAAAATAGCTATTCTTACGACGCTTTGCATCCTTTGAAAGTAACATTTTATTTTACGGAAGCATTTACTAAATACAATGTTTAATTAGTTTTCTTGTATTTTATATTGCTTGAATTAACGTGTGAATAGTGGCGATTGAGTGTATTTCAGGCAGAATCGCTTGAAAATGGTTAATCTATGGTAATTTTCTTATCCATTATTCAATTGAGTTTGTAGATAATATGAATCTATCTATTCCACTATGAACAATGTGTTGTTTCTACATCTGTTTTTGATTGTTTTTCAAATCTAAATCACAAACCTGTCGAAACGAATATACCAAAATGGAAAGATTGGCTTGGGTTAATGGGGTCTTTGTCTAGTAAAAACGAATTCCGAAGCCCAATGCTGAGGGGTAAGATATTTAAAAAAGTATTGTCAAAAATAAGTTCAGCTCCTGCCGAACGGTAGGTAGTTTTGGTTTTCGCTATAAGTCGTTCGGTCATGGCGTAATCGTAAAAAAGATTGGCCCTTACTCGCTTAAAATACGTAATTCCGAACAAACCCGCGTCGGGGTAAAAAAGTGGTAAGCCATAATTGACCGCTAGGCTTGTCACTTGGTCGTTGGCAGGGGCGTTGTAGCCGCGTGGATAGACAAAGGTATCGGAGAATTGGTAAGAATTACTCAAGAGTTCTTTCTGGAAAGCTCCTCTGACTTGAATGGCGTGATTTTTACCAATGCCTGGAAGATACACCGCACTAGAAGCAACGGTTTTGGAATTGTCGTCCCCATTTAGGGTAGAAATGCTGGCCAATTGGAGAGCAAAACCAAGTCGTGGCCCAACGTTTTGGTAGGCCCTACGACGAACTGTGCTAAAGGTCAGCCCCACATTACTACTCAAAAACGAGTTGTCGGGCTTACTAGCTACGTTATCAATGGTAAAATTGGTCAAATTTCGCTGGGTGAGTGTGACATAAGGCATCAGCGACGTAGAGAAATTGCCTTTGAGCCAGCGGAGAGGAATCGCTACCTGGGCTGAAAGGTCAAGCTCATTGAACTGCTGATTAACCACTTGGTTGTTGCGCAAAACGGCGGTACTACGTTGTCCATACTCCGTCATGAAGGTAAAATCAGGGTAGAAACGGGCAATTTTTAGCAAGGCATTAAACGAATTACTCCCCGCTTCGTTAAAGTTGGCACTTCCCCCAAAACTCAGTGAAACATCGTTGAGGAAATTATCGAATTGGACGCTTAAAGACGGATTGCTTGGTGATGGAATAATGTTCCAACTGTGCAACTTTAAGCCTTTGAACAACCCTCGGTAAGATTTTACGCCATATTCTTGAGTCGGTAGTTTTTCAAAAATAGAACCTCCTTCTTCGGGGAAATTAGAGGCTTTAAAAATGGGTAATTCAAAAGGTTCTTTCACCACAAATTCGGCAGGGTTGCTGGCGTCAAGTGATTGTTTTGAAATGACATAGCCCATGTTGGTAAACTCCGAAAAATAAAGCGTTTTGCCGTCTTTGCTTATTTCGGGCTCAAAAGCAGCTACGGGAACGGAGGTGACTTTTGAGATTTTTTTGCTCCCCGCTAAATCAGTACAATAAATATTATCGATGGTTGAAAAGGAGGCATTGAAATAGACTTTATCGTTGGAAATGACTGGCGATTCAATCGTATGGTACGTCCAAGGAGTTAAAAGTGTAATTCCTTTTTCATTGACGTTAATTTTGGCAAGTGCCAGTTGGCTTTGGTGTTTGGCAATGCTAACCAGTGCGTCCCCGTTTTCGGTCCATGCCAGCCGAGAAAAGAAATAATTGTCAGGGCTAGTGATGGTTTCTAATAGTTTTCCTGAAATGGCATCTAGCACGTGAATTTCGTTTTTCAGCATCGGAGATACATAGATCGCCGCAATTTTACGGCCATCGGGCGAGGCGATAGGAGAAAAATAACGGGTTTTGTGGGTAAGTTGTCTTTTTTGTTGGGTTTGTAAATCAAATAGATAGATGTTGGTAAAATCCTGATAACCGCGACGCGGGTTGCGCGATAGTTCGGCCCAGGCGACAGTGTTTCCGTTCAGGCTAAAGAAATCGTCGTTGTTATAGCCGATGGTTGTCAGTACTTTTTCTTTGCCGTTTTCGAGCTGGACAAGCTGGTCGGTTTGTTTGTAACTGCTTTTTCGAGCAACGAGAATGTCATTTTTCCAAGCCCGTGGATAACGGTAGTCAGTCACCGTTCGCTTGTTTTTTTGGGTGACGGCTTGCGTTGGAATCAACGCCGTAGCATCGAGGCGTTCTTGCCACGCTTGTTTATTTTCTTTCCAGGCAAGCTTGTACAAATTGGTAGAATTATAGCCAAGGTTACGTTTGAGTGCTCTCGAAAATGGATACACAATTCCTTTGTAGCGAGCAGCTTCGGCGTGGATTTTGGCCGTAATGTCGTTTCCTTTCAATTGACGAGCTTGGGTCAGCATCAAGTAGCCAAGTCGATAATGGTCTGGCACGAGACTGCGATAAGAACCATTCCGATTTTTTTGGTAGGAATAATTTACTCCGACGTTGGCCAACGAACGTTGCTCAAGAGTAAAAAAGCTGGTTCTTCCACGCCCGTTTTTACTAAGAGCGGTTTCAGAAATAACGGCATCACCTTCGCTGTACCAGTTAGGAATACTCAGGGCACTCATCACAGCCCATAATCCTTGTCCCTGCACAATTGAACCAAGCTTGGTAATGCCTCGGCGCGAATTGAGGGTTTGAAGTACGTGACGGTATTCGTGGACAGACAACACATCCAGCCAATTTTGGCTTCCCAAAAGGAGATTGGATGCGGGAGGTGTACAAAAAAACTCAGACCGAAAGGGCGCTAGGGCTACGTATCCGTTGGGGTTAACAGTTTGGGTCTGCAAAACAATGTTAATGCGTCCTTTTTTATCGCCGATGGAACGACGGTTGTTAAGGTCTATAAAATTCACCACGTTAGCCACTCGCTGAGCTTGCGGTTCGATGCCTTTTGGAAAAATAATGTTGGCCGATGGCGAAGAAATGACTTGCCACTGCTGGCCTGTGATGTGTCCCCCAAATTGGTCTTGAGCAAACGAATACGTGCCCATTGTGCTAAGAAGGGCGGCGAAATAAAGTTTTGTGTACTTCATAAGAGCGGATGTTATTCTTCCTCTTTCTGTAATTGTCGGTATTGGTACGTATATAAAACGGCACTTGCGCCAAAGCAAATCACCATCAAGATACGTGGGAAGTTCCATTCTACATAAAAGCCTGCAAAAATGCTGACCAGGGTGGCAAAGCCCATACCAATGGCTGCGATTTTAGACCATCTACGGCGTTTGTCTAATTCCATTTTTTAAGAAGTGAAGAAGTGTTGAAGTAAAAATGGTTGATTTCTCAAGGTTGGACAAATGCCCTGAGTTTTTAACGACAAAGGTAGAAGAATTCGGGATACGCTCGGCCATCACTTTCGCCATCCGATGAAACGTTTCCTCTTCTTTACTTCCTGTCAAAATAAGGGTTTGGGCTTGAATGAGCGGAAGTAGTTCTAGGGTATGAGGGGGGCCAAAGTACGGGTTGATACGGGGATTGATGAGGTGGTCACCATGGTAGTCGGCGGTCATTTCACTCAGTCGAATGACCGCGCGGTCTTCGGCCGCGTACAAACGCGTGAAAGGCGAACGAAGCCAAAATTCTTGCTGTTCGTCGTGCCACCCTTGCTGAGAAATAATGCCAACGGCTTTGTGAAGCGACGCCGATAATTCGGGGGTATATTCCTCAAAACCATCAAGCTCGGTGTTAGCAGCAACGATTTTAAGGGCACGTTGAGGATAACGAGCCGCAAAATGAAGTGCAATGTTAGCACCCATTCCCGCCCCAACAAGGTGCGTTTGTGTGATACCCAATGAATCTAATAATGCCTTGAGGTCGTCGGTGGGGTCGTGGGGGTCGCGTGCGCGGGCTGATTGTCCAAACCCACGCACGTCGTATCGAATAACTCGGTATCGTTTATTTAATTTTGACCATTGGCTATCCCACTGTCGGTTGTCGAGGGCAAATCCATGGATTAAGACCACTGTTTCGCCTTTTCCTGCCGCTTCGTAATACAGCCGAGTGTCATTGACTGCCAATCTACCCGAGACGGTTTTAGATTGGGCAAGGGCAACTACGCTGCTACACAGCAGCCAACACAGCAAAGCCAACAAAGAATGTCGTGAATGATGGGTTGGATACATAATTGGCTAAGGCATATCGACTTAGTACATGTCATTGAAGTCTGTAATACCACCTGAGCGGTAATAGTCGTCTTCGTCGTTACGGCTTTGTTTGCCCAAACCTTTGTAAGTAAGTGCTTTTTTGAGAATGGAGATTTGACCCGCGTGGTACAAATCATGCTGTAAAATTCCGTGAAGCATGGTATAATAATCGTACTCCCGTCCTGGTACGATTTCTTCTAAAAATTCGTCATCTTCCCGCTTTTCAAGCTCCGCAATAAGCTCTTCTTGGCTCAAACTAAGTTCCATTTGGAGTGCTTCCCATTCAAACTCATCAAACATCGGGAACGTCTTCCAGTCGCGTGATTTTGTTACTTCATACTCACCGTCACCTTGTAATCGTTTGATGACAAAAATGCGCCAGGTGGTCATGTGATAAAGAAGCTCGGCGATACAATGGGTATTCGGCATGATTTTTTCGGCAGCCATTTCCCACGATACATCGCTCAATACTTCTACCACCGATGGCCCATGCCATGCTCCTTCACTTTCGTAGATTAGATTAAATTGGTCAATAATGCGTAATAACTCTTCTTTTGCGTCCATTGTGATGTTATAAGACAATCTTTGTTAAACTCCAAAGGTACTCAATTCTTGTTTTGTTCGGTAAACTTGCGACTGTTTTCGTAGAAAAACCAAAGTGAACGTGTACTTTTGCACCGTAGATTCTATTGGCAGCCTCGTTCATTTGTTCAAATTGACTCATTATCATGTCTCGTAATTTTCAAATTGGCTTGTTTGTTACCGTTACGGTAATCATCACATCATTCTCCTTTTATTTTTGGCAATTGGCCAAAACACCCAACTTTCAACAAGGGAAAGACAAAGACTTTGCCCTGTTGATTCCTGCGGGGGCTACCTACGAAACGGTGCTCGACTCGCTCAAAAAAAACGACGTAGTAAATGACCAGATGTCGTTTCGTTTTTTGGCTAAATTGCTCGATTTACCCGAAAAAGTAAAACCTGGACGGTATGTTCTAACCCGTAAAATGGGAAACTTAGAGGCCATCCAAAAACTTCGCAATGGCAGTCAAGATGCTGTTCGGTTGACCTTCAATAATATTCGACTTAAAGAGGATTTGGTGAAGCGAATTGGGGCAAAATTTGCGTTTGGCGCAGATACGTTAGGCCGATTGTTGAATGATCCTCTGGTATGCCAAAAGTACGGGTTTGATACCACAAACATCGTAAGCATGTTTTTGCCTAATACGTATGAGATATTTTGGACAACCAAAGTGGATAAGTTTTTGGGACGTATGCACGATGAGTATAACAAGTTTTGGACGCCCGAACGAATAGCTAAGGCCAAGGCGTTGGGGTATTCTAAAGCAGAGGTATCGGTAATGGCTTCGATTGTGGACGCCGAAACCAACCGAACCGACGAAATGCCGCGCATTGCGGGTGTGTATCTCAACCGTATCAAACAAAGTATGCCTTTACAGGCTGACCCTACGGTGATTTTTGCGTGGCGTGATTTTAGCATTAAGCGGGTAACGAGTAAATATTCGGCTCTCAATTCTCCTTACAATACGTACCGCGTTTTGGGATTGCCTCCAGGGCCAATCAACATCCCAAGCACGGATGCCATCAACGCCGTTTTGAATGCTGAACAGCATGATTACTTGTATTTCTGCGTAAAAATCGACCCAGATGGTAAATTATTGGGCTACCACGACTTCGCGGTTACCTACGAAGATCACCTCAAAAACGCAAAAATATACCAAGAAGCGCTTAATAAATTAAACATCAAATAATCACTGCCCATGTTTGTCTATGAGTACAAAGGCGTCCGTGTTCGCTACGCCGATACCGACCAAATGGGATACGTGTATTACGGTAATTATGGCCGTTTTTATGAAATTGGTCGGGTAGAAGCTTTGCGTAGTTTGGGTATGTCGTACCGCGAGATGGAGGACAGTGGCATAATGATGCCCGTGTATGACAACTATTCGCGTTATCTCCAACCCGCTCGTTATGATGATGAACTTAGCATCAAAGTGACGATTCCAGAGTTACCAATGGCACGGATTGTCTTTGAGTACGAAATACGGAACCAGGAAGGTACATTGTTGAACACAGGAAAAACGACACTTTTGTTTTTAAGCCGAACGACCAACCGCCCAACGCGCGCTCCCAAAGAAATGATTGAGCGGCTGCAAGGGTTTTACGAACCTAAATAGCATTACAAAAAAGGCGAGCCTCCGAATTGTTTCAACTCGGAGGCTTGCGCTTTTTAGTCTCTCTCAGCAATGGAAACCGACCAAGTACGTTCAAACGTCTGGTTACTTTCTAGGCAAATAATTCCTTCTTTTTGCGTCAATTCTTGCGTAGAATCGACACTGTCAGCAATTCCACACCAAGGCTCAATGCACACAAAGTCGGCATCTTTGGCCGCCCAAATGCCCACGTAAGGAAAACCACGAAAGCCAAACGTAAGTGAATTGCTACCTTTTACTGAGCTTAACGTAACGGCAGTAGAGTTGAGGTGTTTAAATACCAGTGCATCTTCGTAAAAAAGCGACTTGGTTAAAGCCAAACTATTTGTTGTTGAAACCAACGTAGGTTGAGTTTCAATAAGTCCGTCAGGGGACAAAGGCCAACGCCATAATTCTTCTTCTGTATTAAAATCTAACGTATAGTCGTCGTACGTTCTTCTCTTATCAAAAGGTACATGAAAAGCAGGGTGGCCTCCCACAGAAAACCACAATTGATTTGCGGCAGGATTATGAACCTGATACGTAACGTTTAATTGATTTTGCACAATTTCGTAGATAAGCCTCAATTCAAATTCAAACGGATAATTGGCCAAAGTGCTTTCATCTTGGGTAAGTAAAAAGGTGGCTTTATTTTCGGTTTGTTCTTCGACTAAAAAGACTTTATCCCTAGCAAATCCATGTCTAGGTAGCTGATAGTCAATTTTCTGGTAACGATAGGTATTGCCCTTTAAGCTTCCAACAATGGGGAATAAAACAGGTGAATGTTTGCCCCAAACAGCTTGTGCATTCCAGAGATAGTCTGATTGCGAGGGTACATGAAACAGTTGTTGAAGTTCTGCTCCTTTGGGATGAATCTGAACTTGGAGGTGGGTATTTTTAAGTTGTATCATTAATAGATGACTAGTTTATGGCAAAAAATGAATCTTTTAATAAATTTTATAATAAGGCATAAATAGTTGATTTTGTTGCAAATAAAGTAATAAATTGTTGACTTGAAGCAGTAAAATACATAATTTCAGACTCTTACTCATGTTACAAAAACTCTATTTTAACTCTAGCCGTTTGATGGACTCACGTGCGCAATTTCAGTTGTCGTTACTTGGCGATAAAACTGCTCTCCTAAAAATAGGCAAACGTACGCGCATTCTTCTATTGTCGTTGGTTGTTGTTGTCATCATAACGGGCGTATTCTTCTCGCAAACACTGGGATTGTTTTTCTTTGGCTTAGGTTTTCTCAACTACATCTTGCTGTTGAGTTTTAGGGTAAGTAACAACTTTTATCGCCGAACAAAAAAAAGCACAACACCTTCGCTACGAGTGGATGAATGGCCGAAGTTTTCGATTCTAGTACCCCTAAAAAACGAAGACGAAGTAATTCATGCGACCCTGCAAGCCATTGAAAATTTAGATTATCCTAGCGACCAAAAAGAGGTGTTGATTGTTGTGGAAGATACCGATGTGGTTACCCAACGCAGCCTGGCTCAAATTGATTTGCCATTTTCTTTTCGGATTATTCACATACCTGAGCTTCCTCCTTTTACCAAAGGGCGGGCGTTGCTGTACGCACTAAGCGAGGCTACGGGTACGTATATCACGGTGTATGATGCCGAAAGTAGGCCAGAGCCTAGTCAATTGAAAGTGGCGGCAACTGCTCTTTTACAGGCTAAGAAAGAAACATGTTTTCAGTCGAAAATTCGTATTTCAAACGCAGGTACAAACTGGCTCACCCGAAACTTTGCGGGGGAATATTACGAGTGGTACGAACGGCATTTGAGCGAATTATCGGCGCAAGGTTTACCCTTTGGACTCGGGGGAAATTCGTTTTTTGTCTCCAAAAAAGCCCTTGAAGAGGCAGGCGCATGGGATCCTTTCAACGTGACCGAAGATGCCGACCTGAGTGTGCGACTATCAGAGAACGGAGTTAAACTCCAAATCCTCGATTCTGTCACGACCGAAACCTGTCCAGATACGCCCAAAGGCTGGATAAACCAGCGTACGCGTTGGAACAAAGGGCTGTTTATTACGCAATTGGTGCATTTGGGGCGTACGTTTATGAGTGATAGCTGGCGGGGAGAAGCATGGATAAGTTTTTGGTTGCCCATGATTTCGGCGGCCCTGGTGCCTTTCTTTAATCTATATATTCCCATTTATATGACGTGGGGCAATCTTTCCCTTTGGAATGTCTATATCATGAGCGTGGCGCTTTGGGGGTTGTTTTCGTTCAATCTAGTTTTCACCTGTGCCATAAATTACCTGACCTACCGACGCATGGGCATTGAAGTTTCGCCGCTGCGTATTTTAAAGGATTGGTTTTTGTACTTAATTCTTCATATAGCATCGGGGGTGAAGGCGTATGCCGAGTACTTAATTTCTCCCTTGTACTGGCACAAAACCGAACACCTTGAAGATGAAAAATCCAGCCCGATACGCTCAGAAAAGGAAATCTTTACAACGTATTGAATTTTACTCTATTACCAAATTAATAAATCCCCACATGTCAAATGTCTATTTCTAAACAACGCCTTCTGTATTTGCTTGTCTTGCTCTGTTGGGCAGCTGGTCAAGCGTGGTCTGCTCCCAACAAATCGCGCCGAAAGGTTTCATTAAAGGAACAAAACGGTACCTATACGCTCAAAGGAAACGAAGTGAAAGTTTCTAATAATGAGCCTTGGGCTTTGATTGCTCCCACTGCGGGCGGTACGATTGTACCCGAAACTTTCGGAGTCATTTCGGTCAAAAAAATGACGAATCCACCAGTTTTGGATGTTTATGTGTGGTCAGGTGCTATTAGCACCGATTGGCATACGGCAGGCAACTGGCTGGTGAATAGTGCCGTGGCTACGGGTACACCAAATTTTGGTTTTTTGATAGGTAACCATGTTCAAATTCCAGTGGTTGGAAATGGACGATATCCAGTAGTGACAGCCAACGCGGGCGCACGTTCTCTTACGATTGCCGCGGGCGCGAGTGTCACTGTGGCCAGCGGCGGAAAACTACGGGTTTCAGGGAGTGACGTCGATGGTGTTACCAACGGAGGAACATTTACCAACAATGGCACAACCGAGCTGGATTCTGCTTTTCGTGACGGATTTATTAACCAAGCGGGAGCGTCGTTAGTAAACACTGCTACTTTTTCGGTCGCCAAGGGTACAGGAAGTCGTCTTAAAAATTCGAGCACGATTACTAACTCAGGTACTTTCAATGTCTTTGGAGGGTTGTCGTTGGGCTTCTATAATTATTCAGGGGCTAAGTTGTTGAACACAACCTCAACGGCCGTTTTTAACGTCGAAAGTGCAGAAAACGGTGGGGTTTCTAATGAAGGTAAAATTGATAATGCAGGTACAATGAGTGTAAGAGAGGGAGTTACTGGGCCGCAATTTATCAATGCAGATTCGCTGATTAATAGAGTAGGAGCAACGTTTCAAATTGGAGATCACCAAGATGGGATTTTGCTTGACAATAAAAAATACCTGCTCAATGAAGGCACATTTAGGGTGCAGAGTGGAGGAAATAAGGGAGGGGTTTATAACCGAAATGGTGCGAAATTGCTGAATACGGCTACTGGTAGCTTTTGGATTACTCGTACCACAACAACCAATCTCAGAAATGAGGGAGTCATTGAAAATAACAATCTGTTTGAGACGAGTTATAACGCAGATAGCGCTGTCGTAAACAAAACTACAGGGAGTATTACTAATAATGGAATATGGACAGTGCAGGGGAATGAATTTGCTATAGTTAACCAAGGAACTATTTCGCTGGGTGGTTCGGCAACCTTTGATATTTCAGCAACCGGTGGCTCGGCCATAAAGAACCTAAACACCTTTATGACCGCCACAGGTTGCACCTTAAAAATATCAACAGGGAGTTCCTCCATTCTCAATGAGCCAAATGCCTACTTTGTAAACAACTGTAGCACGTCGTTTAGAAATTTGGGAGGCCCTCTTATCTTAAATAAGGGACGCTTTACGTACCTGAATGGTTCTATTTCGGCGGAAGGGATTACCTCATTTATCAAAAATGAGAAGTACATGAGTATCAATGTCCCAGTAACTTTTGGAAGTTCTGGGACTACTGCCAGTGGAGCTTTCGATAATAGCGATACGCTTATCGTGGGTTCAGCTCTTGCTAGGGCATGGTTTAATACCAATTTTTTTATAAAAAATTCTGGTTACATGACAATTGATGGGGAGCATAAAATTCACAGTATAAACAATGTAATTGAAAATTCTGGTAAATTAATTTTGCCTAGTACATTCAGCATTAATGCTGTCTATATTGGGTCACCAATCATTAATTCAGGTACGATTCAGAATGATGCTTCATTGGTCTTTTCTAATTTTGGTAGCCCATTGCTAAACAATACAGGAACGTTTTACAATAACGGTCGAGTGGAAGGTGGGCGTCATCAATCTGGCATTAACAATAATGGTGGTACCATCGTCAATGCTGGCGTTATAGAAATCGATACTGTGGGATCAAAGGGAATAGACCAATTTGGAACAAACTCAACGTTTACTAACACCGCTACTGGAAAAATTCTCCTTGATATGATAACTACCGATGGGATAGGTATCTCAACTGGAACTTTTACCAATAATGGAGAAATTCTCATTGCCCAAACCGATAGCTTAGCCTTCAATGGGATTAACAACGCGGCTACTTTTATCAACAATAAATTGATTCGGATTGGCAAGGCTGGACAAAAGGGAATTTTAAATACAGGGACGTTTACCAATGCGCCCAATTCGCAAATCTTTATTACGATGGCGCTGAGGGCTGCAAGTAGTACGGCGAAAGGGATTGATAACCAAGGAACGTTTACCAATCAAACCTGTGCCACAATAGAATCAAGACCCGCTATTGTTAACACTTCTGGTACGTTTAACAATGAAGGGGCTATTACCAAACAAGAAGATGGTTTTACGGCAGCGAGTACTATTTCTAATAATACGGGAACAATTACCAACCAAGACTCCGATGCTTTCAATGTCGCTGGCACCAATACAACGTTTGTGTTTGCGATGACGAGTAGCAATGCAGCAATGTGCGTAGGCGAAACCCGTACCCTCACTACTTCGGCAAGTGGTGCAGTAACATTCTCTGCAACTGGCCCAGCTACGGTCTCTGGAAATTTATTAACGGTTACGGGAGCGGGAGCTATTACGGTTACCGCAATTTATGCGCTTAATCCTAGCTGTTCGTTTACAGTTAATCAAACCATTACGGGCAAAGCCTTGCCAAACGCAGGAACGATTTCTCCATTGTCAGTTTGTGCTGGTAATACCATAACGCTTACTTCCAATGGTTTAGGTGGTGGTAGTTGGAGCGGAAATAATAACGCAGTAGCAACCGTTAATCCTACTACGGGTCAACTAACAGGCGTAAGTGCGGGTTTTGTTCAAGTTACTTATTTGGTGAGCAATAACGGTTGTTCAACTTCTACGACAGCTTCAGTTCAAGTAAAAGCATTGCCTACGCTGACAGTAACAGGAGGGCTGGTACCTAGTAGCCGCTGTCCTGTGTTAGAACCTGTCTCTATGTACTCAACGGTAAGCTGTGGTACTGATAAAACAGCGATGTGGTACGATGCTCCAACGGGTGGCAGTACGGTGTTGGTGCCAAATCAGACACCTTTGGTGACAAAAGATTACTACGTAGCGTGTAAAGACGTCTTGACGGGTTGTGAAAGTGCTGAACGCGCAAAAATTACTTTTACAGCTTTACCAGTGGGAAGTACACCAACAAACGTTAGTTTAACGGCCGACGGACAAATGGTTACGGTTGGACAATCGGCTAGTTTTTGTGATTTGGTAGGCGCAGATATTACGTTTTCTAGTGCTTGTCCAAGCGGTCAACAGCTATTGATTTCTGTCGATGGTGCTGAATATTCGGCAACAATTCCAACCCAAATGGTGGATGGGAACAATCACAATTATCGGGTACGTTGCCAAGCAGGGACAGGTATTGAAGCGTGTTTAGGGCCAGAATCTGGTGCTATGTCACTGCGAATTTACCCAGCTCTTCCAAAGCCAACTGCAACAATTTTACCTTTAAGTATTTGTAGTTCAAGCGCATCTGTGCCATTTTTATCCAATGCTAGTTGTGGAAATACCGTGACAATTTGGTACAATGCAGCAACGAACCAACCTGTAACCTTACCAAGTCAAACGCCAACAACGACCTCTTCGTACTACGTTAAATGCCAAAGTGTGGGTGGGTGTATGAGCGAAGCCAGTGATGTGGTTACTTTCACTGTTTATCAAGCAGGCGTAGCTCCAATAGTGTCGGTTATTGGCGATGATAACCTGTGTGCAGGCCAAACGGCTCGTTTGACAACCAATTGCCCTGCTGGCTCAACAGTGGTTTGGAATACAAACGTAAACGGAGCGACTTTAGAAGTAAGTTCTGCTTCTATGTCAACGGCGTCATACAGTGCCAAATGTGTTTTGGCGGGCGGTTGTGAGACACCAATGAGTGCTTCTAAAGTAATAAACTGGCGGGCATTTAGCCTAACGGTCTATAATGTAGGTGGTTCACAATCGGGTGTGAAGTCGGGAGCTGTGGTTACGAAATCAGATTGGAGTGCCAATTTTATCACACCAGATGCGGGGCCAAGCCTTGAAAAAAGCACCCAAAACAACCCAACGGTTTACTTTGTAGAAAATGTAAACAAAATTGCTCCTCGGTACTGGACGATTGAAGTAGAAACCTGTAATTTAGGCACTGACGGTTCAATAACCTATAATATGTCGGCGGCTCCCGAAACGGGCGTGGTGCGTTCATACAATACCCACGAAAACAACGCTCCCTATTTTATGTATGCAAACCGTGATGGTTTCCGTGAACTTTATGCACAAAACCACCCTGCTTATGGGTTCTATCTTGACAATGGTAGCGGCGGGAATATCTATGATGTAGGCTTGCCCAAAGGTTCTTATAAACTTGGTATTCGCTACTGGGATATGAAAGGATGGGGAAGTATTTACCCTTCTACTCGTCAGGCGCAAGGAAATGTGCTTGCCTATCAAGAATTCTGGTTTAGAATCCAATCGAAAGATGGAATTGGCGTAGGAGCTGCAAGAGAAGCAGCTGAAAGCTTGGCGACAGTAGAACAAAATGAACTCGCCGAAATCGCGCCCAACCCTGTTTCTCAGACCCTTTACTTGAAGGTAAAAAATGTAAAAGGTGTTTCGGTAAACCTAGATTTAATGGATATTTCTGGTCGAAAAGTGCTTGGACGCTCGTTTGTTCCTGAATCTAACCAGCACCAAGAGGAGTTTGATGTGAGTCAAATGGTCAACGGAATGTATTTCCTACGGATCAATGCGGGCTCTAAGCAAACAACCTTGAAAGTGCTAAAAATGAGTAAGTAACATTGGTCGCTCTGCTATAATAAAACCCCGTTTAACCTTAAAGTTAAACGGGGTTTTTGCATTATTGGAGGTTATTTGCGACCGATTATCAACGAGAATTTGTCGTATCCACGGGGACTTGAGGGTCGTGGTCACTTTCATCAAATGTTGGTAACATATCCAACGTATCATTAACTGTGCTAGTCGAGTCAGCTAAGTTTTCAATCGGTGATGATGGCGCACAATCACGGTAACTTTTCAGGATGGCAATGGTTGGTTTAGGGAATGGTCCACGAACGTAGCCGATATTAGGGTCATCATAGACTTTTTCCAAGAACCGTCCCACCAATGGAAGGGCTGTTTTGGCCCCTTCGCCCAGGTTCGTACTGCGGAAGTGGATGCTTCGGTCGTCGCCGCCTACCCATGCACCTACCACAAGGTCTTTGGTGACACCCATAAACCAGCCATCAGAGTTGTTGGAAGTAGTACCTGTTTTACCACCGATTTCAAATCCTTTTTTGAATAAACTACCGAAAGTCCACATATTTTGCGAAGTTCCACCTGGTTCTTCAATACCGCCTTTGAGCATGTGAACCATCAAAAATGCTGATTCTTCGCTGATAACCTGCTTACTTTTTGGGGCAAAACTTGCAATTTCACTGCCATTGGAATCTAAAATACGAGCCACCACGATAGGGTCTGTGTGTTTGCCGTGATTAGGGAAAACGCTGTAGGCAGTTACCATGTCGAAAAGTGAGACGTCAAAAGGACCAAGTCCGATAGAAGCTACGGGTTTTAGTGCGGTGGTTATTCCTAGTTTTTGGGCATATTTAACAACGGCCTGCGCCCCAATCCGATTGGTCAAATGCGCCGTAACGGAGTTAATGGAGCGAGCCAATGCCCTACGAAGCGTCAGTTCTTGGTACGTAAAACCACCCGTAGAGTTTTTTGGTCGCCAGATGCGGGTTGTGTCTTTGCCTTTGACTTTCTCCCGAACTTCAATCTCAAAAGGTTCGTCTTTCATTTTATCACAAGGAGAAAGATTAAAAGCCGAACTGTCGATGGCAGCGCAGTAAACAAACGGTTTAAAGGTGGATCCTGGTTGGCGTTTTCCTTGCTGAACCGCATCGTACTTGAAAAATTTGTAATTTAAACCTCCTACCCAAGCCTTTACTTGACCCGTGTAAGGATCCATGGCCATCATGCCCGCCCGTAAAATGCGTTTGTAATAATTAAGCGAATCTATCGAGCTCATCACGACCTTTTTATCCCGTCCCGTTTTCCAATCATAAATGGTCATGGTATCTTTTTTATTCATATAATACCAAATGGAATCCTGACGGACGGTCGAGTCTAATTTGGAAAAACGTTTGGAAAGGGCTTTGTAACGGTCGGTACGCTTGGCTACATCCGTAAGAAAGTTAGGAATTTCTACCCCTTTTTCGTCGCGCCAAGGATTTTGATTTAACCAGTGATTTTCAAACGTTTGTTGGAGTGTTTTCATTCGTTCAAACGTAGCCTCTACGGCGTATTTCTGCATCCGTGAGTCAATCGTCGTGTAGATTTTAAGGCCATCTTTATAAGGGTCGTAATCGTTTTCTTCCCCCCATTTTTCCATAAAATCTTCCACACTTCCGTTGAAATACTGATAAATCGCGTATTCGTTATTTTCGTCGTTAAAGCGCTCGGGAGTCAGTTTGAGGTCAATCGGCGATTTAGATAGCGAATCGACGGTCGTCTGTTTTAAGTACCCGTATTTCACCATCTGATTCATCACTGTATTCCGACGAATAAGCGAACGGTCATAGTTTTTAACGGGGTTGTAAAGGGTTGTTCCTTTTTGAAGCCCTACCAACACGGCGGCTTCTTGAATAGTCAGGTTGTAGGGCCCTTTATCGAAATAAAAACGAGCGGCTGTTTTGATTCCGTACGTATTGTTGCCGTAGTCAACGGTGTTAAAATACATCGTCAAAATTTCCTCTTTGGAGAAATTCCGTTCGAGCCGAATGGCCGTCAACCACTCTTTGGTTTTGTACAATACCGTTCTAATCAAAGGAATATTGCCAAGCAACCCCCGTGCCGACTTACGGCGTGTGCGAAAAAGCTTTTTGGCCAACTGTTGGGTAATGGTACTACCCCCTCCACGTTCGCCACCTTTTAAAATTCCGACGGCAACCCCAAAAAGTGCGCGGGAGTCAATGCCCGAGTGCTCATAAAAACGAGCATCTTCTGTCGCAATGAGGGCTTTAACAAGGTAGGGCGACAAACTATCGAAATCAACGGGAGTACGATTTTCGGTATATAATTTTCCGATAAGTTTGCCATCTGCCGAATAAATCTCCGAAGCCTGCGCTACTTTTGGGTTTTGTAGTTCTTCGACGCTCGGCATACTTCCGCAGAGCCATAAGAAGTTTGTTTCGACACAAAAAATGTAAAAAACAAAAGCACCAAATCCGTAAAGAAATGTTTTCCAGGCGGTTACGACGGGTTTGTAGTAGGGTGAATTTACATCAACGCGTGCGTAGTAGTAATCCCAGAGTCGTTTTGTAAGCTGTTGGTATTGGTTGGTCCATTCGTTGAGACGATCGAGTCCCACGATTTTGGCGAGCATCTGGTACAGTAAAGCTCCGAGCCATTTCCCGAATTTTCGAAAAGGCGTGGTGATTTTCTGCCAAAGTGCTCCTATTTTCTCCAAAAAATCCTGCATATCTGATATTCTGAATGAGTTTTGGGGTCAAAGATAGGGTTATTGGGATAAATCAAAAAATGATGTTTGACCCAATTATTTATCGACCTTTGGGAATGACGTCAACGGCTACCGATAATGTATGCCGTCCCGAACTAAAAATAATACCTTTTAGGGGAGCAATGTCGCTGTAATCGCGCCCATAGGCCGTCACAATGTGGCGTTCTTGCGGAATCATGTCGTTGGTAGGGTCAAATTCGCACCAACCAAAAGGCGGAATATAGACCGATACCCAAGCATGGGAAGCGTCCGAGCCTTGGAGTTTCTTTTTGCCAGGAGGTGGTAGGGTTTCCAGATAACCGCTTACATAGCGCGCTGGAAAACCCATGCTTCGTAAACTGGCAATGGCCAAATGTGAAAAATCCTGACAAACACCTCGTTTTTCTTTGAGCACCGTTTGCAGGGGCGTTTGAACGGTCGTAAAATTAGAATCAAACTTAAATTCGGTAAAAATGGCGTGACAAAGGTCTTTGACGCAGGTGTAAAGCAATTTGTCGGGCAAAAAAAAGCGTTGGGCAAAGGCGGTAATTTCGTCGTCCCAAGCAATGAAATGACTAGGAAGCAGGTATTGGAGCAAGTCCACCTTCAAGGCGCGCGTACCCCAAATATGTTCTTTGGCTGCTTGGCAGGTCATCGAAAGGGGCTCGTTGACGGGTTCTTTGGCAAAACTTTCTACATCGCTTTCGGCAACCACAATCAATTCTTTGTGAGCAACGTCAATTGAAAAATAATGGAGCGTATTGCCAAAATAGTCGGTTCGGGTGACTATTTCGGCTGGAGCTGGCGAAATCCGTAATTCAAAGTGGCGACAAATCTGCGCCTCAAGTTGGCGTGGTTGCAGGCACACCAAACTATGATAGGTAGAGACAGACCCAAAATAGTTGTACTTGGTTCGGTGGGTAAGTTTATACCTCATTAGTAGCGTCGTTTACAGATTTTTCTACCAAGACAGACTGAATAAAGGTATGGGTAAAATAGGTGTCGGTGAGACTCACCGTGACAGAGGAAATGAGGTTGGCCACGCGCGACAAAAGCTGGTCGAAATCTTTTCGGAAAGGCTTGTTAGGAGACCCCAAAACAAGCCGCGAAACATCTGCTAATTTCATTTGGGTTGCTGCTTCTAGTACGGCTTTCTCCGCTTTGTTTAAACGGATAGTTGGCGAAACGTTGGGTAGTTGGGCCAGACATTTTGCCAACAAATCAAGCTGGTAGGCAATCGAATACGGAATTTTGTCGTCCATCAACACCATATCGAGCATGGTTTCGAGGTTAAAACTACTTTTGTATAGCTGACGGTAATGTACCAATAGGTAATGATTGGTCAATACGGCTTCAATCAGTTCGTTTTCGGTATTAACGTCATTTTTGAAACTAAAACATGAACGTAATACACTGATTTTGGCCAGAAGTCGCTCCACCAACTTGCCTGCTTCAAAGAGGTGATAGGCATGGTCGCGGGGCATTGATTCAGAGAGAGTTCCGTAAAAGGTAAATACCCTGCCGTGGAGCTTGTCCAACAAATTTTGGACGGAATTGTGGTTGTGAATGTCCAAGCTCTTGGTTTTCTTCAAGCTGTTTTCCAACAGCGTTATGACCCGACGGGTATCATGATTCCAGCGGTCGCTTACGGCCAATGCACTATTTAAAAATGACTGGACGTTGGAGGCGACAGTTCCTGATTTTTGACTGTTTTTTACCAACTCACCTAGTTCTTTGTAAGGATTTTCGCGAATCTGCTCATTTTTTTCGTCCGTAAACCCTGGATAGGAGAGGGTAAGGTGCGTGGTTGATTTGAGCAAAATGTCGATGTATTCCAACTTAAACGACCCGCGAAAGTCCACGTTCTCGTTGATGGCACTGATTACAATCCGAAGAAACTTCGTGAGCGACATGGTTCGCTCGGCATAACGCCCTGCCCAAAATAAATTTTCGGCACTTCGGCTGGGTAAAGTACTGTGTGGCGTAGCCGTATTTTTGACCGTGTTGGTCATTCGACTTGGCGTCTCGGCCACCGTATCCGAAACAATCCACGTATCTTTTGAAATTCCGCCGTACTGATTAGAAATAACGTAGCGGTCTTTTTCGGCCGAACTCCGCGTCAGGCCCCCCTGCAACATGCAATAATCGGAGCCGTTGGATACCATATAAGCCCGCAAAGAGGCCAAGCGGGGTTCTATTTTTCCATTGACCAACGACGGCGTCGTGGACAAGCTTACCTCCTCCTGCGCCACGTATTCGTGGGGCGTTTTCAGGATTTCAAGTCGAAGCTGTGCTAAGGCTTCTTTGGACAATGTTTTGCCATAAACCGACCGAAATTTTTGTTTTCGATTGGCTTTTTTGATGATAAGTCGGTGCAAATTGTCCAACACATACCCTAATTCCTTCTGTTGTCCACACCACCAAGTGGCAATAGAGGGCATGAGAAGGTCTTGTTGCAAGAAAAACTTAGAACAAGATTGCATAAAGGACAACAAAGCGCTGTTTTCAAGCGCACTGACACCAGGAGGGTTGATAACAGCTACTTTCCCCGAACGAATCGAATGCAGCAACCCAGGTACACCAAGTCGAGAATCTTCGCGGAGTTCGAGGGGGTCAGACCAATCATCGTCAACCCGCCGAATGATAACATCCACTTTCTCCAGCCCTTCCAAAGATTTTAACCAAACATAGCCATCCCGCACTACCAAGTCATCGCCTTGCGCTAAGGTATAGCCAAGGTAAGAGGCCAAATAGGCATGTTCAAAGTACGTTTCATTGTTTGGACCCGGGGTAAGATACACCACATTGGGGTTCTCTTTGGTGTGAGGAGCGAGGCGGAGAATTGTTTGGTGAATGGTATTAAAAAAAGGAAACAAGCGCCCAACGTACATCCCTTCCGTGAGTTCGGGAAGGAGTTTGCTCATAATTCGGCGGTTTTCGAGGGCATATCCAGCTCCAGAAGGCGCTTGGGTACGGTTGTCAACCAGCCACATTCGACGGTCGGGGCCCCGTGCGACGTCAGCTGCGTAAAGTAACAGCTGGTTTTCGGAAGGAAGTTTTACGTCAAAACAAGGGCGGAAAAATCCTGTGTTGTCAAAAATAAGCTCGGGCGGAAGTATGCCTTCATGGACAAGGCGTTGCGGGCCATAAATGTCCCGCAGCACCAAGTCCAAGACCTGCGCCCGTTGTTTTAAACCGAGCGTAATTTGTTCCCATTCTTTTTGTTCAATTAAAAAGGGGATGGGGTCTAGTTGCCAAGGGTGATTGAGCCCATCGGCACTTTCATAGACATTGTACGTAACGCCATTTTCTCGTAACCTGTTGATTATTTCTTGGTTACGATAGTCAAGTTCTTTTAACCCTATTTTTTCTAAAGATGCAAAAAGTTTGTTCCAATGGGGCTTCACCAGCCCATCGGCCCCAATGACTTCATCATACGTACTTATTTCGCGTCGATACGATTGGAGGAGGCTAGTTTGGGTATCAGTCAGCATCAAATAGGGTATTTAGAAAAACGTTTTTACTAACGCGCTCGCCAAAAACGGCGTAAGTCGAGCGTCGTTGGGTATTCAGGATTGATAAGTTCAATAGGTGTGTCAATTTTGAGGTCTTTTTTGTTTTCGGCCATAAAACGCGAAACCGAACCGCCTTGGTTTGTAATTACTTCGATGGCGTCTTGCTTGGCCGAAGGCGTATGCCCAAAATCCCAGAAACGACTAATTCGCCGCGATTCGGCCTCATAACTATTGACAGGGTAGGTATCGAAGCTGCGGCCGCCCGGGTGAGTGACAAAATACGTACAACCTCCCAGCACGCGGTTATTCCAAGTATCCACAATGTCGAATACCAAGGGGGCATCCACACCAACTGTAGGGTGCAACGCCGACGGTGGGTTCCAGGCTTTGTAGCGAATACCTGAGACGTATTCTCCCTTCACGCCTGTGCTGCGCAACGGCACACGGCAGCCATTACAAATCAGGATGTGACGTTCTTCCACAAAACCACTTACTTTGACTTGAAGGCGTTCGAGCGACGAATCGACAAAACGAGCCGTGCCAGCGCTGGAAAGTTCTTCACCTAAGACGTGCCAAGGCTCAATGCCAAGACGCAAATCGAGCTGAATATTCCCGACAGAAATAGTGCCATAATGCGGGAAGCGGAACTCAAAGAAGGCATCAAACCACGAAATGTCGAAGTGATAGCCTGCGTCTTTTAAGTCATTGACGACATCCACCATGTCGAGGTAAGCAAAGTGAGGCAGCAAGAAGCGGTCGTGTAGCTCCGTACCCCAGCGAATGAGTTTTTTCTTGTAAGGTTGTTTCCAAAATTTGGCAATCAACGCCCGCACCAAGAGGTTTTGCACCAAGTTCATGTGCTTGTGGGGAGGCATATCAAATGCCCTAAATTCGAGAATCCCCAAGCGTCCCGTAGAAGAGTCGGGCGAGTACAGTTTATCAATGCAAAATTCGGTACGGTGGGTATTGCCTGTGATGTCCACCAACAGGTTTCTAAATATCCTGTCCACCATCCAAAACGGAACGTCTTCGTTTTCAGGGATTTGATCGAAGGCAATTTCAACTTCGTACAAACGCTCATCGCGGCCTTCGTCGAAACGTGGCGCTTGGCTGGTAGGGCCAATAAATGGCCCCGCAAACAAATAACTCAACGCGGGGTGATGCTGCCAGTAGGTAAGCAAACTACGCAGCAAATCTGGCCGACGAAGCACGGGGCTATCGGCAGGTTTGGCGCCACCAATGGTCACGTGGTTGCCACCGCCCGTGCCTGTATGACGGCCGTCCACCATAAATTTGTCAGTGCCAAGGCGCGCTAGAAAGGCTTCTTCGTAGAGGGCGGTTGTGTTGTCAACAAGTTCTTGCCAAGTTTTAGAGGGGTGAATATTGACTTCAATTACCCCTGGGTCAGGCGTAACCATCAATTTTTGGATACGGTAGTCCGAAGGCGGTGTATAGCCTTCAATTCGCACAGGCATTTGTAATTTCTCGGCCGTTACTTCTACCGTAGCTACCAAATCGAGGTAGTGCTCCAAATAATCGGTTGGGGGTAAAAAAACGTAAATAATTCCATCTCTTTCTTCCACCGACAAGGCAGTGGTGAAAGTATTCAATTCAAAAAGAATGGATTTGTCTTCTTCCTCTTTCGACTCGTTTTTGGAGGAGGTAGGTAGTTGATAATCAGGTGCAATGGTTCCGAATCTTTTTTCGGCAGTGGCATGGTGGGTTCCTAGGTCATCCAATTCTTCAAAAGGGCTCCGTTCTACGATGGGCTCTTTTTTGTCTTTGGCAACCTTAGGTAAAGATTCTAAAGGCAAACGCAAACCAGCGGGAGAATTTCCAGGGATTAAAAAGACATGCTTCCTTCTAAATTCCCACAAACAGCTCGTCCAAGCGTTGGTTTCATACTGCCATTTGAGGGGTAATACGTAACCAGTTGGGTTGTTTAAGCCTTTTTCAAAAATTTTAGCCATTGTTTGCCGCTGAATCGAATCTTTGAGATTCACCTCAAGCGGGTCAAGATTGACAGGCAGTTTGCCTTCCTCAAGCGCCCAATAAATCGGGTCTTCGTAAGTTGGCTTTAGATTTTGAGGATTGATTCCCAGGTATTTTGTTAGTTCTTGGGCAAAAATATGGGCATCTTCAAACGTATAATTTGTTTCATTTTCTTTGGCTACCAGCGCATCATTTTTCCAGATTGGCAAGCCGTCTTTCCGCCAGTAAAGTGCATATTGCCAGCGCGGAAATAATTCGCCTGGGTACCACTTCCCTTGTCCGAAATGTAACAAACCACCGTGGGCAAAGCGATTTTTTAAGCGCAAGGCCAAGTCGTACGCCAATTTGCGCTTGAGTGGGCCATCAGCAGCGGAATTCCATTCGGGCGACTCATAATCGTCAATTGAAACGAAGGTAGGTTCGCCACCCATTGTGAGCCGTACATCGCCGTCTTGTAAGTCTTTTTCGACAACATTTCCGACTTGCATAATGGCTTCCCATTGCGCCTCGCTGTAGGGTTTAGTAACCCGTGGGTCTTCGTGAATCCGAAACACTTGGTTGTCAAATTCAAACGAAACCTCGCAAACGTCAGTGGCCCCTGTTACTGGAGCGGCGCTTGCAAAGTCTGGCGTACAGCAAAGTGGTATGTGCCCTTCACTGGCAAACAGCCCCGAAGTAGGATCTAACCCAATCCAGCCTGCCCCAGGAATATAGGCTTCTACCCAAGCGTGCAAATCGGTAAAATCTTTTTCAGGTCCCGAAGGCCCATCCAGCGATTTGACATCTGAGGTCAGCTGCACCAAATAACCAGATACAAACCGCGCTGCAATGCCCAAATGACGAAGTACTTGGACGAACAACCAAGCCGAATCGCGGCAAGAACCGCTGCGTTTGGTAAGGGTTTCTTCGCAAGTTTGTACCCCAGGCTCCATGCGTACATTGTAAAACAAGTCGCTAAAAATCCGTTGATTGAGGTGTACCAAATAGTCAACGGTGTTTATATCGGTCGTGATTTTGTTTTGCTCAATCCAATCGACCAGCAATGCCCCTGACTCGCGCGCTTCTAAATAGGGGAGTAGTTCTTTACTTAAAAGGTCGTCGTACTTAAATGGGAATTTTGTGGCATACTCTTCCACAAAAAAATCGAATGGGTTGATGACCTGCATTCGGGCAATGACCTCTACTTCAACGCTTAACTCAGTGGTTTTTTCGGGAAAAACAACCCGCGCTTGGTAGTTGCCAAAAGGGTCTTGTTGCCAATTGATAAAGTGATTCTTTGGCGAAATTTTGAAAGAATACCCTTCGATGGGCGTCCGTGAGTGGGGCGCTGGCCGTAACCGAAATACGTGAGGAGAAAGGCTTACGCTACGGTCGAAGATGTACTTGGTTTTGTGGGAAATAGCAACTTTTATTGACATAGCCAGCAACGAAAAGTTAAGAAGTTAACAGTGGGTTGACAAGAAACCGTCGAAAGACGTTCTATGTAAAAAAAGCAAAAAATGTTGGATAAAATAAGCCCAGACCTGAAAAATTATACTTTTCCTTTGAGGAGTAATAAGCGATTGGAGGCCAATCATTCAAAGTCCCAGCGTTTTTAGAAATCCTTCGCGGTAACTACTACCAATGGGTACCTCATGGGACTGGATAAAAACGCGATTTCCCTCGATGTGGGTGATTCTAGCTTTATTAATCAAAAAAGAACGATGCACCCGTAAAAAGTGCGTTGACGGAAGTAATTCCTCAAAACTTGAAAAAGTCATGCTGGGGAGCAGCGTATGTTGCGTGGTGACAACCTTCGTATAATTTCCCTGTGCTTCTGCAAACAGCAAGTCGTCGTGCATGATTTTGAAAATTTTGCCATCTGCCTTCAGAAATAAATAATCCTCCGTTTTCTCAGAGTAAATAGTGCCTCCATTGGGACGGTCCGCTGCGCGGGTTAGGGGGCTTTTCTCCAATGCTTTATCCACTGCCACAATAAAGCGTTCTAAAGAAAAGGGTTTTAGCAAATAGTCACAAGCTGCCAAATCGAACGCATCGACGGCGTATTCTTTGTAGGCCGTCGTGAAAATGACTTGTGGTGGATTTTTTAAGGTTTTTAAAAATGAAATGCCGTTCAAAACGGGCATATTGATGTCCAAAAAAAGAAGGTCGATTTGTTGAGTTTGCAAAATCGTTTTAGCCTCCAGCGCATTGCCCACCGAAGCTACGATGTGAAGCATCGGTAAATGACTGCAATACGCTTTGATGATTTCCCGCGCAATGGGTTCATCGTCAACAATCAGGCAATGGAGTTGGGACATAATTGAATTAGGAAGTAAGAATTAGAAGGTAAGAAATCGAAAATTACTCATATCTCCTAACTCATCGCTCATCATTTACTTCATCTTCAGCTGCAACATGACCTGATAAAAACCCTCAGTCTCTTCAATCTTCAACTCATGTTCATTAGGATAAAGCAATTCTAGTCGTTTTCTAATACTTGCTAGACCAAAACCACTGTGTTTGTCAATCACATTTTCGCCTTCTTGCGGCAGACTAAATGAATTTTTGACTGAGAACAGAATTGAATCTGCCCAGGTTTTGAGGGTGATTTCTACAAAAATATGCTCTTCAGCGGTGTTTTTGGAATGTTTAAAGGCATTTTCGATGAATACAATCAGCAACATGGGGGCGATTTTGATGTCGGGTCGAGGAAGTGACTCGAACGCGCCGGTAAGCATTAGCCGTTCTCCAATGCGTATTTTCTCAAAATCAATGTAATTGTTGATGTAGGTCAGTTCGTCCTTCAACGGAACAAATACTTCTTTGGTATCATAGACCGAATACCGCAGTAAATCGGCCAATTTTAATAAAAGCGGTGGGATTTTTTCGTGCTGGGTAATCGACAATCCGTACAAATTATTGAGCGTGTTGAACAAAAAATGGGGACTTAGCTGGGACTGTAGCAGCTGCAATTCACTTTTACTGTGGGCTGCCGACGTTTGGGCTTCGCGCAATTGAAATTGAACATTGTGCCTCACTATTTTAATCAAACCACCCAAAAGCAAGGGGATAAATACGAGGGGAATCCAAAATAAAAATTTGATGAGCCGATTTCCTTGAAACGGAAGAACAAATACCGCGATAATACACCCAATAATCAATAGAATTATCGCAATAACGTATTCATTATCAATGGGTTTTTGGTGAGAAATCCAGAGTTGAGAAAGATACCTCCCCGTAAATACACCTATTACAAATAAAAACGTAATGGCCGAGGCCGTGGCTTCATCTTCGTGGATTCCTACGTTTCTGACATAGACTTCAATCATCAAAAATAAAGGAACGCTGAACAGAAGCGATAGGTAAATATAGAGCTGTTTCCCGAAAAAAGAAGTGAGCCAGTGACTTTGTGGAGTACTCATGGGCGTACTGTTTACGTGTGTTGATTGAACTGGCAGCAAAGTTGACTATTTTGGGAAATGCAAGGCTATTTTCAGGACGAACACTTCCAAAACGCTGACGGAAACCTGTTGGAAGACCACCAACCAGTTCGACACCCAAAATCAGTATTCTGTCAGACTTTTGGCAAGATACAACAGGTTTTTTTTAGCACGCAAAACTGCCAGCGCAAATTTGCTTCGTCAAAATTGACCAACGCTTAAAAAACACCTACATGAAATCAGCAGCCATTTTGTTTTTGACCTTTTTGTCCTTTACGCTCTTCGCCCAAACGGCCTCCAGAAACATCCGTGGAACGGTAAAAGACGCCCAGAATGAAACCATTCCTGGAGCTACAGTTAAACTTTTAAAAGCCTCGGATTCGACCATGATTTTGGGAGAAATTACCAATTCGGATGGCAAGTTTCAGTTCAATAAACTACCCAATGGTGCCTACTTATTGGCCATTACGGCCATGGGGCAAAAGCCTTTTATGAGTACAATATTGACGCTAGATGATAGTCGAACTGCCTTAGTATTGCCTATCATCGTGCTTTTACCCGCCAAAAACATTGAATTGAAAGAAGTGGTCGTCAAGGCCAAACGCCCGTTGATTGAACAAGATATTGATAAGACGATTGTCAACGTCGAATCCATGATTAGCAGCGCTACAAGTAACACGTTGGAAGTACTGGAAAAAACACCTGGGGTGACGGTAGGAATGAATGGCGAGATTAGCCTCAACGGGAAAAGCGGCATTTTGGTGCTGATTGATGGTCGGGCTACGTACATGTCGGGGCAAGATTTGGCGGCGTATCTGAAATCACTGCCAGGGGGCTTGTTGGATAAAATTGAATTGATGGACAACCCGTCGTCAAAATACGACGCGGCGGGCAATGCCATCATTAATATTCGTTTGAAAAAGAACCGAGTAGGCGGCTTTATGGGAAGCGTTTCAATGGCTTCTAGCCAAGGAGTTTATGGCAGAAACAACGGTGCAATGAACCTAAACTACAATCATAAAAAGCTGAATGTATTTGCCAACTTGGGAGCCAACCGTGAAAAAAACTATAACCTGGATGTATTTGATCGACGCTTTTACTCGGCAGTGGGGCAGCAACTTTCTAATGTTGAGTTGCTTAACAATGCGGTTACGAATGCCAAAAGCCTGAATGGGATTTTGGGGTTAGATTATGCTGCAAGTTCAAAAAATACGTACGGATTTTTGTTGAACGTAAATGGTGGAAATCGCAGTTCAGTGACTGATTATCAAAGCAATAACTACAATGCCGCTCGCTTGCTTGATGCAGTAGGGGATGGGGTAACTGGAATTAACGACAAAAGAAAAAATGTGGGTGGTAATCTTAACTTTCAGCATAAATTCAACACCAAAGGCCGCGAATTGATGGCGGATTTGAACTACCTTACGTACCTTTCTAATGGCAACCAACGGGTTTGGAATTTTAGTTACTGGTCCGAAGGTACGTTGAACGATAGCGAAGAATTTCTGTACCTAGTACCCAGTAACATCAAAATCTATACTGCCAAAGTGGACTATATACACCCCCTGAAGAACAAAGGCAGTTGGGAGGCTGGCGTCAAATCGAGTGTGATTGATAACGACAATCGTTCGGATTATTTTGACATCATTGGCCTAACCCAACGCATCGACAACACGAAATCGAATCATTTTAAATACCGCGAAAACATCCATGCAGCCTACATGAATACCCGAAAAGAGTGGAAACGGGTAGGAGTGCAGCTTGGGCTACGCGCCGAAACGACCCAAGCGTGGGGCAATCAATTGGGCAATGAAGCAGTGAAAGGAAGTACGTTTACCAAAAATTATACAAAGCTGTTTCCTGCGGTTTTTATCAACTATAAATTGGATAGTTTGAATATAAATTCGTTGAATTTGAGTTTTACGCGTCGGATAAATCGCCCTGACTACCAGTCGTTTAATCCATTTGTTTTTTTTAGAGATCAATATTCTTATACCGCTGGTAATCCGTTGCTGTTGCCTCAGTACCAAAATCGCTTTGAGTTGAAATTTCAACACAAACATTGGCTACAAATGGGGTTGAGTTACAATCATTTTACCAACCTTATTTTTCAAACGACAGAAGCGGTGGACACGATTTTTATTACTCGTCCCAACAACGTTGCCAAGGGCTCTATGCTGTTGCTGAACACCACGGTGTCTGCTTCGCCAGCCAAATGGTGGAATTTGATTTACACGTTGCGATTATCGAAACTGGGCCTTAATGGTATGAGTTATACCGAAAAATTGAATCTAACGGTTTACATCGCGCGGTTTGAGGTTTACAAACAATTTCGATTCGCCAAAGGATGGAGCGCCGATTTGTCAGGATATTATGCTAGTTCAGACCTAAATGGACAAGCCTATACCGATGGAATGTACCGAGTATGGGTGGCAGTTCAGAAGAAAATTTGGAAAGATAAAGCCAGCATTCGCCTTACAATCGACGATGTATTTCACTCTTGGGTACGCCACAACCGCTCGGTAGGAATCAAGCAAGCTCAGTTTTTTCAGACCAATGAATCAGACACCCAGCGAATAGGAATTGCTTTTTCGTATCGCTTTGGAAAGGATACTTTTGCCCGCAAGCGACGACACAACGACAATGCCGCCGACGATGAAAAAGGAAGGGTACAATGAGTTAGGGGAACTATCGAAAATTTATTAATATTTTCGATAGTTTTCTTTTTTGTATGTATAATTGCGTATTATTTCAAAAAAATACTGTTAAAAGATAATTTGATGCGCACTTTTATCCTGTTTTTGTTTCTTTTAGGAATAAGCCTTTTTGAACTTGCATGGGCACAGCCGAAAGAAAAGCCACGCATTATTGTTAGCACCGACATTGGTGGAACTGACCCTGACGACAATCAGTCGATGATACACTTGATGATGTATTCCGATTTGTTTCAAATTGAAGGACTGATTTCATCGCCGTTTGGAAAAGGAAGAAAGAAAGATTTGTTGGGTATGATTGACTTGTATGAGAAGGATTTTTTTCAATTGATTGCTCACAATAAAAACTTAGCAACGCCAGACCAACTTCGCAAAGTTTGCAAGCAAGGAACCGTTCCAGAAGCACCTTACAAGGGCTTTTCGAGTTCAACTGAAGGGTCGGAATGGATTGTGAAATGTGCAAAAAAGAAAAGCAAACAACCGCTTTGGGTACTGGTATGGGGTGGTTTAGAAGATCTTGCGCAAGCGCTGCACGACGCCCCCGAAATTGAACAAAAAATAAAGGTGTATTGGATTGGTGGCCCTAATAAAAAATGGAGCGTAAATGCGTATTCCTACATCGTAGAACACCACCCGAATATGTGGATGATTGAGGCCAACGCTACTTATCGTGGTTGGTTTATGGAAGACGAAAATGCGCCTAAAAATATGAGTGGAGGTGCTTATTATGAGAACTTTGTGAAAGGGTATGGGGCGATGGGTGCTGATTTTGTGAATCATTATAAAGGCCACGTTAAAATGGGAGACACGCCATCGTTGGCCTACTTAATGGTTGGAAACCCACTAAACCCTGAGGGGGAAAGTTGGGGAGGTAGATTTGTTTCCATTCGCCGAAGTTCAAGAGCTATTTTTAAACGAAATACTACCACCGCTGACTCCATTCCAGCCTACGGAATCTTAGAATGGCGCTTCAAAGGGCCTGTGTTGCCTATTTCTAAAGACTCAACTTGTTTTACGTTGGAGGCGCAGAATCAGCAATGGCCTGGGTATTATTTAGGGAAGGGTGTGTATGCAGTACGTTATTCGTCGAAAAAACCTGAAGTTGGAAATTACGTTCTCCACAGCACAATCAAGGAGTTAGATGGACAAAAGGGAGCGTATGTCAGCACCGTGCCTTGGCCTGGCAAACCCACTAAAGACGACTATCCGCTTGGTAAAAATTGGTACAGTGATTTACCAAATCCTGCCTTGTTTTTGGGAGAACAACAAGGGGCACGAACCATTTCCCAATACCGTGAAGCGTATCTATCGGATTGGGCAAAACGCTGGGCATGGTTAAAGTAAGTGGAGAAAATGAGCGAAATAATTCTCTAAGTAAAAGAAAGAAAAAATAACAAAAACCAAAGTCAATGAAAAGAAAGATTTTGCTCTTGTGTATTATTTGTGGTTGGGTGTCTAACTTAGGTTTTGCTCAAAGTTCCAAACCGCGCACCATCGTCACCACCGACGGAGAACTGGATGATGTGGATTCGTTTATACGAATGTTGCTTTATTCTAATGAATACAAGGTGGAAAGTTTGATTGTCAGTAGTTCACAGTGGCATTACAAAGGCGATGGCAAAGGAACGAAGTTTACGTCCGAAATGGAGATGACCCAAAAACTCTACGGCGAACGTACCGAACTTCGTTGGCCAGGCGAACAATGGATTTACGATTTGGTGGACGCCTACGGAAAAGTGTACCCAAACCTTATCAAACATTCAAAGGACTTTCCTACCCATAAGTATTTGAGAGATAGAATCCGCATTGGGAATATTGATTTTGAAGGAGAAATGGCCAAAGAGACCCCAGGGTCGGATTTTATCAAAGCTAAACTACTGGATGATGACATGACACCGCTTTACTTACAGGTGTGGGGCGGGACAAACACCATCGCTCGGGCGTTGAAAAGCATTGAAGATACCTATAAAAATACGTCACAATGGGATAAAATTTATAGTAAAGTTTGCCAAAAAGCCATTCTTTACGCGATTCTTGACCAAGATGCTACGTACAAAAAATACATCGAACCCAATTGGAAAGACCTCAAAGTGTATTACAATGCAAGCCAATTTTGGAGTTTTGCCTACTTTTGGAAAAGAGCTGTGCCCGAGCAGCTTCACCCATATTTAGAGGGTAAGTTTATGGGAAATATCATCAATAACCACGGCCCGCTCCTCAAAATGTACTACAGCTACGGCGATGGGAATCCTCCCAAAGGTGAAATTGAAGACATTTACAGCAGTATGGAAAAGGCCAAAAAGAACCAATGGGGGAGTTTTGGCCAGTATGATTTTATTTCGGAGGGGGATTCTCCAGCGTTTTTACACTTGATAGACGTGGGTTTGAATAACCTCGAAAACCCACAAGTTGGTGGTTGGGGCGGGCGTTTGGTGCAATCTACGGTTACACCGAGTCGCTGGGAAGATGGTAAAGCAGCCGCAGACTTTAATCCTTATACAAAAAAAATGGATGATGCTTTTGCTCAAACTCGCTGGATTCCAGCGATTCAAAACGACTTTGCCGCACGGGCCGATTGGTGCATCAAAGATTTCAAAGGAGCGAATCATGCTCCGAAGGTGTCAGTTGCCAGTAAACAGTTATCAGTTACTCGTGGGCAGAAAATTATGTTAAAACCAACTACTTCTGATCCCGACGGCAACAACGTTTCGTTGAAATTTTGGCAATACAAGGAAGTAGGTACTTGTAAAGAAGAAGCATTGATTTCTCAAAATGGAAATAAAGCAGAAATTACAGTTCACACCTCAGCTAAAAGCGGCGATACCATTCACATCATCGTCGAAGCCGAAGACAATGGCACGCCAGCATTAACGAGGTATCAGCGAGTGATTTTGAAAGTCAAATAAATGAGTGAAGACCTTCCAAGACTGGGCGTCCCCGTTTCTAAAACTTGGAAGGTCTAAAATATTAAACAGCAGGCAGCACCGTATTTCTAACTTCTCCAAAATCAACTCGAACTCCTTCTTTTTCGGCGTAGCCTCGAATGATGATGGTATCGAAATCTTCTAAGAAGCGTCGTTCTGCGCCGTCGGGCAACAAAATCGGTTTTTTGCCTCCCCAAGTAAGTTCTAACAAAGAACCAAAACTGTTGGGTTCTTTCCCCGAAATGGTGCCTGATGCAAGTAAGTCTCCTACGTTTAAATTACAACCGTTCACCGTATGATGGGCAATTTGTTGGGCGACTGTCCAGTACAAATTTTTAAAATTGGAATGACAAAGTTTCACTTCATTTCCCGAAGCCGTTTGTAAAATTACCTCTAATTCTACGTCGAAAAAGTGCCTGTTTTTTTCTTGAAGGTAGGACAATACTGGAGGAGTTTGTTCTTCACCAGCCACTTGGAAAAGAGCTAAAGCTTCAATTGGTACGACCCAAGGAGACACCGAAGAAAAGAAATTTTTGGCCAAAAAAGGGCCAAGGGGAACGTACTCCCATTTTTGGATATCGCGGGCAGACCAATCGTTAAATAATTGAAAACCAAAGATATATTCTTCGGCTTGGTCCACATCAATGGCCTGTCCAATCGGATTGGCTTTGCCGATGACCGTGGCCATTTCAAGTTCTATGTCAAGGCGTTTAGTCGGGGAGAAAAAAGGAGGTTGACTTTCGTCGGGGCAAAGTTGGCCTTTGGGGCGATGAAAATTGGTACCAGACACAAAAATCGAACTGGCTCGTCCGTGATACGCTACTGGCAGGTGCTTCCAGTTGGGCAATAGTGCTTTGTCGGGGTCGCGAAACATCATGCCTACGTTGGTGGCGTGCTGTTCGGAGGAATAAAAATCGGTATAGTCTCCAATTTTAACGGGTAAATGAAGCTGCACGTTTGTCACTTCATGAAAGACCGATTCTGGTAGCTGATTAGGTTGAGCTAAGAGTTTTTGAAGTTCAGCTCGAACAGCGTTGGTTTTCGCTTTACCTAGTGAAATAAAATCATTTAGGTAGTCGTTTGTAAAAACCCTTTTGGGGATTTTAAGGCCATCGAAGTACCCTAAATGGGCTAATTCTGCCAAATCAACGACCTGATTTCCAATAATTGTTGCTACTTTTTTACGGCGATTTTTAACCGAGAAAATGCCAAAAGGGATGGTATCGAGGGAAAAGTTCATTTTAGATGTTATTTAAACACATAGGTACATAGGATTTACACATAGCGTTTTCTATGTATTCTACTGTGAAAACTTCTATGTTTACTATGTGGTAAAAAAAGGTTAAACACATAGTTACATAGGATTTACACATAGTTTCACATAGGATTTTCTATGCGGTAAAAGAAAAGGTTAAATACATAGGTAGCGACTCTTCTGTATCTAAAAGCAAAAAAATCAGTCTTTATAGAAAGAACTAGCATATAGAGACATGAGTCAAATAATCACAAAAAAGATAATCAATGACCTGACTTACCAAATCATTGGAGCTGCCATTGAAGTTCATAAAGTCCTTGGTCCTGGCCTTTTAGAAAGCAATTACGAAAAGGCATTAATTCATGAGCTTTCGCTTCGTGGGTTACACACAAAAAGTCAACAAACAATTCAGGTACCTTACAAGGAAATTTTGCTTGATTGTGAACTTAGGTACGACATCCTTGTCGAAGACTTAGTGATAGTAGAAAATAAAGCGGTTTTAGATATGCACCCTATTTTTGAAGCAACCTTATTAACCTATATGAAACATTTGAAAATTCCTAAAGGCATCCTAATCAACTTTCACGTTTTGAACATTTTCAACAATGGACAAAAAACGTTTGTGAATGAATATTTTCGAGAACTGCCTGATTCATAGTGAAAACCATTTAAACACATAGGTACATAGGATTTATACATAGTTTTACATAGCGTTTTCTATGTCTTCTACTGTGAAAACTTCTATGTTTACTATGTGGTAAAAAAAATTTAAACACATAGATACATAGGATTTATACATAGTTTTACATAGCGTTTTCTATGTATTCTACTGTGAAAACTTCTATGTTTACTATGTGGTAAAAAAAAATTAAACACATAGATACATAGGATTTACACATAGGGTCACATAGCCCAAAAATTACTCAATCCAACTTTGATAGTACTTCCCATCGTCTAATTTCAACGCCTCTTCCGTAATCGAAAGGGGACGGAACGTATCAATCATCACTGCTAATTCTTCCGTGGAAGTTTTGCCAATGCTGCGTTCGTACGCCCCAGGTGCTGGCCCGTGCGGGATTCCTCCAGGGTGGAGTGTAATGTGCCCTTTTTCAATGTTATTCCGACTCATAAAATCACCATCAACGTAATAAAGCATTTCGTCCGAATCAATATTTGAATGGTTGTAAGGAGCAGGAATGGCCTGCGGATGATAGTCGTACAGACGCGGGCAAAACGAACAAATCACAAATGCTTTCGTCTCAAACGTTTGATGCACTGGCGGCGGTTGATGGATGCGTCCAGTAATAGGCTCAAAATTGTGAATCGAAAAGCCATAGGGGAAATTATACCCATCCCAACCGACTACGTCAAACGGATGTGTAGGGTAGAGGAGTTCGTACAAAACGCCCTGTTTTTTGATTTTTAGGACAAAATCCCCCTTTTCATCGTGGGTTTCGAGGTCTTGTGGGAGTTTATAATCCCGCTCGCAAAAAGGCGAATGTTCGAGCAATTGACCAAACCAATTTCGGTATCGTTTGGGGGTATAAATGGGGTGAAACGATTCGGCAAACAAAAGCCGATTGTCGGTGCCATCAAAATCAATCTGGTAAATCATACCTCTTGGAATGACCAAATAATCGCCATACTCAAACGGAATATTTCCAAGTTGCGTCCGTAAGGTTCCCGTGCCTTGGTGGATGAAAAGTAGTTCGTCGGCATCGGCATTTTTGTAAAAATACGAACGCAGTGATTGACGTGGAGCTGCCAAACCAATGTGAATATCGGCGTTGGCCAATAACACCTTTCGACTTGCCAAAAAATCATCTTCGGGCGCGAGTTCGAAGCCTTTCAACAGACGAGGCTTGATACTTTTTGAAACTGCAATTTTGGGATTTACATCGGTTTCGGACAAAACCTCGCGAATCATCGTGGGCCGATGCACGTGGTACATCAGCGCCGACATCCCGTCAAAACCGATGGTGCCAAACAATTGCTCGTAATATAACCCGCCGTCAGGCTTACGAAACTGCGTATGCCGTTTGGGAGGAATTTTTCCAAGTTTGTGGTAAATAGGCATGTTATGATGAAGTTGGAATACAGTTCTGAACAATCATTGCTAGCATTTCTTGGGCGGCCGAAACCGACGCTGGCTCAATTCCTTCGAGTGCTTTTTGGCGAATTTGGGGTACTAATTCCGTCAATTTTTCGATGGTTTCAAGTCCTTTTTCGGTAATGGTGAGTTGAAACATCCGCCGATTGGTGGGATGAATGTCACGCAGTAAAAAACCATTTTGAACCAACAATTCAATAATCCGTGTCACCGAAGCTTTGTCTTTGAACACCTTTTCGGCGATGTCATTTTGGGTACAATCGGGGTGTTCGGCGACTGTATTTAAAATCAACCATTGGTCAAGGGTAATGTCAAACCCATTGATTTTGAATTGGTTTTGAAAAAACTGACGATAGATTTTGACGGTTTTTTCTAAATTGTAGAAAAAGGAGGTCGTTAATTTTTTCATTGATTTTAAATTGTTGTGACAAATATAATTAAAATCAATAGTTGATATATCAATTGTTGGTAAAAATAATTAATAATCCTTGAAAATAAGAATTAGTGTTGATGGAGAAGGAATGATTGTTCAACAGGTTCGGCGGATTGAATTTGACCCCTTTGGCCGTATTGCCACGCTACGACAGTGATTTTGACGGGGTATTTTGTTTGGGGAGGGATTTTTGTGAATACCAGTTGATTTCCAGATATGAAAGCAGGGCCTTCTTTTACGTAAAAGTAAATAGGTAAACTGGCTGAACTTTTGGCGTGTAATGGAATTGATTTTTGTGTTTTGGATGGGTTGGGGATGGTTTCAAAATCAATTTTTTGAGCGGCGCCTTGGGTATTTTTTATTGGAAATTTGAGTTCAATCTGCTGAATCACCGATTTGAAGCGTTCGTCACCTTCATTGTGCGCCAAGAGCCAAATGGCATTGCTTCGTTTAGGATTCAAAAATCCCATTCGGTAGAAACTTAGCCGAAAAGTTGTATCGTTTATTTTTTGGACTGGTCCACAAATACGGTCAATGGCTAAGGAAGATGTTGCGTGTTGTGAAGCGGGTTTTAGTTTAGAAGTATCGGCAAAAAAAGAGTTTAAGTAAAAGGTGATTCCGTCGCTTGCGGGTTTAAACGTGAGGCTGAATTGACCATGTGATTTGGAGGGTTTTAAGGTATCACCGTTTTGGATAAACGCTAAGTATTGATTTTTCTTTCCTCGTGGAAGAGCATAATAGGCTTCGGTGACTTGCGCCATTTCTCTATCAAAACACCACGAAGCCACGCTTTTATCGCCCGTGAATTGAGAATACGGGGCAGGTGAAACAGTTGGAGGGGCATTGGGTCGCCAGCGGTCGATAAGCCACCCTTGCTGCGGGTCAATGAAACGAAGTCCGTTTTTGGAAAGCCGATAACTGGACGCTTTTTTGATGAAAAATGCGATATAATCAACCATACGTTGGTTGTAGTCGAAGTGGCCGTGACCTGCATCCGCAAAAAAAGTAATGGGGGTTTTGGGGTGTTTTTTGACGTAATTAAAACCAGGCTGAATACGGTCTTCCCACCATTCGACTTCACTCATGATAAATAAACCTGGGATTCCTTCCACCGTACGAGTGCCCCAATCAGGGTTTGGTTTGCCGCTTCCTGTGAGGTGCGTTAGGGGAGAATCGCCTTTAATAGATATAATCGCCAAGGCTCGGGCGGGATTCCATGCGCCAAAATTCCAAGGAAAGGAAGCATGGGCGGAATGCCCAATCGGGACAACAGGAGCAGTTGCTATCTCCTGATAACCAGATACGTCGGCCAATTGCTTCATCATGGTTTCGAAAGTGCCGCCTGCCCCTTTATTGAAATCAAAAACCATGTCTAAGCCTGGCGTTACCCAGACGGTTGCAAACCCAATATCACGCATGGATTGACGGAATTTTGTATTTTCTAAAATTCCTTCTTCAATCATATTGTGCATTCCAACTACCACGCCCTTAACTTCTTTACAATTTTCAGGAATCCAGAGAAAAGCCGTGGGATTATCGTTGATTTCAGGGTGTTTGTACCCTTCGACTTTCACCGACCATTGCCAAACTTGAGCGTAAAGGGGTGAAGAAAAGAAGAGTAACAGAAGTAGGGGTTTGTATTTCATTGTGATTCTGATCGAGAAGTGGGTTGCCCCATCGGTAGGGGCATATTAATTAATGGGGTCTTGAAAGATGTATTTTTCGTCGAAATTGACCTGAAAATCTTTCAACATTTTGAGGTATTCGTCTCGAAATGTTTTTTTCTTATGGTGTTCTTTTTGGTTAAGAATGTACTTGACAACCGAATCAATTTGGGAGCGACTGTTGCTAAAAACTCCGTACCCTTCTTGCCACTGAAATTTTTGGCTAGTCAAGCCTTTTTTATTGATGAGTTCAGAACTATCACCTTTCACCAATTGCATTAGTTCAGAAATAGATTGTTTGGGATTGAGGCCAGTGAAAAGATGTATGTGGTCGTACGCAGAATTGATTGCTAATAGCTTATGACCGTTGTGTTGTACAATACCTGTAATGTACTTGTGTAATATATCTTCCCAGTCGGGGTGAATAACGGCTGCTCGGTATTTTACGGCGAAAACGCAATGGATGTAAAGTTGGGAATATGTGTTGGCCATGGCTTAAAACAATAAAGATAAGTTGATTCATTTTCCATTGTTTAAGACACGATTTAAAGAAAAAGGATACTTCTCGTCCAGAAATTTGAATGGTTAGCCCCGATGGGGCACATTCCCAATTTGTCACGAATCATTTTTTTATCTACAAATAGGTAGCCCCGATGGGGCAGTTTTTACGGCGTTTTTAACAAACGTTTCGTTTGTCTTGCCCCGTAGGGGTTACCTGTTTGTAGCATTTTTGATAGATGTTTCGTTTATCATTGCCCCGTAGGGGCTACCTATTTGTAAACGTATCATATCATTTGTTTTCCACGTCAATTGTTACCTTACCGTCTTTCCATGCAGGTGCTATCGTTTTGTCGTTGATAATCATTGCGTTTGGTTTTTCGGTAGCCCGCAAGGAAATACGCATCAACGGCTGACCATCTACTTGTATTTTCAATTGCTTGTTAGAATAATCAGCATTCATAAAAACCTTGGAAAGCGAATGCAAAAACGTTTTGCCGTCTTTGCGCAAATAACTTCCGTTGCTCACAAAAAAGGAGGTAAGGTTATCTGGATTAGTACGGTCGGCTTTTTCGGGGAAAGTAATGGCGGTTAAATAGGCGTCGGTTTCCCAGCCATTGATAACCGCATTGGCGTTGCGGTGCATGAGGCGGCCATCGGCGAGCAGATTGAGATACACTTCCGTTATCGTTCCGTTTTGGGTAATCCGTACTCCCTGCCAATTATCACCGCTTATTTTTTCGATTACGGGCAAATTGGTACGCCCTGCGGCTCCGTTTGCGCCCGACGAGCCCACAAAGGTTTCGACGGCTTTGTTGTTATTGTCTAATAAGATAATGGCGTTCCAAAACTTTGTTTGTCGTGAGTTTTCGGCGGGAGAAATGGCATAATAAGGGATTTTCGTTTTGACGTCACGGTCTTTGATGCCCCATCGTTCTTCCAACTTCATTTTTTCGGGAAAATCGTGCGGATACCCTAAAGGCAATGTTTCTGGGTAGAGCGGACGAAACAAAATAGATGCTTCTCCTTGGCCAATTTCGAGGTCGGGACCTTTTTTCTTGGCTTCATTTTGGTAATGCAACAAGAACTCAAATTTGCCAGCTTCGTACGTTTTTACGTCATCCAAGACCAAAATCACTTTATCAAGCCACAGAAAATGGCGGTAATTCCGTAAAAAGTAACGAGAAGTGGGGCCAGTGGCATCGGCCATGAGGTATTTTAGCGATGGGCCATTGATAAGGTGATGCAAACTGCCCGACGTCTTTACGGCATGATATTGGTCTTGCGGGTCTTGCGCCTTTCCATTAAACAACATAACGTTATGGGCTTCACTTCGAACAAAATAGCCGCTGTATTCAGGCAAACCATAGCCCACATCCCCGCCGTCGATGAGTAAGTACTGGCCATTGTGGTACAACACAAACGAACCTGCATCAGCGTGCGCATGATTCCAAGTATAACCCGATTTTACTCCTAAAAGGGTCGCATCCTTGTCCCACGACGAGCGCAGCATTCCCCAACCCATGTCTTTGTAAATGGCAGCGGTAGGAAGAGGGTTGGGGAGTGTCGAGTTTAGAATGGAGAGTGTCGAATTGGGATTGCCTTTTCGTAATTCACCATTCATAATTCGTATTTCTGCAGGGTGGTACAGCAGCCCCAACGGAGTAGCAAGATTCATGTCTTCTCGCCCTTCACTGTTGCCAATTTGTTGTAAATACCAATAATAATGAGGATTGCCCATTCCCAACGCCATCATTAACTTAGCGGGACGTTCCCCGTTGGCATGGTCGTTGGAGTCACCAAAGTTGAGTGACATCATTCGGTGTTTGGACGTAGGGTAGGAGGCGTGGATAAACCAATCGACTGTTTTTTGGAGTGTTGCATCGTAGGGCATTGTGATTTTTCCGAAAAGGTTGGTCCACGCCAATCGAAAGGTAAGGTATTCTGAAACGCCAAAGTTGGCATAACTCACACTTTCGTAGAAACCTCCGTTAGCGTCAAAATTGGAGGGCTTATTTTCCAACACACTTCCCTGAAACGCAAACCATTCTTTGGAAGCTCGCATTACTTCCTCGGCCCAAACTTTGGCTTGGGGTTCTTCGTTAAGCACTGCCATGGAGGCAATCCCTGCTTGGTACACCACCGCCGACCACCAATTGTGCCCCATTGAATTGAGGGCATGAATGCGACTATCTTCCGATACCCAATCGTTGATGGCAGGCTCAATGCCCAGCCTGATAATTTTATTAGCGATTTCTTTTCGTTCGGAAGGAGTGAGGTAATTGTAAATTCCGTCGAAAGCAATGGCGGTTTGAAAACAGCCACGGGCCGTTCCAAGGCCTGAGTTCCACCGTGGAGTACGGTCGTCCATCCCGTCCCATTGAGTACGGTTTACCCATTCGAGCAGCAAAAGCTTGGCACGTTCTGCATATTTGATGTCGCCTGTCATACAATAGGCTAAGGTCAAGTTTTCCAAATTTCCCCCTTTCGCTTCAAGGGATTTTTCGGTGCGTTGCAGCATATTTTGCCAAGCTTTAGCCAGCGAAGTGTCGATTTGGAGGCGTTCTTTGGTGATTTTAATGCGTTCAGGGGTATAAAAAAGATAGGGGTGTGCCTTTTTTGATTGGCCCAGCGCGGCAAAAAATAGTAAGTTTAAAAGCCCAAAAAAGAACTGTTTTTTCATGGAAATGAAATGGTTATTTCTTGATTTCTTTGCCGAACATTGCCAGCTTTAAGGAATCTAAACGTGTTGGAAATAATTCTTTGGTAAAACCCAATGGCTGACTGCCCCCATTAAAGCAGCGTATTCGTTTAGTGCCGATTGACGTAGCATTACTTGGGCCATGAGACGCGCATTAATAACAGGGAAAAATAATGCAGAGGACTGGGCGATATTTCCCCCAAAAACAATGACGTCGGGTTGATAAAGCGCTACAAATTCTTCCATAACCACACTTAGATTCTGCGCAAACTCATCAAAAGTTTGCCGTGCGGCGGGATTAGTCTCGTAGGTATCGACCAACTCTTTCACTCCTGCAATGGGATGCTGCGTGAGCTGAGAGTAACGTTTTATAAACCACCGAGTTGAAATGTAGTCTTCGGCTACGCCTTCGTGCAGTGGGTGGTTGATGCCAAGTGCTAAATCGTAGGCTTTCCCTTTCTCAAATAACGACGTACCTAAGCCCGTTCCGAGCGTAATGCCCAGTCCTTTAGTAAATCCTTTTCCCGCCCCAAACGTCATTTCGCCCGCCAAAAACGCTTCTGCATCATTTCTGAAACAGATTTGAGCAGGCGAAATGTGGAGGCGTGCTGCTAATGCTTGACGAATGTCAAGGCCGTAGAGTTGGTCGTATTTGTTGACGTTTTTCATCCAACAGATACCGTTTTCGTAATCAAACGGTCCTGGCATGGCAATACCAATTTGGCAGTTGGCAAGGTTATCGGATTGAATAGTTTGCCGAACCGTCGTTGCCCATGTCGTCAATATTTCGTCAGCGGAAGCATGCGAATCAACGGGCATACGTCGTAGAGATGCCTCATTGATTGTTCCTGAGACAAGATTAACGACGGCCGCTGTAATGTGAGACCCACCAATATCTACGCCTATGTACGTTTTCATTTGAATTTGATTTGAAGACACAGAGTTACTCAGAGTTCGACACGGAGTTTCACTAAGCAGTGCTACTCTGTGAAAAACTTTGTGTTACTCCGTGGCTATTTTACATTTCTTTCAACCAAATGGCCTGCCCTCCCGAGGCTTTAAGATTCACTTTCAACACACTTTTAGCATCTATTTCCTGTGTTTGAATGCCAATTTTGGTTTTGGTCGGAGCGCTGTCATCGTCGGAGTAAATACGAGCTTGGTATTTTTTTCCTTTGGGAAGAAAATCAAATTTTATCTCCAAACTACGGGCGTCATTGTTGGTCATCGTGCCAATAAACCAGTCGTTGCCACTTCGGCGAGCAGTGGTAATGTATTGACCAATTTCGCCTTGCAGTACGCGGGTTTTATCCCAAGACGTAGGGATTTGCTTCCAAAACTCTAGCTCAGGTTCGCCTTCGTATAAGGCAGGTTTATCGTACCAATACAACGTTTGCAACGGGCTGTAATAAACGGCTGCCATGGCTAATTGATGCGCATGGGTGGTTTTGATGCGCTTGTCAAAGTAGCAAATGGTGTAATCGGCCGCTCCACCGATATAGCGCGTAAATGGCAGCGTGACGTTGTGGGTAGCATCGGGCATCTCTTCATTTCCGCGAATGCCTTCGGCAGTCATTAGATTGGGAAACGTCCGCATCTCACCCGTTGGTCGCCAATCGTCGTGGACATTGACCATGAGTTGATTTTCGGCACATTTTTTAATCATTTCTTCCACCCATACCGTCCAACGATGGCTTCCCACTTGGACAAAACCAAATTTTACGCCTTTGATGCCCCACTTCTGAAACAGCGGAAAAATTTCGTCTGACTGTTTGACCAGCGCTTGTTTGTTCACATACAACCATATCCCAACCCCTCGTTCTTTTCCGTACTGCACCACGGCAGGCATGTCAATCGGGGCTTTTACTTGGGTGGCATCCGAATCCCACGTCAGGGCGGGGCCGTACCATTTCCAATCAAACAAAATGTATTGAAGCCCGCGTTTTTGAGCAAAATCAATGGCTGTTTTGGCTCCTTCAGTGGTCAGGGTCATTTCTCGAATAATTTTACCAGGTTTTACCCAAGACCAATCTCCCCAGCCTTTACTTTTATCATTAGAAGCGGGGGGATTAAGATTCAGTAAAATGTCGTTGTTTTCAATCAATTTTCCTGGCGTTTCGGCCACCATTATCACTCGCCATGGCGTGCCAAAATAGGTAATGGCATCGACCTTATCGTCTAGGGAAACTAAAATAGAATTGGGTTTGGAAGGGTGCAATTTGAATTTCCCGCGTGAGTAGTCGGTCATGGCAGCCTCGGCCAGACTAACATACAGACCCTCGGAGAGTTTTAGGGTCAAAGGGCGTTCACAATCATCCACCCAATCTTTCAACGGAAGTGAGCTGTATTTTCCTTGTGCCCATTGAGTATAGTAGGCGATACTGCCAGAAGGAAGCGCAAACTCCGTATTCTCGGCTTTAATTTGGTAATAGCTCCCTTTGGGATTTTCAGGAAAAAAATACCGCAGCGCAATTCCTTCATTGTAGGCCCTTATTTGAATTTGCATTTTGTAATCGGCATTACTGGCCTTTTGAAATGACAGGGTCGCCGCTTCAAAATGATCCTTAACGACAGAACGCTCACCATAAAGGGGTTTCCAAGTGGTATCTTGTTTGGAGGTTTCAGTTTTGATAAACGTAAGGTCTTCGCACCAATTTTGGGTTTTGTCCACCTTCAAGGCCATCGCCAATTCAGAAAGGTGGTTGTCGAGCTGGATGTCCAACGCCGATTCGGAAATAACCGAACGGTTTTTGTACGTCACAGTGTAAAAAATACTTCGCCGTCCGTCGCTTGCTTGTTTTTGATATACGTGGCAGCTTAGATTTTTATCGGGCGAATGAATGGTGGTTCGGGTGTTTTCTAACACTCCCGTTTGACCCCACGCCATCTGGTGGAGCAGAAGGGTTAAGAAAAGAAAGAGAGTTGATTTTTGAGCCATGTTTTTAATTTTTTTTTGGTTTACCCCTTCCAAGGTTTCAAACCTTGGAAGGGGTGCCATTAAAGTTGTTTTTGAGAGGATAATCGCTTGATGAGTGTTGCGGGCAAGACGTGTTTTTGGGGTAAATAATCCTCCGCTCGACGATTCATGTGGTCCAGTAGTGTCAAAATGAGCTGTTGGGCCATTTCATGAACAGGTTGGGCAATGGCCGAAATAGTGGGTTGGTGAATGCGGAACAAATCGTTATCATCAAACACGACAATGCCAAACTCGCTACCGATGCTTGTTTTTAAACGACTTAATACTTCAATGCCACTGATAGCCAAATAATTGGTAGCAAAAAACAACGCATCGAGCTGAGGATGTTTTCGTAAAAACTGCTCAATTTCATTGGTAATATCCGTCGTTTTGGCCGTCAGATAATCAAACTTAATCATGAGGGTATCTCTACGGTGTTCAAAAACAGCGCGTTGATAGCCAAGCAATCGGTCAATCATTTGGGCTTGGGCCGAGTCCAAGGTCACTAAGCCAATATGACGGTAACCTTGGGCAAAAAGATAATCAACGGCTTTGTAGGCGCTTTCAAAATTATTCATCCCGACGTAGCTGGCCTCTACGTCTTTGCACTGACGGTCAAAAAGAACAACGGGTAAGTTGCTTTGCATCAAGTCACGGATGTCGTCTTCGATGCTTTCAGTGGGCGTGATAATATAGCCGTCAACGTTTCGTTCCCGAAAAGTCGTTATCAATTCTTTGGCTTTTTGAGGACTATTTTTGGTACTGCTGTAAATGATTTTATAGCCGTTTTCGTAGGCGATGTTTTCAATGCTTCCCGCAATACTCGAAAAAAACGTATCAGCAATGTCCTCTACCATCAGACCGATGACATTGGTTTTCCCCGTGCGTAAACTTTTGGCCAAGTGATTCGGCTTAAAGTTTGTTTTCTCCACAAAAGCCAGCACTTTCTGGGTCAATTCGTCACTGATTCGCTTCTCTTTGGACTTGCCGTTGAGAATGTACGAAACGGTGGCGGTAGAGATTTGCAGGGTTTCGGCAATGGCTTTGATAGAGAGCTTTTTCATTTTGTCTTTTTCCTCAACTTCATCAATGCTTCCACATAGTAATAATCAGCATAATTGATAGAGGCATCTACCTCAGTGCCGTTGGGATGATGCCCTGTTGAATGCAGGAGAATCGCGCTGTTTTTGTCGCCACTTTGGTAACGTGGACTTGAAAGCTCTTCCAACATGGCTTTGGCTTTGTCGAAATACAGCTTTTTCTTCGCAGGGTCTTTGATGTAGTTAGACAAGTCAATCAAAGCGGAAGCGGTTACTGCCGCTGCGGAAGCATCCCGTGGAGCATTCGGAATTTTAGGGTCATTAAAATCCCAATAAGGTATCAAATCGGCGGGTAAGTTTTTCAAATAGACGTCGGCTACTTTTTGCGCAAAATCCAGAAATTCAGGCTTTTTTGTTTCTTTGAAACACATCGTAAAACCGTAAATTGCCCACGATTGGCCACGCGCCCACATACTGTTGTCGGCATAGCCTTGGTGGGTGACGGCTTTAGTACGTTTGCCTGTAAGTGTGTCATAAACCACTACGTGGTAGGATGTAAAATCGGGACGAAAGTGGTTATACATGGTGGTTTCGGCGTGTTTGACGGCGATGTCGTACAACTTTTTACTTCCCCCATTTTTGGACGCCCAAAAGAGCAATTCCAAATTAATCATGTTGTCAATGATGGTATTGTGCCCGCCAAACTTTTTTACTTCGCGCGGCCACGACAAAATCGTCCCTGCTTTGGGGTTATACAAGGTCGCCAATACATCGGCCGTTTTTAAAATCACTTTTTTGTATTCTGGATTTTTCGTGATTCGGTAGCCATTTCCGAAGCTGCAAAAAATTTGAAAGCCCAAATCGTGGTCAAAGGCAGGTTCGTTGGAAAGGGGTGTCAATAAATGTGAAAAATGGTCAGCTTCGGTTTTGAGTTTTGGGTCATGGTTATATTCGTACAAATACCACAACGTCCCTGGCCAAAAACCGCTTGTCCAATCGCGAAAATTTACAAACCGCCACTTGGTCGAGTCATGATTGATATTTCGGGGAATATCTTTGGTCTTGTCAGGAATGAGTGCGAGGGTTTTTTCAACTTGCTTTACCGAGTAGTCCAGACTATTGTTAACAAACGGTTGGGCGTTTGATGTGAGGCAGAGCAGGTTAAAAATCAGGATATAAAAAGTATTTTTCATAAGATTGGATGCGCTGGAAAGGTAGTGGCAACAGTTGCTGCCACTACGATTGATTCACTTTAACCTATCTAATTTTACCAGCCTGGGTTCTGAACCAGATTGGGATTCAGTTGAATTTGTTGCGAAGGAATTGGCAATAGGTAATGTTTTTCGCTCCATTGGCGATTGCCCTCCAAACGATAATTGCCATTCACTACCTGATTTTTGATGCCAGGCCAACGGGTTTCGTAAGCAGTTCCCGTCCACACAATGCCTTCAATGGGCTTGGGCATTTCGACTTCGGCCGTTTTCCAGCGAATCAAATCATCGCGGCGGAATCCTTCTAAAAACAACTCCAACGTACGCTCTCGACGGATTTCGGTACGCATCTCTAATCCATTGGTTTGTACCAAGTTATTGCTCAACTTGGGCATTTTTTTGTTGATACGATTCCGAACCAAATTCAACGATTTGTCCAAATCCGCGTCGCTAATCGTTCCATTTTTCTCGAAAACTGCCTCGGCATAGTTCAAAAGTACTTCGGCATAGCGAATAACGGGATAATCGTAGCCTTCCTCGGCATCTTGCAGACGGCGTTCGGTAGCAAATTTTTGGGGCGCGTAGCCACTTCCACCCGCTGGGCTGTATCTACCACCCGAACTAGCGATGTCGGCCGCATCGCCTTTCCAGGTAGTTCGTGCGCCTGGGTTTTCGTTGTTCCAATAATACTTTCCGTCTTGTCCCCAGGTATAAATCATGCGATTGTCACGATTGTCGTACTCTGAAAGCGTTGTTTTGTAGCCGTTGAAAAGTGTTGATTTTTCAATCGGTAGGCCGTCTTGACAGAGGTACATATCCATTAATTTTTTAGCACCCCAATGGATATTTCCCTGCAATTGGTGGGTAATGTTTATCCGAATTTGACGAGAAGCAAAGTCGTAACGATTCGCTAAAATGTACTCTTTGTTGGCCGATTTGATAATGTTGGCGGGGTTCGACTGCTGATTTTCCAAGATAAAAAGGTATTTCTGGGAAGAGTCACCCAAAGCGGCTGGGGCAAAAAGTTCATACTGTTTACTCGAAATGACCGCATCGGCGTTTGTGGCTGCTTTGTCCAACAATACATTGGCGCGGGCAGTGTTGTTTCTGAATTTTTGCCAAGTGCCCTCGTACAATGCCACTCGACTCAAAAATGCTTGGGCACTGCCTTTGCTTATCCGTCCTTTGTCGGAAGCGGCAATGGCGCTTTCGAGGGGTAATACCGCAATGGCACTTTCGAGGTCGGCAATAATAAAGTCTATCACTTCGTCGCGGGTGTTGCGGGCTGCTTGCAATTCGGGAGATTCGGTTGAGAGAAGGGTTTTAACAATTGGAACACCTCCAAATAACTGCAACAAATCGAAGTACAAATAAGCCCTGAAAAACTTGGCTTCGCCTACATATTTTTCAATTTCGGAAGGAGAAGAAAAACCTTCTGATTTGGTGAGTAAGTAGTTTATAGCCCTGATGCGGGAGTAAGCACCGCTCCAACTGCCGTCGGTATTGGGGACAGTATTGGTGCCATTGCTAAAAGTATTGGCTCCGTCGCGCGTAAAAATAATGTCGCTGCGTCGGTCTGAGTGGGGGTTATTGTCCAAAATATCCCCGAAGCTCCGTAAATAGGTGTAAAATTCATTGGCTGCCAATTTGAACTGGTCGGCATTTTTCCAATAACTCGCATCCGAAATCTCGTTCAGAGGTTTCATGTCCACGAGTTTGTTACAGCCAACACTCAGAAACAATGTTCCTGTGAAGGCCAAAATGGTATATATTTTTTGTGCTTTCATTTTTATTTGAATGTTTGAATCATGGAAATCCCGAGCGGTTAATCGTTAACCGTTTTGATTATCAGTTGATTAGTGTTAATCTCAATTAACAAAGCAAAAGTTTGAGCGAATAACAGTTAACTGTTGCTTTAGCACTTAAAACGTCAAATTCAATCCGAGCGTCATGTACCGATAAAAAGGAAAACGCTGGCTAAAGGTGCTTACGTTGTTGTTTTCTGAGTCGCCCGAGTTAGAAACCGAACGCGTTGATTCGGGATCCCATCCGTCACGTATTTTTGACTTTTCCCACAAGTCGCTTCCCGAGAAATAGACCCGAAGCCGTTGGATTTTGGCTTTTTGGGTCAAATTAGTGGGTAAGGTATAGCCTACCACCAAGTTTTTAAGACGGATATACGCGCCATTTTCGGCAATCCAGTCAGATTGGTAGTAGTTGTAGTTGTTGATAGTTCCCGTCGTGGAGAGTCGAGGATAGAAAGCTTCGGTGTTGGTGGGAGACCAAGTTTTACCCAAAAATGCTTCGTTTTGAGCTTGGAAAATCACTGCCGCAGGAATCCGCCAGTTGCCGTCGCGGATGATGGTACGTTTAGCCACTCCCTGAAAAATGGCGTTAAAGTCAAACCCTTTCCATTCTAAACCTCCGTTGAAAGAATATACAAAGCGTGGGTCATCGCGCCCAAGAGCTACTGCATCTTCGGGCCAAGTAATTTTGCCATCGCCGTTTACGTCCTTAAACATATTATCGCCCAGACTCAAGCGTGAGTTGGCTTGGGCAGTTGCTACGCCAGCGGGGATTCCGATGTTGTTGCCCGCAATAAATTTACGGTAGGCTTCCAGTTGCTCATTGGTTTGAATCCGTCCGTCATAAACCAGCCCAAAATAGGTGTTGAGCGGATAACCTTCCACGGCACCGTTAAGGCCACGATTGGTAGAATTAATAATTTTTTGTCCGCCGTAGTTAGTCAATAAGTTGGTATTGTCGGAGATATTTCCTGCGATGTGGTAACTCAATTGCCCGATTTTATCCCGCCAGCCAAGCGAAAACTCCCAACCTTTGGTTTCGAGTTGGCCATTATTCCCATCAGGAGCTGCGGCCCCCAACACGTTGGGGTACGTACGGGCGATGAGCATATTATCATTTTTCTTCTTGAAATATTCAACGGTCCCATACAGGCGATTTTGCAAAAAGGCAAAGTCAAGTCCGATATTCTGGTTGATTATTTCCTCCCAAGTACGGTCGAGGGCAACCAACGTTCCACTTGGCGATACCCTTACTGCTGGACTGGTTCCAAGAATCGGGAAACCTGCGGCGGTTGCTCCTGTAGAGTAATTGATATTCATGAATTGGATATAGTCGTACAAACCGATTCCGTTCTGGTTTCCAACCCGCCCGTATGATGCTCGAAGCTTCAGGTCATTAACGAACGACAATTGTTTCATGAAACTTTCTTCGGTAATGCGCCATCCCAGCGATACGCCCCAGAAGCCTTTCCATCGGTTAGAAGCATCAAATTTTGACGAGCCATCGTAACGGGCATTGGCTTCGAGCAAATATTTATCTTTGAAAGAATAATTGAGACGGCTGAAATATCCGCCGATGGCGTAGTGATTTTGGGCTTCGGCGACTGTTTTGGTCGTGGGGTCACCCGTACTCAATGACAACGAGTTAGGAACATCAGGAATCGCATCTAAGGTTTTGGCAATGAATCGGTTGTATTCTTGACGCTCGTACTGAACTCCCGCCGTCAGTTTAAACTGGTGGATTTCCCGTAAACTTTTGGTGTACTCGGCAAACGCATTGGCACTGTAAAACGCCTCTTGCTTGTTGCCTCGCTGATACGAACTACGCGTTGGTAAGTAAGCAATCAAATTCGCACCCGTATAATCATAAAAAGGAATGTTGTTCTCGAAAGTTCGATAATCGGTATTCAGCAAATAATACCCCGCCGTTCCGACCAACTTGAGGTTGGGAAGTAGGTTGTACTTAAGGGATAAGTTGGTATTCACACGGGTGTTTGTTTCTTTATTGTCGCCACCAAATGCCGCGATTGACACTTGAGAAGCATTGGCTATGCCCGACCCCCACACGTAGGCTTGTCCTTTTTGGTTGAAAAACGGAAGCCCTTGCTGAATACCGTTGTTCATAATATCGCCCAAACGCGTCGGCTGAATAATTTGCTGACGTTCGAGAGAGATATTGGTCGCCAACTTGAGTTTTTCGGAGAAACTATAGTCGTGGGTCAGACGAAGGTTGTAACGTTTGTTGGAATTGTTTCCCCACTGCAACAAGCTACCGTCGTTGAGGTACCCAAGTGAAACCCGATACCCTGACTTCTCGCTGCGGGAAGAAACACTCAATTGGTGCTCTTGAGATTGGGCTGTTCCCCACAATACATCTTGCATGGTTTGGTCAAAGAAAGGGAAGTCTTTCACATCCCCAAAAAGCCCCGCACCTGGCACACTCAAGGCTTGGTATTCGGCGGGCGTAAGCCATTGTTTTCCTTGGCCAAGGGCTTTTTCCATGACAGTGGTCAAATTGTACCAAATATCGGTTGGGGCAAATCCATCGTTGCCTCGGGCCTCCCGAATGAGCGGCCACCAATCATTGACGCGAACTAAATTGGGTTGTAATCCTATTTTTTTCTGAGAAAAAGCGGCGCTGTACTCAACGGTTGGTTTGCCATTTTTTGCTCTTTTGGTCGTGATTAGAACCACCCCGCCTGCTGCACGTGAGCCATAAATAGCCGCCGCTGCATCTTTTAGAAATGAAATATTGTCTATGTCATTAGGATTGAGTGAATTAAGGGCGTTGGTGCTTGGAACAGGCACGCCATCAATGATCACCAAAGGCTCACTATTGTTGACAGAAGACGCACCGCGCATCTGGAAATTCCACTGTTCGCGGCCTGGTTGGGCTGAGTTCCGGGTGACTACTACCCCAGGAACCTGACCTTGCAATGCTTGTAGCGGGTTGGCAACGGGGCCACGGTTTTTAAACACTTGGTCGTTGACACTCACTACGGAGCCTGTGAGGGTTTCTTTACGCTGTTCGCCATAGCCTACCACCACTACTTCTTGCAAGCTTTTGGGGTCGGGACGGAGCTGAATAGTGATAATTTTGCGGTTCCCAAGGGCCAATTCTTGTTTTTCATACCCTAAAAATGAAAATATGAGCACCACTGATTCGTCTGGGACGGACAAAATAAAACGACCGTTGGGGTCGGTGGTTGTGCCGCGCGTGGTGTTTTTTATCGTCACGTTGACCCCAGGCATCGGCTCATTTTTTTCATCTTTTACCGTTCCGCTGACAGAAATATCCACGACTTGAGGCGCTGCAACCGCTGTTTCAGAAGGGGTGATGTGCCGAAGTAAAATTTGTGAACCCTTTACTTCATACGCAATGTCGAGGGGTTTAAATAGCTCTTCAAGCACGTAGGAAAGTGATTGATTTTGAGCGTTTAAGCTGACTTTACGTTCAGCCCGAATGTGCTGTGGGCTATACACAAACCGTACCGAGGCCACCTTGCCAATCGTACGGATGGCAGATTCAACGTTCTGATTTTCAATCGAAACCGATAAACGTCGGTTGAGCAGCTCTTGGGCGTTGCCATTGGTGGCCAATACCCAAGTACAGGTCCAGACCGATAATAAAAATTGATAGAAAGAAAGACGCATGATTTTTAGGCAAACCGTTAGCGTTTTAGAACCATTTTTCATACATTTGAAACGTTTTCAATGTTAATTTTTGAGACAAAAAGTCCCTTTGTCCGACGTCCTGTCGGAGAGCAGCAAGCCTGAGAAACTTTGCGGGGACTGACCTGAAATCGGGAACGTTGGCGCGTTTCCGATTTCGTTTTTTAAGGGAGGAGTTAGTAGGTTTTTATGTCATGTAAAAAATTGGGGTTTATTGTCTGGGTTTTGAATCATCAATTTGTACTACACCCTTTGCCTTGAATCACGATTTGAGCGTCCACCACTTGGTACGTTGCCCCAATCGCTTTACAGATTAAATCCAGTTGTTCATAAAAACTTTCATCGGCAAATTCGGCACTGATTTCACAAGCTTTCAGTATATTTTTGTCAAACACAATTGGGATACCGTATTTTTGGCTAAGTGCGTCCAAGGCTTGTTCGACGGGTGTATTTGAAAACGACAAACCCACCTTGGTCTGTTCGGCCATGGCAAGAACTGGTGTAGGAATGCTGACCAACGTTTTTTCCATGTTTTCTACCTTTCGGTCAAAAACGACCTGTTGGTTTGGGGTCAGAATCGTTCCAGTAAGCTCAGTAGTAGGTGTTTTACTCGCTTCTTCTTTGACAGAATAAACTGCTACTTTTCCCGTTTTTACGATCACTTCTACTTTATCGGCTTTGTCGAAGGCGCGAATCAAAAAGCTGGTTCCCAGTACTTTGGTGACTAGTTCGTTGGCGTACACCAAAAAGGGCTTTTGTGGATTTTTGGTCACGTTAAAAAAGCCCTCGCCGCTCAAATACACCTCGCGAACCGTAGAAGCAAAGGTTTTGGGGTAACTTAATCGACTAAGCGGCGAGAGCCGAACTTGGCTGCCGTCGGGAAGAGAAACCAATTTTTCGACCTTATCGTCATTGATTACCTCAACGAGTTGAGTACCCAGTTGACTTTTGCGTACTTCATAAACAACCGTTGGGTTGATTTTTGATTGATAAACGGTATAAAATGCACCTAAAACTCCTAACACAACGACCGCAGCAGCGGCTTGTTTCCACCAGCTTATTCGATTAAGCAAAGGTTTAACAAAAACTTCCTCGCGGTTTCGTGCCTCAGAAAGACTAGAAATGGCTTGTTTTAGCTCATTCTCCGAAAGTAACTCGTGTGTTTGGTTCATTTTGAGAATAAACGCGCGGGCTTGGGTAACGCTTTCGTTTTTCGATGGATTTTCCAGTACCCATTTTTCCCAAAAGGAACTATCAGTTGGTAGGTTTTTAAGTACCCACCTCCTAAAAGAATCATCCAAGACAAATTCAGTAACGGTATATTCTTTGTAATCTTTCATAGATTTTATTTTCACATCTGAAGGTGTGTTGTAAGGAAATAGTACTTACCAAAGAAGGAATACCCTTTTTTGGAGAAAAATTTTCGATTTTTTTTGAAAAAAGAATTTAACACGCTATAAACGATTGATTTGTAGTGTGTTAAAGTTTATAGCTTTGGATTGTTAGGTCAAGTCTATCACCGAAGAGGTAGCTTAAACGTTTAGGCAAGTTTTTTGAAGAGTCGAAGCAAAAAGGGTAAAAACACAACCAGTGCGGGTAGTAAGTTTTTCATTTGGGAAAGCGCACGGTACAAAAAATTAGCAACGGTTTGTCGCTCTACATCCATAATTTGGGCAATTTCTTCGTTAGAAAGCCCTTCGTAAAATTTCAAAAAAATAACTTCTTGTTGACGTGGAGGCAGTTGTTCAATGGCCCGACGAAGAGCCTGCTCTTGTTCCGATAGCAGTTCAGCGTTGATTAAATCAATTTCAATGTTAGCGCTTTCAACCAAGGTATCTTCCTCAACACCTTGAGAATTTAGCCAAGGTTTGTCATGCTTGAGCTGACGAACAAAGTTGTTTCGAAGGGCTTTGATGAGGTAAATAGTCACATACGGTGTGTCAACGAGTCGTTCGCGTCGTTCCCAAAGTTCCAAAAACAAATCTTGGATGCAATCCTTGATGTAATCGCGGTCTTTGGTGAAACGGGTACCGTAATTAAACAACACCCGATAACGTAATTCAACGAGCTGGTCAAAAGCATATTCATCCCCTGTTTTAAAGCGGCTCCACAATTCGGCTAACAAAGGCTCATCGACGGGTACTGGCATATACAAAAAGGAAGTGGTAGCACAATATTACGAGGTCAGTTGAAATATAGCTAATTCCTTCCATTATTTTCTGGGTAAAAAAATAAAGACATTCTTTGAATGAATTGTGTTATTTTTAGGTTCATTAGCAAACAATTTAGCCATAAGACGATGAAAAAGATATTTATCAGCCTGCTTTTCATTGGGTATTGTTTACACGGTTTAGCCCAAGATAAAAATGCGTACAGCTACTTTTTGCCTGAGACCAAAATGACCGACCAAGATGCCCGCATCGAAGTGAACCAAAAAGGGGATACCGTTTTGGTGGCTTTCTATCGAGCATTAGAGGGAGTTAATAAGACCAATAATACCTTTACAAAAGTCTATAAAGGAACGCCTTTTTTTAAAAACGGGTGGTTCAAGGGGAAAACGGTTGAAAAAAATGGGCACGAGGCCGAGTATTTGATGGCTTATAACCAACAAAAAGGCGTGCTTCACGTCATGGCTAATCCACTTTTGGAGGCAGTTATGATGAAGCCTACCGAGTTTGTTCTTCAAAACCACCGTTTTGTACTACTCAAAAATCAATACTATGAACCTATTTATGAGGGGAAAACGATGATTTTGAAAGAACACCAATGTTTGCTACATTCCAAGAGTAGTGCCCAAACTACTGGTTACGAAGCATCGGGGAGTGAGAGTGAATATGAGGGAGAATTTATCAAAACGACGAAATATTACTGGTACGAAGATGGTAAACTTTCGGGCATTCCAACTGGTAAACGTTTTTTTAAACTGTTTGGAAATCAAGCAAAAAAAATGGAAATGTTTGCTAAAGAACGCCAACTTACGCCGACGACCGAAAAGGGTATGATTGAAATCGTTAAAAATTTCAACCCGCTTTGACAACTTTTTCAAAGAAGTTCCGTTTCTTAGTAGTTCAACCTAATCATTTATTCTTACAAACAACACATGAAAAATTTATTTTTAACTCTGTTCTGTACCCTTGTTGCATTCACATTTGCTTACAGCCAAAATCCTCCTGCTAGTCCACGTGTAACTGCCGAAAACGGTAACATTAAAATTTCTTATGGACAACCTTCAAAAAAAGGTCGCGTGATTTTTGGGGCTGAAGGAAGCCAAAGCTTAGAAAAATACGGTAAAGTATGGCGTACAGGCGCCAACGAAGCGACCGTAATTACGTTCAAGAAAGACGGAAAGCTAGGTGGTAAAGACGTGAAAGCAGGCGATTATGCGTTCTTTACAATTCCTGGTGAGAAAGAATGGGTAATTATTTTGAACAGTGAAGTAAAACAGTGGGGCGCTTACAACTATAAGCAAGACAAAGACGTACTTCGCGTGACTGTACCTGCTACAAGCTCAAAAGAGCCAGTTGAAAAACTTACCATCGAAGCCAAAGACAACGCAATTGTATTGGGATGGGACACTGCAGGTTTCTCGGTACCCGTGAAATTTTAATAACGCTATTTATACATTTAGAAGCCCAGCCATTTGGTTGGGCTTTTTTTTTGTAGTATTGCTAGAAATTGAAACTTCCTTAACCTCTCAACCGATGAAACGATTTCTGTATGCCGTACTTTTTTTAGTATTTGTTGTGTGCTTGGCGGGATTATCCTTGGCGTATTGGCCCAACAAATGGCGTATTGATAATAAAGGTATTACCCCAGAACAAGCCACTTCTTTACGCCAAAACTACGAAGGACCACATCATTTGATGAAAACTTCGGATGGCGAAACCCTCTTTCTACGGCGCTGGAATCCCGATTCGCTAACTCCTGCTAGAAAGAATATTGCCGTACTCATTTTTCACGGTTTTACGGCTTATAGCGGTCCTTATAGCATGGCGGCCATTCCATTTTCGAAGGGCGGTTATACCACATTTGGCCTTGATTACCGAGGCCACGGGCTATCGGGCGGAAACCGTGGCGATAGCCCAAACAAAGAGAGATGGATTGCCGACTTGGCAGAAGCAATCGTTTACCTCAAGAAATTGGGATTTGCAAAAGTCGTAGTAATGGGACATAGCTTAGGGGTGGCTGCAACGATTTGCGCGGCCAATGCTGTCCCCAATGAAGTGGCAGGGTTGGTACTTCTTTCGGGTGCATACGAGAGTCGGCCTGGGCTTAACAAGCCGATGAATCCGTTTGTAAAAGCCAAAATCATCGCAAGCGCGGTATTTCGCCCTTCGTTCCAGTCGGTGGAGTATTATCGTGAAGGGATGACTGTTACGCCTGATACCTTGTTTACTTTTCATTATACCCCAAGATTTGTGACAATGCTGGATGTAAAACAGCTTCGGCTTCCTGCGCAGTTGAATGTATCCGTTTTGGTGGGAGTAGGGGACAAAGATGAATTATTTGCCATTGATAAGGTCAAAGAGTTTTATAATCTCGTGCCAGGCAACAAGAAAGAATTTTACGTTATGAAAAATGCCACCCACGCCAAAATCCCCGTTGAAAGCTGGGAGGGAATTGCGAAATGGCTTGACAAAACGTATGTGTTACAGCCATGAATTGTGTTCTAAACCATTATTGAGTGCTGTTACATCAAAAGAAAGTTTTCAAGACAACAATAAATTTGGGTCGTTTTTGGCTTTTAAGCAGATAAACCCATGTTTTTATGCAAATTACCCGTCGTCAGACTTTGTCTTTACTCACCGCTACCACAGGAATGAGTATGTTGCCAGAAACTTCGCAAGCCGTTGAGCCTGCCAAATCAGCCTCTTTTGTGCCTTGCCTGAACATGAGCACCATTCGAGGACAAAAATTAGGATACGTCAAAGAACTAGAAACGGCTTCCAAAGCAGGGTTTCGTTCGGTTGAAATTTGGATGGACACCCTCCAAGAATTTATAAAAAACGGGAATACTCCCGCACAAGCTCGAAAAGTCGCGTCGGATTTTGGCATAAAGCTCGAAAATGCCATCGGTTTTGCGGCTTGGATTGTTGACGATGAAACCGCAAGAGCCAAAGGAGTGGACCAACTTAAACGTGAAATGGAACTGTTGGTAGAAGTGGGCTGTATGCGCGTAGCAACCCCGCCCGTTGGCGCCCAAGCCCCTCAAGCCCCCCGCATCGACCTTCAAAAAGCGGCCGAACGTTACCGTACCATCCTTGAAATAAGCGATCAGACCAAGGTAATTCCGCAACTGGAACTGTGGGGCTTTTCAAAAAACCTCAACAAACTCAGTGAAGTGATGTATGTGGCGGTGGAAAGTGGCCACCCGTCGGCGCGGTTGTTGTTGGATGTATATCATTTGTTCAAAGGCGGTTCGAGCTTGGATACCCTCAAGTTGGTGGGTAAACCTGGTGTTGAAATCTTCCATATCAATGATTATCCCGCAAATTTCCCGAAAGAAACCATCGTGGATGCAGACCGCGTGTACCCAGGTGATGGGATTGCGCCCATTGGCCAAATTTTGAAGACCATCAAAAACCCAGAGCGGCCCATCGTGCTTTCATTGGAAGTATTTAATAAGACCTATTATGCCCAAGATGCCCTTGAAGTTGCCAAAATGGGCTTGGCAAAAATTAATAAAGTAATCGCGGGGATTTGATTTTCGTACAGAATCTAAACGCTTTGCACGATATTTGCGTTTAGAGTTCTAACGACTACCGATAACACCAAACCTGAATGCAATTTCTTTTTCCGACCTTTTTGTGGAGTTTACTGGCAGTGGGGATTCCAATTGCCATTCACTTGTTCAATTTTCGCCGCACCCGCCGTATTTACTTTTCTAATGTCTCGTTGTTGAAAAACGTTGAGATGGAAACAAGTTCGTTTCGACGTTTGAAACAGTACTTGATATTGGCAACCCGGGTACTTGCCATTGCGGCCTTGGCGTTGGCATTTGCTCAGCCCTATCTTCCGAGTAGTAATAAATCTGGAACCAATGCCCAAAGTGTGACGAGTGTTTATTTGGACAATTCGTTCTCGATGCAAAACGAAGATAATAACCAACGTTTTTTTGACATTGCCACAGGAAAGCTCGATCAATTATTGACGCTGTTTAGAAATGCCACTCGTTTGCAGTTGATTACCAATGACTTTGATGCCCAAGAACAACAACTCACAACGACGGATCGTATCAAAGACCGCTTGACTACCCTCAAGCTTTCGCACACACCACGGTCACTGCCAAGTATTTACAAACGTCAGGTGAATTTGATGTCGAGGTACGCAGGGAGTGGAAAAAATCAATTTTTTTGGTTTTCTGACTTTCAAAAAAGCACCGTTGGCGACGTAGCAAGTCTTAAAGTTGATTCTACCAATCGGTTGTTTATTGTGCCTGTGCAAGCCGTTGCGAACCAAAATGTGTATGTCGATTCGGTGTGGTTGAATACGCCTTTTGTGAGGGAGTTTCAGAACAATATTTTGTACGTTCGGGTGAGTAATTCGGGCAATGATGACGTTCAGAACTTGGTTGTCAAATTGTTTTTGGACGATGTTCAAGTTTCGACTGCACCCGTCAACCTTGCCCCAAAAGGCTCGGCGACGGCTTCTTTCAATTTTAATGTTCGCGGGAAAGGTTTCAAGCGCGGCCGAATTGTGTTTGATGATTTGCCCATTACGTTTGACAACGAATACTTTTTTGTGTTAAACGCTTCACCCGTCATTCGCGTCTTGCATTTGTACGGACAAGCCAACCCCAACCGTTCGATAGAAAATGTTTTTGCCAACGACAGCCTGTTTGCCATGCGTAGCCTCAACGCCAATAATGCCGATATTGGCTTATTGAAGCAGACCGATTTGGTCGTTATAGAAAGTGTGGAGCGGGTAGAAGGAGCGATGCGCACCGAATTAGAAAATTTCGTCCGTAAAGGAGGAAGTATTTTGGTTGTTCCCCCATCGAACCCCGATATAGCTTCTTACGGAGGTTTTTTAAGTGCCCTTGGTGTAAATTCATTGAGTGAACGAACGTCCAACGAGCCCATTCCATTGACCAATCCTGAGCGGAAAAGTCCGTTTTTTAGTGATGTTTTTGAGCAATCCATTCGCCAAGAGAACCTTGAATTGCCAGTCTCAAAGCCCGTTTGGCAATGGCAAGCAGGTGGGGCTAAGTTGTTGAGTTTGCGGAGTGGAGACGTTTTTTTGAGTCAGTCGGCTGTTCAGCGGGGCAAGGTTTACGTCTTGGCAAATCCGCTTACGGAAGCATTTGGAAGCTTTGCACAAAATGCACTTTTTGTGCCTGTGATGTACAAAATCGCCGCGCAAAGTGTACGTGAACAGCGCGCGGCCTATTCGTTTGATGAAAACAACATCGCACTGACTGTTCCAGATTTACCACAAAACACGATTTTTAAACTCAAAAAAGGTAAAATAGAGTTGATTCCAGTTCAACGTTTGAATGGAAACCAATTGACCCTCGAATTACCGAAGAGCAATCAATTGACTACCGAACAAGACATGGAGTCGGGTTATTATGAGTTGCAAAAAGACGGACAAACCGTTCAATTGCTGGCCCTGAATCACGACAACCAAGAATCGCAATTAGATTATTATACACCCGATGAACTTCGGAAACTATTCGCTAATCAGCCCAACGTACAAGTGTTTGACCACGTGGCGGACGGTGATTTTGTGAAAGAGTTTCAAAAACAAAACATTGGTGTTAGCCTTTGGAACTATTTCTTGTGGGCGGCATTGGCGTTTTTGCTTTTAGAAATCTTAGTCATTCGCCTGATAAAATAAAGAGTTTCTTCTACCTCTGGTTTTCAGAAACCAGAGGCACACACAGGTGTTGCTGGTTTCTCAAAACCAGCGCAGACGCAGAATGTGCAAAGGCTTCTCAAACAGGTGCTGCTGGTTTCTCAAAACCAGTGTAAACGCAGAATGAGCAAAGAGTTTCTCGAACAGGTGCTGCTGGTTTCTCAAAACCAGCGCAGACGCAGAATGAGCAAAGAGTTTCTCGAACAGGTGCTGCTGGTTTCTCAAAACCAGCGCAGATGCAGAATGAGCAAAAGGTTTCTCAAAACCTTGTCCAAGAATGAAACGCCATTTTTTTTCACCCCAATTTGAGGAAAAGTTTTCCCGTTTTGTAAAATATACGTTTGGTTCAAATTTTTGATAAATTGCAACAAACGACTCTAAACTTTATAGACATGAATGACTTAATACGGGGATTATTAGCAGGCTACGGCGCAAAAAAATTAGGAGGAGGCTGTGTAAGCACAGTCGTTATATTTTTAGTCCTTTGGTATGTTTTAGGACAATGTAGCTAAAACGATCAACTACAAAAAAACGCCGTCAATTTTCACTGACGGCGTTTTTTATTGGTATAAACTCAACCAGACTAACTCATGATTTTACCCAATGAGTTGTCATATAAATCTTTAGCTTCTGCTCCTGAAATAACCGTTTGTTTATCAACCACAAAGCCTTCTTTCGTTACTTTACCAAGCAAGGCGTGCGTGATTTTAAGGTCAGCACCAAGTACTTTTTGGAATTCAGCTTGCTTGTCAGGGCTTACACTGACCAACACGCGGCTTTGTGCTTCGCCAAACAAGAACGCATCGGCGCGGTACGGGCTTTGGGTTGCAACTTCAAAACCAAATCCGCGAGGCAAGGCAGACTCGGCCAAAGCGACCATCAGACCACCGTCAGAAACGTCGTGAACTGACTCAACCAACTGATTAGAAATTAATTGTGCTACGGCTTGTTGCAATTCAAACTCCTCGTCGAGGTCGAACGCGGGAGCAGGAGAGGCTTTTACACCACGGTATGAATACAAGTACTCTGATGATGCGATGTCATTTTTAGGTTGACCAACCAAGAAAATCAAGTCACCTTCGTTTTTGAAGTCGAGCGTCATTTGGCTTTCAGGTTTTTCCATCAAACCAATCATACCAATCGTTGGAGTTGGGAACACAGGTCCGTCGTCTGATGATTGGTTGTAGAAACTCACGTTACCACCCGTCACAGGTGTACTGAATTTACGGCAAGCTTCGCCCATTCCTTTAACGGCATGAACAAATTGCCAATATACTTCAGGAACGTACGGGTTTCCAAAGTTAAGGTTGTTGGTAATTGCCAACGGTTCAGCTCCTGTACAAACGAGGTTACGAGCTGCTTCCGAAACCGCAATTTGTGCACCAATAAACGGATCAGCATTCACGTAACGAGCGTTACAGTCAACCGTCATGGCAATGCCTTTTTGGTAGTTGGGGCGTTCTACGTCGCGAATACGAACCACTGCCGAGTCCGAAGGGCGGTTAGTAGAGCGGTTGGCTGTGCCTACCATCGAGTCGTATTGCTCATACACCCACTTCTTAGAAGCGATGTTTGGATGCGAAAGAAGGTGACGCGTTACAGCTGCAATTTCAGCTGCTGAGTTGACGTCAGCCACCGAATTTATATCAAATTTCTTAAATTCTTGGAAATAAGCAGGTTCGCGGTATTCGCGGTGATTTTGAGGCGCACCACCACCTAGTACTAGATCGTGAGCAGGAACATCGGCAATCAATTCGCCGTGTTGGAAGAAATGCAAACGTCCGCCTTCAACAACTTCACCGATTTGGGCGCAATGCAAATCCCATTTATCAAAAATACCTTTGATGACATCTTCTTTGCCTTTTTCAACCACTACCAACATACGTTCTTGTGATTCAGAAAGCAAAATTTCCCAGCCTTTCATGTTGGCTTGGCGCGTTGGTACTTTATCGAGGTCGATAATCATCCCGTGTTCGCCTTTGGCACTCATTTCAGAGGTTGAGCAGATGATACCCGCAGCCCCCATGTCCTGAATACCCACTACATAACCTGTACGGATGATTTCAAGAGAAGCTTCGAGTAAAAGTTTCTCCATAAAAGGGTCACCCACCTGAACGGCTGGCAATTTCTCGGTTGACTTTTCAGAAATATCTTCCGAAGCAAAACTTGCTCCTCCGATACCGTCTTTGCCCGTTGCCGAACCAACAATAAATACGGGGTTGCCTACACCATAGCTAATGGCGCGAGCTACTTCACCCGCCTTTACGATTCCTGCCGAAAACGCATTGACGAGTGGGTTGGTGTTATAACAATCATCAAAGAAAACTTCGCCACCTACTGTTGGGATACCGAACGCATTGCCATAGTCGCCGATGCCTTTTACTACCCCTTTTACGAGCCATTTTGTTTTGGCCAATTCGGGGTTTCCGAAGCGGAGAGAGTTTAATTGAGCGATGGGACGCGCACCCATCGTAAAAATATCACGGTTGATACCGCCGACACCCGTTGCCGCGCCTTGATAAGGTTCAAGGGCTGAAGGGTGATTGTGAGATTCAATTTTAAAGCTACATGCAAGGCCGTCACCAATGTCAACCAGACCAGCGTTTTCTTCGCCAGCTTTAGCAAGCATTCGGTCAGAGTCGCGGGGGAGGGTTTTAAGCCAAACGATTGAGTTTTTGTACGAGCAGTGCTCCGACCACATCACCGAGAATATGCTCAACTCAGTGAAGTTGGGCGTGCGGCCTAGTATTTGTTTGATTTGTTCAAATTCTTCGGGAAGAATACCTAGTTTTTTGGCGGTTTCGACGGTTGGTAGTTGTTCTACGTGTTCCACGAGCGGAGGAGTTGGGGGATTGGTGATTTGTACTAAAGGCGCAAAGTTAACTTTGACGGCACCTATTTTCTAACATTATTTTATATTTTCTTCCTTGCGTGCCTATTTGAGCGTCTTTTTTCAGGAAATACTCACTTCTTTTTACAAAGAATACTCATGTAAACTGGTCGAAAAAGTCGAAAAACAGGGCTTGATTGCAAAAATGCAAAAACTGAGTCCCGATAGGCAACTCTAATTGATGAATTGTTAATGAAAATGAGGTTTTTTTGAAAAATATCTTATGAAACTAGATATTATTGCGAAAATATGAAATATTAATCTTTGGTGTTATGAAATTGTAAAATTCCAAGATAATTTGATATATTCTCAATATTTTAAAAATACAGATACAATATTTGGTAAAAAGGTTGTTGTACCAAATAAATTTTTGTGTAACTTGCGTGAGATTAAAGTTCCGTAGAAGTACTTAGGCAACAAAGTGACGAATCGGAAGTCAACCAACCCCCAATATACAACAAAACCATGTTAGAATCTGCCCAACAGGGGTTATATCGCCCCGAGTTTGAACATGACGCATGCGGTATTGGTTTCCGCGCCAATATGAAGGGTCGCAAGTCTCACCAGATGGTCGCTGATGCGATTACGATGCTCGAACGTATGGATCACCGCGGTGCTTGCGGTTGCGATCCTAACACGGGTGACGGTGCTGGAATTCTTATTCAAATCCCTCATGAGTTTTTTGTGGAAGAATGTACCAAATTGGCCATTACCCTCCCAGCTGCGGGTGAGTACGGTGTTGGTATGATTTTCTTCCCTAAAGATGAAAAGCTTCGCAGTGAATGCCGCGATATCCTTAACCGAAAAATCAAAAAGTTGGGCATGGAATTGCTAGGCTACCGCCGCGTTCCAACACTCAACGATGTTTTGGGGGAAGGCTCCTTGTCGGTAGAACCACAAGTTGAACAACTATTCATCAAACGTCCTGATTCAGTTACGGATGAGTTGGGTTTTGAGCGTAAGTTGTTTGTACTTCGTCAATACGCCACTCGTATAATTAACGATACTGTAGTGGGTGCCAAAGCGCATTTTTATTTCTCGTCGCTTTCGTGCCGTACTATTTCTTATAAAGGTCAGTTGACAACAGGTCAATTGAACTATTACTTCCCAGACTTGCACAGTGAATCAGTCGTTTCGGCTTTTGCCATTATTCACTCGCGCTTTTCTACCAATACCTTTCCTTCTTGGAAACTTGCACAGCCTTTCCGCTACGTGGCTCACAATGGTGAAATTAACACCGTTCGTGGTAACGTCAACTGGATTCGTGCTGGCGAGAAGTCGTTCTGGACAGAGCACTTCACCAAAGAAGAAATGGACATGTTGTTGCCAATCTGTGATTTAACTAACTCAGATACGGCCAACTTGGACAACGCCATCGAGCTTTTGTATTTGTCGGGTCGCTCATTGCCACACGTAATGATGATGGTCGTACCTGAAGCTTGGGATGGCAACGAGGCCATGGATCCAGAACGTAAGGCTTTCTACGAATACCACGCGGCTATTCAAGAACCTTGGGATGGTCCAGCGTCGATTTCATTCACGGATGGTAAAATCATCGGTGCTACCCTCGACCGTAACGGTTTGCGTCCTTCGCGTTATTGGGTGTTGGACGACGATACCATTATTATGGCCTCGGAAGCAGGGGTACTCGACATCGACCCTGCGCGCGTAGTGACCAAAGGTCGCTTGCAGTCGGGTAAAATGTTTGTGGTGGATATGGAACAAGGCCGTATCATCCCCGACGAAGAGCTCAAAGCCGATATTTGCTCACGTCAGCCGTATCAAAAATGGTTGGATGAAAATAAAATCAAAATTTCTGACCTCGAACCTTCACAACGTCCGTTTGCTCCGTATGACGATAAACTTTTACTAAAGCGTCAAATCGCGTTTGGCTTTACTTCCGAAGACCTACGGATGGTGATTGGGCCGATGGCTGAAACAGGCTATGAGGCGATTGGTTCGATGGGAGTCGATGTACCATTAGCGGTATTATCGGATCAAAGTCAGCACCTTTCTAATTACTTTAAGCAACTTTTTGCACAAGTAACCAACCCGCCGATTGACTCTATTCGGGAGCGCTCGATTATGTCTTTGATTTCGTTTGTAGGTTCAACCGAAAACCTATTGACCGAATCGCCGCTGCATTGTCGTCAGATTGAATTAGAACAACCTGTTTTGACCATCGAAGAATTTGATAAACTTCGTTGGGTTGACAAAGACCATTTCCAGGCCAAAACAATCAATACCTATTTCCGTGCCGACCAAGGTGGAAAAGGGCTGGCGCGTGCGTTGGAACGTATTTGTACCTACGCCGAAGACGCGATTGAAGACGGTTTTGAAATCATTATTTTGTCTGACCGTGCCATTGACTCTGACCACGCACCGATTCCGTCGTTGTTGGCCATGTCCACGGTTCACCATCACTTGATTCGTAAAGGGTTACGTGGTAAAGTGGGTATCCTTGTAGAGGCAGGAGATGTTTTTGAAACGCACCATGTTGCTACACTCATTGGTTATGGCGCTGCGGGGGTTTGTCCGTATATGGCCTTCCAAACCATCGCTTACATGAACCGCCAAAAGATGATTAATGGAGAGTTTGAAAATACAAAACTCTACGCTAATTACATCAAGGCGATTGATAAAGAATTGCTCAAAATTTTCTCTAAAATGGGTATTTCGACGCTTCAGTCGTACCAAGGAGCGCAGATTTTTGAGTGTTTGGGTATCAACAAAGACGTGATAGACAAGTATTTCACAGGAACCATCTCGCGTATTGGCGGTATGGGTATCGAAGAAATCGCCCGTGAAGTATTGGTTCGCCATAAAGTAGCCTATCCAGAAACGCCGATGGTAAATCCGCACCTAGAAGTGGGTGGTTTCTATCAGTGGAAACAACGCGGAGAAGCACACATTTTTAACCCGCAAACAATTCACCTTTTGCAACAATCGACCCGCAAAGGTGGAGAAGAAGGGTATCAAATTTTCAAGAAATTCTCGAAATTGATTGATGATCAGACCCAAAAGGCTCTTACGCTTCGCGGTTTGATGCGTTTCAAGAAAGGAAAAGCGATTTCAATCGACGAAGTAGAGCCTGTTGAAAGTATCTTCAAGCGTTTTGCTACAGGTGCGATGTCGTTTGGTTCAATTTCGTGGGAAGCACACACAACGCTTGCCATTGCTATGAACCGCATCGGGGGCAAATCAAACTCAGGTGAAGGAGGCGAAGATGAGATTCGTTATCAACCGCTTCCAAACGGTGACTTTATGTCGTCAGCCATTAAGCAGGTGGCATCGGGACGTTTTGGGGTAACGAGCCATTACTTATCAAATGCCCAAGAACTTCAGATTAAGATGGCCCAAGGGGCAAAACCTGGAGAAGGAGGGCAGTTACCAGGGCATAAAGTCGATGATTGGATTGGACGTACGCGTCACTCGACGCCAGGTGTAGGCTTGATTTCGCCGCCACCTCACCACGATATTTACTCAATTGAAGACTTAGCTCAATTGATTTATGACCTTAAAAACGCCAACCGTGCCGCACGTATCAGCGTGAAATTGGTATCTGAAGCAGGCGTAGGAACGGTTGCCACAGGGGTTGCCAAAGCGCACGCTGACCATATTTTGATTGCGGGCCACGATGGAGGAACGGGGGCGTCTCCGTTGAGTTCCATTCGCCACGCAGGTCTTCCTTGGGAGCTTGGGTTGGCCGAAACGCACCAAACGTTGGTGAAAAATAAACTTCGCGGACGAGTGACTGTGCAGGCCGATGGCCAAATGCGTACAGGTCGTGACTTAGCGATTGCGGCGTTATTAGGTGCCGAAGAATTTGGCGTAGCTACAGCCGCACTCGTTGCTACGGGCTGTATCATGATGCGTAAGTGTCACTTGAATACTTGTCCAGTGGGAGTTGCTACACAACGCAAAGAGTTGCGCGCACTTTTCACAGGAAAACCAGAACACGTCGTGAACATGTTTACGTACATGGCACAGGAGTTGCGCGAAATTATGGCGCAGTTGGGCTTCCGTACCATCAACGAAATGGTGGGACAAGCACAATACCTCGAAATGCGTGATGATATAAAACACTGGAAATACAAAGCATTGAATTTCAACGCGATGTTGTTCAAAGAGCCAGTAAGCCTTGATGTTGCGCAATTTAAACAAGAGGAACAAGACCACGGAATTGCAGAAGTAATTGACTGGCAATTGATGGAAGCCGCCAAACCAGCACTCGAAAAAGGAGAAGAGGTTTACGGAGAATATTCTATCAATAACCTCAATCGCTCGGTAGGAAACATGCTTTCCAACGAAATATCGAAAATATATGGTGGCGTCGGGTTACCAAACGGAACCATTCACTTTAAATTCAGAGGAACGGCAGGACAAAGCTTCGGTGCCTTTAATACATCGGGCGTACGCCTCGAACTAGAAGGAGATGCCAACGATTATTTCGGAAAAGGGCTTTGTGGGGCTGAACTCGTCGTCTATCCAGATCGTGAAGCTTCGTTTGTGCCAGAAGAAAATATCATTATCGGTAACGTAGCCTTTTACGGAGCAACTTCGGGAGAAGCGTATATTCGCGGAACTGCTGGAGAGCGTTTCTGCGTGCGTAACTCTGGCGCAAAAGTAGTCGTAGAAGGAGTAGGAGATCACGGTCTTGAGTACATGACAGGTGGTGTAGCGATTATCCTCGGAGAAGTTGGACGAAACTTCGCAGCGGGTATGTCGGGTGGAGTTGCTTATGTTTGGGATAAAAACGCCGACTTTGCACCAAAAGTAAATCCTGAAATGGTAAGCGTAGATGCCTTGACTGACGAAGACAAAACGATTGTGAAAGGTTTTGTAGAGAAACATTTCCAATATACCACCAGTAATGTGGCATTTATGATGACCCAAGACTGGGATACGTACTTGAGTCAGTTTGTGAAGGTATTGCCAAACGACTTCAAGAAAGCCTTGGCAAGCCGTGGAATCAGCCTTTCGCAACAGATTGCTGATAAAAACGTCGTCTATCAAGACATCGTTGTTGATGTAGCCCAATAATTAGCCCATCCCTTAATATTCGGCCTTGCAGGCAGGTTTTCCTGCCTGTAGGGTTTTGAAAAAAATGATTATCTTCGTGAAAGCTTTAAAACTAAAGGTAGTATGTCAACTATAGAACTTAAATCTAGCTTTCATCACTTGATTGATCAAATTCAGGATGAGCGAATGCTGCGAAATTTATACGATTGCATAGCAGATTTTGCTTTGAATAACGATACACAATTCCAGCTTTCTGAAGAGCAACTAAAGCGTCTTCAAGACTCTATGTCGCAAATTGAAAACGGAAAGCTGATTGAAAACGAAACTGTAAAACATAATGTGAAACAGTGGCTTTCAAAATAGTGTGGACTCCAAATGCCGAAGAAGATTTTCGGCTAATTCTAAATTATTTAATGGACGAGTGGGCTGATAACTTTGCGGAAATGTTTTCAGACCAGTTATTTGAGACGTTGAATCTTTTAGAGAATCACCCCTATATTGGAATGGCAACCAAGGAATTGAGTTCTATCCGTAGAATTTCGGTTACTCGACAATATGGACTCTATTATATGGTTCTACGTGACGAAATTGTAATTGTAAACCTGCTGAATAACAAAAAAGGAAAGTAAATCATGGGAAAACCCACTGGATTCATTGAATTTGGCCGTGAGTTGCCAAGTAAGCGTAGTGTAGAAGAACGCCGCTTAGATTATAAAGAAATTGAATTGCTAGGGACAACGGATGATGCCAAAAAACAAGCAGCTCGCTGCATGGATTGCGGTATTCCCTTTTGCCATAATGGCTGTCCACTAGGAAATATTATCCCAGAATTTAACGACGCTGTTTACGAAGAAAACTGGGAATATGCTTACCAATTATTGACCAGTACCAACAACTTTCCAGAGTTTACGGGTCGTATTTGCCCTGCCCCCTGCGAAGCTTCATGTGTGTTGGGTATCAATAAACCACCCGTTGCGATTGAGTACGTGGAGAAATCCATCATCGAAACGGCCTTTGCGAAGGGTTACGTAAAACCACGCATTCCTGCCAAACGCACAGGTAAGAAAGTAGCCGTGATTGGCTCTGGCCCCGCAGGTTTGGCGGCAGCTGCTCAGCTTAACTATGCTGGACACTTGGTGACGCTTTTCGAGCGTGCCGACGAGGTAGGAGGGTTGCTTCGCTATGGTATTCCTGATTTTAAATTGGAAAAAACGGTCGTGGCACGTCGCGCAGCTGTAATGGCCGAAGAAGGAGTTGAGTTCAAGACGGGAGTAAATATTGGCGTGGATATTCAGGCAGAAGAAATTTTGCGTGAGTTCGACGCGGTGGTACTCGCTATTGGTTCAACGGAGCCTCGTGATATTCGTATTCCTGGCTGGGACAAATACATCGGAAAAGGGATTCATCCTGCAATGGAGTTTTTGAGCCAGCAAAATAAACGGGTGTCTGACATCGCGCGGGTGGTTGACCACCGTGGGGATAAGTACGTGAATGGCGAAATTTTGGCCACTGACAAACACGTAGTAGTGATTGGTGGTGGCGATACGGGTTCTGACTGCGTTGGAACGTCAAACCGCCACAAAGCGGCGACTATTACGCAAGTGGAAGTAATGCCTGCGCCAAAATACGACGATAAACTTCAACCTTTTTATAAAGTTCGTGATGAAAAAACGCCTTGGCCGCAGTGGCCTTTGACCAAACGGACGTCAACTTCGCACGAAGAAGGTTGTGACCGTTTTTGGGCGATTGCCGTGCAAGAGTTTGTTGGCGATGGCGAAAAATTGACAGGTTTGCGTATTGCTGACATCACGGGTGAGCGCACGTTGGAAGATGGTCGCAAAGCACCAATTACTGAAAACGAACGCGTAGTTAACTGCGATTTGGCACTCATTGCGGCGGGTTTTGTGCATCCTCAACAGTATTTAATCGAACAATTCGGTATCGAAACGGACATGCGTAAAAACATCAAAGCTTCGGAAGGGAATTATGCTACTTCGATTGACAAAGTCTTTGCCGCAGGTGACTGTCGTCGTGGACAATCGTTGGTTGTTTGGGCGATTTCAGAAGGCCGCGAAGCAGCCCGCAAAGTAGATGAGTTCTTGATGGGCGAGTCGATGCTGGAAGCCAAAGAAGTGGGCATGTTTAATCCTGTCTTCTCGCACGCTTAGGTAGGTACTGTTAATTGTTAACAGTTAACCGCTCTAGGCCTCGTGTGCGCAAGCACTTAAAGGCGATAAAAAATAGGTTTCCCTTTTTAGGTTTAACCTGTTGATTTACAATTTTTACAAATAAATAAACCCCGAAAAAAGCCAAATTTGGCAATTTTCGGGGTTTTTGTGTATTTTGTTTTTGTGACAAGGCATCAGAATGGTGCACAAAAGAATCTCAATTTTTGAAACTACATCAACAACAAAAGCATCACGATGATAATCCAAAAGCTGAAATAAGGGATAGAATTATTGGTATTTATAAACCATATAGTAGGCCTTCAATTAGGGGGGAGGAGAATAAACCCGTTGAGTTTGGTCACAAATGGTATTGTTTTTAAAATTTGGTAATTTTTAAGCAAAAAATCCACTCAACTTGGAGTGGATTTTTTGAAAACGTAATTTTCAAGGGAAGCTTTTTTTGTGCTTTTTTGTCAAACCAAATACTCTTCCACCGACTTGGTGGCATGAATACGGTGTTCATCGAGCATCAGCTCTATCCGATTCATGGCAATTGTTAGCTCGTCGGTTGATGGTAAAAATACAATTCGGAAGTGGTCATTGTGAATATAATTGAACCCTGTACCTGCCACAACAAGTACTTTCTGCTCAGAAAGTAACTGAAAGACAAAATCCCCATCGTTTTGAAAATCAAACTTACGCAGGTCGATTTTAGGGAAAACGTACAAAGAACCTTTAGGCTTTACACAACTTACGCCAGGAATGGCGGTTAGTCGGTCATAGACCAAGTTCATTTGTTTGTGAAGACGCCCCATCGGAAGCACCAAGTCTTGGATACTTTGGTATCCTCCCAAAGCGGTTTGAATGGCGTATTGCGTTGGAACGTTGGCACATAAACGCATACTCGCCAAAAATGTCAAGCCTTCAATGTACGATTTGGCACGGTGTTTTGCCCCACTCAAAATCAACCAACCACCACGGAAACCAGCCGCACGGTAGTTTTTGGAAAGTCCTCCGAAGGTGACACAAAGCGTATCGTGAACCATCGTGGCCACGGGGTAATGTTTAGCCCCATCGTATAGGATTTTGTCGTAGATTTCGTCAGAAAACAAAATCAGCTGATGACGCTCGGCGATTTCGGCGATTTTCTGAATGACCTCTTTTTCATAGACGGCACCCGTCGGGTTGTTGGGATTAATCATCACAATCCCCTTAGTACGTGGTGTGATTTTGCTCTCCAAATCTTCCAAATCGGGATTCCAATCGCTCTGTTCGTCGCAAATATAGTGAACAGGTTTTCCGCCACTAAGGGCAACTGAAGTCGTCCAAAGAGGATAATCGGGGGATGGAACGAGGATTTCGTCACCTTCGTTTAGCAACGCCTGCATGGCCATCACAATAAGCTCGCTTACGCCGTTGCCGATATAAACGTCATTGATTTCGACTCCTTTGATTCCTTGGGTTTGGGTGTAGTGCATTACTGCCTTGCGGGCGGCAAACAATCCCCGAGAGTCAACGTACCCTTGGGCGTTACGAATGTTGAGGATGATATCGTGAATGATTTCATCGGGGGCGTCAAAACCAAAAGGGGCGGGGTTTCCAATGTTCAAATTAACAATTTTGTACCCTTGGCTTTCAAGCTCTAGCGCTTTTTCGTAAACGGGGCCTCGAATATCGTACCGTAGATGTTCAAGGCGTTTGCTTTTTTGAATTTGCATGTCAGTAATGAATTGTGAAACGGCGTTTGTACCGTCTCGAACGATCTAAATCAGCGTCTTCGGTTGTTCTTGTTGTTCCGAAACTTATTGTTGTTATTGTTATTACTTCTACCTCCTCCGTTGTTGTTACTATTATTGTTGTTATTATTGCTATTGCCGTTGTTGTTACGGTTATTGTTGTTATTGCTACGGTCGCGATTGTGGCTTTGATAACTTCCGCGATTGTTTTGCAAGTTACGTTGATAGCGTTCAACGTGCGTTCCTTTGTCGCGAGGTGTCGAGTCCACCAATCCGTTTTGGCGAAGGTAAGCCAATTCTTCTTTTAGACGCCCCTGCGAAATTTCATCGAGCTGTGTAAATACAACGTTGTCTTCGGGGTTGTCTTTGTTCCAAGTATTGTAAAAAGTGCGCATTTGACGAATCAAATACGAAATAAATGCAAACTTCTCTTCGCGGTCGGTGCAAGCGATTGCTTTTTCAACGAGTAAAAGCAGGTTTTTGCCGTATTGTTTGTAACGAATATGCTCTTGGGTGTAAGGAACTCGGAGCGGTTTTTTCCCAACGGCATCGGGCGATGGAGGAGGAAAAGGACTGTCAATGTCCAATTTAAAGTTGGTCATGATGTACAAATCATCCCAAAGTTTTTGAGAATAATCTTGGCCATCACGCATATTGGGGTGGATTTGACGCATTAATTCCACCAAGACGTGCGCTTGGAGGGTTCGTTTATCACGTTCAGGAATGGAAACGAGATAATCGGCTAATTTTTGGACGTTACTACCGTATTCTTTCAAGGGTATTGAAGTTTATAAATCACATACAAAGTTATGAAAAATCAAGTTACTTTGGCAAAATCACGCCGTCGTCGTAATTTTGGAACTTAGATTTTTGATTTTTTAACCATCAACGGTCGAAAACCGCCTCTAACTCCTCCCGAATGAGTCAAAAAGTAGATGTAAGCATAGCCTTTTACGGCAAGCCTTACCAAGCCATTGTCACTATTAAAACTTTGATGCAGTACAGTGGTCAGCACATTGATAAAATTTACCTTTCCCGCGAGCGACTCCAACCCCACGACGACTACGTGGGAATTTTTAAAATCATTGATTATTTCCGTAACGACCCATCGGTCAAATTAGTGGTGCAATACCCGCATTATTTTTTAGGATTGGGTGTACGCGACCACGAGCGGGCCAAAGTGGATACCCGTTTTCGCCAGAGTATCATGTACCAATATCCACTTGAGGTGTCCGATAAAAAGTACTTGGTCGTGATGCACAACGACATGCTTTTTTACGGGGATATGATTGGCGATATGCTCAAAGAATTTGAGAACGGGCCAAAAAACTTGACGGGCGTAGGCTCTATTGGTCAGTGTTGGAGCTGTCCTGCTGGACCTGATTGGGGCAATAAGTGTAACTCAAAGATGTTTGAGCAATATGTGCCAACGACCGAAGAAGCTATTGCCTTGGCCGAAGCTCACGCTACGCCTCGCCGCGATATTCAACTGAAAGTAATTCGCAATGGCCGCACGCACATTCTGCCCGAGTGTCGTTTGAACGAATATTGTGCCATGATTGACCTTGAAAAATACCGCAAAGAAACACTTCCCAATGGTGATATTGGGTGTTATGGAGGAGGTTGGAACGGGGTTGATACGGCTACGGTATGGTCGCACGATATGTTTAAGCGTGGATATACGTTTCGTCATTTAACCCTCGAAGATTACACACGTCACGCGGCGTTTGATACCACAGGGAGCGGAACCAAGGCCAATTCAAGTTCAGAAACGTACTGGAATGCCGAACGAAATGCCGAAAAGTACATCAATGAGAAGTTTGGACAGATACAATTCAGTTCGGCAGTGACGATTTCGTACTACTATGATTTGTTCAAACGCAAGTCGTGGCTCGGATTGATACATACCTATGGCTTTGCCAAAAAACTAATCGGAAAGTCATAATAATAGACTTTGTTTTCTCCTAAACCCTATACCTATGGCATTGAATTACATTTGGGCGGCATTTTTTGTCGTGGCGTTCGTGGTGGCGTTGCTAAAATTAATCTTTTTGGGCGACACCGAAATTTTCAAACTCATGGTGGAGGGGATGTTCGACTCGGCCAAAGTGGCCGTGATGGACATTGCGCTGCCATTGGCGGGGGTGATGACCTTCTTTTTGGGGATTTTAAACATCGGTGAAAAAGCGGGAGCCATCAACTTCATGGCGCGTATCATCGGGCCGTTTTTTAATAAGCTGTTTCCCGAAGTTCCTAAAAATCACCCCGCAAATGGGCAGATGATTATGAACTTTTCGGCCAATATGCTGGGGCTGGACAACGCCGCTACGCCTTTTGGTCTCAAAGCCATGCAAAGCTTGCAAGAGCTGAATCCGTCCAAAGACACGGCTTCCAATGCCCAAATCATGTTTTTGGTTTTGCATACCTCTGGTTTGACCATCATTCCGTTGTCGATTATGGCGCAGCGGGCGATTTTGGGGGCGAAAGACCCTTCGGATATTTTTATCCCGTGTTTGATTGGTACGTACGTGACGACGCTGGTGAGTATCTTGATTGTAGGCTCTTACCAACGAATCAACCTATGGAATCGAACGGTCATCGGTTGGTTAGGGGGAATTACGTTTGCGATTGCCCTGCTTCTTTGGTATTTATCAGGCCTGTCGAAAGAAGGGCTTGAAACCTTTTCAAAGATAACAGGAAGCCTGATTTTGATGTCAATTATTGTTTCGTTTCTCGTGGGAGGGATGGTGCGGAAAGTCAATATTTTTGACACCTTCATTGAAGGGGCAAAAGTAGGCTTTGAAACTTCCGTTAAAATTATGCCTTATCTTGTCGGAATGTTGGTCGCTATCAGCGCTTTCCGAAATGCGGGTGCCATGAGTTACTTGGTGGAAGGTTTCAAGTGGGTAATTGGGTTAACAGGAGTAAATACTGATTTTACCGACGCTTTGCCAGTAGCCTTGATGAAGCCCCTAAGCGGAAGTGGTGCACGGGCGTTGATGATTGATAGCATGAAGCAATTTGGCCCTGATTCGTTCATTGGGCGATTGGTGTGTATCTTCCAAGGCTCGGCCGATACTACTTTTTACATCGTTGCCCTTTATTTTGGATCCGTAGGAATCAAGAATACCCGCTACGCAATTGTCGCGGGGCTTATCGCTGATTTTGTAGGGGTCATTGCGGGGATATTACTTGGCTATTTGTTCTTCTATGAGTAAATGACATGAAAGTCAGGTTGTGAGCAACCTGACACACATATTGCGTGCGTCGGGTTGCTCACACCCCGACGAGTCTTTTTAGCATGGGTTGATACCATCATAAAAAAAGTCAGGTTGTGAGCAACCTGACACACATATCCTGCACTCTTAACAAGAAATCTTCCCAACGCGAATTGCGTGGCGACCACCTTCAAACGCAGTATTTAAAAAGAGATTAACGCACTCAAAAGCGACTTCCTGGCTGATAAAACGCGCAGGAAGGCAAATGATATTGGCATCGTTGTGCTGACGTGCAAGTTCTGCCAAAGGCTTGTCCCACACCAATGCCGCACGAATTCCTTGGTGTTTGTTGGCCGTAATAGCCACGCCTTGTCCGCTGCCACAGACAAGTACACCTGCCTCAAATTCACCACTTTCTACAGCGAGTGCGACAGGGTGCGCAAAGTCGGCATAGTCGGCGGAGTCGGCACTATATGTACCAAAATCTTTTACTTCATATCCTTGTTGAATAAGCCAATCTACCAACGGTTGTTTTAGGGGGAAACCTGCGTGGTCGCCTCCAATTGCAATTTTTTTAGCCATTTATAGAACTATTTTTAGAAAAGTTTTCGTTATTGTAATCCCTACCGCAAAGGTACGGATGTCTTCATTAAGAACAACCCTAAAAAACCAAAATGAGTATGTCAGAATTTGAAGCATTGAATGAAGAAGATCGGATTCGTGTAGCATTTGAAGATCGCAATTGGAACGAAATAAAAACAGCCGATTCTTGGGTAATATTTAAGGTACTTGCCGAGTTTGTAGAAGGTTTTGATAAGTTGGCAAAGATTGGTCCATGTGTGTCAATCTTTGGTTCGGCCCGAACCAAACCCGACCATCCTTATTATAAAATGACGGAAGAAATCGCGGCCAAATTGGTGCGCCACGGATACGGTGTGATAACAGGCGGTGGCCCGGGTATCATGGAAGCGGGTAACAAAGGGGCGTTTGAACAAGGTGGAAAGTCGGTAGGATTGAACATCGTACTGCCATTTGAACAGCATTCAAATTTGTACATCGACGCCGACAAAAACATCAATTTTGATTTCTTTTTTGTACGCAAAGTGATGTTTGTCAAGTACGCTCAGGGCTTTGTGGTAATGCCTGGAGGGTTCGGGACGTTGGACGAGCTTTTTGAAGCCTTGACCTTGATTCAAACCAAGAAAATTGGGCGTTTCCCGATTGTGTTGGTGGGAAGAAGTTATTGGTCGGGACTGATTGATTGGATAAAAGACACCATGCTGGAAACCGAACGTAATATTAATCCTGAAGACTTAAAACTGTTTAGCGTGGTGGATACCGCCGAAGAAGCAGTGAAAGTCATTGACGATTTCTACGCTAAATACTTGCTCAAACCTAACTTTTAGGGTTACTTTGGTTCTGTGGATTACCCACAGAACCATTTTTTTATTATGCCCATTCCCGAGCCAACGCCCCAACCAACCCCTACGCTTCAAAAAGTCATCACAACGCCCCAACTCTGGGCCATTGCCGTTGGGCTGGTCATATCGGGTGTTTATTTTGGTTGGAATTACGGCTGGGCCGTCGCAGGTACGTTGGGCTTTTTGGTGGCAACGCTCATCGTCACCGTTTTTTACCTAACGTTTATTTTTAGCTATACCGAACTCACTGCCGCCATTCCCGAAGCAGGTGGGGCATTTAGTTATGCCTTTCGAGCATTTGGCCCTGTCATGGGCTTTGTGGCGGGGTTTGCAACGTTGGTCGATTTTGTCATGGGGCCTCCTGCTATCGCGTTTGCATTGGGTGGTTATGCTCATTTTTTACACCCCGATTTGTCGGTGATGGGCGTGGCTGTTGGCACTTACGTTGTATTCATCGCAATCAACCTCTTCGGAATGCGCGATTCGGCCAATTTTTCTTTGATTATCACGGCGTTGTCAGTAGTGGAATTGCTCGTGTTTATGGGGTTAGTTTGGCCGTTTTACAAAACCGAAAATTTTTTGGCGCACAATCCTCCAATTACTGCTGGAGGGGTTTTTGAAGCCTTGCCTTTTGCTATCTGGTTTTACGTTGCCATCGAGGGCGTTGCCATGGTCGCAGAAGAAGTAAAAGACCCCAAACGAACCATTGCCAAAGGGTATATTTTGAGTATTCTGACGCTCGTTATTCTGGCCTTGGGGACGATGGTGTTGAGTGGCGGGGCTACCGATTGGCGGACGTTGATTGACATGGATTATCCATTGCCAGAGACGCTTTCCATTACTTTGGGGAGAAATAACGCGTGGACTAAGCTTTTTGCAAGTTTAGGGCTATTTGGACTACTGGCTTCCTTTCACTGCAATACGATTAGCTATTCACGCCAAATCTATGCGCTGGCGCGTGAGCGCTATTTGCCTCAAAAATTAGCCACCTTAAATCAACGTTTCCGAACCCCCCACTGGGCATTATTAGCGGGTGGAGTTGTGGGCTTGGTGGCGCTTTTTGTCGGTAAAACGGACGAAATCATCATTTTTTCAGTACTTGGGGCAATGGTGATGTACCTGACGAGTTTACTGAGTTTGTTTCGGCTGAGACAAACTGAGCCGCAATTGGAAAGGCCCTACCGAACACCTTTTTATCCGTGGGTACCTCTATTGGCGTTGGGGCTTGCGGTGCTTTGTTTGGTCGCCATTGTGTATTACAACCTGTACCTAAGCTTGCTGTTTCTGGGGATGCTTGCCGTTGCGTTGGGTATATTTATGTGGACGCGCAAAAGGAATAAGTAGCGTTTTATTCTTCGTACTCGCTTCGGTAGGTATTCATAAAGCCGTATAAATACCGAAAAGTAATGCCAAATTGGTACGTCATTGGTTTTAATGCGGCAACGGAAGTACTTTGAGCAATACGATTGACAAAAAGTTCGGTGCGTGACTCAATACTTGAGGAAGGAGCAAGGGTAGCTCGACCGTAGGCAACAATCTCAAAATGCTGAGAAATTCGTCCGACAAACTCCAAATTTCCTTCCCATTCGAGTTTGGCTTTGCCCGTCGTGTAAGAATAATTTTCAACGATTAGCGTATCAAATTGGGTTCGCGAACCACTCACCCGCGCCAGCCCTGCCAAATCAAACTGATTGATTTGGGTACGATTTCGGGTGGGTGTCCAGACGAATCCAGTCCCAACGTACATGCCCGATTTTTTTTGGATTCTGCCAAGTCGAAAAACCCGCCACTTGAAGCGGAGAGGAATGCTATGTTGTAAATCTTCTATTCGATAAACAAAAGGACGCGCGCTATTGATGGCCAATACCATGCGCGAAGGATTGCGAATATAACCCGTTTCGATACCCCATTGGAGGTGGTTTAAGTAGCCAAATTGCGCCGCCGCGTATCCATCAATGACCGATTTTTGAAACCCAATAAGCCCTGTCAACGAACTACTGAGATTAGTTCCCATCCATTTTCCTCCCCCTTCGAGACCCATGTACCAATGGTTGTCAACTTTTATCAAATCAGGATGGTTGAAGATCATAGGAGTACTCTTTCTTCGGGGGGTATAATAGTCTTCGATTTGTGCAAAAGAAGCATAAGGGAAGGTTGCCCAAAACAAAACAAAGAATAGAGTTCGCAGCATTTGGTTCGTTGATGGATGTTGTACAATATTACGATTCCGTGCGGAACTTCGTTGCAAAGGTGGGTTGTTTTATCGTTATTCGCGCAATTATGAAAGTGATATTTCCACAAACAGAAATAGTGTCTCCGTTCAAAGTAGGAGATAAAGTACGGGTTCATATCGTGACCCTCTACAAAAAACCACCCTACGAGGTGATTGAAGGGACAGTGTATCAAGTTCGGGTGGCATTTCCATTGCTCTCGGCGACCAAAGCGAATGTTGAGTATGAATTGGCGGAGCTTACGTTTCGCTACGGAGTATTGCCTGATACAACCAATTTTCCCAAAATGAAAGAAGTTGAAAATCAACTTTATGATTTGCCCGAGGCGTATTTAGAAGAATGTGGGTAGAAAAAACAGTACAGTTTAGACGAGATTACAAGATTCATGGCTTTTTATAAAGGACTTATTTTTGAGAGTTTAGCAGCGTTACGAAGAGAAGCATCGACGGCAGTGCGGCAGCGAGGGAATGATATTTACCGAAATGGAGGGGTGAAAATGACGTCCTTCAACGGGGATTATTATGGGGCTAAATTTGAAGTTGAAAGCCAGTCTAGTTTTGAAAAATATGAATTAGAACTGGTCAACCTCGACGATGCCGAGGGCGTTCAAAGTTATTGCGATTGTCCCTCAGAGCATTATCCTTGCAAGCACGCCGTGGCGGCGTCATTGGCGTTAGATGAGTACCTTGAGCGTGACAATAAAAAACCGAAAGCGTCGGTGCAAGACCTTCAAAAGGTAATCATTGACCTGACCAATGGTAAACGCCCACAAGCGCCCAAAGTGATTGAATTTCAGGAGAAAGGGGTACACTCTATGGCGGATATTACCCTCGAAATGCCGTCGCTGGAGGAGCATTATATTCAACGGCATTGTTCTCCACAACACTGGATGGGGCGGCGTCATTATTTGAATGTGTTTTCGGTTTTGAAAGAAAACGATTCTGAGACGCTGGATGTGTATGTAAAAAAAGACGGACGATATGCCGTGACGGTGAAGCGTTTGGAAAAAGGGCGTGTCCATCTGTCGTGCAGTTGTGAGCAAAAGCTTCGCACGCCTTTGTGCGAACACATGATGGGGGCATTGGTTTGGTTAAAAATGCAATACGGTGCTCATTACCTCGAATCGTTGCGGGATTGGAGCCCCGAAAAGAACGCTTTATTGGTGCGTTATGGATACACCTTGGAAGATGATTTGGAGGGAAAGTTTGATTTTAAATTCAATCCAAAAGGGGAGTTAGAAATTATTTTATTGGACAAAAGCATTCAGCCCATTGAGGGGGTGGAATGGAACAATATTCTGAAAAATACCCTGCCTGTGAAGCCCAATAGCCCTTTTGTCCCCGTAAATGCGGGCAAAGAGCGGTTGGTTTACGTGTATATTTTTGAGCAATTTTCGGTAAAAACCTTGCCCTTTATGCGCCTGGAAATTGCCAAAGGAAACCTCAATGCTAAATCAGGTAAAGTAACGAATGTCACTCGAAGTACGTGGGGCGACAAAGAACGACCAACTACCCAAACGGAAGATTTAGAAATTATCAAAACCAGCCGTTTGTTGGAACAAGAGTTTTTGCACGAAACCCTTCGCCAACGTGGGCATAAAATCTCCGCCAATTCTTGGAACCTGAACTACACCAGCGAAGCCATCGACGAAGCCTTGGAAATTACGGGCAAGGTGTTGGAGAAGTTGTTTCCGATGTTGGTGGAAAAAGTGGTTCGGGTCAACAAAAAAAATGACAGTTACGGAAATACAGGCCATGCGGTAAAGGTGACAGAAACACCGCTTGATTTGCATTTTAAACTCTCTCGGACGGGGCAGGAGACTTTGTTGGAGGCGTTTGTGGTGCTTCCAACGGGAGAACAAATTTCTTTCCAACAATTACAAGATGTCGGAACGTACTGGCTGGTTGTGCTGCCTGATAATTTATTGTGCCGTTTTCGGTCAACGGCGGCGGCCAAAGTAGCACGCCATTTCTTGGAATTGGGCGGAGCTATTCGCCTACGAAGTGTACGAGACGATGACTTTTTTAATGGGTTTGTGATTCCACTGGCTGACCAGTTTTCGTTGGAATTTGACAAAGGTCAATCCATTACCCAGGCCGATTTAGAATGGCAAGAAGGTCGGGTGTATTTGAAGGAAGTCGAAGATAATTTGCTGATAATCCCCGCTTTTATTTATTCCAGCGACGATGAAGCGTCGATAGAATTGCCGCGAGATTTTCGGCAAGCACGCGTAAATGCTTATAAAAATACCGTGCAAATTCAGCGGCGTGACCGAGATGCGGAAGAACAGTTTGTGCAATTTTTGCAAAGCCAACATCCTGATTTTGCCCATCAAACGGACGAATATTTTTATTTGCCTGCCGATTCGGTGTTGGAAAATGGCTGGTTGTTTCAGTTTTATGAAGCCTTGAACCAACATGGCGCCAAACTTTTTGGCTTCAATAACCTCAAAAAATTCCGATACAACCCCAACAAGGCGACCTTCAAAATCAAGAATTCGTCGGGTATCGACTGGTTTGATTTGCAGATAGAAATTTCGTTTGGCGAACAGGTTGTCTCCTTGGCCCAAGTACGAAAAGCTATTTTAAAGAAACAAAATTACGTTGAGTTAAAAGACGGTTCGTTTGGCTTATTGCCCGATGAGTGGGTTGCGCAGTACGCCCAGTTGTTTCGTTTTGGCAAAGTGGATGACAAAAAAGACACCCTCCGCTTGTCGAAACAGCATTTTACAATTTTGGAACGTTACAAAGAGTATATCGAAAATCCGAAATTGCTACGTGAACTAGACGATAAACGGGAGAAGTTGCTTGATTTTAGGGCTATAAAAGACATTGCATTACCTAAAAATGTGCAAGCTCAGTTGCGCCCTTATCAAGAAGAAGGCTATAAATGGCTCAATTTCTTGGATGAATTTGGCTGGGGAGGTTGCTTGGCTGATGACATGGGATTGGGGAAAACGTTGCAGATGCTGACGTTTTTGCAAGAACAAAAAAATCGTTTCCCGAAAGGGGTGCATTTGGTGGTAGTGCCCAAAACCTTGATTTTTAACTGGCAAGCCGAAGCCGCTAAATTTTGCCCTGAATTGCGTTTGTACGTCCATACGGGGCCACAAAGAACCAAAAATACGCGCGTTTTTAACAAATACGACATCATTTTGTCCACCTACGGCTCCGTACGTTCGGACATAGAGTTGTTGCAGGATTTTCGGTTTCATTACGTGATTTTGGACGAAGCACAGGCCATTAAAAATCCTGACTCGATGATTGCGAAGGCGGTGAAATTGATTAATGCCAAAAACCGCTTGACGATGACAGGGACGCCCGTCGAAAATAACACCTTTGATTTATACTCCCAATTTGATTTTCTAAATCCTGGTTTTTTGGGGGCAGAAGATTTCTTCCGAGCCGAATACGCAGTATTAATTGATAAATACCAAGACAAAACACGTGCTGCGGAGCTACGCCGAATGGTATATCCATTCATGCTAAAACGTACCAAAGAAGAGGTAGCCAAAGACTTGCCAGAAAAGACAGAAACGGTGCTGTTTTGCGAAATGGACAAACGTCAACGCAAAGTTTACAATGCCTTTAAGGACAAATACCGTGATTTAATTGCGGGAAAAATGGACGAAGTAGGGCGTGAACAGGCGTCGTTTTTGATTTTGGAAGGATTATTAAAACTACGTCAAATTTGTGATTCGCCCGCCTTGCTATCCGATGATGAAGATTATGGCAACGATTCGGTGAAGCTGGACGAAATTGTGAGAGAAATTGAAGAAAATGCTTCTGACCATAAAATTGTCATTTTCAGTCAGTTCTTGAAAATGCTTGACCTCATCAAAGTTAAGCTCGAACGCGACCGAATTCCTTACGAATACTTAGACGGCCAGACCAACGACCGTGCCGAACGGGTAAATCGTTTTCAGGGCGATGAAGCCTGTCGGGTGTTTTTGATGAGTCTAAAAGCAGGGGGCGTTGGGCTGAATTTGACGGAAGCCGATTATGTGTATATCGTAGATCCGTGGTGGAACCCCGCCGTGGAACAACAGGCGATTGACCGCGTTCACCGCATTGGCCAAACCAAACGGGTTTTTGCCTATCGGATGATTTGCAAAGACACCATTGAAGAGAAAATCATGCAACTCCAAGAACGAAAACGCGCCTTGGCCGATGATTTGATTTCGACCGATGCAGGATTCTTGAAAAAGCTGGATAAAGACGATATTTTGCAGTTGTTTAGTTAAAACCTGCCGTGCCTGTGCAGCTGGTTACTCCTAACCAGCCGCATTGGAAGAACAAGTGGAAGTAAAATGTGCAGCTGGTTACTCTTAACCAGCCGCATAGAAAGAACAAGTGGAAGTGGGTTGCTCACAACTCAAAGAAAGTAAACCTTCGGCATTTTGAGGTTGTTAGGGTTAGAATGAAGGAAGAAACTGCTTTTCTAAACGAATCAATTTTTACACACTTTTCAATGAAATCCATTTTTCACTACCTCAAATTAGCCCTTGTGGCCATTCCCTTGTTGGCATTTCAGCAAGACAAACCGCTCCGAATTGTTTTCTTTGGCGATTCGATTACCCAAGCTGCCGTTAAACCTGGTGGCTACATCGTTAAAATGGGTGAAATGCTTGAAAAACAAGGACTAAAGGATAAATATGAGCTAATTGGAGCGGGAATTGGAGGGAATAAAGTATATGACCTTTACTTGCGCTTGGAAGACGATGTGTTAGCAAAACAACCCAATATTGTGGTGATTTACGTAGGGGTAAACGATGTTTGGCACAAAGCCTCATCGGGAACAGGTACTGACCCTGATAAATTTGTTCGTTTCTACGAAGCATTGTTGAAGAAGTTCAAAGCCGCCAACATTCGGGTGGCTATGTGTACACCCGCCGTCATTGGTGAGCGCACTGATTTCTCCAACCAACAAGACGGAGATTTGAACCGTTATTCGCAGCTAATTCGGGATTTGGCCAAAAAGCAAGGGCTGCCTTTGATTGACCTTCGTAAATCGTTTTTAGACTATAACCTAAAAAATAACGCCACCAACGACGAAAAAAATATCCTCACAACCGATCGCGTTCACCTCAATGATGCTGGAAATCAGCTCGTAGCAGACGAAATGTGGAAAGTGTTGAAGGGAATGTAGAGGGAATGTCGAGTGCTCTTATGGGTGGGCGGCGACCCAAATTTCGCCGTCTTCAAAAAATTCTTTTTTCCAAATCGGTACCGTTTCTTTTAAGGTATCAATCGCAAATTGACACGCTTCAAAGGCAGCCTTTCGGTGGGCGCAGGCAACGGCAATAATGACTGGAACCTCGCCGATGGCAAGCACGCCTACGCGATGATGAATCGAAATCTTTAACACTGGCCAGCGACGCACCGCTTCTTCGGCGATTTTCTGCATTTCTTTGATGGCCATAGGGGCATAAGCCTCAAATTCCAGCCGTAATACCCGCTTCCCTTTGGTTTGATTACGAACCGTGCCGACAAAAGTGACAAGTCCCCCTGCATCGTCAGAAAGAACGTATTGATAACAGGCATCAAGTGAAAGTGGCGCGTCGGTGAGTTGAATATCTATCATTGGGTGAAAAGCTTAACAAAATTACTCGGCCTCAAAAATAGTCAGTTCATCCCAACTATTTGCCGTTTCCCACAATTCTGACCAAGAAAAACACTTTTTTAAAGCGTCTTTTGTTACTCATCCATTGTCAAAATTGTAATTTTCCCTTCTAGCTTTATGAACCGATTACCAGCCATTCTCCTCACAATAGGCTTTTTTTTTCTGTTGGATTTGTATGTTTTTCAGGCCGTAAAAACCCTTTCTCGCGCTAGTTCACTAGAAACCCGCCGACTCATTTCAACCATTTATTGGGCTATTCCCGTGGCAAGTTTAGTGGTTTGGATTGTCACTCAGTTCATCATTCCGCCCGATTCCCTTTCGAGAACCACGCGTCAACTCATCTGGAGTGCGTTGTTGATTCCCTATTTTGCCAAATTTTTTGGCATGTTTTTACTCCTTATCGACGATGTCGTACGTTTTGGAAAATGGGTGGTCAGTCTCTTTCAATCACAGCCACCTACAACAACCCCCGTCGTGGACACCCCTACAATTCCTCGTTCGGAGTTTTTGATGAAATCTGCCTTGGCCGTGGCAGGTACGACAGTCGCGGGATTTACCTATGGTATCATTTCGGGAGCGCACGATTACCGCATTCGCCGCGTTCGGGTGCCAGTTAAAAACCTGCCAAAAGCGTTTGAAGGAATAAAAATTGCTCAGTTGTCGGATATTCACTCGGGGAGTTTTTTTAACAAAACAGCCGTTCAAGGCGGTGTCGATATGCTGATGGCCGAAAAACCCGATTTATTTTTCTTTACAGGAGATTTGGTCAATAATACCGCCGATGAAGTAAAAAATTACATTGATATTTTCAAAAAAGTAAAAGCACCTTTGGGTCAATTTTCGGTGTTGGGTAACCACGATTACGGCGATTATTACCAATGGCCTTCGGTAGAAGCCAAAATAAAAAATCTCAATGATTTGAAAGATGCGCACCGTTTGTTGGGCTGGGATTTACTCCTTGACGAACACCGCGCCATTAAAGTGGGCAACGAGCAAATTGGTTTATTAGGGATTCAAAACTGGGGAATGGGTGGTTTTGCCAAATACGGAAGCTTGGAAAAAGCCCACCAACGTACCGATGACTTTCCCGTCAAATTACTTCTGTCGCACGACCCAAGCCATTGGAACGCCCAAGTAACTTCGCAGTTTAAGGACATTGACGTTGCTTTTGCGGGGCACACCCACGGAATGCAATTTGGGGTAGAAGTGGGCGGTTTTCAATGGAGCCCCGTGCAGTATCGATACAAACAGTGGGGTGGTTTATATACCCAAGGCGACCAACATTTATACGTCAATCGCGGTTTTGGGTATATTGGCTACCCTGGTCGAGTCGGTATTTTGCCCGAAATTACTTTAATGGAATTAGTGAGGGCATAACCAACCAAAATGGTTATTCAATGTCAATGCCTTCTCCCAATTGTAAAACTTTATAAGGAGTGTGATACAGCCGAGCAAAGTGTTCAAATTCACTTGGTTCGGCTGTATTAAATTCAAATAGATGGTAATGATGAGGAATAACCAATTTGGCACCAATCTCCTTCCCAAGGCGGGCTGCTTCTTCGGCATTGAGGTTGCCTGCTACCCGCCGCTCAGGCTTGTTGCCGTTGATAGGTAAAAATGCTACGTCAACTTGGTAAGGTGAGAGAAGTTCGGGCAAACCATCGAACCAAAGGGTATCGCCCGAATGATACACCCGATAGGAGCCAAATTCAACGACAAAGCCCATGAATTTACAGCGGCCTTGGTCGTCTCGCTCAACCGTGTTGTGGGCGGCGGGGATGCCATGAAGTGTAAAGTTCTTTATTTCAAGGCATTCTCCGTCGTTTATTCCTTTTGGCCAAGTAGTAGAACAGCCTAATCGTTGGCACACAAATGCCCGATTAGCTTCAGGAATGACCATTTGGATGGATGGGTTTTGGCCAAAAATAGGTAAAAGCGTTTCGGCATCGAGGTGGTCGGTATGGTTGTGCGACGACGTGACGATGTCGATACCTTCAAGCAATTCAGGCGCAATCACCTGTTCACTCATACGAACGTGTGGTTTGTCGGTTTGGGCGTACTTGATGCTTAACGAATCGGACAAATAGGGGTCAAACAATAAATGCTTCCCTTGCCATTGAATCAAAAAACCACTTTGCCCCAGCCACCATGTCCGAAAACCTGAAGGATTTGATTGGCTTTTTCTAATATCAGCAAGGAGTGCTTCGTCTTTTTGAAACGCTTGAATCAGGGCCATGTTATAACCATTTTCTTTGTTATGCAAAAGCCAAAAAACGACGAAAAATACCGCCGAAAAATAATCTAATCGCTTATAATTTCGTTTTTTAAGACTTTCGACCGTAATTAGCGTCTTGTTGCCGTCTTTATTTATTAACCTTATTAACTACCCATGATACGTTCTGGCTTTTTGGGATTTTTTTTAGTTGCTATTTGTATATCAACTGGTTTTGCACAAGATTATGACCGTTTCACCTTGAACATTGCGGCTGGCAAAAGTTTGTCTGTTCGGGAACTTGCTACCAAAGTTTTTGGAGAAACGCGTGGTGAAATTGCGGGAGACGGTATTGGTGCGCAATTTGTGGCCAGCTATTATCCGACCAAACGTCTTGGGTTAGCGGTCAGGGTTTCCTACAATAAAAACGAAACTAGGGAAGAAGGAATTCAGAAGATTGCGTTAAATCAATATGGCATCCTTAATCCAGTGGTGGTAGAAGCAAAAGAATGGGATGTATTGAGTGCGATGATTGGACCTACATTGCGCTTAGGCGGTAGTCGTCTTGGATTAGAAGGGCGACTATTGGTGGGTTATGCCAAAGTGAACAGTCCGATGTTTGTAACAACGGGTGCTTTTCAAAATTATAACATCAACGTAGAAACTTCGAGCCAAATGGCGTCAGATTTAGCATACGGTGCAGGGGCTACGTTTCATATTGGGCTTTTTAGCGGAGTAGCGCTTGTGGTCAATGCCGATGCAAGTTTGATAAGCACAACCTTTAAGGGTGTAAATAATAAAGTAACAACGACGGGTTTTCCTCCCGTTACGCAATCGGTAGATATTCAGCAAAATGTAGGAGTCGTCAATGTAACTGGAGGTTTACGATTTGCATTTTAGGGCAATTATTAACACCGATTTTGATGATGCTCAAATCGCAGGTTTGGCCGACGTGACGCTGGATGTTGTCAAAAAAATACGATTAGAGCATAAATAAAAAAGTTTTCCTACATTTACGGCATGAATAATTCAGCCCTTTATACGACTTGCTGGTGGCGCACTTTCCAACGGAGAAAGTGTGAACAGTCATGGCGTGTCCTTTAAGAGGGTATTGTATAAAAATACATGAAGCCACCTGTTTACAGGTGGCTTTTTTTGTTTTCGGCCCTCCCCATTCGTTTTTTCTCTTCTGCCAAACCAATTTTTACAAAAATGTCATATCAAGTAAACCAACACGGATTTTATGGCCCTTACGGAGGTGCCTACGTACCCGAAGTTCTGTACCCCAATATCGAAGAACTTCAACAACATTACCAGCATATATTACGCTCGGAACGTTTTCAAAAAGAATACGAAACGCTGCTTTCTCAGTTTGTTGCAAGGCCCACGCCTTTGTATGAAGCCCGTCGGTTATCGGAAGAAATCGGTGCAAGAATATTTCTGAAACGAGAAGATGTCTGTCATACGGGCTCACACAAATTGAACAATACACTTGGACAAGTGCTATTGGCAAAACAACTGGGCAAAAGGAAAATCATTGCCGAAACAGGGGCGGGTTCACACGGAGTCGCGACGGCGACGGTGTGTGCGTTGTTGAACTTGGAATGTTGTGTTTATATGGGGGAAGTTGATATGCAACGCCAACACCCAAACGTAGAACGAATGCGCTTGTTAGGAGCCACGGTGATTCCAGCCACGTCGGGAAGTAAAACCCTGAAAGATGCCGTCAATGAGGCATTTAGAGCTTGGATAAATGAACCAGAAGATACTTTTTACGTAATTGGCTCGGTGTTTGGCCCCCATCCTTATCCCGACATGGTCGCCAGTTTGCAGTCCGTTATAAGCAAAGAATTGCGTGAGCAAGTTCCCGCCATTACGGGGCAGCAACTGCCCGATTATGTCGTTGCCTGTGTGGGAGGTGGGAGCAATGCCATCGGTAGTTTTTACCATTTTTTAGACGAACCTTCGGTGCAGCTCATTGCGGCCGAAGCAGCAGGAAAAGGCATCGAAACGGATTATTCGGCGGCGGCTACGTTCTTGGGAAAACAAGGAATTTTGCACGGTACACAGACTCTTTTTATGCAAACGCCCGACGGACAAGTAAAGGAGGCGCATTCGGTTTCGGCTGGACTGGACTATCCTGGTATTGGGCCACAATTGGCGTATTTACACCACCAAAAACGCGCACAGTTTGTGGCAGTAACCGATAAGGATGCCCTCGATGCGGCCCTATTACTTTCAAAAATAGAAGGCATCATACCCGCGCTAGAATCGGCTCATGCCATAGCGGCCTTGCGACAACTTTCGTTGGCACCTGCTCAAGTGGTGGTGGTTTGCTTATCAGGCAGGGGTGACAAAGACCTAGAGACTTACATCAATTATCGCTCTACCCAAAACACTTTATAATTCATGAAAACTAGCAATAGACTTGTAACTACATTTCAGTCAAAGCCTTCTTTGTTAAGTCTTTACATAACGGCAGGGTTCCCGAAATTGACCGACACGACAGTGCTGTTGAAAGAGCTTCAAAGAGCAAATATTGATTTTGTGGAAGTTGGACTCCCGTTTTCAGATTCTTTGATGGACGGCCCCACGATTCAGCATAGCCACCAAGTTGCCCTTGAAAATGGAATGACGCTGGAGGTTTTAATGGAGCAACTTGATTCGGTTCGTTCCGAAATTTCGTATCCACTGGTGTTGATGGGTGCCCTCAATCCAATTGTTCAGTTTGGGGTAGAACGTTTTTGCGAACGTTGTCACCAAGTTGGTATTGATGGAGTTTTGATTCCAGACTTGACTTTGTCGGAGTACCAGAAGAATTTCAAGACATTGTACCAAAAATACCACCTTGCCCCCATTTTTATGGTTACACCTCGTACAAGCGAGGCGCGATTGCTGGAAATTGACGCCGAAGGAAGCGGCTTTTTGTATGTCATGTCGTCGAGTTCAACAACGGGTGCTGCCAACAAAACGTTGTCAGATAGTAAGGCGTATTTGGAACGGATTCAGGCACTTCCATTGCGAAATCCCAAGGCAATAGGGTTTAATATATCAACCCGTGAAGAGGTAGAATTTGCGCATCGTTACGGCCAAGGAGCGATTGTTGGCTCGGCGTTTATCCGAAAACTACAACAAACTGACGCTTCAAAGGCGGTTGAAGATTTTGTGAAAGAGCTAAGACTTAATTGAAGTGCATCGGTTTGTGAGGTAAATTAAATCAATTTCTTCCTAACTTTGTTGTATAAATAATGCCAAAATTGGTTGAAAAAACAACCTACTTTTGTGGCTTTTTAGAATTAAGATAATGCTTTCAACCCACGATTTTCTTCAGTTATACGCCAACGACAGCCTCGTTCAAGTCATTGTAAATCAGATTTCAAGCGCCCAGCAGCACGTCCAGCTCAAGGGGCTTGCTGGGAGCTTGGATGCTGTCATTGGGGCGGCGGTACATCAAAGCTTGCCTCGATTGGGCTTGTTCGTAGCCAGCGACCGTGAAGAGGCCGCTTACCTACAAAACGACTTGCAAAATTTACTTGGCAAAGAAGTTTTGTATTACCCAACCTCCTACAAACGCCCCTACCACTACGAGGAAATTGAGAATGCCAACGTGCTCATGCGCGCTGAGATTTTGAATAAACTCAACGTGGCCGTACCTGATAATTTTTTGGTGGTGACTTACCCAGAGGCGCTTTTTGAAAAAGTAATCAACAAACGATCATTGCTTACCAATACCTTCACCGTAAGAGTAGGCGAGCGGTTAGATGCGCAGTTTTTGCGTGAATTTTTGTTGGGATACGACTTCGAAATAACTGATTTTGTGTTTGAAGCGGGTCAGTTTTCGGTGCGAGGGGGGATAATTGACGTGTTTTCTTATGCCAGTGAATACCCCTATCGCATCGAATTGTTCGGGGATGAAGTAGAAAGTATTCGATCGTTTAATCCCGATTCGCAGTTGTCGGTAGAGGCGGTTAAGCACGTCAACATTATTCCTGATATTCAAAACAAATTGACGCTCGAAACCCGTGAGTCGTTTTTGAGTTTTCTTCCAACCAATGCCCTTTTGTGGTTTAAAGACGTAGAGTTGACCCTTGAGGTGATTGAAGAATGTTTTGAAAAGGCCGAAAATGCCCTGACTGGTGTTAAAAGTGGCGATATTCAATTGGTATCTGACCCGAACGAGATTTTTGAAACGCGCCGTGGGTTTTTGAACCAAATAAAAACCTTCAAAACGATTGAGTTTGGAAGGCGTTTTTATGGCCCATTTAGCCCAAAAAGCGATACAAACAATGCTTCTTTTCGAGAAACATGGGGGGCAAAACCGCAGCCTTCTTTTAACAAAGATTTCAAACGATTGATTGATGATTTGTCCGAACGCCAGCACCAAGGTTACACCAACGTGATTGTGGCGGAATCGGCCAAACAATTGGAACGTTTGGAGAAAATAGTGAATGAGCTTGACCCGTATGTCAAGTTTCGCCCCATGAATATTTCGCTTCGAGAGGGGTACATCGACGACCAGCTCAAGGTGATTTGTTATACCGACCACCAAATATTTTCACGCTTCCACAAATACCACGTCAAGGAGAAATTTAGTAAGTCAAAAGCCTTGACATTGAAGGAGTTGAAATCGTTGAAAACGGGCGATTTTGTAACCCACGTGGACTATGGAATTGGGCGTTTTGCGGGCTTGGAAAAGGTAGATGTAGGGGGGCGAGACCAAGAAGCGATTCGCCTGATTTACCGCGACAATGACATTTTGTTTGTCAGTATCCACAGTTTGCACAAAATCGCGAAATACACAGGCAAAGAAGGCGGCGTAGTGACCATGAGTAAATTGGGCTCGCCAGAGTGGGAAAACAAAAAATCAAAAGTAAAACGACAACTCAAGGACATTGCGCAGGAGTTGATTGGACTTTATGCCAAACGCCGAAATGCCCAAGGTTTTGCTTTTACGAAAGATACCTACCTACAAGCCGAACTCGAATCGTCGTTTTTGTACGAAGATACGCCTGACCAAGCCAAGTCAACGGCGGATGTGAAAGAGGACATGGAGAAACCGCATCCGATGGATCGTTTGGTCTGTGGTGATGTGGGTTTTGGGAAAACAGAAGTGGCCGTTCGGGCGGCGTTTAAGGCCGTAACCGATAGCAAACAAGTGGCTGTGTTGGTGCCGACGACGATTTTGGCCATGCAACATTACAAAACGTTCAGCGAGCGTTTGGCCGATTTCCCTGCGCGGGTTGAGTACATCAACCGCTTCAAATCTGAAAAACAAATCAAGGAGATTTTGAAGGAGGTAGAAGCGGGAAGGGTGGATATTTTGATAGGTACGCACCGCATTGTCAATAAAGACATCAAGTTCAAAGATTTGGGCTTGTTGATTATTGATGAAGAACAAAAGTTTGGGGTAAAGGTCAAAGACCGATTAAAAGAAATGCGTGTCAATATCGACGTGCTGACCCTGACGGCAACCCCGATTCCGCGAACGCTCCACTTTTCTCTCTTGGGCGCCCGTGACTTGTCGGTGATTGCGACGCCTCCACCAAACCGCCAGCCAGTAACGACTGAGGTGCAGGTCTTTAGTGAAATATTTATTCGTGATGCGGTAAGTTATGAGCTTAACCGCGGTGGGCAAGTTTTCTTTGTCCATAATCGTGTCAACGACATTGAGTCTATTGCCAACTTGATTTTGCGCTTGGTTCCAGAGGCCCGTATTGGGGTTGCGCACGGCCAAATGGAAGGCGATAAACTGGAAAAGGTGATGATGCGCTTCATCGAGGGCGAATACGATATTTTGGTAAGTACCAACATCATCGAATCAGGGATTGATATACCAAATGCCAATACCATCATCATCAATTCAGCTCATTATTTTGGGATGTCAGACCTTCACCAAATGCGGGGTAGGGTAGGACGTTCCAACCGAAAAGCATTTTGTTATTTGTTGACGCCGCCCATTTCCCACTTGACCACCGATGCCCGCAAACGACTTCAAACGTTGGAAGAGTTTTCGGAGCTAGGCGATGGCTTCAAAGTGTCAATGCGTGACCTTGATATTCGGGGGGCAGGAAATTTATTGGGCGCCGAGCAGAGTGGTTTTGTCAATGACCTTGGGTATGAAATGTACCATAAGATTTTGGACGAAGCCGTGCAAGAATTAAAACAAACGACGTTCAAGGATTTGTTTGATTTGGGCGAGGCGGTACAGGCCATTCAGGTCGATTGCCAGATTGAAACCGACTTGTCGATTTTGATTCCAGATTATTACGTAAAAAATATTTCGGAACGTTTGTCGTTATATACTCGTCTGGACAACCTCAAGAGTGAAGAAGAATTGAGCGCTTTTGGTGATGAGGTTGCAGACCGCTTCGGTCCTTTACCTGAGGAAGTAACGTGGTTGATTGAGATGGTGAGAATCAGGTGGATGGCCGAAGCGCTTTTTATGGATAAGTTGACCCTCAAAAATAATACGCTCAAAGGCTACATTATTTCAACTGGCAACGATTCGTTTTTCCAGTCTCCAAAATTTGGGCATATCCTCAGTCATATCCAACGCAATCCCAAGCGTTTTGCGCTCAAAGACCTTAAAAACAAATTGCTTCTTACTTGCTCCGACGTTAGGAGCTTGCCTGAGCTACGCAAGGTCTTGGAAGAACTGACGGTGAAGTAGGTGGGTAGTTCTTCGTTTTTTATTAGTTTTGCCCCTTTCCTAACCTTCTTGACTCTTTTGTTATGCCCCAAACGTTACGTGTGATTTTACTGTTGCTTCTTGCGACAACTACGCTCTTTGCCCAAAAGAAAAAACGAAGATCGTCTTCTCGAAAAAAGAAGGCGCCAGTGACCGTAGTTAGCCAAGGCATTTTTCCGTTGAAAGTCAGTAAAAATGGCCGTTATCTTACCGACAAACACAACCGCCCCTTTTTGCTAAATGCAGATGCGGGCTGGAATCTTCTTGCTAAACTTAAACTAGAAGAGGCAAAAGTGTATTTGTCGGCCCGTAATGCACAGCAATTCAATACGGTTTTTGTCCAGTTGCTCCCAACCGAACCCGACGATGCAAACGCGTATGGTCAGTTTCCGTTTGCGTCCAAAGGCGACTTTTCCAATCCTAACGAAAAGTATTTCCAATACGTGGAAGAGGTAGTTCGTTATGCGTCTCATTTGCAAATTGTGGTGGCGCTTGCACCCGCTTGGCTAGGGTGTTGTAAAACGAATTGGGATGAGGTGCAGCGAAAAAATGGCACCGACAAATGCCGCACGTATGGTGCTTATTTGGGAAGACGATTTAATAAATTTTCAAATATACTCTGGGTAATGGGCGGCGACCGTGATCCCCAACAGGAGGAAATCGTGCAGCGGGCGATGGCCGAGGGCATCAAAGCCGAAGCGCCGCATCACCTGATGACCTACCACGCGGCAAGCTCGCATTCCAGCACGGATGTGGCAGGCAAAGAAGCCTGGCTGGATTTTAGTATGATATACACGTATTTTCGGGGAAAGACGGGTACTTGGACCATGGAAATGCCCCAAGTCTATGAAGCCTCATTGAGCGAACATAACAAGAATCCCCGAAAGGTATTTATTTTAGGTGAATCACAGTATGAGGATGAAAAAGATGGAAATGCCCAAGTGATTCGTCGGCAGGCGTATTGGTCGCTATTAAGTGGTGGAAGTGGGCATTGTTACGGAAGTTCAGTCGCTGATTTTGGGGACGATTGGCGGCAAAAAATCCAACTTCGAGGCGCACAGGATATGGAGCTGTATTTTAAAATTTTTAGCGGATTGCCGTGGTACTTGTTTCGACCCGATACCACCGATGAGGTTTTGGTAGAAGGGCGAGGTACGTACGGAAATGATGATTACGGGATTGTGTCGGTGTTGCCCAACAACCGCATGGCGGCCATTTATATACCCACAAGTAGGACATTAAAAGTGAATGTTGGTAAAATAAATGGTACAAATATTCGCGCTTTATGGATTAATCCCCAGACCAACAAACGGTTCATTGGTGGCTATTTTAAACCGCAGGGAATCAGGGAACTTACGCCACCTACCTTGGATGAAGATTGGTTGCTGTTGCTAGGCAATGTAGGCCGAAAGTAAATCTGTCAAATCTGTACCAGAAGGTGTTTTTGGAACGATTTTTGCTTATTTTTACCGAATAATAAACACATAAAATAGAACTTACTTCATCGCTGTAATGACCAAGATAACGTGTTGGTTGTACTGTTTTTTGGGTTTTGTGGGTCTTTGCCGCGCACAAGAGGTGCAGTGGGCCAGTAAGTTACAGGGTTTTTCTTCTGAATATATCAAAGAGTCAACGGGCAAAGAATACAGGGCTGTGCAAGTGTTGGGGTATCCCAATTCGATACCTCCTTTTGGCGAAACCGCCTGTGCCTGGTCGCCTTACAATGCCGATTCTAACGTTGAAGAATGGATTAAGGTCGGTTTTGATTCACCACAAAAAGCGCGCCAAATCGTCATTGTTGAAAATTTTAACCAAGGTTGCATCACCAAAGTTTTTGCTTACGATGCGGCTGGAAAAGAGGTTTCGGTGCTCGACAATGGGATGCCCGTACTGTCGGATGTAGGCCGCGTGTTATCGCTCAATATGCCCGATACTACGTTTGTGGTTAGTTCCATTAAAGTAGTTTTGAATCCGATTCGGGTAAAAGGGTACAATCAGATTGACGCCATCGGCCTAAACGCCTCTTCTAAACCTTTTGAGCTTAAAATCAATGTGTATAAAGATGCCCCCAAAGAAATTATCAAGGAAAATTTGGGCGTGGGGGTCAACTCCAAGGCCCAAGAAGTAGCGCCTGTGATTTCGCCCGATGGGAAAACGATATTTTTTACCAGGGGGAAATTTGAGAAAAATATTGGTGGCGCCGAAAATCAGGATGTTTGGTTCTCCACCCGCCAAGGCGAACTGTGGGGGGAAGCCCAGAATATGGGAAGTCCAATTAACAATGCCGACAACAATGCCATCGTGAGTATTTCGCCCGATGGAAAGACGTTGTACCTGATGAACGTTTATCGCCCCGATGGAACGATGACGTTTGGTTTGTCAAAGTCAACTCGTTCTAAATCAGGGTGGAATGCGCCTGTGGAGTGTAAAATTGAAGATATTTACAACCTTGATAAACGAAATAACACCGAGTTTGCGCTTTCCCCCAAAGGAAATGTCTTGGTTATGTCGGTCAAGCGGCAAGATACCAACGGCGACCGTGATTTGTACGTGTCATTTTTAAAGAGCGACGGCACGTGGAGCAAGCCTCTCAACATGGGAAGCGTCATTAACACTGCCGACGTAGAAAGTGCGCCTTTTATTGCTACCGACAACAAAACCCTCTACTTTACGTCCTACGGCCACGCGGGCTACGGCGGAGGTGACATTTTTATCACGCGCCGATTAGACGAAAGCTGGACGAAATGGTCGCAACCCGAAAACTTGGGCCCAGCCATCAATACACCTCAATGGGACGGCTTTTTGAGTATTCCTGCGTCGGGTGACTATGCCTACGTCAGCTCGATGCAAAATTCCATGGGGGGCGAAGATATTTTCCGTTTCAAGGTATATTCTGCCATTCGCCCCGAACCCGTAGCCATGATTTCGGGGAGTGTGTTGGATGCTGATACGAAAAAACCCGTAACAACGGAAGTGGTGACCAACTTGATGAAGGACAACTCGAACGTGTCGAAAGTAGAGTACGACCCCGAAACGGGAGAGTATAAAATTTTGCTTCCTGTGCAAGAATCTTATCGACTGAGCGCGGTGAAAGATGGTTTTTTTCCGTTGGACGAAATCGTTGACCTTTCCAAAGACAAACGCTACCGCGACATCAAACGGAATATTTTATTGGTTCCCATCAAAGAAGGAAAAAAGATTACGCTCAATACGGTGGTGTTTGAGCAAAGTAAATTTGAGCTTGTACCCCAGTCATTGCCCGATTTAGACCGCATCGCCGAAATGATGAATAAATATACCAACATGGAAATTTTGGTGGAAGGTCATACCGACAACCAAGGCGATTTTAACCTCAACATGGAACTGTCGGATAATCGAGTGAAAGAGGTAAAGAAGTACTTAATGGGGAAAGGAATTGCCGAACCGCGCATTCAAATTAAAGGTTGGGGCTCTACCAAGCCCGTTGCCAGTAACGAAATAGAAGAAACCCGTAAGAGAAACCGCCGAGTAGAATTTACGATTCTCAAGGTCTGAATTTGCCCTGCATGTCTCAGCCACCCAAACGTGAATTAAAAGAGTATGTCGCCATTGGCCATACCGAAGCCGAAAACCACTTCCGAACCCAACAGTCGCAGGTCCAACAACCCTCCATTTCTTCCGATACTACCCGTAAATTGACGGAGTTTTTGTGGTTCAACGTCTTTGGGTTTGCTTACCATTACCTCAAAAGCCGTTTTGGGAAACGCCATCCCTACCAAAGCTATCCCCAAGGAGACGATAACGGGATTTTCCAAATGGAAGGAAAAAATGGCGTAACTCAACTTGCGTTGCTTTCAGATTGGGCTTCCGATACCCCCGAATCCGACGCAGTGGGAGCAGTTGTGGCATCGCATTCCCCCGATTATTCAATTCACTTGGGCGATATTTATTTTGTCGGAACGCCCAGCGAAGTAGCCGCCAATTTTACCAGCCCCAAGGCATCGTGGCCGCGCGGGAAATGGGGCAGTTTGGCTTTGTCGGGAAACCACGAAATGTATTCCAACGGCGATGCTTTTTTCAAGTATTTACTCCCCACGATGGGGGTTCGAGAAGGCGATTCGGTGCGGATTCAAAAAGCAGGTTTTTTTTGTTTGGAAAATGATTACTGGCGCGTTATTGGACTGGATACGGGCTATACCTCGGTCGAACGTCCATTTCTAGAAGTGCTCTCTCCCCCCGATTGTCATTTACGAAAAGAACAAGTCTCGTGGCTGCGCGAACAGGTACAATTAGGAAACCCCGCCGATCAGCGTGGTATCGTGTTCTTGAGTCATCATCCCCCTTTTTCTTCGTTTCGTAAGTCATTTCCTGAGCCCGCCAAGCAGCTCTCCCAACTTTTAGGCGATGCCGTGCGTCCTGTTATATGGATATGGGGACACGAACACCGAATGGTCGTATATCATCCTAAACAACTCACCAACTTAACTATTAATGGTCGGTGCATTGGCCACGGAGGAATGCCTTCGGAAATTGATTTACCGAAAAATAACAAAGAGGCGATTGCCTTTTATGATCAACGAAAACGTACTACATTACGGCGCATTGATGTTGGTTTCAACGGATTTGCCTGGCTAACTTTCGACCAACAACATCTTTCCATTGAGTATCGTGATATTAACGATGCGCTGGTTTACAGGGAGTTAGTTCGAGTTGAGGAAGGTAAACTTGAGTTTTTGCCAATCACTTAAAAACTGTAAAACGTATGAAAAAATTAAGCTACCTCGTTTTCATCGGCATAGGGCTGGTAGTGGGGTGCCAATCTGGCGTGGATGTCAACGAACCACCTGCGGGAGCACCTGCGTTCAGCGGGGAAGGCTATCGCCCAATTTATGCTTCTGAAAATGAGGTGAACCAAGTGACAACCGAAGCGCCGCAGCCGCTGAAAAAACCTGGCAAAATCTACGTTAGAGGCAATTATTTGTTTATCAATGAACAGGGCAAAGGGATTCATTTGATAGACAACGCTGACCCACGAAACCCCAAAAAAATCTCGTTCATCAAGATTTTGGGGAATGTTGACATGGCGGTGAAAGGCAACTTTTTGTATGCCGACAATGGCCCCGATTTTGTGGTGCTCAACATTGCAGATCCTACGCAAGTGAAGGTAGAAAAACGAATCACCAATGCGTTTCCGTCGCCTTCATACCCTCCTTACAATCAGATTTATTTTGAGTGCGTTGAGGCATCGAAAGGTGTTGTGGTGGGTTGGGAAAAAGTGAAAATGAATCGTCCTAAATGTTTTCGTTAAGCAATCGTTATGAAAAATTTTAACTTAGCTACCCTTTGTGCGCTCTGTTTTGCATTTGCTCTTGGCTGTGCAACCGACAAAAGTGCTGACGTAAACCCCAACAGCCAAACGGGTACGGGCGGTTCGATGGCTCGATTTGCCATTGTGGGCGATGTGCTTTATTGCGTCTTGCCTGATAAGCTTCAGGTTTATTCTATCGCTAACCCAACCAATCCTGTGTCGGCAAAAACTATCCCTTTGACGGTAGGTTTGGAAACGATTTTTCCCTACAAAAATGCCCTTTTCATCGGAGCAAATGCTGGGATGTACATTTTTGATAACCAACAGCCCGATTCCCCTGTGTTGTTGTCGAGCTATTTTCACGTTCAAAGCTGCGACCCCGTCGTTGTTCAAGGAAACTATGCTTACGTTACGCTTCGTGGAGGCTCGGGCTGCCGACGAATGGCAACCGCAAGTACACTGGACGTGGTTGACGTGACTGATTTGAAAAATCCAAGGTTAATCAATTCCCAAACGATGGAATCACCCTACGGGTTGGGCGTAAGTGGCGACCAACTGTTTGTTTGCGAAGGAGATCGGGGGATGAAAATTTTTGACCTAGCCGACCCCAAACAGCCGAAATTGAAACACGTCATAGGAGACATTAAAGCCTACGATGTGATCCCTACGAGCAAAAGTTTACTAGTGACGGGCGACGGCGGCTTGATTCAATACGGTCTGCAAGAGGGCGGGAAGCTGGAGGTGTTGAGCAAATTAGCCATTGAACCTTAACACTTGCGGAATGAAAAAATACAGATGGTATTGGCTCTTTTTGTTCAGTTTAATGGGCAAAATGCTTTGGGCGCAAGATACACTTCGTCCCAAAGTAATCTTAAAAACAGTCCCCACAACCCTCATAGACCCCGATAATACGCTGACGCTTGGGGCAGAGATACCGATTGCAACGCGTTGGAGTATCTATCAAGAAGCTGGTTGGGGCAATGCAGCCCTGAGTCCTTGGGAAGATGGGAAAGAGTTTGCCAGCAAAAATAATTTCCGATTCCGAACCCAGGGCCGTTATTATTTTTCTGATCCTTATTCACAACGAGGGAGTTGGTATTTAGCCGTTGAATATTACCGAAAAGAGGTTTTTATTAAAGAATATCGGGCATTGGGCAGAGGCTGCAACCTCACCACAGGAGGATGTGCTTATTTTGAAGAAGGATTTTTGAAAACCCGTCGTCGGGTTTCGGCTAGCCATGTAAAAGCTGGTTATCAGGTGGTTGTGCCAAGGCGATTGGTGATTGATTTGTACCTTGGGGGCGGATTTCGAAACCTCTTGGTCACTAACGATGCCGAGGAGGGAAGCATAAACAACTGGTGGCGAAATGTAAATATTTTTAATTTGCGTACCCTTCAGCCAGGCAGGTACGAAACCATTCCGTCTATTACGGGCGGATTTAGTTTAGGAATTCTTCTAGGACAACGAAACCCGAAAGCATTACCTTTGCGTTAGCAAAAAAGAGATACTGCTAACCGATAAAATAGGATAAAAATGCAAACCTACGAATACAAGGTAATTGAGGTAAAACCTGGGGGTTTCTGGGGAACCAAACTTGACCCACAAGATATTGAAGATAAGCTCAATAGCATGGCAAGTGAAGGATGGGAGTTGGTGAACTCATTGGATATGAATGCCTATGAAGGGATGACTTCTAAAATTGTTTTCATTTTTAAACGGGCAAAGACTTTCTAATGGTTTTTCAGCAAGAACCTATTTGTGCCTTGGCGACCCCGTCAGGGGTAGGAGCCATTGGGGTGATTCGAGTGTCAGGAGAAGGGACATTTTCTGTCGTAAATAAACTTTTTCGAGGCAAAGACCTGACGAAAGTCGATTCCCATACGGTTCATTTTGGAACCATTCGTTCGGGCAACGACATCATTGATGAAGTTTTAATCGCTGTTTTTAAAACACCAACTTCGTTTACCAAAGAAGATACGGTCGAAATTTCTTGCCACGGCTCAGACTACATCATTCGCCAAATTTTGAAGCTCCTAGTTCAAAATGGCGCACGGTTGGCGCGTCCAGGGGAGTTTACGCAACGTGCGTTTTTGAATGGGCAGTTTGACTTAGTACAGGCCGAAGCAGTGGCCGATTTGATTGCCGCCGATTCGGCCGCTAGTCACCGCACGGCTTTGAACCAACTTCGGGGTGGATTTTCAAAAAAATTGGCATTTCTGCGCGAAGACCTGATTCATTTTGCCAGCATGGTAGAGTTGGAGTTGGATTTTGGCGAGGAAGACGTTGAATTTGCCAATCGGGACGATTTACGGGCGTTGATAACTAATCTTCAAACGACCATCGCGCCACTGATTGATTCCTTCGATTATGGAAATGCTCTTAAAGAAGGGATTCCCGTGGCCATCATTGGGGCACCCAACGTGGGCAAATCGACGTTGCTGAACGCGCTTTTGAACGAAGAAAAAGCCATTGTGACGTCGATTGCAGGAACCACCCGCGACGTTATCGAAGATCTCCTTTACCTAGATGGCATCAAATTCCGAATCATTGATACGGCAGGTATTCGTGAGACGGTTGATGTGGTGGAGTCAATTGGAATTGAACGCTCTAAAAAAGCCATGAACCAAGCCGACGTGGTGGTGCTGTTGTTTGATAGTCCAGAAACCTACGCCGAAGTGGAGCAGTTGGCCGAAGGGCTAGAGGAAGGGAAAAAGGTGTTGTGGGTAAGGAATAAAGCGGATTTGACCTCACCCAACGGAGGGGCAGGGGGTGAGGTTGAAATCCCCATTTCCGCCAAAACAGGCACGGGTATCGAAGACCTTAAAAAAGCATTGGTCGCAGTGGCAGTGGCTGCCAAAGCCGCCGACGATACTGTGGTGACCAACTTGCGTCATTATGAACACTTGGTAAAAACGCAACAAGCCCTATCGGACGTTCTGAATGGCCTAGCGATAGGAATTACGGGAGACTTTTTGGCACAAGACATTCGTTTGGCATTGCACCACTTAGGAGAAATCACTGGTCAAATCGCTACGGATGATTTATTAGCCAATATTTTCAGTAAGTTTTGTATTGGAAAGTAACAATTTTTCTATTTTACACTTCACTATAATCCATGACCCAAATGAAGTTTTTGTTTACCCTCTTACTGGTTGGTTTGGTGCAGCTATCGATGGCGCAAACCCCTAAAATTAATGAAGATTCAGTCTATATACGTCAGCATTATACCAAAATGGAACGCATGGTTCCGATGCGCGACGGTGTCAAACTTTTTACGTCGATTTATGTTCCTAAAGACATAGCAAGCGGGAAAAAGTACCCGATTATGCTCAATCGGACTCCTTATAGCGTTGCTCCCTACGGAGATACACTCTACAAAACTTCCTTGGGGCCGTCGATGCTCTTTGCGCGCGATGGGTATATTTTTGTTTACCAAGATGTCCGCGGAAAATACATGTCGGAAGGCAGTTTTGAGGCGTACCGTCCGTTTATTCCAAATAAGAAAAACGCGACCGACAACGATGAAAGCTCCGATGCCTACGATGCGATTGAATGGTTGGTGAAAAATATCGAAGGCAACAACGGAAAAGTGGGTACGTGGGGAATCTCGTCGCCTGGTTATTATTCTACCATGACGACCATTGAGTCCCATCCTGCCCTCAAAGCGGCCTCGCCTCAAGCCCCTGTGACCGACTGGTTTATGGGGGATGACCGCCACCACAACGGCGCTTTCTTTTTGATGGGAACGTTTGCCTTTATCTCAGGTTTTGGCGCGCCGCGTCCCGTACCTGCGGCCAAAGCACGTCCAGGGTTTTCGGCCTATGGTACGCCCGATGGCTATGAGTTTTACATGAAATTGGGTCCTCTCAAAAACGTCAATGAGCGGATTTTTAAAGGCGAAAACCGCATTTGGAATCAGTTGATGGAAAACGAAACCTACAACGAGTTTTGGCAGTCACGTACGCCTGTTCCGCATTTCAAAAATGTAAAACCTGCCGTGATGGTTGTTGGGGGCTGGTTTGACCAAGAGGATTTGTACGGGCCATTGAAAGCCTACGAAGGTATCGAAAAAAATAGCCCCTCGTCGTCGAATCGTTTGGTGATGGGGCCGTGGATTCACGGAGGCTGGGCGCGTGGAAAAGGCGAGTCGTTAGGACACATTCGCTTCGGCTCGGCGACGAGTGAGTTTTACCAAAAAAACATTGAATTGCCTTTCTTCAATCACCATCTGAAAGACGCGCCTGATCCTAAATTGCCCGAGGCGTACATCTTTGAAACGGGTGCTAACCAATGGCGTACCTACGACCAGTGGCCGCCCAAAAATTCGGTAGAAAAGAAATTGTATTTCCACCCCGACGGTAAACTTTCGTTTAACCCAACCCCAGAAAGTGTCCAAAAGGGAAAAGAACCTGCGTTTAACGAATACACCAGCGACCCAGCGCGGCCTGTGCCTTATACATTGGAGATTCGGGTGATTAGAGGTAGTGATTTTATGTACGAAGACCAGCGTTTTGCCTCACAACGCCCCGATGTATTGGTGTATGAGTCAGACGTGTTAACCGATGATGTGACCATTTCGGGCAATGTTTTTGCTGACCTTTTTGTGTCAACGACGGGAACGGATGCCGATTTTATTGTAAAATTAATCGACGTCTATCCTGGCGACGCACCCAACGACAGCCCCGAGAATCCCCGAAAAGCGATGGGCGGTTTTCAATTGTTAGTGCGTGGTGAAGTAATGCGAGCTAAGTTTAGAAATAGCTTTACCACTCCAGAACCGATGAAGCCTGGCAAAATTGAACACGTAAAGTTCGATATGCAAGATGCGGCGCACCGTTTCAAAAAAGGCCATAAAATCATGGTTCAGGTTCAAAGTAGCTGGTTTCCGTTGGTTGACCGCAATCCGCAGAAGTTTTTGAATATATATAAAGCCGACGCGAGCGATTTTCAAAAGGCAACTCACAAAATATTTTGTTCGGGAAATGCCTCCTCGTATGTCGGTGTTCGGGTAATAGAATAAAAGCTAATTGTTTGAATTTTACAAGCATCCGTTTGATTCAAACAACCCTTGGTTTGGCTCCAACTTTTACTTTTGCATTGTTAACGATCAATCAAAAGTTAAAAACAAACGAGCTATGAAGTACAACTTGTTAGGAAACACAGGACTGAAAGTATCGGCATTGTGTTTAGGTACCATGACCTTTGGAGGCAAAGGAATGTGGACTGCTATTGGCACGTTGCCACAAGACGAAGTAAATGCCTTGGTGAAAGCCTCGGTAGAGGCGGGGATTAATTTTATTGACACGGCTAACGTTTACAGCGAGGGTCTTAGTGAAGAAATGACGGGAAAGGCTATTCGTGAATTGGGCTTGAATCGCGATGAATTGGTAATTGCGACCAAAGTACGAGGGCGCATGGGCGCGGGGCCAAACCAAACGGGTTTGACCCGCAAACACATTTTGCAACAAGCCGACGAAAGCCTCAAACGCCTCCAAATAGACTACATCGACTTGTACCAAATCCATGGGTTTGACCCCGTTACACCTTTGGAAGAAACCTTGTCGGCGCTGGATTCGTTGGTTCAAAGTGGCAAAGTTCGCTACATTGGTTGCAGCAACTTGGCGGCTTGGCACATCATGAAAGCTTTGGGAATTTCGGAGCGTAACCACTGGTCGAAATTCATTTCGTTACAAGCTTATTATACGATTGCAGGCCGTGATTTGGAACGCGAAATTGTTCCGATGCTCCAAGACCAAAAAGTGGGCTTGATGGTTTGGAGTCCGTTGGCGGGTGGTTTATTAAGCGGGAAATACGGTCGCCACGAAACACCCGAAGATGCTCGACGCGCTAATTTCGACTTCCCACCTATCAACAAAGACAAAGCCTATGACATCATTGAAGTGATGCGCGAACTAGCTACCGAAAAAGGAGTAACTGTAGCTCAAATTGCGCTTGCTTGGTTGCTGCATCAGCCTGCGGTTTCGACGGTAATCATTGGCGCAAAAAAAACAGAACAGTTGGCCGACAACATCAAATCGACCGAGGTGAGTCTAACCGCCGAAGAATTGGCGCGTTTGGATTTAATCAGCAAATTGCCCGCTGAATACCCCGCGTGGATGATTGAACGCCAAGGCGCTGACCGCCGATAAGTCATTGTATTTGAGTAATTAAAGAAAACAGCAATGTCAACCGTCGAAACCTTAGAAGAATTTTATCGGCAAAAATATGCGACGTTTCCTGAAATAGACCCCAACGACCCTGGGCATTTTAACGTATTTCGGGTAGAAGACCACGCGCCAACTAAAAAAGCGCCGCTAAAGTATGCGCGTCGGGAGTTTTACAAAATTTCGCTGATAAAAGGGCATTTTGTCTATCACTATGCCGATAAAAGCTTGGAGGTGAACGGAGCGACATTGTTGTTTTTTAACCCCGAAGTTCCCTACACCATGGAGCACTTGGGGGAGGAGCGTACGGGTTTTTTCTGCATTTTTAGAGGAGAATATTTTAGCGACCACCTCCGAAATAGTTTGCGAGAATTGCCCATGTATGCCCCTGGAGGAAAGCCTGCTTATAGGCTAGATGAGGCTCAATTTCGCAGTTTTGGGGTGATTTATGAAAAAATGTTGGAAGAAATTCAGTCCGATTATCGTTTCAAAAACGACCTCATTCGGAACTACATTATGGAAATCATTCATAATGCGCTTAAAATCCAACCCTCCGAAAAACTGTATCGGAACATTGATGCCAATGCGCGCATTACTACCGTTTTTATGGAATTGCTCGAACGGCAGTTTCCCGTTGAACCTACTACCCAAAAATTTCAATTGCGCTCTGCCAAAGACTTCGCCGAAAAGTTGAATGTCCACGTCAACCACCTCAATCGGGCGATTAAACTAAGTACGGGAAAAACAACCACCGAGCACATCGCCGAACGACTGATGGGAGAGGCCAAAGCGATGTTGCGCCACACGCATCGGAATGTGTCAGAAATCAGTTACTCATTGGGGTTTGAAGAACCCGCCCACTTTAACCATTTCTTCAAAAAACACGCAGGAATGACGCCTACCGCGTTTCGGGCGTAGAGGGAAGGACGCATAAGGCGTGACTCTTCTAACCCCATGCCTTTAGGCTGGGGAATGCAAGCAGGAACAATAATACGTAGGCTTTAGCCATGAATTTTCGATATTAAGATGCTAAAAATCAAGTGAAACTCTTTCAACAACAACTCCAATTAAAACCTCGCAAACGAGGCTTTCACCTCGTAACTTCCGAAGTCTTGCAGGCTTTTCCCCAACTGCGCGAAATTTCCGTTGGCATGTGCCAAGTATTTATCCAACACACGTCAGCATCGTTGACCATCAATGAAAACGCAGACCCTACGGTTCGTCAAGATTTTGAAATGTTTTTTAACAAGGCCGTCCCAGAAAACGACCCCGATTATCGCCACGATTACGAAGGTTCTGACGACATGCCTGCGCATTTAAAAGCCTCAATGTTAGGCGCTTCGGTGCTCATGCCCGTAAGAAATGGGCGTTTAGCGTTAGGAACTTGGCAGGGAATTTATTTGTGCGAACACCGCAACGATGGAGGTGCTCGCACAGTTATGATAACAGCGTGGGGAGAGTAAATTGCTTACTTACAGTCGCATAAGTCGCGGTCAACGTACGTTTTTTTGCCGCTGGCCGTGAGGTAATAACAGCCCCCACTTTTGCCAATATACAGGGCATTCCCGTTATAAACGCTGCATTTGGTGTCAACATTAATGGACGTGCTGCGGTAGTCAAATCGTGCGTTTTGGAGTGCCGATTGGGTAGAAGAGGGGAGACTGCTGAAAAAATCCATGCCTGTTTTTCTCTCCAATTCGCTCACGGTTGTGATATAGCGAATCCAACTTGTGTTCTTGACCGTACTGTTTTTGTTCGGGAAATCGACGGCAATCACGGGCGTAGTGCTGTTGATTTCATTCACCGAGGCATTCCCAGGCAATACCACAATGATTTTATACACCCGCGCAGGGACATTGACCACGTCGTCGAGTTTGGTAGCGGTGCCTTTGCTTCCTTCGCCACCTGTGCCATAGGCACCTGCCGTTATGTACAGTTTGTAGCCTTTCTCGACCAATTCCCGACTAAATTGTTCCAAGTGCTCCCACGCTTCTCGGTTGAGGTCGGGCGCTTGAGGAATCATGTTGGTCATCAAAAAAGTGCTCGAATTGCTAGGTATTGAATTGGTTCGGTCGGCCGACGGGCACAAATGCCCACGGTCAAATCCTGAACTTGAATAGTCGCTGGGTTTTATTTTAGGCCAATCTTGTGGCAAAGCTTCGTCGGGACGGAAATCGTTTTGGCGGTCAATCGTTCCCAACCATTTTGGCGACAACTCCCACGCTACCCAGTTGGCATGGCCTTTGGAACGGTTGTACGAAAGCGCAAATTGGGGTTTGTTCAATAAATAATTGTCGTACGACGAAGGATTGGTTTGAGCATTACTTGGATTTCCAAGGGCTAAATGTGGGCTTTGATTAGTAGTTGCAGGCGTGTAACCTGGCGCACAACTTGAGACGACAACAGCTACCAGCGCTAGGACAGCCAACGAACGGAAAAGATTCATACAAATAAATTTTACAATAAGTACAGAGGCAAAGTTAATAGTTATCTGTTAATCGTTAACTGAGTGTCTTGTCCTAGCATATTCTAAAAAATACTTAGTGGGTTGATAATCTGTGTTTTACAATTGACGAGTAACGGTTGACGATTAACAGGCTGTTTCTCACATTTGGCTCCAAAGGTGTTATTTTTTTCACGGCACACAAAAAACGAATGAATAACTCTTTTATTTGTACACTTCATCTAAACTTACTATCCCAATGCGCTTGATTTGTTTACTTCTGTTTTTAAAAATTACCCCCCTATTTGCCCAAACGAAGGGAATGACGCCCGCTTCTATTGGGATAGTGGGCTACACCGCCGATGTAACCGTTCCGACCCAAACGGGCTTTGTGTTAGGCGGCGGAAGTACCGACGTCAAAGAAGCCTTGCAGTGGATGATTGACCGTGCCAAAGGCGGTGATGTGGTCATTATTCGGGCCAGTGGTGCTACGGGCTACAATGATTTTATCTATGGTTTAGGAGGGGTTAATTCGGTAGAAACCTTGCTTATTAATAATCGAGAATTGGCCATGAATCCTGCTGTTGGACAGCGAATTAGGCAAGCCGAACTTCTTTTTATTGCGGGTGGTGACCAAGGGAATTATGTGAAGTTTTGGCAAGATACCCCCGTTGAAGAAGCCATCAACTATTTGATTCACGTCAAAAAAGCCCCTATCGGAGGAACGAGTGCGGGTTGTGCTATTTTGGGGGAAGTAGGTTTTGCCGCGCTCAACGACGGTATCAACTCGGAAGAAGCCCTATCGAATCCTTTTCATCCCAAAATGACACTTTTAAACGGCGGTTTTATTGATATACCAATCCTAAAAAACACCATTACCGATACTCATTACAGCAACCGCAGTCGGCACGGGCGGCACTTGGCTTTTTTGGCTAGAATGAAACAAGATTGGGATATGAATGCCAAAGGAATTGGGGTCGATGAAAAAACTTCGGTGTGCATTGATGAAAAAGGCATCGCTCGTGTCTTTGGGAGTCAAGCAGCTTATTTTATTATGGCCAACAAAAAGAAACCAGAGCGCTGCGAATCAGGACAAAAACTGACGTGGAACCGTGGTGGAAAAGCCGTAAAAGTGTATAAAATCCCCGCGACCCTCAACGGAGACGGGCGCTTTGACCTAAACACTTGGAAACTCCCCAAAGGCCAAACGTGGACCTACTGGTTTGCCAATGATGGCGTCATTACCGAATAATCAGCGTGCATCTGCGTGGATTTAATCTGCGCCCATCTGCGAGAAAAAAATAAACCCATGAAAAAGATACTCCTAGCATTATTATGCCTGACTCAGGGCTTATTCGCCCAAACCTCTAACGAAATCCGTCTGATTATTCGCTCGGACGATATTGGTTTTTGTCACACGGCCAACGCCGCCTGCATGAAAGTCTATACCGATGGAATCAGCCGTTCGGTAGAAATCCTCGCCACCGCACCGTGGTTTATGGAAGCCGTGAAAATGCTTAAAACCCAGCCCAATTACGACGTCGGCGTGCATTTATGCCTCACGAGCGAGTGGGAAAACCTAAAATGGCGTCCCTTGACGTCTGCACCATCTTTGACGGATGCCAACGGGTATTTTCCCCAGTTTATTTGGGAAAACAAAAAATTAAAAGACAGCCCGTATCTGCTTCAAAAAACCATCAACGTCGCCGAAGTAGAGCGCGAGTTTCGGGCACAAATCGAACTCGTCAAAAAGCACTTGCCGTGGGCAAGTCACTTATCGGCGCACATGGGTTGCACCAACGCTACCCCCGAGGTAAAAACGATGGTAGAGCGTTTGTCGAAAGAATATAATTTGCCGATTCAAATGCCCAAAGACGTTCAGTACGTTCGTGGGTTTGGTGGAGCCGATAAATCGCCCGAACAAAAGGAAAAAGATTTGGTCGAAATCCTCAAAAACCTCCCCGCAGGAACGCACTTTTTGGTCGAACACCCAGGTTACGATTCGGGAGATATGAAAGGTGTAGGACACGTGGGCTACGAAAATGTAGCTTATGACCGCGAAGGGGTGACGCGCGCTTTTACGAGTGCCGAAGTAAAAAAAATCATTGCGGAGCGCGGTATCAAGCTCGTCAGCATCAAAGAAGCTATGCAGGGGAGGTAATAAAAAAAGAAACTGTCTAAAAAGGGGGCGCTGGAGAGCGCCCTTTCTTTTTAAGACAGTTCTTGTATATAGAAGGGTTCGGAATGCTAGTGCTTATTCAATACGACAATGTTTTCGGCTTCATACGTGCCGCCTTCAGTTTGTAAATGATAGACCTTGTCAACGGTTCGGAAAGCTGAGGCAATGTTGGTCAATTCGGCAGTAAGGTACCTGCCCGTAACGGCGTCCCGCACAAAAAGCCAATCACCTGCGCGGAGGTCCTCCACGCGTTTTTTACCCAAAAGTGTCAAAACAGGATGGTTGGGCGTCACCTCCAACGAAAGTAAACCACTTTCGTTGCGCGTACTTACCCACGCTTGCCCATTGGGGCGAACAAGCAGGCGCGTAAGCGAAAAAACGCCTTCATTGACAACCACTCTTTCAACCCGATTGGCACGTATGCCCGTAATTTCATCACCAGCTTTGATGCCCGAAATTTTCTTTTCGGTACCATCCACGAGGTTGACAAAGGTTTCGGCAGGAAAGCAAAATTCCTGAGGATGTGCTAAAACAGTCCTTGAGTGCGGTTGAGCTTGGCTTAATGCAAACGCGACGCAAATGCCCAGTCCGTCGTTGGTAAGGCTTTTGGCTTTTAAGTCAGCTACGAAATTATCCTTGACAGCTTTGGGCGAAGTTTCGTTGGGTAAAACGAGCGTTACGAGGCGGTTTTGCGACGAATACACGACCAGTTGTCCAAGTGGGCTTTGGCCAGAACGTTCCGAAATGTCATAAAACGACACCTTGTGTTTTACACCATCGTTAAACTGAAACGACAGCGGGGTTTCGTGCTGACGATAGGAGAGGCCGTGGCTCCGAAAATGTTGTTTTGGGGAGCCACTACGAATCTCTACGGCTTTTGCTTTGTCAAATTCGGCCAACGTCATTCCTGGCTGCCTTTCCTGAGCAAACGTTGCCCAACTGACAGCGACTAAAACAAAGGGAATAAATCTCATGACTTTTTAGCTGACCGATTTTGCAAAAGCATCTTTAAAGGCTTTCATTTCGTCCATGGTTCCGATGCTTACGCGGCACCAGTGTTGTTGGTCAAAAAACCAACTTTTAACACTGACGCCCTCAGCCATCATTTTTTGAAGGAGCATCGGCCCTTTCATTTTGATGGGAAATAAAACGAAGTTTGCTGATGAAGGTAAATAACTGTATCCCATTGAAGTAAGACTGTCGCAGAGGAATTTCTTAGATTCGATGGTGTTTTTTAAAACCATGTCCTGAAATGCTTTGTCTTTGAAAGACGCAACTGCCGCCGCTGCCGAAGTGGTAGAAACGGTAAAGCCGCCCGAGCAGAATTTGCGTAAATCTTTCAACAAAGCTGGTTGCCCCAAGGCGTAGCCAATTCGCAAGCCTGCAAAACCGTGGAGCTTAGAAAGCGTACGCAAAATGAGCACGTTTTGTCCTTTACGAATACATTCTACCATGCTATCCGTGGCGGGATTGGGAGCGTAGTCGATGTAGGCTTCGTCCACCAAAACCGTTGCTTTGGGAGAAACCGAATCACAAAACGACTTTAATTTGGCCGAAGGCAACATCACACCCGTTGGGTTGTTGGGGTTGCACACGTAAATCATGCTAGTTTCGCTATTTACGCGCGTTGCCATCGCTTCCAAATCGTATTGATAGTCTTTGGTCAAAGGCACTTTTTCCGTTTTCATTGTTGCGCCGTCTTCGCGGGCATCGCGTCCAGAGATGTAGCAAGTTTCGGCCATCATCACTTTTCCTTTGGTGGCGGCCAATAGAAGGCTTGCCATCAACAATTCCGAAGAACCTGCCCCCAGCATCACTTGGTCGGGTGTGACGCCGTGCATGTCTGCAATCGTCTTTTTGAGTTCGGCCGTTACAGGACCAGCGTACAAAAAGGCTTTTGGTGCGTTGTCGGCAATGGCCTTAATCGCCGTTGGCGCAGGGCCCCAAGGGTTTTCATTGGACGACAAACGTGCCCGTACTTGGGGTGCTGCTGCCAACAGAGCCTCTTGAACAATTTCTCGTTCGCGTTCGGCATATACATCAAAAATTCCTAGTGATGAATAAGCCGTTGACGCTTGAGCTGTAGTTGCTGAACCCAAAGCAAGTCCTGATGAGGCCAGTAGCCCAGACTTTAACCAATCCCGACGATTTACAATAAAAGACATAGTGATAGCGGTAAAAAGGTTTTCGTTTTGTTTCCCAAAAGAAAAACTGGACTCTCGCTTGGCGGCGATAAAACGGAAGTACTTATTCTTACTATATATACTAATGGTGTGAATAAGTGACTGCGTCTTTGATGATGCAAAATTAGAAAAATATAATTTAATGTCAATACATATTTCAAAAATATGCAATCAAAAATTTGATAAAAATCAAAATTTTGGCGTATATACATCAAAAATTAAACTAAAAAATGGTAAAAAATCAAAAATGTAACCAAAATGACGTATTTGATAAACAAGCTATTTTTGTGATTTTGTTGTTAATAATTGTTTGGTAATGATTGAAAATATAGAATAAAATAATGAAAAAACAACAAATAATTGCATTAAAACGGTAAAATGTAAATATTTTGCAAAATTTATTAAAATATATTTGGCAATTTGGAGATGATGCTATACTTTCGATTCAACAAACTAAGGAATAGTACAATTTTCTTCTAGTTGAATAGCTCCAGAGCCGCACTTGTAGGGGGTGTTTCAACGCTAAAAATTGAAAGGTCTCTGTGCAGACCACCATATTTCTTGCAAGGAAGCAAACGAGGTTATGAACGTTTGCTCGCTGAGTATCGCAGTTACTTGAAATTCCAAAATGGCATCAGATTGAAATCCGAACGGGAAGTTTAGCTTCTTTCCATTCGCTGTTTTCAATCGAAAGATAAAGGAGGAAAAATCCTCTTGCTTGGCCACGCTTGCCCGACTGTTCGGATGGTTAGTTTATGCTAATGCGGCCAGTATAGATTAACAACTGTTCAGTCGGTGCAATGCGTGAAAGGAGTCACACGAATACCTAAAACTAAACTGTTACCAGATGAAAAAATATCTACTTTTATCAGCATTAATGACAATCGCGTGGGTTGGATATGCCCAAAGGTTTGTCAAGGGTACGGTTACTTCAAAAGACGAAGGCGCTTTGCCTGGCGTGAACGTAATCGTAAAAAGTACGAGAGCTGGAGTTGTGACGGATGCAGAAGGAAATTACAAAATTAGCGTTCCTGACGATAACGCGGTTTTGGTCTATAGTTTTATTGGTTATTCAATTCAGGAAATTCCCGTAGGCGGGCGTTCAAGCATTAACATTGAGCTTCAACCCGATATTAAAGCGCTTCAGGAGGTAGTAGTAACGGCGTTTGGTATTGAGAAAGAGAAAAAGGCCCTTGGTTACACCGTTCAAGAAATCAAAGGAAATCAAATTTCTGAATCTCGCTCCAACAACGTTGTCAATAGTCTCTCGGGGCGCGTGGCAGGGGTGCGCGTGGCGAGCAACGGAGGGCCTGGAAGTGGCTCTACGGTGCAGATTCGCGGAAGCTCGTCGGTTTCGGGGAACAACCAACCGCTCGTTGTTATCGACGGTGTCCCCATCGACCAATCAACCTCTAGTCGTATGACCAGCGGTGAAAAGCAATTCGGCGGTGGTTTGTCGGAAATTAGTCCCGACAACATCAAAGATATTAGTATCCTAAAAGGCCCTAACGCGGCAGCATTGTATGGTTCGCGCGCGGCCAACGGGGTTATTTTGATTACCACCAAAAATGGCGCGGGTACCAAAGGAATTGGTATTGAGTTTAACCACAATACAACTTTTGAGCGCCCATTGGTCAAACCAAAGTTTCAAAACATGTACGGTGGAGGAAACGGATACCGTACTTGGTATAATGACGGTTGGTCGGGTACAATTACTGATCCTACCGAAATCCAACAATACCGCGCTGCCTATGGCCCTAACGCACCTTTGACTGGAACAGAAGGGACGGACGAAAGCTGGGGTGCTCCTTTGGATGGCCGTCTGGTACGTCATTGGTACACGGGAGCTGATGTAGCGCCGCTTACTCCTCAACCCAACAACTGGGAAGGATACTGGGAAACGGGTGCTACTACAACCAACAACGTAGCCCTTTCGGCAGGAAACGACAAAGGAAGCTTCCGCTTGTCGATGGGTCGGATGGACCAAAAAGGGATTATGTACAACAATGACTTTTGGCGGAATAACTTTAAATTGAATACTAATTACAACTTCACTTCAAAGTTAAGCGCAACAGTATCAGCTGAATACGTAAAAAGTGGCTCAGATAACCGTTCTTTCCAAGAAGGTCAGCAGTTTATTTGGGCACACCGCCACACCGATTGGTCGATGTTGAAAAAATATGCCGATTACACAGCGGTGCATATTCAACGTAAAGTGGCTGGTCGCCTTCCAGACAATGACCCGCCTAACTGGCAACATACGTTTTTTACCAACCCATTCTACACGCAAGACTACCTGCCATCATCCAATGAAAAAGACCGTTTGGTAGGAAACATTGCCTTGAACTACAAAATTTCGCCTTCGTTTAGTGTGTTAGCCCGTTCGGGAACGGACTATTGGTCAGATACGCGCATCAACGTCATCAACTTCGACCGTGTTCGTAACGGAAACCGTACACCTGGACAATATTCGGAAGATGTACAACGCGCCCAAGAAACCAACAGCGACATCATTTTATCTTTCAACAGAAACGTAACCAACAACATTTCGGTAAGTGCTCAAGCGGGAGCTATCAAACGTACCAATTATTTCAAACGTAACTTCACGCAAGTTGGGGAGTTGGTGGTAGATGGCCTTTATAACTTATCAAACTCCGTAACCAGTTTGAACACCGTGTCGAGCCGCATCGAAAAAACAGAAATGCAAAGTGTGTTTGGAACGGCACAGGTAGGTTGGAAAAATGCCTTGTTCTTGGATTTTACAGCGCGTAACGACTGGTCTAGCACGTTGCCTTCCAATGCTCGCTCGTACTTCTATCCATCGGTTTCGGCAAGTGCAGTAGTGACAGATTTGTTGGATCTTCAAAGCTCTATTTTGACTTTCGGTAAAGTGCGCGCTAGCTGGGCACAAGTAGGAAACGATGCTTCACCGTATCAATTGGCTCAAACCTTCCGCTCGGCCAGTGCTTGGAATGGTAGCACGCCCGAGTATTATGAAAATACTACCATCTCTAATTCTAGCCTTAAACCCGAAATCACAACAGGAATTGAGTTAGGTTTAGACTTGCGTTTCCTTCGTGGTAAGTTAGGATTGGACGTAACGTATTATAATCAATCGTCTAAAAACCAGATTCTTGGCGTAGAAATCTCAAAAGCATCTGGTTACAATAGTCGCATCTTAAACGCGGGAGAAATTGTCAACAAAGGACTTGAAGTGGTATTGTCAGGGACACCTTTGAAAACCGTAAACGGATTTACGTGGGATGTGAGCTTTAACTTTGCCCGCAACCGCAACAAAGTAATCGCACTTGCGGAAGGGTTAACTACTTATACGTTACACACTCAGCGTGGATTGACTTCGGAAGCTCGCGTTGGCCAACCTTATGGTGCTTTGTACGGCATTGGTTTTGAAAAAGCTCCTGACGGTCAAATTATCTACAAAGACGGTTTGCCAGTGGTTTCAACCACACCACGTTTGCTCGGAAATATCCAGCCTGACTGGACGGGTGGTTTCTCTAACACCTTCACGTACAAGAGCTTCTCTTTGGCTGCTTTGATTGATGTACGCGTAGGAGGCGATTTCTTCGATGAAGGTACGGGAACGGCGCGTTGGACAGGTCAGTACGAAGAAACGGCGATTGGACGTGAAGAAGGTATCATCGGTAAAGGGGTAAAAGTGGTAAGCACCAATGCAGATGGCTCGTCGGTATATGCGCCAAACGACATCATTGTGGCAGCCAATCAATTATACGGGTACAACAATCCACGTCGTTATCATGAAGCCGTTATTTATGACGGAAGTTACGTCAAACTTCGCGAGATGTCTTTCGGTTATTCAGTTCCTGAGGCCATCTTGAAACGCTCTTTTATTCGCTCGGCCAAAGTGTCAATCGTTGGACGTAACCTTGCGATTTTGTTCAAGAATACACCACACATCGACCCAGAAGTGGACCGCTTCGGTGGAAACCGTCAAGGGTTTGCGTACGGCGAGTTGCCTAACTCTCGTAGTGTTGGTTTTAACGTATCTCTCGGATTCTAAACGACTTATCTCTATGAAAAAATACACATTACTTTCGCTGACGTTGGCGGCTCTTTTGGGTTCTTCTTGTACCAAAGAGTTTGACAAAATGAACATCGACCCCAACAACCCAACGGCCATTGGTCCGCAGTATTTGCTGCCCTACGCCATGGAAAAATCGGTGGATAGATTCTGGGGAGGAAGCACGCGTTTTGAGCGTTTGAACATCGACGGGATGATGCTTTGGATGCAGTATTTTACCCGAAATATTTACTCAAACGAAGGAGATAACTACGGACTTTCACCCGCATTTTACAACAATAACTGGGCGTCTTTCTTTAACGATGGCTTGTTGAACTTCCAACGAATCATTGTTGATAGTTCGCCAACGGGCAAAGCGCCAAACACCAACTACGAAGGTGTGGCTTTGGTAATGCGTTCGTGGTTGTTTTCGGTGACGACGGATCTTTGGGGTGCCATTCCGTATTCGGAAGCCTTAAAAGGGACAGCCGAGTCGCCTAGCTATACCCCTGCGTATGATTCACAAGATAAAATCTATGAAGGATTGCTGAACGACCTTAAAATTGCCAACGAAAAACTCGTGGTCGGTGGGCCAGGCGTTCAAGGGGATATTATTTACGGAGGTAACATCCTGAAATGGAAGAAGTTCGCTAATTCATTGCGTTTGCGTTTGGCCAATCGCCAGGCTGCGAAGAAGTCGGCTGAGTCGCGGGCGATTATGAGAGAAATTTTGGGCGATGCCACAAAATACCCCATTTTTACGAGCAACGATGACAATGCCTTGATTAAAAATACGGCAACGCTCCCAAGCAACAACGAATGGCACGAAGTGATGGTACGCGGTAGCCGTACTGACTGGAACATCAGTAGCACTTTGGCCGATAAGCTCAACGCTTTGGGCGATACCCGCATCACGATTTATGCGAATCCAGTAGCTGGAAAATACGTAGGACACCCCAACGGTTTGCCCGATGCCATTGCCACGACTTACTTGTCGTCGAGCTCAACGATTGGAAACTACTTCACCCGCCCCGAAACACCAAGTGTGATTATGACCCTTTCGGAATTGAACCTGATTTTGGCCGAAGCTGCCATTGATGGAGACATTACAGGCGATGCCAAAACGTACTTTGAAAACGGGATTACGGCTTCTTTTGAACAATACGGGTTGAAAGTGCCTGCCGATTATTTTACCAAAGTAGGTGCCGTAACGCGCGAAAAAGTACTTGATCAAAAATGGATAGCACTCTACGGAGTAGGGGTAGAGGCTTGGACCGAATACCGCAGAACAGGTTTCCCCGTATTGCCTGCCAAAGATCCACGCGCCGTTTTTGAAAATGATGGTGTGTTGCCAACGCGTTTGCCGTATCCAAGTACCGAATATTCACTCAACAAAGCTAGTTTGGAAAAAGGTATTGCCCTCAATGGCGGTGCCGATAACATGAAAACCAAGCTTTGGTGGGTTGAAAAATAACCCATTTGTTAAATTTTTATTCACAGAAATACATAATTTCAATTTTGCTATGTAGTTGTGAATAAAATAGTTAACTTAGAGTCACCATAACAAAATACCAACAAAAGCCACAAGCTAAACCGCCAATTCAAAAAAAACTCACAAACACATGACACAGATTATCAACCGCCGCAGTTTACTTAAATCAGGTTTGATGACCTTAGGAGGAATGGCCGCTGCGCCTGCAGTAGGTGCCTTCGCAAATGTACCTTCACGTATAGACACCAACGGTAACTTATTTCATAGCCCTTTACTCAGAGAAACGGTGTTGGAAAACCCGCCAAAAACGCCCCCAACCATCGTGCGTATCAATGCCAACGAAAACCCTTATGGCCCTCCAATGAGCGCTCGGAAGGCAGTGGCTGATGCCGTTGCGGGCGGTAGCCGTTATTCGTGGAAAGAGTTAGAAAACCTTGTTGGAAAAATCGCTAAAAAAGAAGGCGTTACTCCTGACCACATCATGATGGGGCCTGGTTCGTCGGATTTGTTGGAAAAAGTGGCCATCGTACTTTTCCAAAAAGGTGGAAATGTAGTTTCGGCTGACCCAACTTATATGTCATTGGTAAAAGTAGCCGAAGCGACGGGAGCTACTTGGAAGGCGGTGCCGTGTAAAGGTGACTGGTCGCACGACTTGAAAGCAATGGAAGCGGCCATCGACAAGGACACAAAACTTGTTTATATCTGTAACCCTAACAACCCAATGGGTAGCATCACGTCGGGCAAAGAGTTGATGGATTTCTGTTCGCGTGTTTCGGAAAAAGTACCCATTTTTGTGGACGAAGCCTACCTCGAATTGGCCGTAGGTGCTGATACTCAGAGTATGGTGTCGTTGTTGGCACAAAAGAAAAACGTTATCATCGCCCGTACTTTCTCTAAAATTATGGGTATGGCAGGTTTGCGCGTAGGATACGTAGCGGCCCTCCCTGCAACGTTGGATAAAATTCAGAAAATCACCCGTGGTGGAATGGGAATCACCCAAACGTCGATTGCCGCAGCGGTGGCAAGTATGGACGATGCAGAGTTCCAAGACACAACGCGTAAACTGAACCACGAAGTGAAGATGTACCTTTGCAAAAACTTGGATCGTTTGGGTTACAAATACGTGCCTTCATACACCAACTTCGTGATTTTCCCCATCAACATTCCGACCAAAGAATTGCTCCAAAAAATGATGGCGAAAGGTATCATGGTACGCGGATACGAAATTCAGGGCAAGCCTTGGTGCCGCGTAAGTATGGGTACGATGGACGAAATCAAGCAGTTTGTAAGTACGCTTGAGGCGATAAGCTAATTTTGAAATAAGGACAGCGGCGTAGGTAGCAAACCTACCTACGCCCAACGAATTGTTACTTTTCCACATTTACTTATGAGTGAAGCTTTACAAAAAGCCATAACCCTTCTGGCGTTGATTGGGTTAGGTCTTATATTACGTTCTAAGTTTAAGAACAAAGAACAAACCAACGGAATCAAGGAAATGGTGCTTTCGGTGGCACTTCCTGCTACGATTTTTATTGCCTTGATGAAAATCGACGTGGACGCCAAGCTGATTGTAGTTCCTGCGTTAACATTGTTGTTTAACTTTTTTATGTATTTCACAGCACCGTTGGCCTTTCCTTTTTTTGGTATCGAAAAAGACAGTTCGATGGGACGTACGTTGGTGATGTTATTGCCATCGTTGGCACCAGGCTTATCGTGTTTCCCGTTTATTGCCGAATTTTTGGGTGAAAAAAGTGTGGCCATGGCTGCGCTTGGCGACGTAGGTAACAAGTTTTTTGTATTGATTTTCTTGTACGTTATCGCCATGAACATGTTCCTCAAAAATACCAAATCGGAGGAAACCAAAATGGGCGAAAAAATCAAAAGTCTTTTGATGAACCTCGTTCAAGAACCCATTAACATCATCATTATTTCAGCGGCGGTTTTGTTGAGCCTAGGCTTAAATTTTAAAGCGCTTCCGATGATTGTTCAGGAAGTATTTGACAAAACAAGCGCGATGATGACGCCGTTGGTGTTGATTTTTATTGGGGTAGCTGTTCAACTAAAACAACGTAAAAAAAGACTTATTGCTTCGTTGTTGGTATTTCGTGCAGGACTAACGATGCTTTTTAGCGCCGCTGTTATTACGCTGCTAGGCATTCATGACCCAACCATGATTTTGTTGGCCACCGTCATTCCGTTGAGTTCGGCGAGTTTTTGGCCATTTGCGCACATTTCAGCTTTTAACTCACGCGAAGAAGCCCTGGAGATTCCAAAAGAACGCCGTACGTTTAACGCCGAGTTAGCGGTGTTGGTCATGGCCTTTTCGTTGCCTTTTTCTACGTTACTTATTTTAGGGATTTTGTCAACGGGAACGTTTTTTGCCCATACCAGTACCATTGCCATCTCGGGGATTGTTTTGATGCTAGTGGGTTTTGTTCCAACTTTTTTGGGACGTAAAACCGTTCGTTTGTCGAAAGCATAAAAAACGACGAACACTTGTTACAATGAATGTTTCAACAAAACTGATGAACCAATGAAAACTTTGAAAATATTCTTATTTGTGGCTACGGCCTTGGCAGCAGCATCTTGCAAAGTAGAAGACCCCTTTGTGGACAGAGTTGTTTCGCCCGTATTGCTAGTGTTTGACAATGCCGTGGGCGATGGCGGAGGTTTTACAACTGAGCCTACCGTCACGTCAAAAGCGACAAGTACGCAAGCGACGGTCAGCGTTCGAATTTTTGAATTGGACAAAACCAATATTTTGGATTACAAAAAAGGCATTGACTCTATTCCTCTTACGGGGTTGAGTTTGGCCTTGACGACGCGCACGGGAACAAAAATTGCCGACGTGACAACCGACGCCAAAGGCCGCGCAACGATTACAAAAACGTGGGCTGAATTTGGACTAGCAGCCCCTAAATCTGGAAATACTGTATCACTAACACTGACTGGAAAATACAAGGAGCAAGCGTTCACAAAACTAGCGCGTCTCCAAGCAAATTAGTGGAGGATAGTTGACAGTCCACAGTCCATAGTTGTCAGTCGATAGTTGACAGTCCATAGACAATGGTCTAATCAAAGCAGATACTATCGACGGTGGACTATGGATGACTCAACTACCATGGACTATTGACCATCGACCGTGGACTATTGACTACACTCTACTTAAAGATTATTGGTGGGTTTGAATAATCAATGATTGAACTGACAACGTCGAGGCAATCGTCTCGGCGTTGTTTTTTTATTTTTTTAGTAAAACATAAGTAAAGTTCTCGTTAAACTAACTTATGGCATAAATTAGCGTTCTAAATGACATAATTCATGCGATTCAAACTCACGTTAACCCCCGTTCGAGACCGTCAGCGTTTATTGTTCAACTACCAATATCCCCTGCAAGCGTGGATTTATGGTCGCTTGGCCAATGCCGACGCTGAGTATGCGGGTTTTCTGCACGAACTTGGCTACCAAGTGCCCGAGAGTCGCAAGGCGTTTAAGCACTTTACTTTTTCAGCTTTGCAAATACCGATCATCGAACCCATCAAGAAAGGAGATACGTATATGGTGCTGCGTTCGGGTGTTTTGACGCTGTATATTTCATTTTATGTGGACAAAGCGGCTGAAAATTTTATCGTTGGGCTGTTTCAACAGCAGCAACTGAGCATTTATAATCGAGAATGTAGGGCCGATTTTGTGGTAGAACGCGTGGAGACAGCCCCCTTGCCTGCGATGCAAAGTTCGATGACGTTTCGTACGCTGTCACCGATGGTTGTGGCTCAAAAAGTGGATGATTTGGACCAATATTTAACCCCAACGGACGCTGATTTTGGGCGATTTTTTGCGGTGAATTTGGTCGATAAACTGCGTTCGGTGAAACCTTCCATGGAAATGGATGCGGCGATTGCCGAGCAACTGGTCAAGTTTGAGTTGTTAAGCGACCCCGAACGGATAAAAAAGCGAGGATTTCTGGCCAAAGAAGGCAAAGAGAAAAAGCAAACAAAAGTGATTGGTTATCACAATTTTACGTTTGCCCTAACCGCCCCGCCCGAACTCATCGAGGTAGGCTATTTGGGAGGATTTGGGAAGTATTGTTCGATGGGATGTGGGTGTGTAGAGGTGGTTAGCGCTTCACCACCTTAATGTTCAAGCGCTGGAGGGTTTTAAGTAAATCCGCGTTTTTGGCCTGTGATGCTTCCTCAATGGTTGCAAATTGACCAAGTTGTTTGGGTAAAGATATATTCATTTAACTTATTTGATACTTTTTATTTTGGCTATGAACTCGTCTTTTTTTATCGATTTTCCTTTTAAGGCACGAATTTCTTCCCAAGACATTTCTTGGATGGTTTTTCCTGTGATGCTATTGACCGCAGTACTCTTGTCTGATTTCTTGTTCATTGGCTACTTTGACTTGAAGAAAGATAATTTTATGGTCTTCGACATTCAAAGCTAAACACAAGAAGCGAGATTTACTACTAAAACCAATCATAAAATAATAGTAATCATGCAATTCAAACCCACTAATAGGAGATGTACAGGAATAATGATTTTCAAAAACGCTGATGATTTCTGCATGGCTGATTTTGTCTTTTTGCAGCTCCAGCATCTTCAACTGGTTAAAATCGTACTCAAAATCAAATTGTTCCATAAGAATATTTTATTGGTTAATAAAAAGCTTGTTGAGAAGTGGTACGATTGTATGACGCAGTCCGTCACAGGTAATTTAATAATTTCAAATCCTATTTCTAACAAGTTCAATCACAAACAGGTTAAACGTATTAACAAAATAGCCTCAGCGAGGCTAAATCTTAGTAGAAAAAGGCAAACAAACCCATCTCTAAGCCCTCCTCAGGGCGACCGATGCTCGCTGAAAGAGGTCACCCCGATGGGGCTTGATTGCAAACCTGATTCATTTTTGCTACTAAGATGTAGCTCCTCTGGAGCAATAAGTACTAGCTTTTTGTTTTAATGCGTTCAACCTTAATCACAAAGATATGTTGTTAACTCTGACAAAACCAAGTAATTGTAAATAAAAAGGCTAATATTAATGTTCAGTACTTCACAATTAATATAATATGATTATTTTTGTTGTATTAAAATTAAAAACACATGATTAAAGAACTATCGACATTTGTACAAGCCCTTGATTCTGAGTTTAAGGGGCTAGGAGTGAAGCCTAAAGAAGGGCTGCATGTTCTGCTGAAAGTTCGGCAAGAAGAGGATAGTGTATTTATGGATGAATCATCTTTGGTGGGGTGGGTATATACTAAGAGCAAAAACCTAAAACAAGAAGAAGAGGTACTGCTTGGACGTTGTGCCTCTTTGGCTCAATTGTCTTGGTGTGTGAATACAAATAAATGTTTTGACTTACCGACGAAAGCAATACACTCATGTTCCCCTTATTGTTTAGCTATTAAGAAGGAAAACTTAGTAAACGGAGAAAAGTACGTAAAAAACCACAGAGAGAAAAAATCTCAGGTGTATGAGCGTATAAGTGCATATTTTGGTAAAGCGTTGGACTTGCTCCAAAATGAAACAGATAAACAGCGGGTAGAATTATTTAAGTACGCATTGAATTCAGAGCAATCGTTCCACTCGTGGTTAGCCCATATTCCAGTTTATTCTGAGATGAAAGATGCTGAATATGTTATTTTTTATTTAGATGAACCTGTTGACAAATACCAAAAGGCGAACGATGTTTATTTGGCAGATAAGTTGTTCAATACCAATGAATATAATCGTATAGTAGAAGAGACAACTTTTGGTACCAGCGATTTTTTTAATGGGTATCCCACTAAGAAGCCATTTTTAACGCATCAATCGGCTGTATTTGATATTGCGGGTAGAATCTCAGCTCAGGAAGCGAAGCATTTGTATGAGTTTCAGGACTTAATTGGACGTAATATTCTGCCGCGTCCGCTTCCTATCTTTATCTATCAAGATGAACTCAAAACGGAAGGCAAGAAAAATATACGAGATGCCTCTATTTCATTGTTCAAGCAAGATGCAGCGTTAGGAAAACGGCGAGGTTATAAAGAGATTATTGAAGACCTCTACAAAGATTACAAAGACCAACTCGGTAATTATTATCTGCTTTTCTATCAAGCGGGAGAAATTAAAGATTTTGACTTTGTCCCTAAGTTTGAGTATGAACTGAAGGACGAAAAAGGGGCTGCTTGGGAAATAAGAGACCTATTTAAGATAAATTATCGGAGACACATTGAAAATGTATTTGATTTTCAATACGCCGTCCTGCTACCTGTATTTAACAATGCACTGATTGTTAAAACCAAGACAGGAGACTTTCAACACCGTTATTTTGATGATATAGATGCAAAATACTGTAAGTCGGATGCTACGTTTCTTATGGTAATGACTTATCGGAAAGCGTTCTACGATTTTATCTATAAATCGAAACGAGAAGCGATCAACCAACATACATTTGATAAAATTATGTTGAGTAGCATTCTTGATGATATTCGTTTGGATGAATTTAAAAATAACCTTAATAGCCAGAATATTAGCATTCGTCAGAAGCTAAATATCTGGTTCAGTCTTTCAGAAAACTTTAACCAACTTACTTTAACTACCGAAACTATGGCAAGCAAATTACAGGCTCATCGGGCTTACATGAAGCAATTGGCCAAGGGAGAAGCCTCTATTGAAAACGACGAACAATACGCCTTTGCCGTCGGGCAAGTGATTTATTACTTGCTACGAAAAAGCAAGACGGCTGACCGCAGCTACAAACGTTTAGAGCCTTTTATGCAGCAAGTTCAGTCCAAAGAATTGAATAAAGCAATTGCGCGATTATTTGATACGTACAAACACGAAAACTTTTCGACGAAATTTCGTACACCCTTTGCCGAAGTGCTCGACTATGAAACTAGAACCAATGTCCGTGACTTGATACCGTCTATTTTGGCAGGGGTGTTCTCAGAAAATGAGCTTTTTAGCGATAAAGAGAACAATGAAATTAAAGAAACTCAAAGCGAAACAGAAGAATAAACCACATAATCATATATCAAAATGAGTACAGCATTCAACAACCGAGTATTTGGCTGTGTTATTGTAAAAGCCATTAATGCAAATTACAACGCGGATTTTACCCACCAACCGCGTACCCTTCCCGACGGGACTGTTTATGCCACAGATAAAGCCTTGAAATACACAGTGCGTAATTATCTTAGCAAGCATTTTGCTAATGAAAAAGTATTTTATTTTAAAAGCCTCAATGACGAGATGCAACCCCGTGACCTTGATCAAAATTATGTCAATCATTTTGGGGCTTTTCCTGTAGCTGAAAAAGGGAAAGATGGAGCGGTAAAAGTGCGCAAACAAATTTTAGGAAATCTTTTAAATTGTATTGATATACGTTTGTTTGGGGGAACTTTTGCCAGTAAAGATGCTAATCTTTCATTACACGGGCCAGTTCAGTTTACGCACGGAGTTAATAAGTTTGTAGAAGGGATTATTTATTCTGAACAGATTTCATCGCCTTTTCGGAACTCAAACGAAAAAAGTACTGATTCCATGCAAACAACCCTCGGTACGCAATTCAAACTTAAAGAAGGTCATTACGTACATCATCTGTCAGTGAATCCGCGTAATCTGGAAGATTTTAATAAAGCCGCAGGGAGTGAAGGGCTCACCACCGATGACGTTGCCAAATTGAAAGAAGCACTTCGTTGCGGAGCTACCTTTTATGATTCGGCTTCTAAAGCAGGGGTAGAAAATGAGTTGTTGCTTTGGGTAAAGTTGAAAGAAGGCTCTAAACTTGTGTTGCCATCTTTTGTGGAATTGGTAAATGTATTGGTGAGTGACAATCAAAATAGAGAAGTAGATTTAGCCAAAGTGGCTTCATTACTGTCAAAACCGCACATCGCTGCTGAAATAGAAACCATTGAGTTGTATTTCAACAAAGAAGTGACAACGGTTATCAATGCACCCCAGAATGCGAAGCAACTCGAACTGAACTAATAAAGGTATGGGTACTGAAAGATTAGTGTCGTTTGACCTGCGTGCCGATTTTGGATTTTTCAAAAAACCTGATTATAACGATGGTTTGTTGTTATCGTACAACATGATTCATAAACCAGCTTTATTGGGGATTTTGGGGGCTATTATAGGGTTAGCAGGTTATCAGAAGAAAGGAGAATTTCCAGAATATTATCAAAAGTTAAAAGGTATTCCTGTGGGCATCGAACCATTAGAAGGGTACCATGAACGCGGTAATTTTCAAAAAACCTCTGTAAAATACACCAACACCGTAGGTTATGCCAACCTCGACGGGAATCTGTTGGTGGAGGAGTCGATGCTTATTCGACCTGCATACCGATGCTATGTGTTATTAAATTTAGAACAGAGCGAGCAAGAACATCTTTATCGAAACCTCAAAGAAGGGAAGGCGGAATATATCCCTTATTTGGGTAAGAATGAGTTTCAAGCTTCTTGGCTCAATGAGGAAGGAGAAAATACGTTTCGGGAGTATGAGTTTCAAGCCTTTGATTACTCTGTCGATTTTGAAGTGAGTTCTGTTTTTGTCAGAGAAGACCCTCTTAAAAATCAAAGAGTCGTATTGAAACCCTCATTTAGAACTCGAAATGAAATTCAGCGAAAAGGAAGTTTTACTTACTTTGAACGTTTGCCTCAAAAATTTAATGAGCAACTGTTTCAATATGTGCTTTTTGATTTTGCTTACTCCGATTGGCTATTTTCAAAGGAATCGACGATTTACGATTTATACGTAATAAGTAACCAAGAACTGAAAGAAAAACTAATTCAACTGTTTGTGTAAAATGCTGACAATTGAAAATTACGAAAAGGAACGTATTAGGATAGCTTTGACATTGAAAGAGCATCATCATTATTGGGCGCATTTGCCGTCCAATAATGATGGTGTGAGTAATTTACTCCCTGAAACTCTCTCAGAACATTGCGAACTTGTATTTGACTACTTCAAGTCACTATGCAGTGAGCATAAAATGGAGGATATTATAGATGAACTGGTGGAAGGAGTAGCATCTCAAGTAAACTCTACCAATGAAAAAGGAAAGGTAAGAAACTTCATTAAGTTGATGTTTTATAATGTTGTTACTTTTCATGATTTTGGGAAAGTAAATGAGAATTTTCAGGTAATGAGAATGAAAAATAGTGTCCATTTTTCTGAAAACTCTTCTTTGACATTGAGCCCTCCTTACGGGCATTCGTTTCTGGGTACTTATATTTTTTTAGCGTACCACCTTGAAAAACTGGTTGAATTAGAACTATCGCAAGAAGAAGAAGGGCTACTCGCCTTATGTATGTATGGCTTGTCATACCCAATTTTTTGTCATCATAAGCCTACGTTAAGTGACCCTTTGGAAGATTTTCGACGTTATTCCTTGCACGAATGGTACAATGAGTTAAGTAAATATTTAAGGTTGTACAGCGTGGGTTTTGATGAAGAAATGTCGGACTATTTTCTTGGAGAACAGTTTGAGCATTATTGGCAAGATTATTTTAAGAATGGTTCTACCGCTTTCCCCCTATTTGCTCTCATTAAACTTAGCTTTTCTCTGTTAACCGCCTCGGACTATTTAGCCACACATGAGTACATGAGCGAAGCACCTACGAATGATTTTGGTGTTTTGAAACGAGAAAGAATAGTTGAGTTTACGGAGTATTTACGTTCAAACGGACATAATAAGCAAGCCTATGATGCCTTGGAAGGTTACTGCTTTACCTTTCCAACCGAAAAGTCAAAGGACAATTTGAATTGTCTTCGCCAAGAAATGGCAGTTGAATTGATTCAAACGGTACGGAGAAATACGCACAAACGCCTTTTTTACATAGAAGCACCGACAGGAGGCGGAAAGACGAACCTTTCGATGATAACGCTAACAGAACTGTTGATAGCCAATCCAGAACTGAACAAAGTATTTTATGTTTTCCCTTTCACAACGCTTATCACGCAAACGTACAAAGCGTTGAAAGAGACGCTCGGTTTGAAGGACGACGAATTGGTTGAAATGCACTCTAAGGCGGGTTTTTACAGTAAACTTTCGAAAGAGGAACAAAAAGATGGCGAATACGGGGACGATAAAAAGGACTTTATTGATCATCTGTTTGCGCTTTACCCGATTACGGTTCTTTCGCATGTCAAATTTTTTGAAGTTCTGAAAACGAACAGGAAAGAGACGAATTATTTATTGCACCGACTAGCAAATTCAGTAGTAATTATTGACGAAGTGCAATCTTATAACCCAAAATTGTGGGATAAGATGTTCTATTTTATCAGCCAGTATGCTGAGTTTTTTAACATTCGTTTTGTGTTGATGTCGGCGACTTTACCAAAAATCAGTGATTTGGACATTGGCCTATCTCAAAAACCTGATTTTGTTGAATTGTTACCTAATGCTCGAAAGTACATTTTGAACCCAAATTTCGCCGAACGCGTTACGTTCGATTTTGAACTGATGCAAGGTAAGATTGAGTTGGAGGAACTAGCAAACGCTGTTATTGAAAAATCACAAGATTATGCGAAAGAAAAAGGGAGTGTACGAACTATCGTAGAGTTTATTTACAAAAAATCTGCTTCTGATTTTCAGCAACTTATTAGCGACAGGGCCAACAATGGTTTTGATTCACTTTTGGTTTTGTCGGGGACAATAGTAGAGCCCCGACGTAGGCAAATTATTAACCAAATCAAACGCAGCAAGCAGGGAGAAAACATTTTGTTAATAACCACTCAGGTTGTGGAGGCTGGGGTGGATATTGACATGGATTTAGGTTTTAAAAACCGTTCGTTGCTTGATAGTGACGAACAATTAGCAGGACGTGTCAATCGAAACGCAAGCAAAGAAGGCTGTAAGGTCTTTTTGTTTGATGTGGACGAAGCAGATGTTCTTTACAAAGCAGATCATCGTTTTCAAGAGACAAAAAAAATCCCCATTGAAGAGCAACAGACAATTTTGAGAGACAAAGATTTTAAGTTTCTATACGAAAAGGTGTTTTCCAAAATTGATAAGATTAATGAAGGCAATTGGGCTGATAACTTTACAAATGGCTATGAACCCGCTGTTAAAAAATTGAGATTTGAAGAGGTTGATAGCGGTTTTAAAATTATTAGCCAGCAAAATGAGTCAGTGTTTGTGCCTCTTGCAATTCCTATTAGGGTTGATAGTAGTGAAGACGAGAAAATGGAGCTAGTTTTTTCGGAACATGAGCTAGGTTTCCTAAATTCATTCAAAATTTCACCCACAGCGAAGGAAGAAATAGAGGGAAAAGAAGTTTGGGAACTGTATCGAAATTTGGTTTTTCGCCAAATTAAAGCCAAAAATGAGCGGAAAGGTTTCGATTTGAAAGCAGAAAATCAACTGCGCACGTTGCAGGGTATTATGTCTAAGTTTACATTTTCTTTGTTTGCCCATTCAAAAATTATCCCAAATTTAGAAAGCCAGGGCTTTTTAAAAGAAGAATTGGGATTTAAGAAAATAACAGAACAAGCATTGAACCTGGAAACGCCTGTTTATACTTTAAGCGGTGGATTAAATGAAAAAGCAATCGACGTAACCGAAAATTTCTTCCTATGAACATCAACGCTACGCTCATGAACATTTTCCACATTTGCAAGCGAGAAATGTGGCTGCACTACCATGCCATCCGAATGGAACACACCTCGGAGGTGGTGTATGAAGGCAAGCTGATAGGGGAGGAGAGTTACCCTTTTCGGGCCGACAAAAACGAAGAACTAGAAATATCGCTCCCCCTTGAGAACGAAAAGGTAGTCCTAACGGCCAAAATCGACTTTTTTGACGCCAAACGTGGGATTGTTCACGAAACCAAAAAATCGGTAGCCAAAGAATGGGCGCATGTCGCGCAAGTGCAGTTTTATCTCTACTTGTTGCAAAAAAATGGCGTAGAAGCCAGCCACGGCGTCATTGAATACCCCAAATTACGCCAAACTGAACGGGTGACACTTGGTGAAGAGGATGTACAACGAATTGAAGCCAATATCGAAAAAATCAGGGAAGTGCTCGAACAAGAACAGTGTCCGCCGAAGTTGCCGATTTCAAAATGTAAGGCGTGTAGCTATTTTGAATTTTGCTGGGTGGGAGACGAATAACAACCATTGGAAGACAAAAAATGAAAAAAAGCTATTATCTCTTTAACCCTGGCCGCTTGAGCCGTAAAGACAACACGCTCTGTTTTTTGCCCGTTGACGAGGACGGTAACGAAGGACAGCCGCGCTACATTCCCATTGAAGGAGTCGATAACCTGTATTGTTTTGGGAGTTTGGACGCTAACAGCGCGATGTATAATTTTTTGGGCAAAAACCACGTATCGGTTCATTTTTTCGACTATTACGAACATTATACGGGGTCGTTTATGGCCAAAGAGTATTTGTTGGCAGGCAAAATGCAGGTAGAACAAACGCGTCATTATCTCTCCGACAAAAAACGGATGGTCGTAGCCAAGACGTTGGTTGAAGGGGCGGCTTTTAACATGTCCAAAAACCTGAAGTACTACCAAGGGCGCGGTAAAGACGTAGCGAAGCAGCTCGGACAAATCGAAAGTTATACGCCTTTGATTTCCAATGCGGGAAACATTGCGGAGTTGATGGGCATCGAAGGAAACATCCGACAAGCCTATTACGGGGCATTTGGGGAAATAATCAACGATTTTGACATGGGAAACCGCAGCAAGCAACCGCCTCAAAACGAGGTAAATGCGTTGATTTCGTTTGGGAACATGATGTGCTACACGGTATGTTTAGACCAAATTTACCACACCCAACTCAACCCTACCATCAGTTTTTTGCACGAACCTGGGGCGAGGCGGTATTCGTTGGCATTGGATTTGTCGGAGATATTCAAACCGATGTTGGTCGATCGCACGATTTTTACCGTTTTGAACAAAAAACAGCTACAAGCCAGCGATTTTCGGCAGGATATAAACCGCTGTGTGTTGAAAGAAGGGGCAAAAAAGGTATTTGTACAAGCGTTTGAAGAGCGATTGAAAGAGACATTTAAACATCGTTCGTTGGGTAGAAGCGTGAGTTATAAGCATTTAGTAAAACTAGAGTGTTACAAACTACAAAAGCATCTGCTGGGCATGGAAGTGTATAAACCTTTTAAAATGATGTGGTAACCCCACCCTGTCCCTCTCCAGTAGGGAGGGGAAAGCGCTATGTATGTAATATTGGTGTATGATATTGGAGAAAAACGAGTGGCAAAGATGTTGAAACACTGCCGCAAGTACCTGAACTGGATTCAAAATTCGGTGTTTGAAGGAGAAATCACGGAGGCGAAGTTGAAAGAAATGTTGATGGGTGCGCGGGCGATTATGAATGAGGACCAAGACAGCGTCATCCTATTTAAGAGTCGGAACGAGCGGTGGCTCGACAAAGAAATTATTGGGGTAGAACGAAGTTCCATTGATAACTTTCTTTGAGGGCAAAGTCGTCGAAGTCGCAAAACGGCTCAAAAGTTCGTTGACATATTGACTATAAAAACCCTTGAAGTTGACGTAAGTGTTTGATAATGAGCAGTCGTCGATGGTCTAGTAAAATCGAGTCATTGGCCATCGACGATTTTTTTGTTGAAAAATACCGCAAAAAACCTTAAAATTGAGCCAAAATAGCCGTTTTTCCAACGGCTTTAAATCGTACCATTTTGGAATTGAAACATCCCTAGCGCCTTGCATAAGTCCGCCCAATTTTCGCTTTAAATCGTACCATTTTGGAATTGAAACACGAGTTCTCCAAAGTATTCATCAAATGTTAAATTCATCTTTAAATCGTACCATTTTGGAATTGAAACGAGTAAATATCGTAAAGGTGTGGCGGACATCCGCCACTTTAAATCGTACCATTTTGGAATTGAAACAATCCTTCGTTCTCCAGAACGAACATAATTCCCTCTTTAAATCGTACCATTTTGGAATTGAAACAGGCCAACATAGTACCTGTTATTTTCTATTGCACCTTTAAATCGTACCATTTTGGAATTGAAACGACAGTTCGAGACTGTTGATTGTTGGCAGATTTTCCTTTAAATCGTACCATTTTGGAATTGAAACAACGAGAATAGCGCATTTGCAGTAGTTCCGCTAGTTGCTTTAAATCGTACCATTTTGGAATTGAAACAGTGAAGTCTATCAAAGACCCTAAATCAGTAACCGTCTTTAAATCGTACCATTTTGGAATTGAAACAAAAAGCCTGCAAAACCCTTGGCCTCCCCTCCTCCCTTTAAATCGTACCATTTTGGAATTGAAACTAGGCGATTGAATAGGAAAGTACGGGGTTTGGGTCTTTAAATCGTACCATTTTGGAATTGAAACATTGACTACATGGGCGATTACGGAAAAAGGGGCATCTTTAAATCGTACCATTTTGGAATTGAAACAATAATTGAAAATCAATAAAATAAATCGCGTTCCCTTTAAATCGTACCATTTTGGAATTGAAACAAAGCTCCCTGACGAAAGGATTCGACGATGGTCTGACTTTAAATCGTACCATTTTGGAATTGAAACACGCCTACTAGCTCTGTTGCGTAGCGCTCTTTGAGTGCTTTAAATCGTACCATTTTGGAATTGAAACGCGTATCCTCGCCGCTCAGATAAAAATTGCGACTGGCTTTAAATCGTACCATTTTGGAATTGAAACAACAGCGCACGTACACACACGCGAGGGGCGGCAAGACTTTAAATCGTACCATTTTGGAATTGAAACATGTCTCGACAAACACGCGGGCGTGGCATCTCGTTCTTTAAATCGTACCATTTTGGAATTGAAACGTGTTGCGCCTCTTAAATCAAATGTCACCCCTGTTGGCTTTAAATCGTACCATTTTGGAATTGAAACTGTCCGACCGTATCCGTGGACAAATCGATCCGCAAATCTTTAAATCGTACCATTTTGGAATTGAAACAGAGCAAGAGGGTAAAATCCTGTACTTCTTTGACAACTTTAAATCGTACCATTTTGGAATTGAAACATAAAACTAACACCCGACGCCCTTTCTGAATTTATCTTTAAATCGTACCATTTTGGAATTGAAACACGCCTCGAAGTTTTCATACGTCACCATCGACCACTTTAAATCGTACCATTTTGGAATTGAAACGCGACTTGGTAGTACAAAATGCCCTCGATTTCGAGTTCTTTAAATCGTACCATTTTGGAATTGAAACGGGAAAACAGTCAAAGGATGTAATCTTACGAACCTAGCTTTAAATCGTACCATTTTGGAATTGAAACAGCAAAAGTACGGCGTCTCGTTCATAAAAGGTCATTCTTTAAATCGTACCATTTTGGAATTGAAACAACAGTTCTTTCGACGGGTTACAGGCGTAGGCTTTTCTTTAAATCGTACCATTTTGGAATTGAAACTAGATTGACGGAGTGTTAGTTTTGGTCGGCTCTGCTTTAAATCGTACCATTTTGGAATTGAAACAAATCCTTTGCCTCTGTAATTTCGCATGGCTCAACTTTAAATCGTACCATTTTGGAATTGAAACACGAAGACCTCGTCGATGTCGAGGGTATTGACGAGGCTTTAAATCGTACCATTTTGGAATTGAAACGTAACGACCATCAGTTTTTGTAAACAGAAAAAGCCGTCTTTAAATCGTACCATTTTGGAATTGAAACAGGCGAATCGAAAAGCAAATCGTGCAGGGCGCGGTAGACTTTAAATCGTACCATTTTGGAATTGAAACATGGCGCTCGTCGCTGCATTGTTTTCGTGTAAAGGAGCTTTAAATCGTACCATTTTGGAATTGAAACTGTAACGCCTTTACCTGCCGACAAAACTTATTCATCCTTTAAATCGTACCATTTTGGAATTGAAACACAACTCCCCCCTTCCCATTGGCTCCTTGACCGTACTTTAAATCGTACCATTTTGGAATTGAAACGGGCATACGAATCGCCGACCTTTTAAAATTGCAAAGACTTTAAATCGTACCATTTTGGAATTGAAACAAGTCGATGCGTCCACCCTTTGAGCCTTTTAGTACTTTAAATCGTACCATTTTGGAATTGAAACTTATTCATAAACCGCGCTGAATCCTTCCAAAGAAAAAACTTTAAATCGTACCATTTTGGAATTGAAACTTAGAACCTACGGTTAGAGTGCTAGAATGGGGCGCCCTTTAAATCGTACCATTTTGGAATTGAAACGTGAATGCGCGTTGCAATCCTGAAATTTTAGCCGACAACTTTAAATCGTACCATTTTGGAATTGAAACATATTTTGGTGGTCGTATTGCGCCTTTTTCTTCATCTTTAAATCGTACCATTTTGGAATTGAAACTAAAAGAGTATCATCCCGCGTGGTTAGCTAAAGAAGCTTTAAATCGTACCATTTTGGAATTGAAACTTCAGAATACCGAAAACTGCACCGTGGAATCCTTCGAGACTTTAAATCGTACCATTTTGGAATTGAAACATAATCTCGTAGCTCACTTCGTTATTGATAACCGCTTTAAATCGTACCATTTTGGAATTGAAACGTGTAATGATTTTACGACCGCGCTCCGAGGGCATCACCACTTTAAATCGTACCATTTTGGAATTGAAACTTAACATACAACCCATTTGTCAACCAAGGAGGGAGAGCTTTAAATCGTACCATTTTGGAATTGAAACAGCAACCATGCAACACCTTGTACATCGCCATAGACCTTTAAATCGTACCATTTTGGAATTGAAACACGAAAGCGTAAAGCACTACGCAGAACTTAAACAACACTTTAAATCGTACCATTTTGGAATTGAAACGACCCTGTAGAAGACAAAGACTACGGATACCGCATCTTTAAATCGTACCATTTTGGAATTGAAACACCTATGCCGTTGACGCACTCGGAAAACGTACTGGTTACTTTAAATCGTACCATTTTGGAATTGAAACGTTTTAGGATCCAGTAGATCTACTAAGTAATCATGCTTTAAATCGTACCATTTTGGAATTAAAGAGCAGTTTGATTTGAGAAGAGGAGGCTGGTTAGAAAAACAAAAAGTGCCCTAAAATAAATTTAAGGCACTTTTGCGATGGGAACTGTTGTTTGAGTGACCCCGTTAGGATTCGAACCTAAGACCGACAGATTAGAAATCTGTTGCTCTATCCAGCTGAGCTACGGGACCTGTTCTTGTCGAACGCGGGTGCAAAAATAAATGTTTTTGCGACTTTTAACAACATTCTCCCCAAAAATTGTGTATCCCTCCCGAATCTGCCTATTTTTGTGACTTACTAAAGACCCACAAACCAACTATTTAGCGTGTATTTGTATTCAGAAAAAATTGTCGAGGACTTTCAACAAATTTTTGGAAAAACTCCTTCTTTCGTCGTGCGTGCCCCTGGTCGCATCAATCTTATTGGCGAACATACCGATTATAACAATGGGTTTGTGCTGCCCGCGGCTATCGACAAAGCGATTTACTTCGCCATCGCCCCCCGCACCGACCGACTTTGTAAGGTATATGCCGCAGATTTGAACGATACGTTTGAGTTTAGCGTTGATTCGCTCAATAAATGCCCCAAAAGTTGGGCCAATTACCTCATTGGTGTGACGAGCGAACTGATAACGGACGGGTATGTCATTCCGACTGGTTTTGAGGTTGCTTTTGGGGGTGATGTACCAAACGGAGCGGGTCTTTCGTCGTCGGCAGCAGTGGAAAGTGGAATGGGATGGGCGTTAAGTGAGTTATTTGGGTTGGCAATCCCGCGTTTACAACTCGCTCTTGTTGCGCAACGGGCTGAACATCACTTCGCTGGACTTCAGTGTGGGATTATGGACATGTTTGCGTCTATCCACGGCAAAGCTAATTCCGTCATTCGCCTTGATTGCCGCGATTTGACGTTTGAATATTTTCCCTTCGATTTTGAAAATTATCAGTTGGTGCTCTGCAACTCGGGGGTAAAACATACGTTGGCCGATTCAGCCTACAATACCCGCCGCCAAGAATGTGAGCAAGGTGTGGCCATTTTACAGCAATTTTACCCGACTATTGCCAGCTTACGGGATGTGACGTTGGCCCAAGTGGAAGCGCATAAAGCCGATTTTTCTGAAAATGTTTATCGTCGTTGTCGGTACGTGACGGGCGAAATTGAGCGAGTGGTAAGTGCGTGTGAAGATTTGCAACGGGGTGATTTAGTGGCTTTTGGTAAAAAAATGTACGAAACGCATACGGGATTGAGTGAGGATTATGAAGTGAGTTGCGTAGAACTTGATTTTTTGGTAGAACAAACGGTTGCGCTGACCGAAGTTTTAGGGGCTCGTTTGATGGGCGGTGGCTTTGGCGGCTGTACCATTAATATCGTCGAAACAGCGCAAGTGGACTCTTTTATCGAAAAGATGACGGTGGCCTACCGCGCGCAGTTTAACAAAAAACTGGTCTGCCACGTCGTGGGTATCACGGAAGGCGTTGCCCGACTAGAAAAGCTATAACGTTACACTAAAAACTCATTCCCATGAATCGTTCAAAAAATTTGCAACGCCTTCAAAATGAAACGTTTGATATTTGTATCATTGGAGGCGGGGCCAGCGGGGCAGGTTGTGCGCTCGACGCGGCACTGCGCGGCTTTAAGGTGGCATTGATTGAAAAAAAAGATTTTGCCTCCGAAACTTCGTCGAAATCGACCAAGCTGATTCATGGGGGAGTACGTTACCTTGAACAAGCGTTTAAAAACTTAGATTTTGCTCAGTTAAAACAGGTACGTCACGGATTAGAAGAACGCCAAATTGTGCTCCAAAATGCCCCGCATTTGGCCCGACCGTTGCCCCTACTGACGCCCGTTTTTAGCTGGTTTGAAGGGTTGTATTTTACGATTGGATTGCGGATGTACGACTTTTTTGCCAAAGGAGATGCGTTGCCCAAAAGCCGTTGGTTGAGCAAAAAAGAAACCCTCTTGCGAATGCCTTCGTTGGATGCTAAAAAATTGCACAGCGCGGTTTTGTATTTTGACGGACAGCTCGACGACGCGCGTTATTGCCTTGCCTTGGCCCACGCAGCCGAAGAAGCAGGGGTTGCCGTGGCCAATTATACGGAGTTAGTGGGGGTAAAAAAAGATACCAATGGCAAGCTGACCGAAGCGCAAGTAAGACCCACCGAAGGGGAGGCTACGTTTGGGATAAAAGCAAAATTATTTATCAATTGTACGGGGGCATTGGCGGATCACGTTCGATTGATGGCCAATCCTAAATTATCAAAACGTATTCGTCCGAGTAAAGGGGTGCACGTAGTGTTGCCGTACGAAGTGCTGAAAAGTGATGATGCCATGCTGATTCCAAAAACGAGCGATGGGCGTGTCGTTTTTGCGATTCCGTTTGAGGGGCAGTTGTTGTTAGGAACAACCGATACGGATTATAAAGATTTGGACAAAGAACCTATTTTGGATGACAAAGAGGTTGATTTCCTGTTGGATACGCTTACTCGTTATTTGGCCAAACGCCCCGATAAGTCTCAGGTAAAAGCAGGCTTTGGTGGACTGCGACCTTTGCTGGCGGCGAGTGAGTCGGCCTCTACCAAAAAGCTGGTTCGTGACCACGAAGTTGAACACGATCCTGCGTCGAATTTGGTAAGTTTGTTGGGAGGAAAATGGACAACTTACCGTTATATGGCCAAAGATACCATCGACAAAGCCTGTGAATTGCTGAGCGTTGACCGTGAATGTACAACGGCTCAACATCTCTTAGTTGGTGGTGAAGATTATGCGTTTGAAGATTGGAAAATTATTCAAACGGTATATCGTTTGGCCAAAGATATAGCCAAAAATCTCATTCGTAAGTACGGAAGTCGGGCGCACAAAGTTGCGCGTCTGACGCAAGAAAATATTCTTTGGGCGCAGCGCTTGGTGGACAAATACCCATTTATTCAAGCGGAGGTTATTTACCAAGTTCGGGAAGAAATGGCCTTGACCTTGCGGGATGTGTTTGCGCGACGTACGCGTTTGGAAATTCTGGATTGGGAGGCTGTTATGGAAGCCCTGCCCGTTGTGGCCGATTTGATGGCGCAAGAATTGGGCTGGACGGCGGAACAAAAACAGCAGCAAATCGACGAATACACGGCTCAACTTCAATCATTTATCAAATCAGCGCAATAAAATGAAAAGTAACAATGCGCTCATTTTAACCAATGGCCTTCTAAGTACCAACGACGCCAAAACGGCTCACGGTCTGATTCGTGGCACGGAGCGATACACCATCGTGGGAGTGATTGACGCACCCACCGCTGGACAAGATGCAGGTGAGGTATTGGACGGCAAAAGTCGCAATATCCCCATTTTTAGTAGCTTGTCGGAGAGTTTAAAGCAGTTACCGTCAGTTGATTATCTAATCATTGGGGTAGCGACAGTGGGAGGGGTTTTGCCACCTGATATGCTCACGATTGTAGAGGATGCCATCAAAAAGGGGCTTTCTATTGTGAATGGTTTGCACGAATATTTGTCGGAAAAACCTGAAATTGCGGTGCTTGCTGCCCAACACAATGTTCAACTTATCGACGTTCGTAAACCCAAAGCCCGCAAAGATTTGCATTTTTGGACGGGAGAAATTTACGACGTAAGTTGTCCAATTGTAGCGGTAATTGGGATGGATTGTGCACTAGGCAAACGCACCACGGCAAGGTTGATTCGTCAAGCTTGTGGATCACAAAACATCAACGCCCAAATGATTTATACGGGGCAAACGGGTTGGTTGCAGGGCGGAAAATACGGTTTTATTTTTGACTCAACCCTCAACGATTTTGTGTCGGGTGAGGTCGAACACGCCATTGTTTCGTGTTGGAAAGAAACCCAGGCCGACCTGATTTTGGTAGAAGGCCAATCGTCGCTCCGAAACCCCAGCGGCCCGTGTGGACTGGAGTTTTTGATTTCGGGTCAAGCCAAGTACGTGGTGTTGGTACACGCCCCAAAACGTATTTATTTTGACAATGAGGCGCATTGGGGTAAAATCCCGTCGGTGGAGTCTGAAATTGAAATCATTGAAAAATTCGGGTCAAAAGTACTTGCATTAGCCCTAAATACGGAAGGTTGCACAGAAAAGGAAGCCCTTGATTTTCAGCAAGAATACCGTTTACGGTTGGCTGTTCCTGTGGTGTTGCCTTTGGAACAAGGGGTTCAGGAAATTGTGGAGCAGCTTCAACTACTTTTGGTATAAAATCAACACTTTATGAAAATTGCCCGCGTCCGACCTTTCCTCAAGAAATTGGCATTGAGTAAACCTTATGCCATTGCGGGCTATACGTTTACGGACGCGGAAAATGTTTTCTTGGAAATCGAACTTGAAAACGGCATCGTCGGGCTTGGAGCCGCCAGCCCAGCGGAAGAAGTGGTCGGAGAAACAGGAACGCAGACGTTTGCCCAATTGCAATCGGATTTTTTTCAAAGGTTTGTCGGTCGGGATATTCGTCATTTTAGGCAATTGATATTTGAAACTTGTCAAGTTTTTCCAATGCTTCCTGGTACGCAAGCCGTGGTGGATATTGCGCTTCACGATGCGTTTGGGCAGTACCTTGGAATCCCCGTTGTGGCGTTATACGGTCAAAAAATAACCTCACTTCCTACCTCCGTTACCATCGGGATTATGTCGGTAGAAGAAACGCTGAAAGAAGCCGAAGAATACCGAAGGTTAGGCTTTAAAGTGTTGAAAATCAAGACGGGAGAGGTGGTGGAAGAAGATGTTGAACGGGTCTTACGACTGCACGAAAACTACGGTTCTTCATTTAAAATTCGGGTGGATGCCAACCAAGGCTACAGTTTGGAAGAATTGAAACGATTTAGCAAAGCAACCGAAAAAGTGGGGATTGAGGTCATCGAACAACCGCTAGTGGTAGGAGAGGAGGCTTCGCTTTTATCGCTTGATGCCGAATTAAGAAAGAACCTCGTCGCGGACGAATCGCTCAAAAATGCCAAGGCGGCGTTAACACTGGCGCAACACCCTCAGCCGTTTGGCGTTTTTAATATTAAACTCATGAAGTGCGGCGGAATCCTCAATGCTTTTGAGATTGCTACCATTGCCAAAAACGCAGCTATTGATCTCTTTTGGGGCTGTAACGACGAAAGCATCGTTAGCATTACGGCGGCTTTGCACGCTGCTTTTGCCTGCCCCACTACCCGTTTTTTGGATTTAGACGGAAGTTTTGACCTCGCCGAAGACGTGGTTTCGGGTGGTTTTGTGCTGGAGAATGGCTTATTAAGTCTAACAGACAAAGCGGGCTTAGGATTATCATCGGTATCATAGGTCAGACGATAGTCAGACCGAATAAATTGGCTTGCTTGTACGGTCTGACTACCGTCTGACCGATTAGCTAGGTACGGTCTGACTACCGTCTGACCTATTTGAACAAAATAATCAACACAGCACCTAGCACCATGACCGACGCCCCTGCTAGTTTTTTCCACAACTGGGTTTCTTGAAAAAAATGAACGCCAAAAAACACACTTACCAAGGCTGAAATTTGAAACAAAGCTAAGGCGTAACTTACTTGAATGCCTTCAAAGGCAAAGTTGGTCGAAAGTTGCATCAACCCCGTTGAAATAGCTAAGGCTAAGAAATGCCATTTATAAGCTTTAAACGCTTGAAATTGAGCTAAAAGTGGTTCGTTTTTTTGTAGAAAAAGCAACCCAATTAACGAGAAAAAAAAGCCCCCAATACACCATGAAACATACGCCAACGTGGGGTTGGTAGCGATGATGATTTTCTTCAAAAATAAGGCATCCGTGGCGGAAAGAAACAGGGCGAAAAAACGGTAACGTACTTCGGGTTGTTGGAATAATTTCCAGCTCAGTGCATGTGTAGAACCCGATTGACTCAAGACAAAATAGCTTCCCGCGACAATCAATAACATTCCTACAACACCCCAACGATTGGGAATTTCTCCCAATAAAAACAATCCAAAAATTAGGCTGACTAACGACTTGTAGGCATTGACTGGGCCCAAAACTGATAAATCGCCGTGTTGGAGGGATTTGACCAAAAAATAATTGCCTCCTACTGCTAACATGTTAAAAATAAGGGAGTTTTGCCAAAAAGAGTTGGGTAGGTTGGAGGGGGGAGCTGCCAATAAGTAACCGAGACAACCCAAACTGAGAACCCCGTAGGTACAAGTGACAATAAACAAAGGATTGGCTTGGCGCTGGGTTAGGTATTTTTGGAAAACGTTGGATAAAGGGTTTACCAAAATCCTAATCCCAATCGCCAAAGTCGTTGTAGTTAGAATGAGTAAGAGCATTCGCTACGGTAAAAGTTTGAGATTTTTGGCATCCCATTTTACTACTTTTTTCTCAAAATAGCTTTTGTTACAGGCCAACACGGGCGCCGCCGCTCGGAAACCAAACAACGGCCCTTCGATCACTGGTTTATTATCTTTGATGCCTTCAAAAAAGTTAGCAAAGTGGTTTTTATGGGCGTCATCGCCTTGGGGAGCGTCAAATTTTACTTCTTTGACAGGCTCAGGTGTGCGCGAATCGGCGGGGTATTTGGCGTCGTAGGCCGCTAGATATTCTTTTTGTTGGGCGTCCGAAAACGTACCGAAACTTTCGCCATTGCCATAGCCTGGTGCAGCTGGCAATTTACGCTTGGTAAGGGTGAGCGAATCACCGCCAAACGTAATTTCACCTTCGTTGCCAACGATGCGGGTAACGTTTTTGATGGAACCTGCGTTGGCAAAATTAACCCGTAACACCATTTGGAAGGCATCAAATTTGCCTTGCGCGGGGTATTCCATGCTTGCCACCATTACATCAGGTACGTCGCGGCCGTCTTTCCAGTACGAAAGTTGTCCTGAGGAATAGATTCGACTAGGCCCCAACGAACCTGTCACAAAGTGAACGCCCGTAATGAGGTGGACAAACAAATCGCCTGCTACACCCGTGCCGTAGTCGCGGTAGTTGCGCCAGCGAAAAAAGCGAACGGGGTCGAATGCACGTTTGGGGGCGTCGCCTAGAAAGGTTTCCCAATCGATGGTTTTGGGAGAGGCATCGGTTGGAATGGAATATTGCCACGCGCCAATGGCGTTGAAACGGTCGTTGGTGGATTCGATAAAGTTAATGTTTCCAATATCGCCCGCTTCCACCAATCGTTTTGCTTCTTGAAAAGCGGCCCCGCTAATGCGTTGACTACCAACTTGCATGACCTTTCCTGCGGCTTTTGCGGCGGCAATGACAGCCGCTCCTTCTTCGATGTTTTGCACCATCGGTTTCTCGCAGTAAACGTGTTTGCCTTTCTTGAGGGCGGCCATCGAAATGCGGTCGTGCCAGTGGTCGGGTGTCACGATGAGAACCGCATCCACGTCTTTTCGTTCGAGCACTTCGCGGTAGTCGCGGGTGGTAAATACGTGATTACCAAATGTTTCTTTTACGTGGGCGAGCCGTCCATCGTACAAGTCAGCCGCCGCAACTAGCTCACACATATCGGTGCGTAAGGCGGCTTTGGTGTCCTGAAAACCCTGAATCCCCATTCCGATGGTAGCAATTCGGATTTTGTTGTCGTTTAGGCTTTTAATAATATTGAAGTGAGGAACAGCGGCCGTAGAAGCCGATACAATTCCAAGTTGTTTGACGAAGTCGCGACGGTTGGTTTTCATGTTTCTTTTTTTGCAGGCAGAGACGCGTATAAGGCTAAAAGCCTAGATTTAAGTGGTTTTACTTTTTCGAGCTAGTAACTTTTGTAATAACCAAACGATAAATAAAACGACCAATACAAAAGCGACCACGGGCAACCAAAAGGTAAAAAGTGAAAAGCCGATGGCGGTGATATTTTCGACGGTAGAGACGACGGGATTGGCCAGCCCCCCGCTGAATTTGGTGGAAGCCAGTCGGACCAGGCTCGTTCCTGCTTGGATGAAGCCTGCCGTTCCTCCACCCATAATGATTCCTAAGCCCCACTGTAATAATGGGTTGTCAATTTCGATGAAAGAAGTGGTCAATAGCGTGCCTGCGGCTACGGCGGCGGGGGTGGCGATGGTGTCTAGCAAATTATCGACCCAAGGAATGTAATAGCCGCCAATCTCAAGTACGGTTGCACTGGCTAGTACTGCGATGGCCGCCCACGTTCCCATCCATTCAAAGCCTGTATCGACATTGACGAGGCCAAAATGAATGCCCAAGCTGGTGATGAGTAGGGGCACAAACACCCGAAAACCTGAACAAGCCGCTAAGCCGACGCCCAAACAGAGACTGAGGAAAATTTCCATTTTTGGATGTGTTGAACCATATAAGACATATAAGAGCATAGAAGGTTTTCTTATAATCCCTTATATGTCTTATATGGTTCAAAAATACTATTTTATCACGTAAGCAGTCACCGTATTTTTATAAAAGTTAGGGACTAAAACCGTTTTTTTATTCGGAATAAACCCAAAATCAGCCGTATTCACTTGCGGACTTTTGCTGTCGATGAGTTTCCATACTTTACCATCTGGTTTGACGCAATAAATTTCACCGTGCCAGCACGAAATCAAGTAGTTATCACCATGACGAAGAATCCCATCGGCGGTTTTGTTGGTCATGGCCCACGAACTGAATTTTTTGGTGTCATAATCCAATCTCCACAAATTGCCTGTTCCTGCGGAAGCGACAATCAGGTGCTTTTTTTCGGCAAAAACGCCGTTAGGGCCTTGCAAATTGGGGTCATCCAGAAACAATTCTAATTTTTCATCGGCGTATCGGTACAGTTTATGACCCCGCGAATCACTGACAAAAATTTCGCCTTTGGGACTTACGCTAACGTCATTGAGCATCACCGAACCAACGGCCGCGTGACGTTTCAGAATAGCTCCTGAGGTTAAGTCGATTTCGACAAGGTCTTTTAAATCAGCCACAAACAACGATTTTTTTACAATACCCATGCCTTTGGGGTCATTAAGCCCTGTCGTAAATTTGAGGTTTTTGATTTTTCCATCGGTGCTCAAAATCGAGATAAATCCGTCACCGTCGGGGTTATCAACGTTCATTTTGTTGATGTTGGCCACAAACAATTGTTTTCCTTTGGGGTCGTACAAAACCGACTCGGGCGTGCGAAGGAGCGTGTCCGATTTCCAAAGTTCTTGAAGGCTAATGGGGGCATTATCTTGCGCTTTTATTGAAAAAAAGCTACCAATAATGAGGGCGGAGGTAAGAAAAAATGAGGTTTTCACGTTAAAAAAGACTTGTTTTGCAATGACAATTATTTACACGAACCGTTTATCCTTTAAAGCAATGTTTCTCTCAAAACTACGCAATCCATTTCTAATTGCTGCCTGCTCGTTGGCGTTGACAACGGGGGCCATGGCTCAAAAAAAAGAAAATTTATTTAACGGTAAAGACCTCACAGGCTGGAAGGTATATGGTACCGAAAAATGGTACGTTCAAGACGGCGAATTGATCTGTGAAAGTGGTCCTGACAAAGGTTATGGGTACTTAGCAACGACCAAAACCTACAAGAACTTTGAACTTTCGGTCGATTTCAAACAAGGTGCCAACGGCAACAGTGGTGTGTTTATTCGTTCAAATATTCCTGATGGTAGCACTAAAATTAGCGGCTGGCAGGTAGAAGTAGCCCCTCCAAACCACGATACGGGCGGAATTTACGAATCGTACGGCCGTGGTTGGTTGATTCAGATTCCCGATGAGAAAGAAGGCTTTTTGAAATTTGGCGAATGGAATACCCTTAAAATCAGAGCAGAAGGGCCGCGCGTTCGTACGTGGTTGAACGGACACGAAATGGTGGACATCAACGACGAGAAAATTGGCGCTGGAAACGGGTCAATTGCCCTTCAAATTCACGACGGTGGAGGCATCAAAGTGAACTGGAAGAATTTAAAAATTAAGTCGTTGTAATTATTTACCTATCTTTGCGGTATAGTTACCCGATGCGCGTGGGAAGTAGCTACTTTCCACGCTTTTTATTTATACAAGATTACATGACATTTGACTCACTTCAATTAATTGACCCTATTCGCCGCGCACTAACGGCCGAGGGATACGAAACTCCAACCCCGATTCAGGCCGAAGCCATTCCGATTGTTTTAAGCGGAAAAGATTTGCTCGGATGTGCCCAAACGGGAACGGGGAAAACTGCCGCTTTTGCCATTCCAATTCTTCAACTTTTGTCGGAGCGGCAGTTGCATCGAAATTCCAAACAACGTGCCATTAAAGCGCTCATTCTGACGCCAACCCGCGAGTTAGCGATTCAAATCGGGGAAAGTTTGGCCTCTTATGGCCGTTATACGGGTTTGAAACATACCGTTATTTTTGGCGGGGTAAAACAAGCTCGTCAGACGGATGCCCTTCACAACGGTGTGGACATTCTGGTGGCAACGCCTGGGCGCTTGCTGGACTTGATGGCCCAACGTTTTGTAAGCCTTAAATACCTCGAAATCTTTGTGTTGGATGAAGCCGACCGAATGCTCGACATGGGCTTTATTCATGACGTTCGGAAGGTTATTGCCGTGCTGCCTCCGCGCCGTCAATCACTGTTTTTCTCGGCCACGATGCCACCCGAGATTGTCAAATTGGCCGATACTATTTTGCATGAACCCGAAAAAGTAGAAGTGACGCCCGTATCGTCAACGGTCGATTTGATTCAACAGTGGGTGTATTTTGTGGATAAAGAAAACAAAGCCAATTTGTTGATTCATTTGTTGGAAGAAAAGAAAATAGAAAACGCATTGGTGTTTACGCGTACCAAATTTGGCGCCGATAAAGTGATGAAAGTGTTGATGCGACATAACATCAAAGCTGAATCAATCCACGGAAATAAATCACAAAATGCCCGCCAAAATGCGTTGAATAACTTTAAAGCAAAAACTACCCGTGTTTTGGTAGCCACGGACATTGCCGCGCGTGGTATCGACGTGGACGAATTGGCACACGTATTCAATTACGAAATACCGAATATCCCCGAAACCTACGTTCACCGAATTGGACGAACAGGGCGGGCGGGAGCTTCGGGAACGGCTTACTCATTTTGCGAAACGGAAGAACGTAAGTCGTTGAAAGATATTCAAAAATTGATTGATAAGGTTATTCCTGTTGTCGAAGAACATCCGTATCCTCAGAGTCAGAAGCCTGGAAATGAGGTTGCTAAGCCAAAGCCACAGGCCGCAACTCAAAAATCAAACAATTTCCAAAGGTCGAGACCCAAACCGTCGGGCAATGCTCCCGAACAAGGAGGTGCTGCCAAAGCAAAGAGTGGACAACGTCCTTGGTATGCCAAACGTAACGAGGGTAAAAAAGGTCCTCGATAGTCATAAAAGAAACGCACTCGACAAACTGCCGAGTGCGTTTACTTCTCTTAACACAGCCATGAATTTACGTTTAAACGTTAAATCCAAACGTAAAACTGTCGGTGGGCTCGTCGGAATAAATCCCTTCGATTTGAACCCTTGTTCCTTTTTTACCTTCAATGGCGTTTTTGAATTCTTGTACCGAACGAATCACTTTGCCGTTCAACTTGGTGATGATGAATCCCTCTTGTACGCCTGCTCTTGAAAGCTTTCCAGCTTCGATGTTGCCTACTTTGGCACCTCCTTCAATGCCATTTTCTTTCAAAACTGTTTTTTCACGAGGCGACAAGTCGTTGAGCTGAACCCCAAGGTCATTTAAGACAACTTCGGCGGCATCGGGTTTCAACAATTGATTACCACCGTCGCGGTTACGAAGCGTTACGGCTACGTCTTTGACACTGCCGTCGCGGCTAATGGTGAGTTTTGCCGATTCCCCAGGTTGTTTCCGACCAATCAATTCTTGCAATTGAGGTACAGTATTTACGTTGTTACCATCGACTTTCACAATCACGTCCCCAGGTTTTAGACCCGCTTCTTTGGCGGCACTGTTGGGCGAAAACGATTTTACGTACACCCCTTCGGTTTCTTTTACGCCGTATTCGTCGGCTTTTTTGCTGTCCAATTCGTCGAGCATAATGCCCAAGTAACCACGTTGTACGTTGCCGTACTTAATCAAGTCGCCCGCCACTTTTTTGACCAAATTGGAAGGAACGGCAAACGAATACCCTGCATAACTACCCGTTGGGCTCGCGATTGCGGTGTTGATACCTACCAATTCACCTTTGAGGTTAACCAACGCACCACCCGAATTGCCAGGGTTTACGACGGCATCCGTTTGGATAAAGGACTCAAGCGGAGAATCACCTTTACGCGCAGGGCCGCTAAATTCGTTTTGTTGTTTTTGACCAATGATACCCAATCCACGGCCTTTGGCACTAATAATCCCCGTCGTTACAGTCGATTCCAAATTGAATGGATTCCCAACCGCTACCACCCATTCACCAATTTTTGCCGCGTCAGAATTAGCAAAAGTCAATGCCTGCAAGTTTTTGGCAGGAATCTGAATCACCGCCAAGTCGGTCGAAGGGTCGGTGCCAATCACCTTGGCCTTGTACGTGTGTTTGTTGTTCAACACAACTTCCAGTTCCTCAGCGCCTTCAACCACGTGGTTGTTGGTGACGATGTAGCCGTCAGGACTAATAATGACGCCCGAACCAGACGCCTGCTGCTTTTGAGGGCCTTGCTGGCTATTGGGAGCGCGGTCGCCAAAAAACTCGCGGAAAGCTTCGGGAATCTGAAGATTTTGGGCACTTTCTCCCCTCGTTTTGATGGTCGAGGTAATGTGTACGACGGCAGGCATCGAAACGTCGGCGGCGTAGGTAAAATCACCTGGCACGCCAGCGGGGCCTCCTGCGGAAGTGAGCTTGGCCAACGAAGCTAACGGTGCTTCTTTCAATATGACATTTTGATTTGTTTGGTGGAGCAATTCTAAGGCTCCCACTGAAACTCCCCCTGAGATTAACCCTACCAAGGCGAGCTGTTTCCAATGTTGACTCATGGCTTTTCGTTTTTTTTAGGTTGTAAGAATCGTTTGTCAACGCCTTTGTGGCCGATTGATGCAACAAGATTACGGCGCGATTTTGTAGAGATTCTGTAGAAACGAAGGGCCGAGTGTTAAGAAATGTTAAATGAGAGTTGGACGCGGTGCCAACCGTCTTGGAAGTGGTAAGAAATAGGGAAATGGTAGGTATCAGCAATCTGTTTGACAAGCGCCAGCCCTAACCCAACGGAATCGGTTCGGGAAGAACCTTTGCTGAATCTTTCCCAAAGTTGGTCAACGGGAAGGGTAGGTTGGGGGCCTGTATTGGTTAAAATAAGGGTGTTTTGGGTAAGTTCAACCCGAATGCTGCCGTTGGGTTGGTTGTGTTTGAGGGCATTTCCAAGTAGGTTGTTCAACAACACATCCACCAACAATTTATGGATGTTGAGGCGTACATTGGGAGCAATCTGTTGGTGAAGGGTCAAGCCCTTGTCTTGAATGAGGGGTTCCCAGAGGTCGATTTTTTCTGAAAGCAACGAACTCAAATCAAGCTCCACGGAGTCGGTAAATTGACCGTTTTCTATTTTGGTTAACAACAACAAACTGTGGTTCATTTTGGATAAATTGCCCACCGTTTCAATCAGATTACCAATGCGTTCGAGTTGTTCTTCGGTCAGGTTGGGGGCTTGAATGAGTAAGTCTAAATTGGACGCAATGACGGCCAACGGCGTTTGGAGTTCGTGCGAGGCGTTTTCGGTAAACGTTTTAAGGCTTTGGTAATCTTGTCGAAGTTGATTGGTCAATTTCGTCAGATTAGACTGGAGTGTTTGAAATTCAGTGATGCTCGTTCTCCGAAACTTTAAAGGCTCTTTTTGTGCCAATTGGAACGTTTTGAGGGTATCAAGGGTGCGGTAAAATGGTTTCCACAGGCTTCTTGAAAGACGGTAATTGATAAAAAACAGCAGCCCGACTAAGACGAGACTCAATCCCGAAAAGGCGAGCAAAAGGGCTTGTTTAAGCCCTTGAGTTTCGTACAATGCTTTTCGAATGTTGACTTGGTAATAGCCGTTGAGCGTCGCAATCCCAAAACTAAGTTGACGATACGCTAGGTATTCTTTTTGGATGGTACTAAACAAAACGGTGTCACCCATCACCATCGGCACGGGAGGATGCGTGCGAACGGCCCAAAGGCTGTCGGAAATGGAGAACCAGCGTTTGGGCAAAACCCCAATTTCATTGACATACTCTTCCACTTGTTCTTTTTCGTGGAGCAACTGCTCGGAGGCTTCGTTGTCCATGATTTTGTGCAAAAACCAAAAGCAACTCACGCCCCCCACGGCCAAGGCGACAAGGCAAGCAAGTAAAAAAGAGCGAGTGGCTTTGGTGATGAGCGTCATGCGGCAAATTTATAACCTACCCCATACACCGTTTGAATGTAGTCGGGGCAGCCATGTTCGGATAGTTTTTTTCGGAGATTTTTCATGTGCGAATATAAGAAATCAAAGCTATTAGCTTGGTCAATTTCATCGCCGTAAAGATGCTCAGAAATGGCTCCTTTGCTCAGCACGCGGTTGGCATTGGCCACCAGATACATTAATAAATCGTATTCTTTGCGGGTGAGGACAATTTCCGAATCATGTACCCATACTTCTTTAGAATCGGGCACCATGCGAATATCGCCGAATTTGATTTCACGGTTGCCCGCAAACTGCCGCCGTCGCTGGATGGACTTGATGCGGGCGTTCAGTTCGGACAAATGAAAAGGTTTGGTCAAATAATCGTCGGCACCGAGTTCGAGCCCCAAAATTTTATCGTCGAGGGCATTTTTGGCCGAAATGATGATAATTCCCGCCTGTGACTGCGTTTTTTTGAGCAAATCGACCAAATCGAGCCCTGAGCCGCCAGGAAGCATGATGTCAACCAACACGCAGTCGTAGTCATACACGCCAATTTTTTCTTCGGCAGCCTGATAAGTCGAAACCCACTCACACACGTGGCCTTCGCTGGCTAGGTATTCGCGCAATGGATGTGCCAATGATTCTTCGTCTTCAATGATTAAGATTTTCATAATCTCTACCAAATTTTCTTACAAACACATTTACGCATTTTGAGGACGAAGTGTTGTGTAAGCCCGTGTTTAAAGTTTTACCCGCAGATAAGCGCAGATGTAGAGCCGCAGAATACCGCAGAAGAATGGGTTGACAAAGTCTTTTTTTAGCGAAAATCTGCGTTTGTACTATTCAGCGGCATCTGCGGGTAATTAATAATGAACTGAGATAAAAAAGTGATTAAAACTTAAAAAAATACGGTGAAATGCAGTTTTCTACAGATTCTTCGTCTTCAATGATTAAGATTTTCATAATCTCTACCAAATTTTCTTACAAACACATTTACGCATTTTGAGGAGGAAGTGTTGTGTAAGCCTGTGTTTAAAGTTTTACCCGCAGATAAGCGCAGATGTAGAGCCGCAGAATGCCGCAGAAGAATGGGTTGACAAAGTCTTTTTTCAGCGGAAATCTGCGTTTGTACTATTCAGCGGCATCTGCGGGTAATTAATAATGAACTGAGATAAAAAAGTGATTAAAACTTAAAAAAATACGGTGAAATGCAGTTTTCTACAGATTTTCTACAGAATTGTGGTATTGTTTTGGTCATGAAAATAACCCAATTAATAGCTAGAAAACAATGGAAAAGTTCGTAAAAATGGGGTCAGTGGTTTTCGGGATGATTGCCCTGACTGTTTCAGCTGCTTTCGCCCAAGTAAGTGCAGGAATCAACCCCGCTGCTGATTTGGGTAAGTACAAAACCTTTGCTTGGTTACGTCCTGACGTCAAAGCGGGGCCTAATCCGATGTATAATAGCGATTTGCTTTCGGCCACCGTCAAGCAGTCAGTGGGGACGGAGTTGCTCACCCGTGGAATGAAGGAAGACGAAGAGGCACCTGATGCACTCATTCAGTTTCATACTTACACCCAGCAACAACGCCGCACCAATTACTCAGGTGGTTTTTATCCCTACTTCGGTGGATGGGGGCGTTGGGGCGGTTTTTACCCTTACGGCATGATGGGCTGGGGTGGAGGAGGTTATCCTTACCAAACCCAATACACCGAAGGAACGCTTGTCATTGACATTCTGGATGCCAAAACCAAAGAAGTACTTTGGGAAGGGGTGGCCCAGGGCACGTTGAGCGGTAAAATCAACCGCATCCAAAACCAAATCAATTCGAGTGTCCGTAAAATGTTTACCAAGTATTATCCATTAAAACAAACTGTGTCATGAAAACGCTAAAGCACGCTCCGTTTCAAGGGGTACGTCGATTTATCGGCATAGGGGTAGTCGCTTTCGTTACCCTTTTTACCCTCGATTCTTGTTCGCCTAATACCTATACAATCGCTTCGGGTACTACTTACCAAAGCTACGTACCTCCCACTTGGGCTCCTCAAGGCGCTGCGGTCGCGGGTGTTCAGTACTATTATTTGCCCGATTACGGCATGTATTACGACTTGTCGTCTCAATTATTTTGGTACAACAATGCGGGTATTTGGGCTTCATCGGCCTTTTTGCCAAGTATGTATGCTGGGATAAACCTTAATTCGGCCTATATCGTCATGCTTAATCAAGGCATTCGACGTCCTTGGTTAAACAACTCTTTTTACGTGCGTCGTTACCCTGCTGGTTATTACGCTCATCGTTCTGGTTTTTCTCCCGAAAACCGAATTTTGAACATGCCACGTCCTGCTAGTCCTCGTATGTCGGCTGGAAATATAGGGCGCCAAAACTACCGCAACGAATCAGCGCGGACGTATCAAGCACGACCCCAAACTCGTCAGTCGTATCAGTCGTTTTCGGCACCAAGAAGTTATGGCTATGGAGGTGGAGGATTCCGAGGTGGGTTTAGTGGCGGCGGTCGAGGAGGCCGACACTAACAGGTGAAGTCGGTTTTAAACAAGTGAAGTCGGTTTCTCAAAACCGACTTTATTGGGCCAAATCTGACGCGAGAGGTTTCTCAAAACCAATTAAAATGAGGTTTTGAGAAACCTCTTTGTCGGTTTTGAGAAACCTCTTTGTCGGTTTTGAGAAACCGACAGCACAACAGCAAAGACCGATTTAAACGAGGTTTTGAGAAACCTCACTTTCGGTTTTGAGAAACCGAAAGCACGGACAGCACTTAATTTTGAATAATAAGCACGTTGAATTTATTGCCATTGAAAAAATATTCCGACTCCCGGTCGCCAATAAAAAGGGCATCCACACAAGCCGCCGTGTTGGTACAGTCGAGTCGGGCGCTGAACCTACCTACCGTGTAGCGTTCGTTGCTGCTTGGTATCAGGTACCAATAGCCGTTATTGTATTGAACCCCACCGAAGGTTGAGACTTGAGCCGTTACCATCAAGATGGCATTGGCGTTATTGTTGCACATCGGGTGGTCGATTCTGATGGCGTAACATTTACCCCCAGCGGCCGTAATCAAGGAAGGTGAACCCGAAAATGGGAGTGCGGAATAGGTATTGACTCCTGAGGTTGCCGTTACTACAAACGCCGCAGGGTTGCTCCCCGAAAAACGAATGCTTCCACCCACATCCAATGTTGCTTGGGGCGAGGGCTGATTGACTCCTACTTTTCCATCATTGGCAATGCTTAGCCGTTCTTGCATGTTGAAAACGCCCCCTGAAAACGAATAGCCCGTAGAAAAAGCCATGCGGGCTGCCGAATTTGACGTGCCGATGGTAGAGATAATTCCAGTAGTGTAGTTACTGCCTCCAAATACAATAGAATTGGTTAAACCCGTGCTTAACGCGTTGAGGTGTTGAAGGGATAGGATATTGGAGAAATTATGACGTATCGTAAGCTTTGAGGTAGGCGATTCGGTGCCTACGCCCAAGTTGCCCGTATTGGCATTGAAGAGGTTTGTTCCCGAATTGACCCAGCCTGGCGTTGGGCTACCTGAATTACCAACTGGTACATAAACCGACCCGTTCCAGAACCGAAGTTCTTTAGCCGAATTATCATAATACAATCGGCCTTCTTGGGGATTGCCATTTGTATTGGGCGTCAGGGTAATGGACTGAGCATTCAGAGAAAGCACATTCAAAAAAAGAAGTGCTGCGGTTAGCATGGATAACTGTTTCATTGTCGTATAGAAATTTGAAGTGAGGGTATTCTTTACGACAAAAATTGCTGCTAATGCTCAGAAAATCAACTTGTTTTAGTTAACGGTAAAAAGTTACTTATTACAAATCGAACAAGTACCTTGAATCAATAAATTTACTTCTTTGGATTTGAAACCTGCGGGTAGGGCCAGAGACGGTACGTGAATGTCTTCCAAACAAGTGGTTTTACCGCACATTTGGCATTTAAAATGAACGTGGTCGTGGTGGTGATTGTGCTCTTGGCAAGCATCTTTGCACAAAGCGTAGCGAAGGCCGTCTTCGTCCAACACTTTATGAATAATGCCTTTATCTACGAACGTTTTTAGGGTACGGTAAATGGTAACGCGGTCGTAGCGGTCTTTTAAGCCATTTTCCAAATCTCCGTGCGAAAGCGCAGAAGCGCGGTTTTGTAAAATTTCTAAAATATCTTCACGGCAGCTTGTATGGCGTAATTCGTGTAATCGCAGTGTATCTTTGGCGAAAGTATTCATGACCTTGTTATTTTTGCCCAAATTTATCAAGTTAGCTTCGGATTTACCGAACTGAACGGGCTTTCTTTTTAAACGGTTGCTATAAACAAACTGTTCCATGATGATTAAAATAGGCATTATTAACGTCTCCGACCGCGCCAGTGCGGGTGTATATGAAGACATTCCAGGGAAGGCGATTGTGTCAACGCTCAACGAATACCTAACCAGTGCTTGGGAACCCGTGTATCGGGTCATTCCCGACGAGCAACATTTGATTAGCCAAGCCCTTGTCGAAATGGCCGACAAAGAAGGTTGCTGTTTGGTGGTTACGTGCGGCGGAACGGGCCCCGCGCCCCGCGATGTGACTCCCGAAGCTACCGAGGCCGTTTGCCATAAAATGATGCCTGGCTTTGGGGAATTGATGCGGCAGGTGAGTTTGCAGTACGTGCCCACGGCCATTTTATCCCGCCAAACGGCAGGGATTCGGGGCAAAACGCTGATTGTCAATTTGCCAGGAAAACCTTCGGCGATTCGTCAATGTTTAGATGCTGTTTTTCCTGCTATTCCGTATTGCATTGACTTGATTGGTGGGCCATTTTTGGAAGCCAACGAAGCCGTCATAAAGGTGTTTCGGCCCAAATAGCCTTTCCAAGGTTGAAACGGAAACTATCAGATTAAACGCATTAAGAAGTAGCTCCTCTGGAGCAATCAATAGCCACTCCAAATTTTAATGCGTTTAACCTGACTAGAAATTAAAATATAATAATATATAGCCTTTGTTTAATAAAATATATTAAATAAAATCGTGCTAGATTGTTTTTTGATATTGAAAAGATGCTACATTTGCTGATAAAAGTACCAAAAGGATAATTACAGGTGCCTCTTCCTCAAAAAAATACCGAAATCATAAGCGATTTGAAGCTTTGGAATCAGTTGATTGCTGACGACAAAGCCGCCTTTTCTGCGCTGTTTGAGAAGTATTTGAACCCTTTGGTAAATTATGGAAAGACTTTAATGCCTTCGCACGAGAAAGTCAAAGATTGTGTTCAGGATGTGTTTGTGGATATTTGGCTGTATCGGCATTCACTCAGTGATGAGGTGGTGGTAAAAGCCTATTTATTTTCGAGTGTGCGCAAACGCATCGCGCGGTTGTACGAACGAGACCGCATTTTTCGGCAAACGACCCCATTGGAAGACCTTGAGTTTTCGCTCAAGTTTTCGATTGAACATTCCATGATTAACGATGAAACGTTGGATTTGGAAGTTCGCCAGCTCAATCAACTTCTCAATACGTTGCCACCTCGCCAAAAAGAAACTTTATACCTTCGATACCACCAAGGTTTATCGCTGGAGCAAATTGCGGAGGTATTAGAAATCAATCATCAATCAGTCAAAAACCTGCTTCATCGCGCTATTTTACATCTTCGGAAGGAGTGGAAAGGCTCGATTTCTCTGCTCCTAATCGGTGCTTACCTTGCTTTGTGAAATTTTTTCAAAAAAAAATCTAAACAAGTGAGTACTCTTTAAACCTTCTGTCCTCTCTGCATTTGAAATTAATTTTCAGATGCAACCACGCGATTTATACACCAAAGTTGAAGACTTTCTTTCCGACGAATCTTTCCAGCGATGGGTCAGGTTCAAGGAAAACCATACACATTGGGAAGAATGGACCTTGGAAAGTCCTGAAAGGGCCAAATTAGTTGCCGAAGCCAGGGTATGGGTTTTGTCAATGAAAATAGAAGAAACGGAGCTTTCGGCCCAAGAAATCCAGCGAAGCTTGCAGGATACTTGGGACGCAATACAGACGCAACAAGTTCAGAAGCCAATTTGGAGAATGGGTTGGTTTCGAGTAGCTGCGGCGGTGTTGCTTGTTGGGACAGCAGCAATGACTTATTTTTTGGTACAAAAAAATCCAACTCAGGCTGTCATTACCTATAAAGACTTGGTGGAGAAAGATACCGAAGGGTTGATAGAACAAACCAATAATTCCAATAAGCCGCAACTTATTACCCTTGCTGACGCCAGTTCGGTCTTATTACAGCCCAAAAGTAAACTTAGCTATCCCAAAGAGTTTAGTGGCAACGAACGGAAAGTTTACCTTTCGGGAGAGGGCTTTTTTGAAATCAGCAAGAACCCCAATAAGCCATTTTATGTATATGCCAACGAAGTCGTGACGAAAGTTTATGGGACGAGTTTTCGGGTAATCGCTTATCCTTCCCAGCCCAACGTAGAAGTGGTCGTGCGTACGGGAAAAGTAAAAGTGATGCCCAACGAAGAAATACAAACGGATACCAAAGAAGGAATCATGCTTTTGCCCAATCAGGCGGCAAGATTTGTACGAAACAACCTTTTGTTTGAAAAAATCTTGGACATTACCCAAGACAAACCGCTTATTGCCTCAACCAATACCATTGAACAATTGAGCTTTGAGTTTCGTGATATACCTGTACACCAGATATTTACGACCATTGAACAGGCCTATTTGGTGAAGATAGAATACCCAAAAGAGAAATTGAAAGATTGCTACATGACGACCTCCCTCAGTGATGAACCCCTTCCCGAAAAGCTAAAAATTATTTGTGAAAGCTTAGGAAGTGATACGCGCTACGAAATGAATGGAAATCAGGTAACAATTATTTCATCTGGATGTAACTAACCACCCCTAAACCCTTGTCTATGCACTAAAAAAAGTAGCAAAAAAAAGCGTCGAAATGCTGCAACATTCCAACGCTTCTAGTTTTCCTTAACCCTCTGCAAAGGGCGGGAACGTCATGTCAATACCAGTCTAATAGTATTAAAATTAACAATCAAAAGTATGGAAAAAAGTTTTATTCACCAACGGCTCCTTTTTCAGATCGTGAAAATATCGGTGTTTCAAATGATACTTGCTGTTGTTTTTGTGGGAATCGCAATGGCCACGCCCGCGAAAGGGCAAGAAATGCTTGACTCAAAAGTGACGCTTGTTCTCAACAACGTGAGCCTCGAAAGTGCGTTGTCTGAAATTGAAAAAACAGCCCACGTCAAGTTTTCGTATAATTCGCGCACGCTAAATCTCAATCAGAAAGTAAGTGTGATCGAAAAAAACGAATCGCTTTCTACAATACTCACTAAGATGCTCAAGCCGCTGAGTATTAAGTATGTAGTAGTGAGCAAGAAAATTGTGCTACGCAAAGAAATTGGCCCCAAAACGGGTTTTTTATACGAAAGTGAAGAATCGTCCAAACCGCAAGTTCTTGCGAATGTGGACTGGAGCGTAAAAGGAACCGTCACCGACGAAAAAGGCGAAAAATTGCCAGGAGTCAGCATTACAATCAAAGGTACTACCCGTGGGACAACCACCAACGCCAACGGCGATTACGAAATAAGCGTTACCGATGGCAAAGGCGTGTTGGTGTTTTCATACATCGGTTACAAACCCCAAGAAGTCTTGATTGATAATCGTACAACTATCAAGGTTACACTAGCAACTGACACCAAGGCCCTTGAAGAAGTGATAGTGGTGGGGTATGGCACCATTAAAAAGGAAAAAAATATTACGTCTGTTTCGACCCTAGAAGCCGAAAAAATTACCAACCTTGGGGCTTCTTCGGTAGGAGAAACCTTGGGAGGGCGTATTCCTGGTATTATTGTTACCAACAGCGGAGGTGGGCCAGGAAAAAAACCTTCGATTTCGCTTAGGGGAGGTGGCACGCCCGTTTATGTCATCGACGACATTATTTCTACTGAATTTCAGTTTCAGACCTTGGCGGTCAACGACATTGAAAACATATCTTTCCTTAAAGACGGCCCCGCTACGGCGATTTATGGGGTGGCTGCGGGAAATGGCTTGGTATTGGTGACGACCAAAAGAGGAAACAACAAAAAACTTTCCATCAACTACAACTTTGGACAAGATTTGTCGCAACCTACGTATTTGCCTCGTAAAATCAGCTCCTACGAATTGGTGTCATTGGTAAATCAAGTGGATGTAAAAGAAGGCAATCAGGGGCGTTATGCTGAGAGCGACGTTCAAAAGTACCGCGACCAAACCGACCCGCTCAATTTCCCAAACAACGATTGGCAAAAGCTCGTGTTGAAAGAATTTGCCCCGCAGCAACACCACAATTTGTCGCTCAATGGAGGCAATGAACAAATCAAATACTATGCTTCATTGGGCTATTTGAACCAAGGAACGTTGTATCAATTTAATACCAACTGGCTGAAAAGATACAATTATCGTCTGAGCTTAACGGGCGATTTTGCCAAAATTGGCTTAAAAACCAGCATGACCATTTACGGGGTGGACGAAACTCGCCGCGACAATGCAAGCGGCTATGGAAGTGGTTATTTTGCGGTGTGGAGCCACATCCAAAATGCACCTCCTACCGATAAAGCGTATGCGGATTTGGAACGTACAAAATACGCCAACAAAGGAGATCACCCCATTGTCGAAATAGATCCCCGCAGTGGCTACGTTCGTAACCAAGACCGCAATCTTAATGCCTTGCTGAACCTTGACTGGAAAGTGCCAGGCGTAGAAGGCTTGTCGTTTCGTGCCAACGGAAACTTGAGTCAGGTGCAGGCTTTTGGCAAATCGTGGAACATCACAGCGCCCCAATATGCCATTGGTAGCTCAACACCCGCCAGCTCAAACCAGCCCAACTTAGCAGTTTCGACAACAACGGGCTATAATTATGTATTGCAAGGGTTTGGAAACTACGAACGAAAGTTTGGCAGCCATAACGTTTCGGCTATGTTCGGCTACGAAGAAGCTTACGGCTACAACGAAAATTTCAGCACGGGGCGTAACTCATACGTGTTTGGGATTGACCAGATTTTTGCGGGGCCACAGTCAACGGCTACCAACAACGGTTCTAGTTTTGAAAACGTTAGAAATGGTTGGTTAGGACGCGTTCGTTACGATTTCAAAGAAAAATATTTGTTTGAAGGAAGTTTTCGATACGACGGAAGCGACTTGTTTCCCGCAGGGAAAAGAAAAGGATTTTTTCCAGGTGCTGCTTTGGGTTGGCTCATTTCCCACGAAAATTTTATGGGAAGTTTGATGGAAAAAAACATCATTAATCTATTGAAAGCCAGAATATCGTACGGCTCAGTAGGGCAAAACTCAGGCGTGAATAGCTTTGCCTACGTACCAGGTTACTCCACAGGTGGTGGGTACGTGGTAGGTGGTGTGCTTCAACCAAGCCTCAATGCCCCGAGTATCCCAAGCCCCGACATCAGTTGGTACGACCAACAATCATTCAACACTGGTTTTGATTTTGGAACGTTGGGAAATAAACTCAGCGGAAGCCTAGATTATTTTTACTTGCGTACCACGGGCTACTTGGCATCACCTTCGGGAGTTGGCTATACCGACCCACTTGGAACGGCTTTGCCAACCCGCAAATCAAACGGGGCATTTAGAAGAGCAGGTTTTGACTTTACGGTCAAATACAGCGATAAAATCGGGAAGTTGAAATATACGTTAGGCTCAAATTTTGTGAAATTTGACCAACTCTGGGAAGTAAACCCCAACGAGGACAGCACAACGCTCAAAAATCCCAATACGACATCGTATCACCAAATTGGTTTCTTACAAACGGCTTATTTGTCGGCGGGCTTGTACCAAAATGCTACCGACATCATGAACAGCCCCCGCCGAATGGCGTCAATCGTTGCTCCTGGTGATATTATTTACCGTGACGTAAACGGCGACGGAAAAATCGACGGCGATGACTTTAGAAGGGTAGGAAAGTCAGCATTTCCACGGGTAACGTACGGTTTTACGGCCGATTTAACGTACGGAGGTTGGTTTATGAACATGCTTTGGCAAGGCAGCGGCAAGCGAAGTATTTATTTGGGCGACGTCATCCAGAGTAATTATTCAACCAATATTCGCTATGAGTTTCAAACCAAAAACCACTGGGAGCCAGGGGCGGGCAATTCGCAATTCCCTCGGTTGATTTCGGGGGCTGCGGTCAACGGTGGCCACAATGCCGTCACTTCCGATTTTTGGGTGATAAACGCGGGCTATTTGCGCTTGAAAGCCTTGCAGGTAGGTTACAATTTCAAAAATTATCTTTCTAAAGACTTAAAATTCATTTCAGACCTGCGGGTGACGCTGAGTGCTACCAACTTACTCACGTTTTCGAAGATAAAGCAATACGGCCTTGACCCCGAAACGGGAAGTAACAACAACTACGATTATCCCTCTCAACGCGTGTATGCCTTATCGGTAAATCTAGGTTTTTAACTCAAAGCAACTGAAAGCAATGAAACGATATATCACAAAAATAGTTTTGATACTAACAGTCCTTTGTGTTGGTATTTACTCTTGTAAGCAATTGGACGACACCCGACCGTTCGACAAATTTGATGAGACAGCGGTGTGGAGCTCGAAGGGCAACGCCATGCTTTTTGTCAACGGCGTATATTCATCAGTGTTAGGTTTATATACCAATACCGTTGAGGAAGAAGTACGAACTAGCAATATTATTCAAAGCGATGGAAACGCTTTTACAAGAGAGTCAATTACGCGAGACGACGATTACGGATTCAACCAATTTAGCAGAATTCGTAGTTGTAATCTCATCATTGAAAAAGCAGCGGCTTCAACTGCCTTGGGCGACGGAGATAAGGCAGAACTGGTAGCGCATGGCAAATTTTTGCGGGCTATGACCTACTATTGGCTTGCGCGTCGTTTTGGAAGGGTAATATGGGTGGAAAAAGTATTGACCGAAAACGAAACGAATTACGCGTTGCCTCAAACGGCCAACATCGCCGAAACCTATAACTTGATTATGAAAGATATAGACGACGCGATTGCTGGCCTGCCTGCTTCGTCGCCAGCGGGGCTTGCGTCTAAGGCTTCGGCTTATGCCTTAAAATCCGAAGCAGCTTTGCAAGCAGCGGCTTACACGGGTGATAACACCTATTACCAAAAAGCCATTGACGCAGCCAACGCCGTCATTGCAACGGGCAAGCCGTTGGAAGCTGATTATGAAGGAATGTTTAACGAAAAAGCGCGCTTTTCACCCGAAATCTTGCTCGCTACTTACCGCGACAAGTCCAATACTGTCGTGTCAAACATTGCTGATATGCAAGAGGCCATCCCCAATGTGAACAACGACGATTTGAAATTGCGGAACGCTACGCCATTGTTCAAATTGGACAAAGTGTTTGAAGATTGGGGTAAATATTCACCTACCCAAAACATCATCGACGAGTACCTTGTCATTGATGAAGCCGCTCCGTCTAAGGCGGTAAAATGGGATCAGTCGTCTCAGTTTTTGAAAAATGTAACCAAAAAACAATCGCCATTCCTCGACAGTGCCGTAGTAACGGGCTCAGGAAGCATCAATGCGATCATTTACAACAACCGCGATAAGCGTTTGGCGGCGTCGATTGTGTATGATTCAACGGCTTGGTACGGCGAATTGGTGACAACCAACCGTAACGGCAACCTGAATCGAATGATTAAAGGTAGCCTGAACTCAGGCTGTTGTACCCAAATTACCAATGCCTACTTCCGCAAGGGGATTTACAACGTCTCCCCACGGCCTTTTTACAACACGCCTGTGGATTATCATTGGGTGATTTTCCGAATGGGACGGGTGTATCTGAACAAAGCGGAGGCGTTGTTGATGCAAAACAAAATTGCGGAGGCTGTCACGACTCTTAACATCACTCGCCAAGGCCACGGTGGTTTGCCTCCATCGACAGCTACAACCGCCGAAGATGCTTGGAAAGACTACAAGCGGGAGCGTAGGGTGGAGCTTTTCAAGGAAAAAGACTATTACTGGAGCCTATTGCGCTGGGGCAAATACGGTGGAAGCGCCAACGGTGGCGCTGCTCCTGGGGCTAAAATTGCCGAATTTTTGGAAAAACCGACGTACATGGAAATCAACGCAACGCGCAAAGGCTACCGCATCGAAGTGATTAATTTCCAACTCAATGATCAGCGTTTGTTTGACGAAACTCGCCGTTACTTGTTGCCGATTCAAAATTCGCAAATTGTACGTCACGGAGCCATGACGCAAAATCCTAACTGGTAAACGTTTACAAATAAATGAGAAAGACAATGCAAACAATACATAAAATGAAGTATTTGCTAATTCTTGGAATGGCATTGAGCTTGTCTTCCTGCCTCAAATATGGACTGGAAGAAAATTTGCCAAAATTTAAGGATGCCCTTATCACGGAGGTTTTTATGGAATACCGCTTCGAGGATTCTAAAGCAACCTCGGGCGGAAGCCCTTTGGTGCGAAACGTAACGCTGACGCTTACCCAGAAGCAATTTAAGCGAAAAGAAAGTACAGCAGGAGCTTCGCTTGATTCGTTGATTTTCAACGTTACGGTACCCGCGGCGTCGGGGGCATTTACGGCCGAAGAAAAAGCCAAAGTGTCTAAAAATCGCTTGGTATTGATGACCAATATCTCGCCTGCTGCCACCATGGAGGCTTTGGAAGGAGCGCCGCAGCCAGGTTTGCCAGGCGATTTTTCACAACCCCGTAAGTACAAAATCACGGCAGCCAATGGCGATAGCCGCATTTGGGTAGTGAAGATTGGTAATTTTACAAATTAAGGTTCCATAGATTCCGTAACTTTGATTTCACTGAGTGGGAGAAGGGGGAATATTTCCTTCTCCCTTATTTCTAACCCTTGTTTAGGTTTTCAATGATTACAACGTTCGCTTTTACTCATTTTAAAGTTTTGGCCGTCATTTTGGGGCTCCAATTGGCTGTTGTGGCGGGTTTTGGCCAGCAAAAGGACACGATTCACATCAGTTATCCGACGAATTTGAAAGCCGTCATTCAACCAAAACATCGTTACGACCAAACCTTGACAATGAAATTGTTTTTGTCGCAAGCCTTGTACGACGGGAAATTTAAGCGGAAAGACAACGGAGCCTCCGAGGTGGCACTGACTTTTGCTCAGGCACTGGAGGTTATCAAAAAAATGGATAAGTTGACCCTCGGGATACCTAAAATTGTCTATCTCGTGGGTTGGCAATACAACGGTCATGATTCAAAATACCCCGCGTGGTTTGAGGTCAATGAGCGACTAAAACGTCCCGAAGACAAAACAGCCTTGGAAAGTTTAAAATGGTTGATGAAGGAGGCTTCTAAGCACCATACCGTGGTGAGCCTCCACATCAATATGTTTGATGCGTACGAAGACAGTCCTTTGTGGGAGACGTACGTAAAAAATAACATTATTGCCCGTAACGCCGACGGAACGCTGCGGGCCTGCGAATGGGGGTATCCGATTAGTTTAGCGCGTGAATGGGAAACGGGTTTTGCCCAAAAACGCATTGATCAACTGTGCCAAATGTTGCCACTTCAAAATGCCAAAACCATTCACATTGACGCCTTTCATACGTGGCCGCCAGTGCCTCAGCTGGTCGATGGAAAATACAAAATAACGCTCGAAAAGGGGCCAATTAGTCCGTTTTTAGGCAATACGGTGCAAGATGAAACGGCCGCCCAGCGCAAGATTTTTCTTTACTGGGCTTCCAAAGGCATTGATGTTACCTGCGAGGGCGTCGATTTTTTACGAGAGTCGTCGTTTGAGGGGTATCAGCCAATGGCTTGGTGGTTTACGGGCTTGGATAAATACGTGAAGTGGCCTGCAAATTATTACTGTGGTGGACAAGATAATTCCGAGTGGGGGAAATTGTTTGGAACAAGTATGCACGGGGAAGATGTGGTGGCAAAAGATTCGCGTCAATTGGCGGGATTCTTACCACAATTTTGCACAAAAACCCTGATTTGGTATTATTTGAACCGCCTCGAACGAAAGTTTGTCGTCAATAATACCTCCCAAAAATCGGTTCATTTTTCTCAAAATACCACCTCAGCGCTCAAACAAAACGCCTATTCGCTGGTAGCAGGAGAGGTTGTTTTGGCCGAAAATGAGGATGTTTTTGTGCCTGCGTTGTGGCTAAAAAAGCCTTCAGTGATTGCTTACAGTAAAAATGGCTACCAAAACCGCGCGTGGAAACTTCCCCCTTCTTTTCGGGGAAAAAATCAACTTTCGGTGTCTATTCTAACGACGGAAGGGCTAAGACTATCCCAAAAGGTAAAGGTAGAAGCCAATTCGGTTACGTTGTCCCTTGGTGCTGGAGAAGCAGTTTTGATTGACTGAGTACTTATGGGCAGTTTCAGGCCTGATTGGTGTTATTTTCATGCGTTCAACTTTATTTCTTATGGCTTTCCGACGAAGCGTTATACTAATTACAGTTTTCTTTATTCACACATTTCTTTCATTTAGCCAAGTTTCAGTGACGAAATTTGGAGCCTTACCCGACGATACCCTCAACGACCGCGAAGCCATTCAAAAGGCCGTGGATTATTGTAAGGTAAATCGGGTGAAAAAACTGGTATTTCCCGCTGGGAAGTACCTAATCAGCGAGCCCAAGGCCATTCAGCTTATGAATGAGGTGATGGATGGCAAAATGGGGCGCAATCCGCAAGACGTGGTATTTACTCCGTATTACCCGTACAGCCGAGGCATTCATTTTGAGGGAATTAACTCCCTCGAAGTGGATGCCAACGGTGCGAGGTTGGCCGTCAGCGGGTGGATGGAACCAGTATCAATCGAAAATTGCAAAAACCTCACCATTAAAGGGTTGGCCATTGATTACGAAACCATGCCTCATAGCGAAGGAGTGGTGGTAAACGAAGGGGAGGGCTATTTTGACGTACGATTTTCCAAGGACTTTCCGATTAGAAACAACCTGCTGATGCTGCGGTTGATGTTTTGGGATTTGAGTAAAAACCGACTTTTAGGTAAAAGCATTTATTTTCCAAAAAAGAACGAACTGATTGATGCCGAAACGGTTCGGATTTGGGCTTCGTATTCCCAAAAACTCCTTGGACATGTAGCGTTGATAAACCACATGTTTCATTTTCGGCCTGCGATTCTTATCAATGAATCCATTAACACGGTTTTGAATCAAGTCACGATTCATTCCCAGCCTGGTATGGGAATTGTAGGGCATCGTTCCGAAAATATTTTGATGAATGGCCTGCGCATTGTCCCGCGTCCAGGTTTGTACCAATCGACCAACACGGACGCTACCCACTTTACATCTTGCAAAGGTACGATTCGTTTTGATGGCTGTACGTTTGAAGGCCAAGGTGACGATGCCACCAACGTACATGGTTATTATCAGTTGATTAAAAAGAAGTTAGCGTCGCAAAAGTACGTCATCGAAATGGAGAAAGCGTGGGGTACGCACGCCATGGTGCTCGATTATCCCGATAAAGGCGACGTGCTCGAACTTGTTTCGCGGAAGACGTTGGCCGTGGTGGGAAAATACACCGTTACCCAATCAGAACCCAAGCCCAAGGAGTGGAACACAACCATTACGCTTCACAAACCTTTGCCCGACGACTTAGAAAATTATTACCTCATCGACGTCACTCGCCTGCCACGTTTGGAGTTTGTCAATTCGTACGTGGGCAGTCATTTGGCGCGGGCGGTATTGGTCAAAACCCGTCAGGTGTTGATTGAAAATTGCACCTTCAAAGAAAGCACAGGTACGGCCATTCACATTGGTGCCGAGGGAGATTGGCGAGAAGGTGCGGGGTCTGAAAATGTGATTGTGCGCAACAACCGAATCCTACGTTGCGGGCGCGGCGACGGAACCAACGACGGGGCATCGGCCATTGCTATCAACGTCAAAGCTCCTGATATTTCGGTTGCGGGCATTCACAAAAACATCCTCATTGAAGGCAACCTAATAGAAGGTGAAAATGCAGAATGCGGCATTTCGGTGGCGGGTGCCTCGGGTGTTACAATTCAAAACAATGTTTTTTGGGGCTGTAAAAAGCCCATTGTCACCAAAGCATCTGAACATTTGAAGATGTTTCAAAACTATATTGGAAAAACGAAAATCCTTCCTGAAATCCATGAATAACTTTAAATCGAAGTGTCTTGGCTTGCTTTTAATGCTGTGCTTTTGCAAAATGGCCATTGCCCAACAACGCGTACTTTTGAGCAATTTTGGAGCCAAGCCCGACAGTTACGAAAACGCAAGCCCCGCACTCGTCAGGGCCATTGAACAGTGTCGAAAATTCCCCAACGCCACGCTTGTATTGCCGGGTGGGCGCTTGGATTTGTGGCCTGATGGCGCTTATAAACAAGAAATCTATATTTCAAACAGTACCGAAAATGACACCTTGCCAAAGGTTAAAAACGTCGCTTTTTTGTTGAAAGAGTTTAAAAACCTAACTATTGAAGGCAACGGAACGCAGGTATTTTTACACGGTAAAATGGTGGCGTTTGCCCTTTTTAAGTCTTCAAACATCACGATTCGTAACCTCTCATTTGACTACGAACGACCCACGATGAGTGAATTGGTGTTGACGTCGGTATCGCCCACCAAAGTCGAAGCCAAGCTGCATCCTGATACGCGTTATTTTATCAAAAATGGCAAATTGGGTTTTTACGGAGAAGGTTGGAAAAGCAACAATCACCACACCATTGTTTTCAATGAAATTGATGAAACCCTAAAATACAGCTCGTTTAAGGTGTTTTTGGAAAGCAAAGCCGAAGAAAAACAAAAAGGAGAGGTTGTATTTACGGGAGATTTTTCCAAAACGAAACTGAAAGCAGGGGAGAAGCTGTCGATTCGTGACCCGTACCGCGACAATTGCGGCGGATTTATTAGCTTGAGTCAGAATGTATTACTCCAAAATCTCCATTTGCACTTTATGCACGGATTGGGGGTAGTCTCGCAGTTTTCTGAGAATATCACCATCCGAAAAGTCAACGTAGCTCCTCGTCCCGAATCAGGTCGCATTATCAGTGCCTTCGCCGATTGTTTTCATTTTTCGGGATGTAAGGGCAAAGTGTTGGTTGACAGTTGCTATACTTCGGGCGCACACGATGACCCTATCAATGTGCACGGAACGCATTTGCAGATTGTAGCCAAAACGGGTTCCAACAAACTCACGGTGCGGTTTATGCACCACCAAACGTACGGTTTCGAGGCATTTTTTAAGGGTGATAGCATTGCTTTTGTTAATCCAAAAACGTTGCAACCCATTGCTTATGCCAAACTTAAAAATGCCGTCTTGAAAAATAACCGAGAAATGGAATTGGAGACCGACAAGCCTTTTGCAGCCAACGTGGCAGTGGGGCAGTGTATCGAAAACCTTACTTGGACACCCGAAGTGACGATACGAAATTGTCGCTTTGAACGGACAAATACGCGCGGAATTTTGATGACAACGCGCCGTAAAGTGGTGATTGAAAACAACCACTTTTACAAAACAGGAATGCACGCCATTCTCATTGCCGACGATGCGGCCAGTTGGTTTGAATCAGGGCCTGTGCAAGATGTAGTGATTCGTAACAATGTGTTTGAAGAATGTGGATATAATTCAACACCAGGTAGTTATGTGATTGCAATTGCACCCGAAAACCACGACTTAGTCAATGGTTTTTACGTTCACCGAAACATTCTCATTGAAAATAATACCTTCAAAACTTCGGTAGCACCCTTGCTGACGGCAAAAAGTGTGGACGGGTTGGTGTTTCGTCAAAACAAAATCATTTCGTCAAAAACCGTGAATTTTACAGCCGATAAAACCACGTTCCACATCGAAGCTTGTAAGAATGTAACTCTCACCGACAATTCTTTTCCCGCCGACAACAAGCCGATGCTGACTACGTCCCACATGGAAAAGTCGGAAGTAAAAATGGATTGGTGAAATCCCTTCCAAGGTTTAGAACCTTGGAAGGGATGCGCAGCCGAAAAGGTTCTAAACCTTTCATAGACCTTCCAAGTTTTAGAAACTTGGAAGGTCTCTCCTAATGGAAAAGCGTTCTTAACCCCGCACCTTCATGAAATCAATCATACCTTTTTTCGCTTTTTTGTGTTTCGCTGTCGGAACACTGCACGCCCAAATACACCCCTATGCCGTAACCACCACGCCTTGGGTGGAAGAACAGGGCAATCATCGTGCGGTCATCACCGTGGCGCAACCAGCCGAGGCGGTTTATACAAAAATCCATTGGCGTCGTCGTGACGCCAATCCCCACGAAAAACGGCTTTTAATCACCGATGAGAAGGGGGTTGAAGTGGCAAATATTCATCGTATTAACATTGATAATGAAGTTGGAGAGTTTGTGTTTGAACCGAACCACGCAGGCGTTTTTTACGTGTATTATATGCCTTTTGCGGGGAAAAAGAACATCGGTTGGTGGGAAGGAAAGTACTTGACTCCTGAAAACAAACCCCATCAAGCTTGGCTCGAAAAGCATCGACTTGTGGCCAACGATTTTGAGGCAAAATTACTTCCGCAAGCCTCCGTGCTGAAAATGGAATCGCGGACGGCTTTTGACAGTTTTTATCCGATGGAAGTAGGCGCGACGCAGGCGGAAAGAAAGACATTAATCGAAAGTGCAAACAAAAACTTCCTGCTTTTTCCAGAAGATAGAACGTTCCCTGTTCGTATGACGGAAAATATTCCTTATCGGTGGATTGAGCAAAAACCTGCTAACGTGTTTCTTGGGAAAGCATTGCGCAATGAATATTATGCGTTTCAAATTGCGGTTTTTGCGGCCAAAAAGGAGCTGAAAAACCTCAAAGTGACGTTTTTGGGGAATAAAAAAGTAACCTGCTTTAACACAGGAGGCATCGACGCCGACGGTCGCCCGTTTGAAAAAAAAGTGGACGTAGCCCAAGGAAAGGTACAAACGCTTTGGTTTGGGGTGGACATTTTACCCAATGAAAAACCAGGGAAAAATTCGTTTGACGTAACCATTTCCGCCGAAAACGAGACACCACAAACGGTAAAAGTAACCCTCGAAGTACTCAACGAGTTGCTTCCCGACCGAGGTGATAGCGAGCCGTGGCGACATTCCCGATTGCGTTGGCTAAATTCGACCTTGGGCATGGACGACCAACCCGTTGCGCCTTACACGGCTTTGAAAAGAAATGGGAAACAGATTTCGTACTTCATGGGAGAAGTGTCGCTCAACGAGTCGGGTTTTCCAGCGTCGATGAAGGTCAATCAACAAAATTTGCTACGTAACCCCGTTGTGTTTGTGGTCGAAACGGAGGCGGGAGTGGAAAAAATCACTCCTTCCTCCCTTCGATTTGCCAAAAACAGCGCGGGCGTAATTTCGTGGGTAGCCGAGGGAAAAGGCCGTGGATTTAGCCTTCGTTGCGACGGAAGCATGGAATTTGACGGTACATTGCTTTACAATATTCGCTTAAAAACGGAAAAACCCCTGAACATAAAAGATGCTCGGTTGGAGATTCCCGTGGAGAAAGCCAATGCAACCTATTTTATGGGCATGGGGTTACCTGGGGGATTTTGTCCCACGGAATACCAATGGAAATGGAAAGGCCCGCAGGACTCGTACTGGGTTGGTTCTGTAAAAGCGGGGTTACAATGCGAGATGCTGGGTGCCGATTACACAGGACCCTTATTGAACCTCTATCATCCTGCGCCACCGTCGTCTTGGTACAATACTAACAAAGGAGGGTTTAGAGTTTTGAGCAATGACGCGCAAACGCTCGCTACAACGTACTCAGGAGAACGGACGATGAAAGCAGGGGAAAGCCTTGATTTTTCGTTCCGTTTATTACTCACACCCGTCAAGAAACAAGATACCTACGACCAGTTTACCAACCGCTATTACCACGACGGAAATAAGCCTGCTCCGTCGCTGAAAGATTTGGCATCGGGCATTAAAATTACCAACGTACACCACGCAAACCCAATCAATCCGTACATCAATTACCCCTTTATCGCGGTCGATAGTATGAAAAACTTTGTGGACTATTGGCACAGTAAAGGCTTGAAAGTCAAGATTTATTACACAATTCGCGAACTGACAAATCAGGTTCCTGAGCTGTGGGCGTTGCGGAGCTTGGACGATGAGATTTTTGCCGATGGCAAAGGAGGCGGTTTTCCGTGGTTACGCGAACATTTGGTGGAGCATTATGATGTGCAATGGTTCAACAAAATCAACGGTTACGAAGAATGCGACGCGGCGATTCGGACGGGTGGCAAATCCCGTTGGTACAATTATTACATCAATGGCCTCCAATGGCTGGTCAAAAACGTTGACATCGACGGGCTTTACCTCGACGACGTGGCCTTTGACCGTACCATGCTGAAACGAATGCGGAAAGTGATGAACGCCGTCAAACCAGGCTGCTTGCTTGATTTACATTCCAACACAGGCTTTTCCAAAGGCCCCGCCAACCAATACACCGAGTATTTTCCGTATCTCAATAAACTGTGGTTTGGCGAAAGTTTTAACTACGACAACATGTCGCCCGAAAACTGGATGGTCGAAGTGTCAGGGATTCCGTTTGGGCACATGGGCGATATGCTACACAGCGGCGGCAATCCGTGGCGAGGAATGGTTTATGGCATGACGGTTCGCTATCCGTGGTTTACGGAAGGGGTGAGTTGCGACCCGCGTGATATTTGGAAAATTTGGGATGAGTTCGACATTGCCCATGCTAAAATGAGTGGCTATTGGGAGGAAAACTGCCCCGTCAAAACGGACAACGAAAAAGTGCTGGCAACGGCTTATGTCCACCAAGGAAAAGCTCTTATTTCGGTGGCATCGTGGGCGTCCGAAACCGTAAAAGTGAAACTAAATATCGACTGGAAAGTCATCGGTATCGACCCTTCTAAGGCAAAGTTTACCATTCCTGCCGTCAAAAACTTCCAACAAGGCCAGCCTTTTTCCAAAGAGGGTGCTTTGGAAATCGCCCCAACGAAGGGGTTTTTATTGATTGTTGACTAAAAAGAAAAACTGCATTTTATGAACGTCCTAAAAAAAATAGGTTTGACCTTGACCTTTATGGCAGGGTTTTCCTCGACGTATGCCCAAGAACGAGCCGTTTTGGATATGACAAAAGTGCAAAATGCAACTCCAACGCGGTTGCCAATGCAAGGGAGCAATCCATCGGGTAATACGTTGGCGGCTAATAACCAGTATTTTATCAAAAATGGTGAACCGTGGTACCCCCTGATGGGCGAAATTCATTACAATCGGGTACAACCCCAAGATTGGGAAGAAGCACTTCTGAAAATGAAAAGTGGTGGTTTGGGGATTGTGGCCACTTACGTATTTTGGAACGAACATGAAGCGCCAAAAGGGACATGGGACTGGGAAAAAGGACGGAACCTACGGCGGTTTGTCGAACTGTGCGGAAACCATGGACTTTACGTTTGGCTACGAATTGGGCCGTGGTCTCACGGGGAGCAATTGTACGGCGGACACCCCGATTGGATAAATTCAATGAAGGGCAAGCGCTCCAATGATTCGGCATATTTAGAGGAATCTTCTCGGTTGTTCCAACAGATTGGTACACAAACAAGCGGCTTGTACTTCAAAAATGGCGGGCCAATCATTGGGGTGCAGTTGGAAAACGAATATGCGTCAGGACAAGCGGAACATATCTCAACGCTTAAAAAAATGGCGCTTTCCAGCAAAATTGAACCTGTTTTTTGGTCAGTGACGGCCAATACAGTCTTTGACGATACCAAGGAAGAAGTGATTCCGCTCCAAGGTGGGTATCCATACCGTGGTTGGGAAAAAGACGGAGGGAAGGCTACCAAAGATTTCCTCTACGGCAACGACCAATGGATTATGACCGATGCTCTTGGTAAGGTATTTTATGATACCAATCGTTTTCCAAAAGGCATGTGTGAACAGGGCTGCGGAAGTCAGGTGACCTACGCCAACCGTTTTGTGGTGGAACCTCACATCGTAGAAGCACACCTTCAAAATCAAATGGGGCGAGGGATGAACATGATGGGGTATTATATGTTTCACGGTGGTACCCAATCACCTGGACTCAAAGAGCCTGGCTGTCCCGAAAATTATGATTTTCAAGCGCCCATTAGCGAATTTGGCTACTTGCGACCTTCGTACAAATACCTGAAAATTTTACATCATTTTGCCAATGATTTCGGAAAAGAGCTGGTACAAATGCGGGTTGTAGAAGCCCACAATCCACTCCGCGATGAGTTAAATACGGAGAAACTCAGGTACATAGGTCGGGTCAAAGACAACCACGGATTTGTGTTTTTGTGTAATGCCCAAGTACGGGTGCCGATGCCTGATAAACAGGTGTCTTTGCAAATAAAACTCCCCAATGAAACGATTAACTTTCCGACGTTTACGCTGAAAGGAGAAACCTCGCCGATTTTGCCCTTTAATCTGAATTTAAACGGAGTTTTGGTTAAATATGCCCTCGCTCAACCATTTGCTAAGGTTGAAAATGAGGGGAATCTGATGGTGTTTTTTCAAAAACTCAACGGAGTTGATCCACAAGTGGCACTTGATAAAACCACCATTCAAGTGATGAAATCTGCTGGTTGGGCACTTCGTAGCGAAGGTGGCTTTGACGTATTGTCTTCCTCAAAATCAAGTGTCATTGAACTTAAAAATGAGGAAGGGAAACGAGTTACGTTGGTGTTTTTGACGCGTACCGAAGCCGAGAATGCGTGGCGTGTAAATCTAAACGAGAAGCAAGTGTTGGTGCTTTCAGAGGCTGATATTTTCCTAAAAAACAGTCAGTTAGAGATGCGTCAATTGAACAAGAATGCGTTTGATTTGAAGGTATATCCAGCCAATGCACTCACTTTGGCAGTGCCTCATAAAAAGTCACTTTCGTCGATTTGGGACAATTATACGGTGAATGTTTCCCAAAAGAAGCCTGCATTGCGCATAAAAAAACTAGCAACAAATGAAGTAGAAATCGGTAGCGCAGAAGCGATTCCTGCTTATATTAACGATGTGTTTGTGAAGGTGGATTATCGCGGCGGACAAGCGGAACTATGGCAAGGCGAAAAATTGAAAACCGATCACCTTTTTAATGGGGTGCCTTGGTTGTTGGGGGTGAAAAATCACCTCCCATACGGGCAAATCAGGGTACGTTTGGCGGCTTGGAATGACAACATTACTGGAATTTCGTCGGAGGTGGTAGAACGTATGAAGGCTACTGGCCCATCCTTCAACGCCTTAGAGGTGATTCCCCAATACAAAATATCGGTAAAAATAGAACCCTAAACATCCCTTTCTATGAATAAAATACTTGTAAAAATCGGCCTTTGCCTCGCCATTGTCGGAACTGTTTTTGGTCAAAAGCAGCCGTTGAAACTTTGGTATAAACAACCTGCTTCGGCCACCACGCCAGACAGTAAAGAAGGTTGGAAAGACGACCAAGAATGGCTCAAAGCGTTGCCAATTGGGAACGGAAACATCGGAGCGATGGTGTTTGGGGATGTCAATAAAGAACGCATTCAGCTTAACGAAAAAACACTCTGGAGCGGTAGTCCGTTTGACAATGACAATCCCGATGCACCCAAGTATTTGGACGAAATACGTAACTTACTTTTTGCAGGGAAATTTAAAGAAGCAACGGCTTTGACCAACAAAACGCAGATTTGTAACGGCAAAGGTTCGGGGCAGGGAAATGGAGCCAATGTACCTTTTGGCTGCTTTCAAACGTTGGGTGATTTGTGGTTGGATTTTGGTAAACAGGTTGATTATCAGTCGTATTATCGAGATTTGAACTTGAACGAAGCCATTGCCAATGTCAGCTATACCCAAGACGGCGTGACCTACAAACGTGAGTATTTTGTCAGTGGGCCTTTGAACGCGTTGGTCGTGCGTCTAACGGCCAACAAAGCAGGGGCAATCAGCTTTACGGCCACGCTCAATCGTCCAGAACGTTTTACGACCGAAGCCGCTGAGGGCGAATTGCGCATGTTTGGCGCGCTTCACAATGGTCAGGGCAGCGACGGTATGCAGTACATGACGCGACTCAAAGCCAAATTGAGCGGAGGAACGCAGTCGTTTTTGGACAACAAATTGGTGGTTAAAAATGCCAATGAAGTGATTTTATACCTCACGGCTTCAACCGATTATTTGCCCAATTATCCCATTTACAAAGGCCGTGATTACAAAGGGATTACGGCGGCCAATTTGAAAAAAGCGTTTGCGCAGCCTTTTACCCAAACCAAAAAAGAACACTTTGCCGATTACCAAAAATATTTTAATCGAGTGGCGTTGACGTTGAGCGAAACGGCTGATAATACCCCTACTGACGAACGTTTGGCGGCGATTAAAACGGGTGAAAACGACAACCATTTATCGCAGCTGTACTTTCAATTTGGGCGCTATTTGTTGATTTCTTCGACCCGCGAAAACACCCTTCCTGCCAACTTACAAGGCATTTGGGCAAACAAAATTCAGACGCCTTGGAACGGCGATTACCATACCAATATCAACATTCAGATGAATTATTGGCCTGCTGAGGTTACCAACCTTAGCGAGTTGCACTTGTCGATGACGCAGTTTATCAAGGACATCGAAAAACCCGCTACCAAATCGGCTTCCGTACGGTTTGGGCTGCCAGGATGGAGTGTCAATCCGATTGTGAATGTGTGGGGTTTTACTTCGCCAGGTGAACACCCTTCGTGGGGCTTGACGTCGGGGGCGAGTGGTTGGATTTGCCAACATTTGTGGGAGCATTATGCTTTTACAAAAGATAAAAACTATTTGCAGTCGGTGTATGGCACGTTGAAAAATGCCGCCCGTTTTTACAAAGCTTGGTTGGTTGTTGACCGCGAATCGGGGCTGCTGGTGTCGGGGCCTGCGTCCTCACCCGAAAACGCCTTTGTCGCACCCGATGGCAGCCGAGGTTCGATAAGCATGGGGCCTGCGCACGACCAAGAAATTATCGACGAGCTTTTTGGCAATGTCATCAGTGCCGCCGAGGTTCTGAACGACAAAGACGCTTTCATCGAAGAGTTAAAAACAGCCCGCAAAAAGCTCCAACCCGTAAAAATTGGTTCGGACGGGCGTGTGATGGAGTGGGCCAAAGAATACAAAGAAGTGGAGCCTGGGCACCGCCACATGTCGCATTTATACGCGCTTTACCCTGGCAATGCGTTTAACTACAGCCAAACCCCGCAGTTGGTGGAAGCGGCCAAAAAATCGCTGGAATACCGCTTAGCCAACGGAGGCGGAGCGAGCCAAACGGGCTGGAGCGCAGCATGGGTGACTAATTTTTGGGCGAGGCTGAGAAACGGTGATGAAGGATTGAAAAACTTCAACATTATTTTGAAACAAAAATCGGCGCCTAATTTCTTTAATCTTCACCCACCTTTTCAAATTGATGGGAATTTTGGCGCAACGGCAGGTTTGGCCGAAATGCTTCTTCAAAGCCACGATGGAAGCATCGAACTTTTACCAGCGCTCCCCTCGGCGTGGAAAGAAGGGGAAGTCAAGGGGCTTTGTGCCAGAGGTGGTTATGTCGTAGATATGAAATGGAAAGACGGGAAGTTGACCCACGCGCAAGTATTTTCTAAAATGGGGGGAACGATCCTTGTTAAATACGGCAAGAACTCGAAAACACTCACGGTTCCAAAGGGAAAACCAGCGACTGTGGTACTTTAGAGTTGCTGATACATATAAAAAAGTTGTATTTTTTTGCTCCAGAGGAGCTAAATCTTAGAAAGAATGGAGTATTTTTTCTAAGATTTAGCTTCGCTTAGGTTCTTTTTAAAAGAGTTTAATCTGAATGTGGAGGGGGTAAGTGTTTGAATTTTAGGAGTTTAGGTTTATTGGGTTTAGTGAAGTTTTTAAGGCTATTAATGGGCTTAATGTCAAGATTGAAAATATAAATCTATAATTTTTGATTCATATTCAAGAAGTCTTTTTGCCCTTCGGTAGGCTATACTTCCTTCATTAACGTGAATAAAATTTTTATCCTCTTTTTGTTTTAAATAGAATTCAACTTTTTCATTAATGACAACATATTTATAAATGTCTTTGTATTTGTGAATTTCTAATTCTTGATTAGGATATTTAGTAATAATAATGGTAGTATCCCATTTTTTTAAACTAATAGTATTGTTAGGTTTTTGGGTGTAGTTTATCCAGTGTGAAATTGTGTCTATGTTAATACAATCTGTTTGTTTGTTATAAACATATTTTGATAAAATAGTCTCGTTTAATTCGGCTTTACGAGCAATAGCTATAAAGTTTAAGCCATGTGTCTCAAATGCGGATTCGTCAAAAATATTTTCTAAGTACGAGTCAGGATTAGGGCATATTGATTTTTCATTTGGCTCATTTAAGAAATAAATACATTCACTTCCAAATACAGAACCATTTACCTCTCCATTGGTCACAAAGGCGTAATCTTCAATAATAATAGTAGGACAACTTACATTGTTTTCAACAAATATACCCCCATGATTATAAAATCCAAGAAATACTTCTGAAATATCCAAGTTTCCACTTATGTTTATGTCTTGTCCCCCTACAATGATATTTTTTGCAACAACGTTACCTAAAACGATTAAATGAATTCCATAGTCGGTTTCAAAATTGTAAATATTATTGACTAATAAATTTCCGTTTATAATTATTCCAATAATATCATTGTTATATCTATCGTTGTCTAAATTTAGAGAATCTAAAGCTATATTGCCTTCATAAAGAAGAAAATTAAAGTCTTTATTTGAATCACTCCAATAATCCCAAAACACCCTTAAATTAAAATGATTAATTGGTAAAAAATTACTTTTAGCTTCTGAATAACTTATTTTTTTTGGTGATACCATTATACTTTGATGTTTATATGGTTGATATTAGTTTTTGTAACTGCCAAGGTATTTTACATTATGATTTTTAAAACTTAAATGAGGGGTATCTTTTCATTATTGCGAATTTAGCTTGTTAGAGTATCACTTGCTACTTATTTGTTAAAAAAATATTGGGAATAGGATAAAGTTACAATTCTTTGCTTCAAAGGAGATAAATCTTTTGAGAAAGAATGGAGTAGGTTTGAAAAGCCCGTCCATTGAGGTGAAATAGGTCACCCCGATGGGGCTTTTGGATGGTTTTTTGCCTTTTTCTATTAAGATTAAACCTCGCTGAGGCTATTTTTTAAAACAAATTTAGCCTGAATATGCATAACCTTGCCAAGTCTTTTCAATGAAATAGCCCAAATCGGCACACTTTAAGTAGTTATTACACACGTTTGTGTTTTTATGAAAAAAAACGCTTCACTATGACTTCTGAAAAAATTGCATCCTTGCGTCAGGAAATTGAGACGTATCTTAACAATGGACTATTGCCTTTTTGGGTAAAGCGTACTGTCGATAAAGAAAATGGCGGCTTTTTAACGCATTTTGACCAGTTTGGAAATGATTCGGGCGAAGATGAAAAATCGCTGATTGCTCAATCTCGGTCGGTATTTACCTATTCGTCGGTGCACCGTGCGGGATATGGTAATGGTGAATTTGCCGAAATGGCTCGCCACGGGGTTGATTACCTCATTAACAACATGTGGGACGAGGAGTTTGGTGGGTTTTACTGGATGACCAACCGCAAAGGGGAAGTTACCAACGACCAAAAAATCATCTACGGCCTCAGTTTTTGTATTTATTCATTGAGTGAATATACCCTCGCCACGGGAGATTCGCGCGGTCGGGAGTACGCTGAGAAATGTTTTGACCTCCTCCAAAAATACGGTGCAGATACCCACTTTGGGGGATATTTTGAAATGTTCCACCGCGATTGGACCCTCAAAGGACCAGGTGCAGCAGGTGGTGATCGTAAAACGCTTGATGCGCACATGCACTTAATGGAAGCCTTCACGACCTTGTACGAATGTACAGGATTGGAGGTGCACCGTCGTAAGTTGTTAGAAATCATTGAGTTGTTGGTGACTAAAATCATGCACCCAGAATACGGCACTGGCATCCCGCAGTTTTGGGCAGACTGGTCGGTAGCACCACAAATCAAATTTGATATTGTATGGGGTTGGGATCGCTTCTCCGAAGACGGAATGAAAGCCGCCGCAGAAGACAATACCAGCTACGGACACAATTCGGAGTTTGCGTGGTTGTTGATGCACGCCCTCGACGTACTAGGTTTACCCTATGATACGTACGGCGAGCAAATCAAAAAATCGTACAGCCATTCATTACAATACGGCGTTGACTGGGAATTTGGCGGTGTATTTGTTGAAGGTTCGCACGCGGGCGAGGTGTACGACCGCGAGAAAGAGTTCTGGCAACAAGCCGAAATGTTGATTGGGATGTTGGATGCGTATCGTTACCTCAAAGATGAAAAGTATTTGGAGGCGTACGAAAACATCCACCGTTTTGTGTTTGACAAAATGATTAATCACGAACTTGGAGAGTGGTGGCCGCTGATGACGCGCCAAGGGGTGCCAATTTGGAAACACATGAGTCACTCTTGGAAAATCAATTACCACGACGTTCGCTCGATGGTGCAGTCAATTGTTCGTTTGGATAAAATCGCGAAAGGCGTTTAGGAGTTCCATCTTCCCGAAAGTTCAAAACTTTCGGGAAGATAAAAACTTTCGGGAAGATGTTTTACCAAAACTTCCAAACGGCATTTTGGTCGTTAAAAAATCGAAGTTCAGAGTTGCCCAATTTCCAATCTGCCTGACTCGGTTGGCCCATCACCTCAAAAACTACTTCCGAAATTCCATAGTGCTCATTCTCTGAGAGCTGAATGTGGTATGTTACATCTTCAACATCGGTAAAGAAAAAACCGCTAGACGTGGCTTTTTTTGCATACCCAAATTGGTGGGTAAAATGATCAACGGCCTGATAGACCTCTGCGGGTAATCCAATGGTCAGGCCACTTATATTTTTGAAATAGGGGTGACCAACTTCACCAATTCGGGATTTGTAACGTTCTAAAACCTCTTGGCGCGCCAATGCAGGGGCAGCAGTGACCGTTGGAAACCAGCTTGTAAGAAAAGTAGGGTGGTATTCCATCGTCCAGAAGGTCAGAGGGTGTTCAAGCGTGAATCCTTTTGGAATGAGCATCTCAAACCAAGGTACTTGTTCGGTATCCGTAGGGCGAGTAATGCTGAGTCGGTGCGAATCAGGCCAATGACTTTCTAAAAGAGTAGTATCTCCTTCGTTTTCAAGGGCAAACGCAATGGCAGAATCACCAATGTGCCGATGTATTTCTGTCGTGACGTCAAAAAATTCAAAATACGTTTTCTCTCCGTAAAAATAAAGCCCTGTATAACTTCGGTCGGTTCGATGGGTGGTTCTGATTTCGTTTGGGGCAAACTGATGGCGTAAAAACTCACATTGGGCTATTGCCTGAAATGTTTCGCGGTCGAGGGTCAGGTAAAAATGATTTAAAAGAACGGTGGGAGTTGTCATACGTTGGGTGATTTTGGGTTAGTTTGATGGAGAAAATCGGTTGATTTTGCCGCTAGAATGATCCAAAAGGTAAAGCTCTCCTTGGGCATCTTCGCCAAAGGCAGAAACCGCCCCACCTTCGTTGGTAAGAAGTTGAACCTCCATTTTTTGATTTCCTTGAAAACGAAGTGCCCATACTTTGCCATTGCTATAATCAGCAAAAAGGTATTTTCCCCGCAGGGAAGGCGCACGCGAACCTCGATACACAAACCCTCCCGTTACCGAAACGCCGTCGGAACGAGGGTAATGGTGAATGGGGTCGATGAGTTGTTGGGCAGGGTCACAATCTTTTCGAGGGTTATAACAACGCACGGCTTCTTTGAGTCGCCAGCCGTAATTCCCTCCTTTAGTCACGATATTTATTTCTTCAAATTCATTTTGACCCACATCGCCCACCCAAAGTTGTTTAGTAGCGGTATCGAAGCTGAATCTCCACGGGTTTCGCAGTCCATACGCATAAATTTCTTCCCGAAAACCTTCCGTCGAGCCCACGTAGGGATTGTCGGCTGGAATGCCGTAAGCGCCTCGGGTTGTTTGGTTGACGTCAATTCGTAAGATTTTTCCCAGTAACGAACTTCGATTTTGGGCATAATTATGCTGGTCACCCCACGCACCACCGTCTCCCGTTCCGATGTAGAGGTATCCGTCGGGGCCAAAGGCGATTTTGCCGCCGTTGTGGTTGTCGTAAGGCTGGTCAAACCGCAGTAAAATAGTTTCCGTCGAAACATCCACTTTGTTGGAAACCACTTGGTAGCGGGCAATGATGGATTCCAGTGGTTTACGTTTGGTATAATAGACGTAAAAATAGCCGTTTTGCTTAAAATTGGGGTGAAAAGCAAGCCCCAGTAATCCCATTTCACCTTCCGAGGAAACTTTGTTTTTAAGGTCTAAAAAAACGTCGGCTGACTTTGCCGAAGGGCTATTTTCAAACACCCGTATCCGTCCTTCTTGCTCAATCACATACAAACGATTGCTGCCGTCGCCCGCATGGGTAAACTCAACAGGACGCTCAAACGTGAGCTGAGGGAAGGCATTTTCTAGATTCAAAGTTTGTTGGGAATTGGACAAGAAACCCAACAGCCCCAATGCTAAGATAATAGGAAAAAGGCGAGTTAAAGTCTTTATATTCATGGGGTTGAGGTATTTTTTTTGCCTTCCCGAAAGTTTTGAACTTTCGGGAAGGTGCAGGGAAGTTATATGCCATTAAAAGGCTTCGAGTACTATTTTCTCCCCATTACTTCCCGACACATCTAGTGCCCCTTCCTGCGTCGCCGTTACTTTTTTGCCGTTTACCTCCCACGATTTATACTTTCCTTTTGGCAAGGCAAAAACGATTTTCCAATCAGGTTTGGTTTGTGATAGGCGAATGGTCTGTTTGTTGCCACTTTTTTCAAAATGAACCGTTAACTGATTGTCGCCAATGGTTAATTTTTCTAGGCTTGCTTTGTCCCACGAGGAAGGAAATTGAGGTTGAATCCGAATGATTTTATGGGCGGCATTGGGTTGAATACCAAAGAATTGACGAACAATCGGTACGCCAAAACTATAAAGTGTCCATGCTTGGGCAAACATGCCAAAATCGGGAGAAACTTCGTACATCGACCCAGGGAGCGCAAAGCTAAAAGCCCGCGTCATGCGCTTGAGGTAGTCGAGGGCTTGGTCGGGACGACCGTAGTTGTTTTCAGAAATGGCCTGAACACCCGTTGGGAGGGTCATCACGGCACCCGTATAGGTAAATGTTTTCTTGCCCTTCGCTGCCGAACTCACGTCTTTGCCCGCCGATTCGTCGCGGTCGATACCCGTGACGAACATCCCAAAAGGATTGACAAACTTATGCCCCGTTTCAAGGGCTTTTAAGGCTTTGTCCGAATCGGCGATGCCCATTTCCATCGGCGTATTTACGACCCAATTGTGGTGGAGGACAAAGCCTTTTTTCGTTCCTGCGGGCAAAGATTTGACCTTTGCCTTCAAAGCTTTCATTTCGGCGACGGCCCAAGGTTTTTTGAGCGTATCGGCCCTTACGATGGCGTCGTCAATTAGGTGGAGGGTTTGCTCTTTTGTACCAATAAAATCGGCATACGACTGACTTTCAGGTACCCAAAACTCCGTATTGATTTTGTCTTTGATTTTTTGAGCAATGTTTTGGTACTTAGCTACCAGCGTTACATCCCCCATTTCTTTGGCCATTTGTGCCGCGTCTGCAAATGCTTTTTGGCTGTAGGCCGCCACGTCAATCATTTCGCTGTTCAGCCCGTGAATTTCCATCATGCCAAAGCCGTCGGGGAGGAGATTGCCGTCTTTGTCGTTTTCTTTCATCAACCAATCTAAGCCTTTCACTACCACAGGGTAGTACTTGGCCAAAAACTCCTTATCGCCTGTCCATTGATAAACGGTCCAAATAAGCGTCGCAAATTGGGGCGTTTCATTGATGTTTCCTTCGTTAAAAACCTGTCCGTTGGTGGACATTTCGTGGAGAATCCGCCCGCTGTTTTTATTGACCCGATTCGACTCTTTAACGAGCAACTCAATGGTTTTATAGACAATGTCAAAGCGGCCGATGAGCAAAGCACCTTGCAATGAATACTCATTGTCCACCCCAAACCACCACGGATAATCGGGCAGACCTGCGGCAAGCCCACGACCCACCGCAGGTACGTCGCGTACGAGCCAATCGGTGCTGTATTTGAGCCAGTTAAAGGCTTGTTGGACGTCTTTGTCGGGAATCGAAATCTGCGTTTGTGACGCTAATTCGGCATATCGTTTCTTTTTGGCACGGAACAATTCCGCCGTTTTTCCTTGAACTTCTTCCAACGTAGCCTGTGCCTGTGCCTTCGATTCGTACGACCCCGCCACGGTGAATGGTAGCACAAGCGAACCGTTGGCAGGAAGCGTGAGCTCATAGATCAGCGAAGCATTGGTGCCTTTGCCTACTGATTTTAAGGTAAAATCGTTGGTTTCCGTTGCGTGTTTGACGGGCGTAAGCGTTGACCCAAACGTAACGAACCATTCATTGAGGCTATCTTTCACGACCCAAGCGTTAGAGCCCGCATCAAACGTTGCTTGGTCGTTTCCGTCTTGGGTGTTGGTGCGTTCCGAAAGCCAAGTAGGCCTCAAATCCGACTTTCCGTTGAACTGAAACGTGATTTTTTTCTCTTTGGCGTCGGAGTTATGAAACGCATACTGAACCACAATGGCTTCTTTCCCATCAGGCACAAACTGCAAACGTTCTACCCGCATTCCTTCTTTGGGAAGAAGGTAAACGTGTTGATTGGCAAAGGGATAATTGTAAAACGTGTCGGCTTTACTAAGGCAAAGGGTAGAATTGTTGAAGGTTAATTGGGCCGAAAATCCATCCATCAATTTAATCGGATGGTCCCAAATTCCTCCCATTTCGCCCGTAATGTGCCACCCCAAATCGGGAAAAGAACCGTCTTGGTGACCCACCATATAGACGCGGTCGCCCGCTGTTACGTAGGGCGACTCAATGTATTCGGTACGGCCTTTGATTTTTTCAACATCGGCCAGGGTTTCTTGCAAATTTTGGGGAGGAGTTGAGGCTGTTTTGCATTGGACGGCCAACAGCGCAAGTAATAGATACGGTGCTATTTTCATCATCAATAGGTTAAATGGAACACAAGATTGCAAGTTACAAGAAACTTTAACCAGTCTGTTATTAAGATGATGTTCCTATGAACAATTGCTCCAGATGGTTTACGCCCAGTACTGTGGCTTCACTACGCTTTTGATAGTCGTCACCACCATACACCAAATGTAGTTGGGCATCGGGTGCTATCTTTTTGAAGTAGGTTAATCCTTTAAAAAACTCGCCGTTAATTGTTTTGCCCGCTTTAATTTCAATTGCGTGAAGTTTTAGCCCATCTTGCATCAGCAAATCTACTTCGTTTTGATTGCTGTCGCGCCAGTAATACAATTGTGG